>BJUT01000056.1 GCA_007988745.1 Pseudoalteromonas atlantica
TTTGCTTGGTTTTTACTTAGCCCACTAGGTTACAAATCTCGCGCCGCGATTTAATCGCCCCTAGATTGAACAAATTTCAATCCACAAAGGCCAACACGCCCCTAGATTTAGAACATAATTTCATAGTGGAAGTAGAATGGATCAATATATTGAATTTATTACAAATCATCCTATTTTAAGCCTAGCTTGGGTTGGTCTTGTATTCCTTATTGTAAGCGGCTGGATAAAGAGCAAGTTTTCAGCAGTGAGACAAATAAACCCACAGCAATTAACACTTCTTATTAATCGTGAAGATGGCAAAGTAGTTGATATTCGTGCTCAAAAAGAATTTAACGCAGGTCGTATTGCGGGTGCTGAACACTTAAGCCCTGAAAAAGCAAAACAATCTGACTTTTCAAGCCTTGAAAAGCACAAGAGCAAACCCATTATACTAGTATGTGCCACAGGCATGACTGCTCAAGGTATTGCTAATGCAATGCATAAAGCAGGCTTTGAATCGGTTTATGTATTATCAGGTGGTATGGGGTCGTGGCAATCTGCCAGCCTTCCAACTACAACAGGTCGCTAATCAGTTTAGTAGTACCGATAGAGGATTTATTATGAGTAATGTTGTTTTATACACCAAAGCGTACTGTCCATTTTGCCAACGTGCTCTTGCACTCTTAAACAGTAAAGGCGTTGAGTACACAAATATTGATATTGGTGTTCAACCAGAGCTTCGCGATGAAATGATTGCTAAAGCAGGTGGCGCAAGCACAGTACCGCAAATTTTTATTAATGATGAACATATCGGTGGCTGCGACGACATGATGGCTATTGAAGCGCAAGGTAAACTTGACGCTAAGCTAAATGCTTAATTTTAATTATAAAAACTAACACGTAGGAAGCACAATGAACGAAGAAAATCAAAACGCAGCAGCACAAGAAGGTGGCGCACAATTTACTATTCAACGTATTTACACTAAAGATGTATCGTTTGAAACGCCTAACTCGCCTGCGATTTTTCAAAAAGAATGGACGCCAGAAGTTAAGCTAGACCTAGACACGCGCTCTAATAAGCTAGACGAAGGTGTGTTTGAAGTGGTTTTAGCATTAACGGTTACTGCTTCTATTGGTGAAGAAACTGCGTTTTTATGTGAAATTCAGCAAGCCGGTATTTTTACAGTTGGTGAGCTTGAAGAAGTACAACTAGCACATATGCTAGGTGCATACTGCCCTAACGTGTTATTCCCATACGCGCGTGAAGCCGTATCTAATCTTGTTAACCGGGGTACTTTCCCACAGCTTAACCTTGCGCCAGTGAACTTTGATGCGTTATTTGCACAATACATGCAACAACGTACTGCGCAAGCTGAGCAGGTTTCAGCAGACGCATAATTTATGAGTACAGCAACTTCAGCTGTTACTGTATTAGGAGCGGGGTCTTACGGCACCGCTCTTGCTATTTGCTTAGCCCGAAATGGTCACCAAGTGACACTTTGGGGTCGCAATAGCGACGACGTTGCCACGCTTGCAGCTGAGCGGAAAAATCAACGTTACCTTCCTGATGTACCATTCCCCGACACTCTTTTATTACAAGCCGATTTACAACAAGCCGTAGCCAGCAGTGCCATTGTACTTGTGGTTGTGCCAAGCCATGCCTTTGCAGATACATTGCAGCAAATTAAACCTGCGCTGGTTGAAGGTGCGCAAGTTGCGTGGGCAACAAAAGGGCTTGAGCCAAATACTGGTCGCTTGTTACAAGAGGTTGCCCTGCAGGAACTAGGTGATGAGATGCCGCTTGCGGTTTTATCAGGGCCAACCTTTGCAAAAGAAATGGCAATAGGGCTACCTACTGCGATATCGGTGTCGGCTACCTCAACGGAGTTTGCGCAACAACTTGCAGATTTACTCCATTGTGGGCGCTCGTTCCGCGTGTATAACAACGATGACTTTATTGGCATTCAGTTAGGTGGCGCGGTTAAAAACGTAATAGCCATTGGTGCAGGTATGTCTGATGGGGTGGGCTTTGGTGCTAATGCGCGTACTGCACTGATCACTCGCGGCTTAGCTGAGCTAACGCGCTTAGGGTGTGCCTTAGGTGCAAAGCAAGAAACCTTTATGGGTATGGCCGGACTTGGCGATTTAATCTTAACATGTACCGACAATCAATCGCGCAACCGTCGCTTTGGTTTGGCATTAGGTAAAGGTGAAGGGGTTGATGCTGCAATTGAGTCTATAGGGCAAGTTGTTGAAGGCTTTAGAAACACAAAAGAAGTGTATTTATTAGCACAACGCGCCGGTGTAGAAATGCCTATTACTGAGCAAATTTATAAAGTACTTTATGAAAATAAAGATATGAAAGAAGCCGCCATGGCACTATTAGGCCGAGAGCAGCGCGCCGAATAAAGTGAGCATATAATGCTCACTTTATTAAAAGCATGAACTTGCTTTGCTATTAAAAAACCGACGCTATGTCGGTTTTTTATTGTTTGGTACAAGGTGCTTATTGCGCGTTAGGAAAGCCTAGCTGGCGCCAAGATTCATAAACGAATACCGCCACTGCGTTAGATAGGTTCATACTACGGCTATTGGGCTGCATAGGAATGCGCACACGCTGATCGTTAGGCAGCGCTTGAATCATCTCATCGGGGAGGCCGCGAGTTTCTGGCCCAAACACCAAGCAATCACCTGCTTGGTAACTGGCCTCATGATGAAACTGGCTGCCTTTAGTGGTGCATGCATACACTTTTTTAGGTTGGCACTTTTCAAGGTAGGCTTCAAACGAGGCATGGCGCTGTACGTTACTAAACTCGTGGTAATCTAGCCCGGCACGTTTTACTCGCTTATCGTCCCACTCAAAACCTAATGGCTCAATTAAATGCAATGAGTAACCTGTGTTTGCACACAAGCGTATGATATTTCCTGTATTTGGTGGAATTTCAGGTTGATATAAAACGATATCCAGCATAATGCGCCTTTCTATTAATCTATAATTTGACGAGTGGCAGTATACACGAAACCGTTAAAAAAAATGATATACTCGCGCCATTGAATACCGCAAGTAGTGAATATTAACGTGCATCACCGTAGTTACGAATTTTGGGTTAAAACATCAAGCATAGTTACCATGGTTATGGTTAGCTTAATGATAGCCGCTAAAACCTGGGCATGGTTGGCATCGGGTTCAGCCTCTATGCTTGGCTCATTAACCGATTCATTAATGGATATTACCGCCACTGCCATGAGCTTTTTAGTGCTAGGGTATGCACTGCGCCCAGCAGATGACGATCACCGTTTTGGTCATGGCAAAGCAGAAGCCCTAGCCGGACTTGGCCAGGCTGCGTTTATAGCAGGGTCGGGGTGCTTATTGGCGTTTCACGGTATTGAGCGATTATTTAACCCAATTGTGCTTAGTCATTCACTGTTAGGTGTGTGGGTGAGTATATTTGCTATTGCTTGTACGTTAGTGATTGTGTTTTTTCAGATCAAAGTGGTTAAGCATACCGAATCCATCGCTATTAAAGCAGACTCGGTGCATTACAAAGGGGATTTAATTTTAAATGCGGCGGTATTACTTGCTATTTTGCTCTCGTACTATGGGGTGTTATACGCAGATCCGCTGTTTGCTATAGGCGTTGCCGGTTACTTACTTTATAACAGTTGGGATATTGCGTGTGAGAGTGCCGATCATCTTATGGATAAAGAACTCCCAGATGATGAAAAGCAAAGTATTTTAGATATTGCTAACGCACATAAAGATGTACACGGTGTACATGATATTCGCACTCGCCAAGGCGGTAAAATTAAGTTTATGCAAATGCACTTAGAGCTTGATGATCATTTAAGTTTAATACGTGCCCACAATGTGGCTGACGATGTAGAAAAGGCGCTTGCCGAGCGCTTTGACTCTGAGGTTGATATTTTAATTCATCTAGATCCGCTTTCGGTGGTACCTAAGTATCAAACGAAGAACAAAACTGATACAAGCGCATAAGCACAGGTTTTCTAATTTCGTCGCGTTCAAACAATAGCTCGTGCTTAGCCCCTGCAAAGCTTTTCAGCTCGGCGTTAGGGAGCCTATTTACGAGCTTTTGTTGCGCGTTGTTATCAACCACTTCATCGTTTTGTGCGCTGGCAATAAAAATAGGGAGGTTGATTGTGTGGGTATCCACGGCAGACATAAAAGCAAAGCTTGCATTTAACCAGCCATATGTAACGCCGCCTAACTGTAAAAGTGGCTGTTGTTGATAAGTGAGCCTAAAGAGGTTGTACCGCACTTGGCTGCTGGTTAAGGTATTAAGCGCAAATTCTTCTGGGTTGTAATCGTTTTGCCCTAGCGCATAACTGTAGCCAAAACCGAGCTTTGTGGCGGCGCGGGCTATAAATTTAGCTACCGGTTTAGGAATACCTTTAGTGTAAATATCAAACATGGGCGCAGATAAAAACGCACCGCTGAAAGTATGCGGGTAATTTGCAAAATAATCGTACGCTATAGCGCCGCCCATAGAGTGGGCTAATAATATTTTTTTGCCTTGCCAGTGTTTATTTACAATATGTTGGTTAAATAAATCTAAGTCGGCACTGTAGTCACTAAAGCGTTTTACATACCCTTTGTGCTTATTTTTTAACGGTCGATACGAGCGGCCTTGCCCTTGGTGGTCGGCTATAAATACCGCATAGTTATTCGTGTAAAGCTCCCACAGTAGCTCTTTGTATTTTTCAAGCCCTTCTATGCGCCCAGAGCTAATTACTATGGCAGTGTTAGCTGTTTCTGGCACTGCGTAAGCAAAAAACAGTTTACCTTCAGATGCATTAAAATAGTTTTTATTAAGTACATTTTCGTAAAAGTGATTAATGCGTGCTTGGTTACTTTCAAGCGCTGATTCGGTACTGTAAAACATGTTTACTCTTTAATTAGTGGCAGGGTGATATTGGCACAAAGCCCGCCTTTTTCTTTATTAGATAGCGCTAAACTACCGCCGTGGGCAATAATAGCATTTTTAGCGATAGCTAAGCCAAGCCCTGTGCCGCCACTTACTCTGTCGCGAGCATCAGATTGCCTAAAAAAGGGCTCACAAAGCTTGCTCAGTTGCTCATTTGGAACGCCAGGGCCATCGTCGCAAATCTCTATATAGATTTGGTTGTTATAGTGTACGTTAAAGCTAATGTTGCTGTGCGCGTATTTTATTGCGTTACGTAATAGGTTTTCGAGTGCGCTGGCAATTAATGATTCATCGCAGCTTAGCATTACATCGGCATTGCCACTAAAAGTAAGTGTTTTAGTATTTTGCTTGGCTTCAAACTGCGCATCGTTTAATACGTGCTCTACTATATCTTTTAACGATTGCTTTTGCTGTGACAGAGTTTGGCTTTGCGCTTCTAAACGCGACACTTGCAGCACGTCAGCAATCATTTTATCAAGCTGGTTTGCTTCTTTTTCTATACGTAATAAATACGATTGGCTTGCCTCGTTGGCTTGCATTTGTGCAAGGCCTGTTGCCATTTTTAAACGCGTAAGCGGGGAGCGTAACTCATGAGATATATCAGCCAGTAAGCGCTTTTGGGCACTAATAAGTTGCTCAAGCTGATTAGCCATGCTGTTAAAGTCGCGCCCAAGTACCCCTAACTCGTCTTTTCTGCTTGCAGGTATGGCAACTCGCGCTGACAAATCGCCAGATGAAAGTTTTATAGCTGCTTTTTTAAGGCTGTTAATTGGGGCGATTAAATTGCGGCTAAAAATAAAACTCAGGATTAAAGAGGCAAAAATAGCCACGAGTACTTTCATCCAATTCGGCATTAACTTGAAGCGCATGAGCAAAGGAGGTTGGTGGTTAATGTCTATTTCGTAGAGGTAAAACTGCCCCTCTGGCACACTAATATTAACAGGGCCGAAAGCTTGGTATTTTTCGGTAAAAATGACCTGTGGCGCCAAGTTTTGACTAAAGCTAAGTAAGTTTAAATCTATTTCAGCGGGGATCTCTTTATTGCTTAATGCGTCTTCGGGTTGTGCCGCGCCTAAAAATAAAATTTTTCGTTTTGAAAGCCTAGGGTGCGATAAAACATCAGCAAGGGTGCGTTTGTGTTTAGTGGCGCTTCGCTCAATGCTTTTGGCAGTATAAATTAGGTTTTTTTTCATTGGCCCCCGCAAAGGCTCGGTGCTTACTGCATTAATTGCCGTAATGTTGCTTAAAAATATAAGCGCAGCCACCGTGCCCGTTATTGTTAGCCAAAACCAAATAAATATTTTAAAAAATAAATAATGTCGAGGGTGCTTTAGCCATGCAAAGTAATGTTTGTTACTCACCTTGGATGAAGACATAACCTGTTCCTCGCATTGTTTTTATTCGCTCGCCTTGAATATGCTCAGCTATTTTTTTACGAATATTGCTAACGTGCATATCAATTGAGCGGTCGAACGAAGCTAAGCGCCTGCCTAGCACTTCTTCACTTATTTGCTCTTTACTGACAACTTCCCCGGCATTTTTAATTAATAACACCAGTACTTCGTACTCTGTGCCAGTAAGCGTGAGGGTGTGCTCGTTAATAGCGGCCTCTCGGGCTGCCAAATTAACCGTAATGCCATTTATATTCATTTTGCTAGGCGTTGCAACGTTTAGGCTATTTATGTGCTCTATACGGCGGGTAATGGCTTTTACTCGGGCAAGTAACTCGCGGTGATTAAAGGGTTTGGGTATGTAATCGTCTGCGCCAAGCTCTAAGCCAAAAATGCGATCAAAGTCTTCGCCTTTTGCAGTAAGCATAATAACCGGTGTTAGCTTTGTTTGCCTAAGTTGTTTAAGTACTTCAAAGCCATCAAGGGTGGGGAGCATGACATCAAGCAATATCAGCGCGTAGTCATTTGATAGAGCAAGCTTTAAACCTTGCTCGCCATCGTGAACGCTTTGTACGTCAAAACCTTGCGCGGCTAAATATTCAGTAAGTAGTTCGCACAAACCTGTGTCGTCATCAATCATTAATAGCTTCATTTCAAACCCTTAGGCAATTTCTATATGGTTATTTTACTTCTTAAATTGTGCAAAAGTGAATCTTTACACAACCTTTACACTGCTTTGCGTTACTTTGCGTTGCAAGAGGTATAGTTAACTCACTGGCTAAGCAGCCACAACCAAATTCAATCCATCCAATATTAAGGTGATGATTATGACTAAAGTAAATACACTTTCAAAATTAGTACTTATTTGTGGTCTAGCAACGGCTACACTTGGCGCCGGTAGCGTATTAGCAAAAGGCGGCATGCACGATAAGCAAGGCCATTCTCAAGCGCGTTTTTTATTATCTGAGCGCGGTGCCGACAAGCTTGATTTAACGCAAGAACAGCAAACTAAGCTTGAAGCTATTTTTGAAGCGCAAAAAACACAGATGAAAGCACTGCGCGGCGATGATAAAGAAGCCCGTAAAGCACAGCGTAAGGCTCAAAAAGAGAAAATGGATGCTCTACTTAGCGCACCAACATTTGACGAAAACGCTGCAAAAGAGCTATTAGCCGCACGCCACGAAAAAGGTACTGAGTTTGGCTTAATTAAGCTAAAAACACAGCATCAAGTAATGCAGGTACTTAACGCAGAGCAGCAAGAAAAGTTTGCAAAAATGCAAAAGCGTATGGGTAAAAAACACCGTAAGCAAAGAGACTAATTTATAGTTTAAACACTAAAAAGCCAGCTTAATGCTGGCTTTTGTCGTTTAAGAGGGTGAAAAACGCTTATTTAAAAAAGTCGTCATCGTTTTTAGCCATCATCTCTTCAATATCTTCAATCATATCTTGGCTAATTTGGTTAGCCGAGGTAATAGGCGTTGATATTTTATTGTTCTCAAAAGACCATTCACCTAAATCAATAAGCTGACAACGCTTAGAACAAAAAGGGCGATGTGGGCTTTGCTGTGACCATTCAACTTTGTTTTTACAGGTTGGACAGTTAACAATTGTTGGCATACTTTACTCTCTACAATGTGTTTTAGCCCTAATTAGGGCTATCACTTTTACATATTGGTTACGCGATTAATTTCAGCCAGAGACGTTAAACCATCGGCGGCTTTTCTTAAACCCGATAATCGCAAGTTATTAAACCCAGCTTGTAGCGATACCTCTGCGATTTCGAGCGAGTTGCCACCGCGCATAATAATTTGTGCAATTTCAGGGGTAATTTGCATTACTTCGTAAATGCCCACACGGCCTTTGTAACCATCGGTGCAATTTTCGCAGCCTTTGGGTGCGTATAGTGTCATATCTTCAATTTGTGTTGTGCTAAATCCTTGACGAGCCAATTCTTCTGCTGGCAGTGTTTCTGGAGTTTTACACTTAGGGCATAAACGCCTAGCTAAGCGCTGGGCAATAATCAAACTTATAGAGCTTGCCACGTTATACGCAGGCACGCCCATATTTAATAAACGCGTTATGGTTTCTGGCGCTGAGTTGGTATGTAGTGTTGATAACACTAAGTGACCTGTTTGCGCCGCTTTAATTGAAATTTCTGCGGTTTCTAGGTCACGTATTTCACCTACCATCACTACATCTGGATCTTGACGTAAAAATGCACGCAAGGCGTTAGCAAAGGTCATTTCGGCTTTCGGGTTAATTTGTACTTGGTTAACCCCTTCGAGGTTTATCTCAACCGGATCCTCGGCGGTACTAATGTTACGCTCCGGCTGGTTAAGTATATTTAAACCTGTATAAAGCGATACGGTTTTACCAGAGCCCGTTGGGCCGGTCACTAGTATCATGCCTTGTGGTTGCCCAAGCGCATCCATGTAGAGCTTTTTTTGATCCTCTTCGTAACCTAATACGTCAATACCTAGCATAGCGCTTGATGAATCAAGAATACGCATTACTATTTTTTCGCCCCATAACGTAGGCATAGTACTTACACGAAAATCGATGCTTTTACGCTCGGTAATTTTTAATTTAATACGGCCATCTTGTGGTTTACGTTTTTCAGCAATATCGAGCCTCGACATTACTTTGATACGCGCCGACAGTTTACTTGCTAAGGTATTGGGAGGGTTGGCAACTTCATGCAAAATGCCATCAATACGAAAGCGAATACGGTATTTGTGCTCGTAAGGTTCAAAGTGTAAATCAGAAGCGCCTTTTTTAATGGCATCCATTAATATTTTATTGATATAAACAATGATTGGCGCATCGTCTTTATCATCATCTTTAGGTGTGGTTTCTTTAGGGCCTTCATTATCTAAGTCGGCAAACTCTTTAAATTCATCGGCGCTTAAATCTAAGCTGCCTGCAGCATCAAGTAGTTGCTCAATTTTGCTATCCAGCTGAATATAGTCAACCACGACTATTTCGCACGATAAGCCGGTGCTAAATTCAAAGTTTTCAAAGGCACCGTAATCAGTCGGATCTGAGGCGGCAATGTATACTTTTCTGCCTTTTTGAACCAACGGTAAAATGTGGTGTTTACGTATTAGCTTTTCTTTAACTAAGTCTTCGGGGATTTGTGCAGGGTCGAAGTCTTTTAAATCAAAATACGGTACGCGAAATAAGTCTATACATTGTTCAGCTAAATCGTTGCTGTCAATTTTTCCACATTTAGATATAAGCTCAGCGGTTGAGGCAAACTCTTGCTGTTTTGCTTTTACGGTATCGGCATCAATGCGGCCAAGCGTTATAAATTTTCTCAATAACGGTGAGTTAATATTCATTGCGCACCTATTTTAGTCCTTCAATAGTTAACAATTTATCAGAAAAAAGCAGGTGATTAAATTCGCTGTGCTTATCAACACCTTTTTTGCTAACCAAATTACGAGTTTATGTTGTTATGACCGCATTAAGGGGCATTAGTTGTATTTTATACTGCATATTGTAGGTAATTTTTATGAAGAACAACAAGTTCTGCATGAACAAGTGATAAATCGCGGTCATTATTTAGAATATCATCGGCTTTTTGTTGTTTTTCTTCCCGTGGCATTTGTGACGCTATAATGCTATTTACCTGCTCAAGGCTAATATTGTCGCGTTTTATAGTACGTTCAATCTGCACAGGCTGTGGTACATCAATTAATAAAGTACGGTTGCAGTATTTGTTAAGTTTATTTTCAAACAATAATGGTGCAACCAATACAACATAAGCACTGCTTGCATTATTTAAATCGGTGAGTATTTTCTCCCTAATAAGCGGGTGTAATAGTGCGTTAAGCCACTCTTTATCATCATTGTTGGTAAATATTTTAGTGCGCAGCGCTGCTCTGTTTAATGTACCATCGGGCAGTAAAATACCCTCGCCAAAGTGTTCAATGATTGCATTTAGCCCTGTGCTATTAGGCGCTACCACTTGGCGGGCAATAATGTCCGCATCAACAACGCAAATACCCAGTTCTTCAAACATATTACTAACAGCCGTTTTACCGCAGCCAATACCACCTGTTAAACCCAATACCCAATTGTTTATTTTAGTTGCTGGCTTATTCATACTAATAACCAATTAAATTAAAATACGCAGCTTGAATTTGAGCGCCCCACAGCAGTGTTATCCAACCCGCGATAGCTAAGTAGGGGCCAAATGGAATAGGGGTTGCTTTGTCTTTACCTTGAATACTTAAAAGGGCAATACCAATAATGGCGCCCACCACACTTGAAAGCAAAATAATGGTTAATAGTGACTGCCACCCAAGCAGTGCGCCAAATACGGCCAGTAACTTAAAATCGCCATAGCCCATGCCTTCCTTGCCGGTTAATAGCTTAAATAACCAAAATACACTCCACAGGCTTAAATAGCCGCATGCGGCCCCTACTATCGCATCGCCTGGGCTTATTGTTATACCCATTACAGCGGCTATAAGCGCAAGCCATACTAAAGGCAAAGTGAGCTGATCGGGCAGTAGCATGTGGTCAATATCAATAAAGGTGAGCGCCACTAAAATCCAGGTTACAAAAATATATAAAAGGGCGTGCTCAGTAGCCCCAAAACTATAGGCAATAACTAAACTCAATAGTGCGGTAATGGCTTCAACTATTGGGTAACGTGCTGATATTGGGTTACTGCAATTAGCGCATTTACCTTTAAGTATAATCCAACTAATAATAGGGATATTTTGCCAAGGCTTAATTGCGGTATTGCATTTAGGGCAGGTAGAATTAGGTTTTACTAAATTAAATGGCTCACTGTTACTGGCTTGTGTAGGTTTGGTTGTTAGTTCATCTTCTAATAGTAACCTGCATTCACTTTGCCATTCTCGCTGCATCATTAACGGCAGTCGATAAATAACTACATTTAAAAAACTACCTACACATAAACTAACTAAGCCAACCGTGGTTAAATAAAACCACAATTGACTTTGCATTACTTCAATAATACTTTGCATATAAAACTCTACAACTAAACAACAGAACCTAACTCAAATATAGGTAAATACATAGCAATAATTAAACCACCGACAAGTACACCTAATACAGCCATTATTAATGGCTCGAGTAAGCTAGATAATCCGTCAACAGCATCATCCACCTCTTGCTCATAAATAGTCGCTACTTTAGCAAGCATGCCATCTAACGAGCCTGATTCTTCACCAATAGCCACCATTTGAATCACCATATCAGGGAATATTTTAGAATTGCGCATTGCCCAGTTCATTTGGTTACCCGAGCTCACTTCTGCTTTAATATCTAAAATAGCATAGCGATACACTGCATTACCGGATGCACCTGCAGCTGAGTCCAGTGCATCTACAAGTGGTACACCTGCGGCAAAAGTAGTAGAAAGCGTACGAGCATATCGTGCAACAGCCGCTTTGTTTAAAATCATACCAATTACAGGGAGTTTTAATATAGCGCGATCGGTTGCGTCTCTTAGTTTTAAGCTTCTAAGACTTGCTTCTTTAAATATATAGCCTGAGACAACAACAGTTATTAATGCAATCCACCAATACTCTTGCATAAATTCAGAAATACCAATAACAAATAAGGTAAATGCAGGGAGTTGTGCTCCAAAGCCATTAAAAATATCTTGAAACTGTGGCACTACAAATATAAGCAGTATTGAAGTAACGATAAGCGCAACAACTAAAACCGCGATAGGATAAAACATCGCCTTTTTAATTTTTGATTTCAGTGCTTCTGATTTTTCTTTGTACAAAGCAACACGATCAAATATTTTGTCCAGTGCACCTGATTGCTCACCCGATGCCACTAAATCACAATACAAATCATCAAAATAACGAGGATGTTTTCTTAGCGCTTGGTTAAGCGGCTGACCTGCTTTAACTTCATCGCCAATAGACTCCATTAACTTAGCTACACTTTTATTTGCAGAGCCTGTGCCTATCATCTCAATGGCTTGAATAAGGGGGACGCCCGCCATCAACATGGTAGCAATTTGGCGAGTAACTAAAGCTATATCTTTAGGAGTAATTTTTTGAACGTTTTGAATACCAAATAGAGGTTTTGGCTTACGTTTCACTTTAGAAGGGGTAATACCTTGTTTTCTAAGTTGAGCTTTAACTAGAGCAATGCTGTTACCAGTTAATTCACCTTCAAGACGTTTGCCCCTAGCACTAACTCCAACCCATATAAAGGTGCTTAGCCCTTTTTTTTCTTGCTCTTTTAGCATATGTGGAGCTCAAATATATTTACAGTATATGATTATAAAAAAGTAAGAGAGACGTTTTTAGTTTCTCTCTTACTTAGTATTTAAAAATAATATAGAAATTTTAAATAATTAAGGTGTAGTAGTTGCTGCAGCTCTACAGTTAGATGGCCTATACTTAGTATCTAAAGAACCACCCGTACAGTCCCATTCGAGCGCACCATTTGGTAAAGTTCCAGATGTTAGAGCGCCTGCACTGTCTGTTGGGGTAATAATTATGGTACCACCACCAGCGGCGGCAGTATAAGTTACTGTAATAGCACCAACATCACTTATAGCAACACTAGTCACGTTGTCTGTTGCTTGAGGTGAGGTCCAGCCTAAATCTAGGTCTGTAGCTGATGATGCATTCTCAGCTACAGTAGTTTTTGCACTAGCAGCGAGCGCTAAACCTTCCGATACACGTGCACGTACCGTATAATCTTGATACGCAGGTAAAGCCACTGCGGCAAGAATACCGATGATTGCTACAACAATCATTAATTCGATTAGGGTGAAACCCTGTTGTTTTTGAGTCATTGTTTTCATGTTTCCTCTCCTAAAGGATAATGTTTTGTAAGGTAGTCAGGTTAGTGGCGAAAATGCCAAGCTTAATTTACCTGATTAACTTTACAGATTTACTTAAAAATAAATTTTCACGTACTTTTAGCCTTAGGTATGAAACACAAAAGCTAAATGTGAGTTCATTATGTTGCAACTTGCACAGACTACCTAAACACAAAGTAGATTAAATATAGGAAACATACTGACCATTTGCTTTAATCTTTTAGGTATTTTTTGAAGATTAAAACAAAAAGCAGTTACTTATTACTATATTTTTCAAGGAAGTAATACAACAGGGTTAGTTTAACACTTTTTTTATGCTTAAAGCACACATATTTTTCTAAAAAGGATACTTTATTTAACAAAATGTTACAAAGTAAGCCTTTTGGATTATTAAAAGTCTTTTCATGCGTTTTGTCAATTAATTAGCATCAATAAAACTAAATTGCTGTCGTGCTTTTATACAAAACGCATCGATAAATCGATTGATTGTAAATTTTTTGTAAGTGCACCGCTGGATATAAAGTCGACACCTGCTTGCGAGTAAGTTTTAAGCGTTTCCAGCGTCATATTGCCAGAAACCTCTAATTTAGCGCGCTTATTAGTAGTGACCACAGCTTGCTGAATTTGTTCAACGCTAAAATTGTCGAGCATGATTATATCGGCGCCTGCATTAATGGCTTGCTCAAGTTCACTTAACGATTCAACCTCTACCTCTACGGGTTTTGTAGGGTGGTTTTGCTTGGCTTGTGCGACTGCTTTATCAATTCCGCCACACGCTGCTATATGGTTTTCTTTAATTAAAAACGCATCAAATAAGCCTATACGATGATTTGCACCGCCGCCGCATTTTACAGCGTATTTTTGAAGTAGCCTGAGTCCTGGTATTGTTTTACGTGTATCGAGCAGTTGGGTTGTGGTGCCGCTAAGCTCTTTTATATAATTTGCAGTTGTGGTTGCGGTACCCGAAAGCGTTTGTACAAAGTTAAGCGCGGTACGCTCTGCAGTTAAAATAGCACGGGCAGAGCCCTTAGCTGTAAATAAGGTGCTATTTGCTGGCACAAAGTCGCCATCATTTACTAATACGTTTACTTCAACGCTTGGATCTACTTGCTTAAACACTTCTATAATGATGTCTTTACCGCAAAAAACGCAGTCTTCGCGGGTAATTACTTTAGCACTTGCGTGCTCGTTTTGTGGGATAAGCTGCGCGGTAATGTCGCCGTCTTGTGCAGATTGATAATTTAGATCTTCATCTAAGGCGAGGGTGACAAGTTGAGTAATAAGCGTGTGCGAAATTGACATATGAAGGCTCATAAGTGTTAATAAATTAAGCAAATTTTACTATGTTTAAATAACTAATAGAAGCGCTTTTAAATGAGCAGAGTTTATTACACCTACATATATAGCATGGCTACTAAAAGTAATGCTACTAGCTGAATGTTAGCTAAGTGCAATGGCTATCATTCTTTATATAAATCCTTTAGCATCAAGTTTATGTATACCGTGGTATTAAAATAATGCAGATAGATTCAAGCGGAGTTGCCGCTAATATAACGCAGCGGCCTTGTACGCATTTTGATGAGCGCCCTGAAAATACCGATATTTCGCTGTTGGTAATTCATAATATTTCCTTGCCGGCTGGGCAATTTGGCACCGAATACGTTGATGCACTGTTTATGGGTGAGATTGACTGTAATGCGCACCCCAGTTTTTGTGATTTAAATGGGCTTAGAGTGTCAGCGCACTGTTTTATAAAACGTACTGGCGAGATTATTCAATATGTGCCATTTAATAAACGCGCGTGGCATGCCGGGCAATCTGAATATGAAGGGCAAAGCGCATGTAATAACTTTAGTGTAGGTATTGAGCTTGAGGGTACAGATACCACACCTTACACTCAGGCGCAGTACACCAGCTTACATAACCTAACAAAGGCAATTATGACCCGTTACCCGCTTATCACCACTAAGCGAGTTGTAGGGCATTGCGATATAGCACCTGGGCGAAAAACCGACCCTGGGGAAAGTTTTAATTGGCCTGCTTATATAAGCAGGCTAGAACAAGCAAATTAAGTGAGTCGCTATCATGATTTTAGTTTCTATAATTATTGCACTAATACTTGAGCGTTTAGGTGCGCGATCACAGTATTGGCAAATAAGCCATTACGTTAATGGTTATTTAAACCGCTCGGGTAGATTACTTAGTGAAAACGGATTGTTTGGCACGGCAATTGGCTTTTTAATTTGGTTAGTTTTGCCGGTAGTGGCTATTGCGCTTATATATGTACTCTCTGACTTTGTACTGTGGCAGTTAGCTATAAATGTTGCGGTTTTATTGGTTTGTTTTGGTTGTGCTAAGCACCGAGCTTTATATAAGTCGTATTTAAATGCACTAACGCGGGATGATAAAACCGCGGCCTCATTATACGCACTACAAATGGGGCAAAAACACCTAGAGGATGAAGAGGGCGGAGAAACATTTGGGCAAACCTTAGCGTGGATTAATTTTAGATTTTATTGCGCCGTTATTTTTTGGTTTGTAATGCTTGGCGCCCCAGGTGCCGTGTTGTATGCAATAGTGCGTACGTTGGCCGATTTAGTTAAAGAAAACCATAAAGTGGTGTTTGCAAATCGTTTTACGCTGCTGCATAAATTATTATTTTGGCTAGATTGGCTGCCAGCACGTGTTGCAAGCTTTGGCTATTTAGTCATTGGTAACTTTAATAAAGGTACAAGCTGCTGGCTACATTATGTATTGGATTTTAAAACACCAAACCGCAAAGTAGTTACGTGTACAGCGCTTGCGGCTGAACAAGTAGAACAGCGTTATTACGGATGTGCTATTGAAGCCACTTGTATGATTAAATTAGTTAAACGCAACGTGCTTTTTTATTTAGTACTGATTGCACTGCTTACTTTATTTGGCGGTTTATCGTAGTCGCGATTTTACATCGCGCAATGTACGCCGCGCTTAGGGTGAGTCTCGGGGTGAGGGTGTTAGTCGCGGGGTAAACCCGCAGCTACGACCTTCTTTGATTCAAAAATTAATTTCTTCAATAAATTCAACTAGAGCGAATATTCTAATTCGCTCTGGTCAGACCATTTGTTTTCATCTTGTTAACGTTTGAATAAAACAACCTCAATTGTGCATTGTTTGAACTTCGTTCAAAATGCGTTACGCTACTCTAATTGCTCAAATAACCCGTAAATTGACAGTTATTTGCCTTTTTGATACCTTATTGAAAATTTTTGGTATGACCAATTTACCTTTTGGGTAAATCGTCAAGCTCTAGGCCTTAAAAATTAGGCTTTTTAGTATTTATGCAACGTGGACGTTGATTAATGTCTTTAAAGATTAAAGCAGCAAAGTTATCTGATGTTATTTTACAGCAACTTGAGAATATGATTCTTGAGGGCTCATTAGCGCCAGGTGAAAAACTGCCGCCAGAGCGCGAACTAGCAAAACAGTTTGAGGTGTCTCGCCCCTCACTGCGTGAAGCTATCCAAAAGCTAGAAGCAAAAGGATTGGTCACTCGCAGGCAAGGCGGTGGCACGTTTGTAAAAAATCAGCTTGAAGAAGGACTCACTGATCCGCTGTTTGATTTGATCAGTAAGCATCCTGAATCACAGTTCGATTTACTTGAATTTCGTCATGCACTTGAAGGAATTGCTGCATATTATGCGGCGCTTCGTGGTACCAGCACCGATTTTACCAAGGTTAAACAAAGCTTTGATAAAATTGCTCAAGTTAATAACGATTTACAATTAAAAGCCAAAGCAATTAATGCGTTTCACTTTAGTGTAGCCGAAGCCTCACACAACGTGGTTTTACTTCACTTAGTGCGAGGCATGCAAGCGCTACTGGAGCAAAATGTATTGCAAAACTTAACGGTTTTATTAAAAAAACCAGATATTAGCAATCAATTAGCCCAGCACCGGCGCTTATTAATGGATGCCGTAATTGAGGGCAATCCAGAACAAGCCCGTTTAGCAAGTAATGCCCATTTAGCCTTTATTGAAGAAGCATTACTTGAAGCGGGTAAAGAGCATTCGCGAATTGAACGTAGTTTAAGACGCACAAAACAAAATTAAGCTAATACGCTGTACTTAGAACACACTAAATTAGGTATACGTGGTATTAAATTAACAACATTCGTATTTTAAACATAAGGAAACCTCCATATGTCTGAAGTCAATAAAATTGACGTAGACGCGCTAGAAACACAAGAGTGGTTACAAGCTCTTGAATCAGTTGTGCGCGAAGAAGGTGTTGAACGAGCTCAGTATTTACTTGAGCAAGTGTTAGAGCAAGCCCGTTTAGACGGCGTTGATATGCCAACTGGCACAACAACTAACTACGTTAATACTATTCCAGTAGATCAAGAACCGGCGTACCCAGGGGATGTAAACCTTGAGCGTCGTATTCGTTCGATTATTCGTTGGAATGCAATCATGATTGTATTACGTGCATCGAAAAAAGATCTCGACTTAGGCGGCCATATGGCGTCTTACCAATCATCAGCTGCGTTTTATGAAGTGTGTTTTAACCACTTTTTTAAAGCGCCAAATGAGGTAGACGGCGGTGACTTAGTTTACTACCAAGGTCATATTTCTCCGGGTATTTATGCGCGTGCATTTGTTGAAGGTCGTCTTACGGCTGAGCAGCTTGATAACTTCCGTCAAGAAGTAGATGGCAAAGGTTTACCATCATACCCGCATCCTAAATTAATGCCTGAATTTTGGCAGTTCCCAACGGTATCTATGGGCTTAGGTCCAATTGCGTCTATTTACCAAGCACGCTTTTTAAAATACCTAGACGGCCGTGGCTTAAAAGACACTAAAAACCAACGTGTATACGCGTTTTTAGGTGACGGTGAAATGGATGAGCCAGAATCACGCGGCGCAATCTCTTTTGCTGCACGTGAAAAGCTAGACAACCTATGTTACTTAATTAACTGTAACTTACAGCGTTTAGATGGCCCAGTAATGGGTAACGGTAAAATTATTCAAGAACTAGAAGGCCTATTTAAAGGCGCTGGTTGGAACGTAATTAAAGTTGTATGGGGTAGCGGATGGGATATTCTGCTAGCTAAAGATACATCAGGTAAATTACTACAGTTGATGAACGAAACAATTGATGGTGATTACCAAACATATAAAGCGAAAGATGGCGCGTACGTACGTGAGCATTTCTTTGGCCGTTATCCGGAAACAGCTGCACTTGTTGCAGATATGACTGATGACGAAATTTTTGCGCTTAAGCGTGGTGGTCATGAGCCATCAAAACTTTATGCTGCATTTAAAAAAGCTGAGCAAACCAACGACCGTCCTACCGTAATTCTTGCTAAAACTGTAAAAGGTTACGGCATGGGTGAAGCGGCTGAAGGTAAAAACATTGCGCACCAAGTGAAAAAAATGGACATGAGCCATGTTGAACACTTACGTGACCGTTTAGGCCTACAAGATTTAGTATCAGAAGAGCAAATTAAAGATCTTCCATACTTAACGCTTGAAGAAGGTTCGGAAGAATACAAGTACTTACACGCACGCCGTGATGCACTTAAAGGTTACACACCTACACGTATTCCTAAATTTACTGAAGAGCTAAAACTGCCAGGAGTAGACGCATTTAAGCCGCTACTTGAAGAGCAAAAACGTGATATTTCTACCACAATGGGCTTTGTACGTGCACTTAACGTGTTACTAAAAGACAAAGGCATTGGCAAAAATATTGTGCCAATTATTGCTGATGAAGCACGTACGTTTGGTATGGAAGGTTTATTCCGTCAAATCGGTATTTACAATCCACATGGCCAAAACTACACCCCTCAAGACCGCGATATTGTTTCTTACTACAAAGAAGCTACATCAGGCCAAGTACTTCAAGAGGGTATTAACGAGCTAGGTGCAATGTCGTCATGGGTAGCTGCTGCAACATCTTACAGCACTAACGATTTACCTATGATCCCATTCTACATTTACTACTCTATGTTTGGTTTCCAACGTGTTGGCGACATGGCATGGATGGCGGGTGACCAGCAAGCACGTGGTTTCTTATTAGGTGCAACAGCAGGTCGTACTACGCTAAATGGTGAAGGTCTACAGCACGAAGATGGCCACAGCCATATTCTTGCAAATACGGTTCCTAACTGTATTTCTTACGACCCAACGTACGCATTTGAAGTAGCGGTAATTATTCAAGATGGTATTCGTCGTATGTACGGTGAAAACCAAGAAAACATTTACTACTACCTAACGCTTATGAACGAAAACTACCATCAACCAGCAATGCCAGAAGGCGCTGAAGAAGGTATTCGTAAAGGTATTTACAAGCTTGAAAGCTACGAAGGTAAAAAAGCCAACGTACAGTTATTAAGCTCAGGTACTATCATGACTGAAGTGCGCAAAGCTGCAGCCATTTTAAGCGAAGAGTACGGTATTGCTTCTGATGTTTATTCAGTAACATCATTCAATGAGCTTACCCGTGACGGTCAAGACGTTGAGCGTTTCAACATGCTTAACCCAGAAAGCGAGCAAAAAACGCCATACATCACTAGCGTATTAAACGACTCAGTGACTGTTGCTGCGACCGACTACATGAAAAACTACGCAGAGCAAGCGCGTTCATTTATTCCAAGCAGCAACTATAAAGTGCTTGGTACAGATGGTTACGGACGCTCTGATAGCCGTGAAAACTTACGTCGTCACTTTGAAGTTAATGCAAGCTACGTGGTTGTTGCTACGTTATCTGAACTTGCTAAACGTGGTGATGTTGAAAAGTCAGTGGTTGTTGAAGCAATTAAAAAGTTCGACATTGACACAAACAAATTAAATCCACTGTACGCATAAGAGGTTTGCAATGAGTATTGAAATTAATGTACCAGATATCGGTGGCGATGACGTAGAAGTAACCGAAATCTTAGTAAGCGTTGGCGACAAAGTAGATGTTGATCAATCGCTACTAACCGTTGAAGGCGATAAAGCATCAATGGAAGTACCTGCTGCGCAAGCAGGTACAGTCAAAGAAATTAAAGTAAGCGAAGGCGACACGGTAACAACAGGGTCGTTAATCATGATTTTTGAAGGCGTAGAGTCAGGTTCACAAAGTGAGCCAGAAGCGCCAGCTAAAACTGAGGCATCTGCACCTGCAGAAGCTTCAGGTTCTTCAACTAAAGAAGTAACCGTACCAGATATTGGTGACGACGAAGTTGAAGTAACAGAAATCATGGTCGCTGTTGGTGACAGCGTAGATGAAGAGCAGTCAATTTTAAGTGTTGAAGGCGATAAAGCATCTATGGAAGTACCAGCTCCTTTTGCTGGTACTGTAAAAGAAATTAAAGTAGCCGAAGGCGACAAAGTAAAAACAGGCTCTTTAGTGTTTGTTTTTGAAGTAGCTGGCTCAAGTGCACCTGCATCAGATGCGCCAAAGCAAGAATCTGCGCCAGCAGAGACTACTCAAAGCGCCGAGCCAAGCACAAAAGAAGTAAACGTACCTGATATTGGCGATGATGAAGTTGAAGTAACTGAAATTATGGTTGCTGTTGGTGATACGGTTGAAGAAGAGCAATCTATCTTAAACGTTGAAGGCGACAAAGCGGCAATGGAAGTACCAGCCCCGTTTGCTGGTACCGTTAAAGAAATTAAAGTGGCCGCTGGCGATAAAGTCAAAACTGGCTCACTTGTGTTTGTTTTTGAAGTTGCAGGCAGTGCGCCAGCAAAAGCAGCAGCCCCGGCTGAGCAAAAACCAGCGGCTGCACCAGCAAAAACCGAGTCTGCGCCAGCTCAAGCTGCACCTGCTGCTAAAGCAAGCGATGAAGGTTTTGAAAACAACAGCGCATATGCTCATGCATCGCCAGTTGTTCGCCGCTTAGCGCGTGAGTTTGGTATTAACTTAGCAAACGTTAAAGGCTCAGGGCGTAAAAACCGCGTAGTAAAAGAAGACGTGCAAAACTATGTTAAAAACCTAGTTAAGCAAGTTGAATCAGGCCAATTACCTGCTGGTAAAGGCAATGCGGGCGGTGGTGAGCTTGGCTTAATTCCGTGGCCGAAAGTAGATTTTGCTAAATTTGGTGAAATTGAAGAGAAAAAACTATCGCGTATTCAAAAGCTGTCGGGTAAAAACCTACACCGTAACTGGGTGCAAATCCCACATGTTACACAGTTTGACGAAGCTGATATCACAAGCCTTGAAGTGTTCCGTAAAGAACAAAACGTGTTAAGCGAGAAGAAAAAGCTTGGCGTTAAAATCACACCACTTGTGTTTGTGATGAAAGCGGTAGCGAAAGTACTTGCTGAGTTCCCAACGTTTAACTCGTCATTGTCTGAAGACGGTGAAAGCCTTATCCTTAAAAAGTACATCAATATTGGTGTTGCAGTAGATACGCCAAATGGCTTAGTTGTTCCAGTATTTAAAGATGTGGACAAAAAAGGCATTATTGAACTATCTCGCGAGCTGATGGATATTTCTAAAAAGGCGCGTGAAGGTAAGTTAACGTCATCTGATATGCAAGGCGGCTGTTTTACTATTTCAAGCTTAGGCGGTATTGGCGGTACGGCATTTACGCCGATTGTTAATGCACCAGAGGTGGCTATTTTAGGTGTATCTAAATCTGAAATGAAACCTAAGTGGAATGGTAAAGACTTTGAACCAAAATTAATGGTTCCGCTTTCTATGTCGTACGATCACCGTGTGATTGACGGTGCTCTAGCTGCACGCTTTACCGCAACGCTTGCTAGCTACATGAGCGACATACGTCAATTAGTGATGTAATCGCTACAATATGAACAAAATCAAATCCCAGCCAGTTGTTTTTAGCTGGGATTTTTACTATATGCAATGATACAATCTTTGCACTATTTGTGAATTGCTCTGATTTTCTGCCCATGCAGAAACATGGCAGTTAAATTTTAGGGCAGTGTCCCGTTCAAACAATTAAGGTAATAGCATGAGCAACGAATTAAAAACTCAAGTTGTTGTACTAGGCGGTGGTCCTGGTGGTTACTCTGCGGCTTTCCGTGCTGCTGACTTGGGCTTAGAAGTTACATTAGTAGAATCGCGTGAAACATTAGGCGGCGTATGTCTTAATGTTGGTTGTATTCCTTCAAAAGCACTTTTACACGTGGCTAAAGTGATTGATGACGCTGCAGAAATGTCATCTCACGGTGTTACTTTTGGCGCTCCGCAAATTGATTTAGACAAAATTCGCTCTTGGAAAGAGTCGGTTGTTGGCCAGCTTACAGGTGGCTTAGACGGCATGGCTAAGATGCGTAAAGTTAAAGTTGTACCAGGTTACGGTAAATTCACTGGCAGCAACACTTTAGACGTTGAAGGTGCTGACGGCACTACAACTATTACATTTGATAACGCAATCATTGCTGCGGGTTCTAAACCTGTTAGCTTACCGTTCATCCCAGAAGATGACCGTGTAATTGATTCAACTGGCGCATTAGAACTTAAAGACGTACCAGAGAAACTACTTGTTTTAGGTGGTGGTATTATCGGTCTTGAAATGGGTACGGTTTACCGCGCACTAGGTTCTGATATTGATGTAGTTGAATTTGCAGATCAGTTAGTTCCGGCTGCGGATAAAGATATCATCAAGGTTTACCAAAAATACGTAAACAAAAAATTCAATGTTATGCTTTCTACTAAAGTTGTTGGCGTTGAAGCGAAAGATGATGGCTTATACGTTACTTTTGAAGGCAAAAACGCACCAGCTGAGCCAGTACGTTACGACAAAGTACTTGTTGCTGTAGGCCGTACGCCTAACGGTAACTTACTTGATGCTGATAAAGCAGGTGTTAATGTTGATGAGCGTGGCTTTATTAATGTTGATAAGCAATTACGTACTAACGTAGACCATATTTTTGCAATTGGTGATTTAGTTGGCCAACCTATGCTTGCGCATAAAGCGGTACACGAAGGCCATGTTGCAGCAGAGGTTATCTCTGGTCAGAAGCACTTCTTCGACCCTAAATGTATTCCTTCAATTGCCTACACTGATCCAGAAATCGCATGGGTAGGTGTGACTGAGAAAGAAGCAAAAGAGCAAGGCTTAAGCATTGAAACTGCGGTATTCCCGTGGGCTGCATCAGGTCGCGCAATTGCATCTGCTCGTACAGAAGGTCAAACTAAACTAATCTTTGATAAAGACAGTGGTCGTATCATTGGTGGTGCTATGGTTGGTATTAACGCAGGCGAAATGCTTGGCGAAATCGGCTTAGCAGTTGAAATGGGCGCAGATGGTGAAGACTTAGCGCTTACTATTCATGCTCACCCAACATTGAACGAGTCTATTGGCCTTGCAGCTGAGATTTTTGAAGGTTCAATCACTGATTTACCAAACAAAAAAGCGGTTAAAAAGAAAAAGTAATTTAACTTTTTAATTTCGTTTTTAAAAACCCAGCTTTTGCTGGG
>BJUT01000057.1 GCA_007988745.1 Pseudoalteromonas atlantica
GGCTCAAGTTCGGTGGTGACTGAATTTGGGCTGTTTTTGTTTGTGCGGCTTTATTTTTAACTTCATTAATCCCCCTTATCTCTACTCCTCAAGCTTCCTAAATATAAAATATTTATAAACTAAGTCTTTATTTTTATTATGTTATTTTTTATTAACAAAATAGCTGCGAAAGCTTAACGCAAAACTTTATATTTTTTGTTGAACCGAAAACTGTCTTTGTTATACTCAGCATCGAACTTTCAGTAAATTTTGAAAGTTTGTTTGATACGGATCAATTCTCACTAGGTAAATGTGTGCTAGCCGGTTTGATTGTATTTAGCACCTCGTTTTAGGGCTTACAGCAGCAATGTTTTTTTAATTTTTCCATTGCGCGCTTTATTACTCTAATTTTGTTATTAGTCATTTAGTAGGTTAATGTCTTTGAACACACTTTCTTTGCATCATACAAATACGGCTTTTGCTTCTAGCAAACCGCAAACGTGTGAACGCTTGAATAAAGCGGGCAAGGGCGTGTGTGTCGCTATAACATTATTAGTGTTTAATACGGTAATGCTGCTAAGTGGTGCATTAGAGGATGCCTTTCAGCTTGAAGCGTTGTTTAGCAATGGCTCTATTGTTGAGCCTGTTTTGCTGCACATTACGCAATTTTTAGCTCATCCGATCATATCTAGTCAGTTACTCATTGGCCTTTGCTGGTTATTGTTCCATATTTTTCCGGCGCGTCGTGCTGGAATAATCCTTCGTAAAGCCGCTTTCGCTTTTCGCGAGGCAAAAGTACACCAACCTGTGTCCGCTGCACATGGTTGTCGTGCTCCACCTAGCTTTACAGGTTGTCTGTAAGGCTTCACTTGTTGCTGGTTTTAATTATTTTTTCTTGCTGTAAATAATTAAAGTTTGCATTAGCAATGTAGCCGCGTGTTTTAAACACGTCAGCCAACCAACACTCACCCAAGTTAACTTTTATTACGTTATATAAATGCGTTTAGAAGCTGGGTTTGTTGCTAGGTATTTTTTGCATCCACTTGCAGCGGGTTCAGTCCCCTTTATTTTTATAATTTAGTTCTAGTTAACTTGGGTTTTTATTGAAAAATCGTTGCTTAATTTTTATTTAAAGCAGCAAATTAAAACTCTAGGTTTGTAGGATACTCCCTTGTTAATTCGTAACCTTTGTAATATTGCTTTAGCTAGTACGGTGCTGGCGTTGTCAGGCTGTAAAGGCGGGATACTCGATCCAAAAGGCCAAATAGGTATTGATGAGAAAAACTTAATCATCATTGCTACTGTCCTTATGCTACTCGTAGTAATCCCCGTTATTGTGATGACTTTGTATTTCGCATGGAAATACCGAGACACACAAGATCATGAAATTTATGCACCAAAATGGGCTCATTCAAATAAGATTGAAGCCGTTGTTTGGGCTGTTCCTATTGTTATCGTTATTATTTTAGGTGTTATTACCTGGCAGTCTACCCAAGACTTAGACCCCTATAAACCTATTGAAGGTAAAGGCGAGCACCTCACTGTAGAGGTGGTTTCATTAAACTGGAAGTGGCTATTTATTTACCCAGAACAAGGTATTGCAACGGTAAATGAATTGGTATTTCCGGCAAATGTGCCGGTGGAATACAAAATCACTTCAGAAAGCACAATGAACTCGTTTTTTATTCCTCAGCTAGGTAGTCAAATTTATTCTATGGCAGGCATGGAAACCAAGCTTCATTTAATCGCAAACGAGCCGGGCACATTTAAAGGCTTTTCTGCTAATTACAGTGGCGCAGGTTTTACCGGTATGAAGTTCAATGCCATTGCCACCCCAACACAAGCTGATTTTGACACGTGGGTAACAAGCGTTAAAGCCAATGCTAATAACCTCACCCATGCCAATTATGTTGAACTTGCAAAAGCCAGTGAAAACAATCCTGTTGCCTATTATGGCAAGGTCGACGACGGCCTATTTCATACCATTGTTATGAAGTATATGCAGGCACATGGCGATATGAACAAAAAACATCAAGCGATGAGCGATCATGGGCAAATGAGCAAAAAGCACCATGAAATGAATGAACACGCAATGCCTTCATCTCACAGCCAGGGCGAGGAATAATAATGTCGTTTTTAGGTAAACTTTCACTCGACGCAATTCCGTTTCATGAGCCAATTATAATGGTTACCATGACGGTGATAGCGATTGCCGGGCTTATTATTGCCGGGCTTATTACTAAATATAAAAAGTGGGGCGTGCTTTGGCACGACTGGATCACCTCTGTTGATCATAAACGCTTAGGCGTAATGTACATCTTTTTAGCATTAATAATGCTGTTTCGTGGTTTTTCTGATGCCATTATGATGCGTGCGCAGTTAGCACTTGCTACTAGTGGTGCACCTGGTTATTTGCCTCCTGAGCATTACGACCAAATATTTACAGCGCACGGCGTTATCATGATCATATTTATGGCTATGCCATTTATGATTGGCCTAATGAACATTGTATTGCCACTGCAAATTGGCGCACGCGATGTCGCTTTTCCATTTTTAAATAACTTAAGTTTTTGGTTTACTGCCAGCGGTGCCATTTTAATTAACTTGTCGCTTGTATTTGGTGAGTTTGCAAAAACAGGTTGGGTGGCGTATCCGCCGCTTTCGGAGCTGACCTTTAGCCCTGGGGTGGGGGTTGATTATTATATTTGGGCCTTGCAAATTTCCGGACTCGGTACGCTTTTAACTGCAGTAAACTTTTTAGCGACTGTGTTTAAAATGCGTGCCCCAGGTATGACCCTAATGAAAATGCCAATTTTTACATGGGCATGTACATGGGCAAATATCTTAATTGCAGCATCTTTCCCTATTTTAACTGCTGTGCTGGGCATGCTAACGCTTGACCGTTACCTTGATTTTCACTTTTTTACCAATGCAGCGGGCGGCAACGCCATGATGTACATCAACCTGTTTTGGGCGTGGGGTCACCCTGAGGTTTATATTTTAGTACTGCCTGCTTTTGGTATATTTTCTGAAATTATCTCAACCTTTGCCGGTAAACGTTTATTTGGTTACAAATCGATGGTGTATGCCAGCGGTGCAATCTCTATTTTAGGTTTTATTGTTTGGCTACACCACTTTTTCACCATGGGGTCGAGCGCCAACGTTAATGCGTTCTTTGGGGTAATGACCATGGTTATTGCCGTCCCTACTGGCGTTAAGCTATTCAACTGGTTGTTTACCATTTACCGCGGCCGTTTACGTATCAGCGTTCCTGTACTTTGGACATTAGGCTTTATGGTTACCTTTACAGTAGGCGGTATGACCGGCGTACTACTGGCTATTCCGGGTGCCGATTACGTGTTGCATAACAGTTTATTCTTAATTGCGCATTTCCATAACACAATTATTGGTGGCGCTGTATTTGGCTACCTTGCAGGTTTTGTATTTTGGTTCCCTAAAGCAATGGGCTTTAAGCTTAGCGAAAAATGGGGTAAAGCGTCTTTTTGGTGTTGGATAGTTGGTTTCTTCGTGGCGTTTATGCCGTTGTATGTACTTGGTTTCTTAGGTATGACACGTCGCTTAAACCACACTAATAACCCAGATTGGAACATGTGGTTATACATTGCAGCAGGCGGTGCTGTCATTATTATGTTTGGTATTATTTTCCAAGTCGTGCAGCTCTTTGTTAGCTTTAGAGACCGCGAAGCACTTGACGATACAACCGGCGATCCGTGGAACGGCCATACACTAGAATGGGCAACTAGCTCACCTCCACAAGTGTATAACTTTGCAACTATTCCTCACGTTGATGACATTGATGCCTGGACCGAAGCGAAAGAAAAAGGCCAAGCGTATCAAACAAAAGCAAGCTACAGCCCAATTCATATGCCTAAAAACACAGCATCTGGGGTGTTAATTGCAGCAAGCTTAACTGTATTTAGCTTTGCCATGATCTGGCATATCTGGTGGTTAGCTGCCGTTGGTTTTGTTGGCGCAATTGCCTTATTTATCAAGCGTTGTTACACCAGCGATGTTGATTACTATATACAACCTGATGAAATTGCACGTATTGAAGCTGCATATAATTCTAGTGGAAATAAGGAGCTAAGCGCGTGAGTACACTATCTGCGAATGTAGAAACTGCCCATTTAGACTCAGTTTCGCACGATGATCATGCACATGAGCATCACGATACTTCTGGCGATACAATCTTTGGCTTTTGGCTATACCTAATGACCGATTGCCTATTATTTGCCTCGTTTTTTGCCACTTACGCCGTGCTGTTTATGAACACAGCCGGTGGTGTATCAGGTAAAGACATTTTTGAACTCGACTTTGTTGCTGTAGAAACAGCGGCGCTACTCATTAGTAGTATTACCTTTGGCTTTTCCATGATTGCCGCACAAGGGCAAAAAAAGGCACTAACACTCATCTGGTTGTTTATTACCTTTTGTTTAGGTGCTGTGTTTATAGGCATGGAAATTTACGAATTTCATCACCTAATTGTGCATGGCAATGGTCCACAACAAAGTGCCTTTTTAACCTCATTCTTCTCGTTAGTAGGCTTACATGGTTTGCACGTAACTGCGGGTCTAATTTGGATGAGTATTATGATGATAGAAGTGGCTAAACGCGGCTTAGGTAAACAAACAGTGACACGCTTAAGCTGCCTAAGCCTATTTTGGCACTTCTTAGACATTGTTTGGATTTGTGTATTTACCGTTGTTTATTTAATGGGAGCAATGTAATGAGCCACAGCGAAGCGCACGCGTTAAAGCAAATGCAAAACGAGCACCATGATGAGTCTCATGGCAGTGTTAAAACGTACTTAATAGGCTTTGTGCTATCACTAATTTTAACCGCGATACCGTTTTACATGGTAATGGAAGGCGACTTTTCAAAAGTAACTACGCTTTGGAGCATTGTTACTTTAGCTATTGTACAAATTTGGGTGCACTTAAAATACTTTTTACACCTTAATTTTACGACAGAAGATGGCCGTGCAAGTACCTTCTCATTTTTATTCAGTGCCCTAATTATCGTCATGGTTGTTGGGTTATCGGTTTGGATAATTTACGAATCTAACGCAATGATGATGTACTAGGAGTTGAAGATGTTTCGTCGTTATTTATCAGTGACTAAGCCGGGCATTATTATGGGCAACCTTATCAGCGTTGCAGGCGGTTTTTTACTTGCCTCGCGTGGGGATATAGACCCATGGCTAATGGTTGTTACGCTTATTGGCTTGTCACTTGTGGTTGCATCGGGCTGTGCTATCAACAATGTAATTGATAGAGACATAGATGTAGCCATGGCACGTACTCGTACGCGGGTAACAGTAACAGGCGAAATGTCGGCCTTTGCTGCACTGAGTCACGGGGTTTTATTGGGGGTTGTAGGTTTTGGTTTACTCATTGCTTACACCACCCAAGCCGCGGTATTTTTTGCAGCGTTTGGCTATGTCATTTATGTTGGGGTTTATAGCCTTTACATGAAGCGCAACTCAGTTTATGGCACGTTTGTAGGTAGCCTTTCTGGCGCAGTGCCTCCTGTTGTAGGTTACTGCGCTGTAACCGGGCAGTTCGATATAGGTGCATTAATACTATTAGTAATGTTTAGTCTGTGGCAAATGCCGCATTCATATGCCATTGCTATTTTTCGCTTTAAAGACTACCAAGCCGCAGGTATTCCCGTATTACCCGTAGCGCAAGGTATTGATAAAGCGAAGCGCCATATTGTACTTTATATTGCTGTGTACGCTTTAGTCGTCATGCTATTACCAATAAGTGGCTACACTGGCGCCGCCTTTATGGCAGTGGCGTGTATTACCAGTTTTTGGTGGTTACTTATGGCACTACGTGGCTATCGCCGTAATGTTAATTTAACGAGCTGGGCACGCCAAGTGTTTGCTTTTTCTATTATAAATATTACAGCTCTCAGTATTGCTATGGCCGTTGACTACCACAGCGCAGCGCCACAACTGCTTACACTGATATAATTTTTTAAAGCTTTATATTTCCAAAGTTAATCCAAAGGCTCGAAAGGGCCTTTTTTCATGTTTGAAACTATTTATTTAAACTTTCTGCTTCGTAAAATAAAGGTTTTAGGGTGCCGCAGTTTATAAATTTATACGTTAACTCATTCTGGCTAGGAAGGAGGGTTGAGGTTCTAAACTTTTGCATACAAGCATTTACCAAATCTACAAAAATTAAGTGGCTGAAACTAGGTGCTTGGCTAATTTTATGTATGTAAATTCGCTCTGTGCTACCTAGGTCTATCATGTCGTATTCTTGCCACTGGCTAGCTTTAGCTAAATCTTTTAATTGGCGAGCATATAGCTGCTTACTCATTTCTATTGTTCTGTTTGTGTAAATTAGGCTGCCTGCTTTTTTGTAATTGCCTTCGTACACATCTGCGGTAATGGTTATTTCTTCACCGCGCATTAAGCGTTGAATATTAAATGGTTTGGGCTTTAGCGTTATAAGCTCTGCGTTGCGCACAATATCTAAAAAAGCCACATCGGGGTTTTTAATCCTATACACCACTTGTACATCGTGCGGTAATTTATAGCCGGGTAAGTTAAACGCATAAATTCCTGAACCTTTATTCACCAGTGCTATTGCATGCTCAGCCTTGTATTTGGGGTTGAGTGGTGGCAATTCAGCTGCCTCTTCCTCAGCAAAAGCGTATCCGCTTATAGTAATGATCAACAAAGTAAGAAGTAAACGCATAATAATCTCAATTAATTTATGAGCTTAAAGTGTAGTATATAGCTTTAATAACTCTAAATTTACTAGGTTTATTTTAAATACACATAGTAAAAAGGCTCGTAAGAGCCTTATTACGTTTAAATATGGTAGGTTTTTACTTAATCGCTTTTTTTACTTCACGCCAGTCAATAATTTTAAAATTTTGTGGTTGTAGTGGCATACGGTTGTAGCCGTCTTGCACTATAAGCATGCCTTCAGGATAGCCTGGTAAAGGTTTTGCTGTAACGGTTAAGCCGTCTGTTTCACCTGCGCCATCAATGCCTTTATCTAGATTAGCAATCACATTAAACTTACCTGCAAAGCTTAGGCTAGGCTGTGTATTATCTGATATTTTATAAAGCACATAGCTATTATCGCCTTGGCTTGATACTACTAAATAGCGCTTATCATCAGCATGATAGATTTCCATGCCTTCAACATCTGCCACAAGTTGCTCATTTATACCTCGTAGCATGACCGCTTTGTTGCCAGAGGTTGGCTCTGCACCGATATACCAAATGCCTGCATCTTCTTCACCGGCAAATAATTGGCCTAGTTTATCATCGGCACTACAGCCTTCTGGTTGGCTTGGTAGGGTAAACTCTCTAACCAGTTCACCGATTAAGTTACCTTGCTCACCGGTGAGTTTATATTGCTGGAATAAACCTGATTTATCATTAACAAATACGTATTGACCAGATTCAGACGAATACATACACATACCGTAAATCTCGGCTAGGTTTGTGGCTACTTCTGTTTCATGGTTTACTTTGTTCTCGCTATCGACAGTAAACACGCTAATACTGTTAAGCGTGCGGTTGCTGGCTGTGATCCAAGTCTGGGTTTCGTTGTTTATATCCTGATGCTGGCGTACATCAACATTATTTAAACGCCCAACATTAAGCGATTGTACTTTGTTGCCAGCAAGATCATAAACCATTAAGCCGCGGCGTTTATCTGTGCCTAAAATTAAGCTGCTTTTAGCGTCGTGTTCATTTATCCAAATTGCCGGGTCATCCGCTGCATCACCAAATGCTGCAACTGGCGTTGTTTGTGCGCTGGCATAAATGTGAGTCATAGCGACTTTGTTTTGTGAAGTAACTGTTTGCGCAGTGTAGTTAACGTTTGCTTGAATATAGGCACCTGTTTCATCATCAATTAAAACTAGCTGCGCTTGATTGTTATTGATCAAACTCGCTGCAACAGATTCAATGGTGTGATCGCCAGAAAGTGACCACTGACTTAGTTTTTCAGTATTTTCGTGGTAAGCATAGATCATATTGCCATCAGTGGCAGTAAGCCATAAAGTACCATCTTGTGATACTGATAATGCCCCGATTTCAGCTTTTAATTCACCGTAAGGCTCAACTAATGCCACTGGCTGTTTATTGGCATCGGATTCAGCATCAGCATTGATAGCCCAAACGCCGAGTTCAGCTTCGCCCACATACAAGGTTTTTGTTTCGTCATTAACTGCGCAACCGGAGGCTTCAGTAACGGCTGAAAATTCACGCACTGCAATATTTTTAGCTTGCTTAGTGGCTAAGTCATAAATGATGGTTTCGCTGATCAAACCTCGAACATCCGGCACAAACGCTGAGACAGTCTTGTTATCAGTGTTTTTAAATAAACACACGGCATCAGGCTGAGCTTGTGGTGGACTGATACGTGTAAGCTCAGTTAGCTGCCAAGATGAGTCCGTTTTCAGTAATTTAAAAATAGCCACATTGTCTTGATTGTTATCTAGGCTAGCCAATAAAAATTGTTGCTCTGTGATTTTCTTTAGTGAGATAGATTCAAAGTTACCCGCTAATAACACACTGCTTTGGTCTTTATCTGCCACTAATAAGCCCTGGCTTTCGCTGGCAATCAACCATTGGTTATTACCCAGCGCTGCTGCCTGTGAGCCTTGCATATTTTGTTGAGGGCCAAATTTTTCCACAGCTATTGCTGCTTTTACCATAGCTGCGTTGCTTTGGCTGCTAGGTTCCTCATTACTTGTACAACCGCTTATTGCAGTTATTAGGAGTGCACTGCCAAGCACCGCTGAAATTGTATTTAGTTTAAAGTTCATTATTTTATCCTTTACTTATCTATGTGCTTTTCAGTGCTAAAACGTACTTCACCAAGGTGATTAATCGCACTTACACTGAGTGTTTCGCCATTGATAGATACACTTAAAAAACCAGGTGTTGCTTCTGCGTAGCGGGTAAATTCACGTTGTTTTACAAACCGTGCTTCACTGCCTCCACCAGAGATAAAGTGAGCCACTTTGCTATTTTTTGGTTGGTTGTATTGCAAGTCGTGCTCGTGCCCAGCGATATAAGCTTGCACGTTATGACGCTCCAAAATAGGTTCTAAAATGTCGCGAAGCCCTTGGTTACGGCCAAAGCGTTTACCACTTGAATAAAGCGGGTGGTGGCCTACCACAATTTTCCACTTTGCTCTACTGCCGGCAAGTTGGGTTTCAAGCCAAGTAAGCTGGGCTTTATAGCCTTGCCCTTGGGTTGAGCGGTATTTATCACGGTCTTTATATTCAGGCTGGATCGGATTGGTATCTAAAAAAACCATTAACACTTGCTCGTTGTTTTCAAGCGTAAATGTTTTACTGTAGTACCTTGCAGGTAACTGCCAACGCTGGCTTTTTTCTGTGTAGTCAATTTGTGCTTGAGCATTACCCAAGTAATCGTGATTACCTAAAACAACATACCAATCTTCAAATGTGTGAGGGCCGTGGTATATGTTCTCAAAGGCTGATTGCCAAAGCGGATCGTTAACGCTTGCCACACCATTTGGGTAAAAGTTATCGCCGGTCGAGACGATAAAATCAGCATCAGTTTGGTACATGGCTATTTCTAATTGGTGAGCCACTTCTTTTTGATAAAAGTGGCCGTTGTGCCCCCAGTCGCCAATTACCATAAAGTTAAGGCTATCAGGTAGCGTATTTAACTTAACTATTTTTTGCTGTTGATAAAGCTCATCTTTATAAATAACAGGCTCGACAGCACTGAGCGCTGATGAGCTCAGTAGGGCGGCCATTATGAAAGACAATTTAAACATGTTTTAACTCCAAAAGGCACGTAATAGCAAGCGATTACGTGCCTAATATGATGATGCCTGCTATTAAAATGCGTAGCGCAACATTAGTTGAACCACAGGACCTGCTTCTTCAGATTCAAGCTCGTACTCATCAAAGTCACGGCTGTTTTGATCATCAAGTGAGTCAAATTTGTTAAAAACTTCATCTTTACTGGCATCAAGTAGGTTTGAACCCACTAGGCGAAGGGTTACGTCATCCCAGCGCTTTTCAACGAAAAGCTCTAAATCAGCGCCGTAAGAGGTTGTTACTTCTTCCCCTACAAAGCGTCCGTATGCATCACCTTGGTTACGGTATGTTGCACCAAATGATGCGCCTAGGTCAGGTAAGTCTTGGATAAAGCCAATGTTATAAACATAATCTGATTGGTCATTAAACTTACGTTTACCAAAGCTGTCTTCAACTTCACTATCAAGCCAAGAGTAGTTTAAGAAAATACCAGTATTTGGCATGTTGATTGCGCTCAGTGGCGTTGATAAATCAAACTCAATACCTTGTACTGTGCCATCGCCAGTATTTTGTGGTTGCAGTAAAAATGTACCTTCGCCTTCTGAGCCTTCAACACCTGTGCTGGCAATTTCAATTAGGTCGCTAACGTCACGGTAAAATACGTTTACACCGACAACGCCACTTTTACCTAAACGGTATTCGTAACCTAAATCAATACCCCAAGAAGATTCTGGCTTAAGATTTGGGTTACCTAAAAAGTCATTATCAGCGAGTTCTTCTTCAAGTAGGGCGGGTGTTATGTAATCAAAATCTGGGCGGCGTAAGCTACGAGCAACAGAGGCGCTTACTCGACCGTTATCGCTGACGCTGTAACGAAAGTGAGCTGAAGGTAAGAAAAAGTCATAATCATTTTTTGAAGTAACGCCTTCATTGGTATCGGTAATGCTTGAATCAGTTGACTCCCAGCGCACACCCATTTCCCATGAGAACACATCGGCTTCGTGTTTGATTAAAGCAAATAAGTCAAAACGGTCTTCTTCAAGCGTATTAACGCCTCCGTCTACTGCTTCAAATTCATTGTTAAATTGCGCTAACGACATTGGCGTCTGGTTATATTGATCCCAGCCAGTAAGTGTTTGCTCACTTTCATCTTCCGCTTCAAAAATTGCTGTGTCGCGCTCTTTTCCTTGAACAAAAGCACCAAATTGAACTTCTTTTGAGTCACCGAGCAGTAAGCTATGTTGCCATTGTAATGACCATTCTTTATCGTCAATCTCAACAGTTTCTTCTGCTTCCTCAAAAACCATTGGGAGCTCAGATGTATCAAGCTCAACTTCTTGCTCGTAAACTGACTCTTCAAAGCTGGCATAGCCTACTTTAAACTTGCTGGTACCGCCTAATAACGGTAATTCATAACCTGAGTTTATGTTGTAGTTGGTTTGGTCAATGTAGGAAACATTTGCGTTGTCTGAAAGTAAGTTACCGCCTTCAACCACTGAGTTAGACGTGGCCGTCGCGTCGTCATATTCAAAAGAGCGCTCATCTTCGGTACGGTCTGTATCAACCCACATGGCGCTAATATCAAACTTACCACCGTTATCAAATACCTTTTCAAAGCTGGCATTTAATGATGTGTCATCGCCATCACGAGTATCTGATTGATCTTCACGGTTATCAAAATCATCAGTTGCATAATTAGGGTTATTTTCAGGGCTATCACCATAACGTATGCTTGATTTTTGTTTTGGGTTATAACGACCTTGAAAATTAGCCCCTAGTAGTAAACGTCCACCTGCAAACTCAGTACCGTAAACGCCCGCAAAGCTTTCTTTTAGTTCACCATCATCATAGCGTAATCCTCCTGCACGAATGTAACCGCCGTCTAAGCTGTAGCCATCGCGAAGCACAATGTTAAGGGTGCCCGCAATTGCATCGGCAGAGCGGTTGGCACTTGATGAACGAATTATTTCTACACGCTCGATTAATTCTGCTGGAATACGGTCAACAAAAAATGAGCGATCAGCGCCAGCGCCTGGAACTTCTTCGCCATTGATCAGTACTTTTGTGTAAGCAGGGCTCAAACCGCGCATACGTGCGCCGTCAGACTCAAGCACATCTGATAAAAACGTCACACTCGGTACACGCTTTAGTGCATCACCTGCTGTTAGTGGTTCAAAACGCTGAAAGTATTCTTGAGAGTATTCAAGCGTTGGGGCTAGTTCTTGTGAGCGGTTGCGATAACCTATTTCGCCATAGACTACTAACTCTTCAGATATTTTTACATCAGTTCTGTGTTCTTCTTGTGCTGCATGTACTGCTAAATTGCAAAGAGATAGCGCTGTTACCAGTGCTTTAAGTTTAAAGTGTGCCATGTAATTTGCTCCTGTTGCTGCTTGGTTTGAAAGCAAACTAATTAAATTAAATGACGCAAATGTGACAACACCCTATTTAGATCAGCAGGTTATTAAGGTTTTAAAAGCTTTACCTTGGCGTGTGAGCTAATCGCACTCCCAAGCAATATAGCGTTAATGGGCTATGTGCAGGTTATAAGTAAGTGCATATCATTTAGCTGTCACATCATTGAGCTAATATGACCCTGCTACAAAAAATGCACTTCGGGTAGCATAAATACATACGCAATTTAAATAAGACAAACTATGCGATTTAATCCCTTTATTAGCCATCGGCTTTTAACAAACAGTATTATAGCTATGGCGTTATTAGCCATATTTTTATGTGCCTATTTAGGGGAGCTCAAAGAGCTGCAAAACATACAATGGCTCGATATTATTGGTGAGGGCGGCATAGTGATTATGACCCTAACTTGGATTGTTGCCTTACTTATTTCGCGCCCGCCGGGCAAAGTTACTCGTTATTTGGTGCTTGGACTTGGTTTATTTATGTTCTCGGCCACGCTCGATTTGCTCGATGAATGGTTAATGCAACCTGCGCAGCAGTGGCTAAGCTGGATAGAGTCACTGCCAGCTCCCGTTGGGATGCTGCTAACCAGTTTAGGTTTATACCATTGGCACCAAGAACAATATGTTTTAAATAAACAGCTAAGGCGCCGTGAAGCACATTTACGTGAGCACGACAAAGTATGCCCCGTTACCGGCGTTTATACAGCCGAATACTTACAAAGCGTTTTAAACACGCAGCTTAAGGCGCCGCAGCCAGTTTTATTAGCCGCTATTGATATACGCGACTTCGCGAGTTTTAATAATGAGTTTGGTTTTAGCGAAGGTGATCGACTGCTACGCGAAATAAGCGAGCTTATACTAATGAACTGTCGGTTAAGCGATGTGGTATGTCGTTATGCGGGAGACTGTTTTATGGTGCTAATGCCAGCCACATCAAAGCAGCAAGGCCAAGAGCTTCTTAGGCAAATAACAGCCGCATTAAAACATTGTGCTTTTAAAGTAGAAGGCTCTGGGCTTGCTAAGTTTCAGTGTGTAACTACCCACATCATACAAGCGCAAAAAAGTGATACAGCTCACATGCTAATGCAACAATTGCACAGCGGCCTACAACTACAAAAACAACAAAGAGCCAGCAGCAGTGAACAGTTATGTTAGCTTAAGTGACAAGTATTTAACTGCACAGGGGCTTATAACTGCCGTTGTAGAGCTTGCGCAAAGTAGGGGGGTTGCCCTACATAAGTTGTTACGCGGCACCGGGATTTTTGAGCAAGATTTACTCAGCGTTGAGCATTGCTTTAGTTTAGAGCAGCAAGTTAAATTACTAAGTCAATTTAAACGCCTAATGAACACCCCCGACAGCGGTTTTTTACTAGGTAGCCAACTAGTTAACGATTCAAGTAGCGCAGCACAAAGTGTATTGTTCAGCGCTAAACTAGGGGCGGCACTGTTACAAATACAGCGAGCGCGTTTACAGCTTTGCCCTTTGTTTTTTAGTCAGCACTATGTAAGTAATCAGCAATTTTATATTTTTTTAAATGCTGCTACAGGGCTTGATGACGACCTACATAACTACATTTTAGAAATTTACAGTGCTGCGTTTTATAGTTTATTAAAGCGTTTAAGCCCGCACTATCCGCAATGTGAGTTCGACTTTAGCTTTAAGCGACCGCGTCATATTCATCAGTACGAGCAACATTTAGGTTTAAAGCTGCGTTTTGAGCAGCCAACGACTCGTTGGGTTATTAGCAAAACATTACTTCGCCAAGCTAACCCGTACGCCAGCGAATTACGCTTTATGCAAGCACGCGCTCAATTGGCTGTAAAATCTCACGAAAAATACACCTTTATAGAGGCTGTTTGGCGCTATTTACACACTTACAACGAGGCAAGTTTAGAGCAAACCGCCCAGTATTTTGCCATGAGCCCAGCCACGTTTAAACGAAAACTAAAATGCCATAGTATGCGCTTTTCGAGCTTAGTAGATGAGCAAAATAAACATAAAGCCATTTATTTACTTACCTTGCGCGCTAAGTGCAATGAGCAAGTTGCTGAGCGTTTGGCATTTTACGATATTCCTAACTTTAGGCGGGCATTTAAACGTTGGACAGGGTTAACCCCAAGCCAGTTAAAAGTATAAAGCGTACAGGTTAATACTTCTGTTAAAAACCAGCAGCCTGCTCAATCACTATTGCATGGCGCTGCGCTAAACGCGTATGGTCTCTGTCGTAGCCGCCACCAATAACACTAGCAATAGCGGTGTTATGTTCAAGGCAGCGCTTAAACACTAAATGGTCACGCTGTTTAATGCCGTCCCAGCTTATATCTAGTTTGCCTAAGCCATCGTCTTGCCAAATATCTACACCGGCATCGTATAAGACTAAATCGGGGTTGAGCTCTTTTAGTAAAAACTGCAGCGTATCATCCACAACGCCTAAGTATTCTGCGTCTTGCATATTGTTAGCAAGGCCTATGTCTAAATCGCTGGGGGATTTTCTAAACGGGAAGTTTTTTTCGCAGTGTATAGAGCAGGTATACGCATACGGCTGATGCGCAAGCATTGCAGCTGTGCCATCGCCTTGGTGTACGTCTAAATCAAAAATGAGCACGTTGGTCACTTCACCGCTTTGTATTAATGTTTGCGCGGTAAAGGCTAAGTCGTTCACCATACAAAAACCTGAGCCAAAATCAGTGTGTGCATGGTGCGTACCGCCTGCTAAATGACAGGCTAAGCCATGCTTTAATGCTAAGCGTGCAGTTTGTAACGTGCCTTGTGGGGCGGTGAATGTGCGGTCCATTAGCGGTTGCGACCAAGGTAAGCCAATGCGGCGCATGGCTTTTTCGTCTAGACGGTTATGCCATAAATCGTGAATGTAGTTTTCGCAGTGTACCAGTTCAAGTGGTTCAGGGGAGCCCAAAATAGGCTCTACTAAATTATTACCTGCAATGCCTAAACCTTTAACCTGCTCATATAAATGAGCAAATTTACTCATTACAAATCGGTGCTTAGGGTCAAAGCTAAACGAATAATTACTGTGATAGACCAAAGGTAAGTGAGGGTTTAGGCGCATAACCGTATCAATAATAAAGTTTGCGCTATGGTAATAAACTTAACTAAGGGAGTCTATTGCCGCTATTCAATCAATGAGGCAAGCTCGCGATGAAGTAATTGTTCATCGGCTAAATTAAGTTCAACTAACCGTTTTAAATAGGTAATGCTGTTTATATCTATATGGTGGCAATTAAGGCCGATGTGTTTATCTTCTATGTGGCAAATAAACACCTCCATTTTTATTTCTATATCGCTTTGTGGCAAGGTAAAGCGCAAGGTGGCTTCGCTATTTTTTGTGCCACTAAACGCCGCGCATTTAGTAATGAGTGCGCCATGTAAAGATACATCGAGTAATTTGCATGGGTAGCTCTCTCCTGCAAATTCTAATTGAGCCGCGGTTGAAAAAAGAATACGCGAGAACTGACGTCGATTTTCCATAAAACGAGTTGCCTTTATTGTAATATTTAAATCAAGCATAGCGGGAAATAGCCCATAGCGATAAAAAATGGCATAAAAAAACCCCGCATAAATGCAGGGTTTGTTATATCAGTTAACAATTAACCAATTTTTTTATACTTAATACGCTTAGGTTGTGCAGCTTCTGCGCCTAAGGTCTTTTTAAGCCACTCCTCGTATTCAGTGTAGTTACCATCGAAGAAGTTAATTTGGCCTTCGTCGCGGTAATCTAAAATGTGTGTTGCAATACGGTCAAGGAACCAACGGTCATGCGATATACACATTACACAGCCTGGGAACTCTAAAATAGCGTTCTCAAGGGCGCGAAGTGTTTCAACATCAAGGTCATTGGTTGGCTCATCCAGTAGTACTACGTTACCACCCGCTTTTAAAAGCTTAGCAAGGTGTAAACGGTTGCGCTCACCACCTGATAAGTCTTTTACAAACTTTTGCTGATCGTTACCTTTAAAGTTAAAGCGGCTAACGTATGCACGGCTTGGGAACTCAAAGTTACCAATTTTTAGTACGTCTTGCCCGTCAGATATTTCTTGGAATACAGTTTTGCTTTCGTCCATGTTGCTACGGAACTGATCAACTGTTGCAAGCTCTACAGTTTCACCTACGCTAATGCTGCCGCTATCAGGTTGCTCTTCGCCGCTTAGCATTTTAAATAGGGTTGATTTACCCGCGCCATTGGCACCGATAATGCCCACAATCGCGCCTTTTGGCATACTAAAGCTTAAATCGTCGATTAATACGCGATCGCCAAAACTCTTACGTAAGTTATTAACTTCAAGCACTTGGTCACCTAAACGCGGACCAGGTGGAATAAATAGCTCGTTAGTTTCGTTACGCTTTTGGTAATCAGACTGCTGAAGCTCGCTAAACTGCGCCATACGCGCTTTAGACTTAGCTTGACGACCTTTAGGGTTTGAACGTACCCACTCAAGCTCTTGAGCAATTGATTTTTGACGTGCTTTTTCAGATTTTTGCTCTTGTTGTAAGCGCGCATCTTTTTGCTCAAGCCAAGAAGAGTAGTTACCTTCCCACGGAATACCTTCACCACGGTCAAGCTCTAGTATCCAGCCAGCTACATTATCAAGGAAGTAACGGTCATGCGTTACCGCCACAACAGTGCCTTCGTAATCATGTAAGAAGCGCTCAAGCCAAGCAACCGACTCAGCATCTAAGTGGTTAGTAGGCTCATCGAGAATAAGCATATCTGGCTTTTCGAGTAATAAACGACAAATAGCAACACGGCGGCGCTCACCACCTGAAAGGTGCTCAATTTTAGCATCCCACTCAGGTAAACGAAGTGCATCAGCAGCGCGTTCTAAAACGTTATCGATGTTGTGGCCATCGTGCGCTTGAATGATTGCTTCAAGCTCGCCTTGCTCTTTTGCTAGGGCGTCAAAGTCAGCGTCTTCCATTGCGTACTCGTTGTACACTTCGTCAAGGCGGTTAAGGGCATGCTTTACTTCGCCAACAGCTTCTTCAACTATTTCGCGTACTGTTTTGCTTTCGTCCAGCACTGGCTCTTGCGGTAAGTAACCAATTTTAGTACCAGGTTGAGGGCGAGCTTCACCTTCAAAGTCTTGGTCAACACCGGCCATAATGCGAAGTAATGTAGATTTACCAGCACCATTTAAACCTAGCACACCAATTTTAGCGCCAGGGAAAAAGTGCAACGAAATATCTTTTAAAATTGTGCGCTTAGGTGGCACAACTTTAGATACTCGACTCATCGAGAATATAAACTTATCAGGTAAAACCATGGAGGAAAGCCTTCAAATAATAATAAAAATTTCAATGTTGTATTGTAGTGGCTCACGGGTGAAACAGTCAACGAATGGCGTATAGAACAATACGCTAATCTAAACGGTACTTTATTTTCTTGCCCATTTAAAACACCACTATGACAGGATTTCTATTGTGTAAAATTCTGTAATCTATTGTTTTATATTGTTCAAACACATTTCTTTTTTAACAAAAGTGGTACAGTATATTTACAAGCTGTAAAGTATAAGCAAATTATACAGGCAGACCACTCTTAGTCGTTGTAAAACATCGCATAATTAAATATTACAAAGGTTTAAAGGAATGAACATGAAAACAGTTACAAAGTTAGGGGCATTACTTTTAGGTTTATACTCATTTTCGAGCCAAGCAGACACACTCCATGTAAATGGTTATTACCAAGGAGTAGGGATAGGGTCTACGCAAATTGATGTATACGAGAGTGATAGCATACGATTTACAACACTATACGGCCAGTTTGGCTATCAGTTTTCGCGATACTTTGCGATAGAAGGTCGTGTAGGTTTTGGTTTAAATGACGAATCAACGCCTCTAAATGGGCTTGTTTACGCGCGAAACCCGCTAGATGGTTCGTTAACCTCAGAATCTATTAAGAGCGAAATTGACTCAAGCCTTGATTTGCAAACAAGTATATTTGTGAAAGCTAATTATCCCATTTCAATTCGGGCAGATGTGTTTTTATTTGGTGGCTATGGTAGAAATAAATTAAGTTACAATGAAGGTGAAATAAGAAACCTTGCAGAATCAATAACTGGCTCAGATACAAATTCTACGTTAATCACTGAGCAAAATTATGACGAAGGCGGTGTAACGTACGGTACTGGGATTGACTATAGGTTAACTCAACGCTGGCAAGTAAGCGCTGAATACCAATATTTTGATACAGACGAAGGTGATATTTACGCTCTTAATTTATCTGTAAATTATCGTTTTTAATTGAAATAACGCTACTGGTTTTAGTAGCGCGACCTCAATACAGTTAAACAAAATATTTCAATATAAATGCATTCCTCCTGAACTATAACTTTTTGTAAATCTGATAAAATCATGAATAAATTTCATTTAGACATCTATACATCTAGAGGTTGATATTTTTAGCATACTGTTCATAATGAGAGCGTATAAATTCTCGGTTTTTATGAGTAGGAGTAAAAAAATATGCCAATTACAGTGAAAGACGAGCTACCGGCTATTGCCCGTTTACGTGAAGAAAACGTGTTTGTAATGCCAAAAAGTCGCGCAAAAACGCAAGAAATTCGTCCTATGCGTTTGGCTATTTTAAATTTAATGCCTAATAAAGTAGAAACCGAAGTGCAGTTTATTCGTTTGCTTGCCAATTCTCCTTTGCAAGTAAATGTAGAGTTATTGCGCCTAGATACGCACCGCAGCAGTAGCAATTCAGAAGAGCACCTAGATACCTTTTACCGTTATTTTTCAGAAGTGAAAGAGAATAACTACGATGCGTTAATTGTTACCGGCGCGCCACTAGCACACCTTGAATACGACGATGTTGCGTACTGGGATGAGCTAAAAGTGATTATTGATTGGGCAGAGCAGCACGTTACCTCTACGCTGTTTTCGTGCTGGGCGGCGCATGCAGCGCTGTATCATCGTTACAACTTAAAGCGTGATTTAAAAGAAGATAAACTATGTGGCGTGTTTACCCACCAGTGTTATTTTGATCACGGAGCACTTACTCGTGGCTTCGACGACACCTTTTTAGTGCCGCACTCACGTTATGGCCACATAGATATAAATAAAATAAATGCCTGCGACGATATAGTGGTATTGGCAGGCTCTGAAAAAGTAGGCGCTTACTTAATGAAAAATAAGTCGGGCAGCCAAGTGTTTATAACCGGCCACCCAGAATATGATGCCGACACATTAAAAGCAGAGTACGAGCGCGATTTACAAAAAAGTCCTGATGCGCCAAAACCCGAAAACTATTTTCCAGATAACGATGCAAGCAAAAAGCCGTCAAAAACGTGGCAAAGCCATGCCTTTTTGCTGTTTTCGAACTGGTTAAATTACTACGTGTACCAAACGACCCCTTATGATATTAATTTAGTTAGCCAAGATGTGAGGACTAACAACTATGCCGAATAACGTGCAAAACAATAATAAACACAGCGAATTAAGCGCTGCATTAAAAGAGCGTATTTTAATTTTAGATGGCGCCATGGGCACCATGATCCAAACTCACAAGCTTGAAGAAGAAGACTACCGAGGCGAGCGCTTTAAAGACTGGCACGTACTAATTAAAGGCAATAACGATTTATTAAGCCTTACAAAACCTGAGTTAATAACCAATATACACCGCAGCTTTTTAGCCGCCGGTGCAGACATTATTGAAACCAATACCTTTAACTCAACCACCATTTCGATGGAGGATTACGACATGGCAAGCATAAGCCGTGAAGTAAACCTAGAGTCGGCAAAACTCGCACGCGCAATATGTGACGAGTTCACCGCCAAAAACCCAGAAAAACCGCGCTATGTAGCGGGTGTTTTAGGGCCAACCTCTAAAACCTGCTCAATTTCGCCAGATGTAAACGACCCAGGTTATCGCAATATTACCTTTGATAAGCTGGTTACTGCATATGTTGAGTCTACTCTTGCATTAATGGAAGGCGGCGCCGATTTAATACTTATCGAAACCATTTTCGACACCCTAAATGCAAAAGCTGCCTCATTCGCAGTAGAAGAAGCGTTTGAGCAAGCAGGGCGTGCATTACCTGTAATGATCTCAGGCACAATTACCGATGCCTCTGGGCGTACGCTTTCGGGGCAAACAACCGAAGCATTTTATAACTCTATTCGCCATATAAAACCTATTTCGATTGGCCTTAACTGCGCCCTAGGGCCTGATTTACTTCGCCAATACGTAGAAGAGCTTTCGCGCGTATGCGAAGCATTTACCTCAGTACACCCAAATGCCGGTTTACCTAACGAATTTGGTGAGTACGACCTAGAAGCAGAGGACATGGCGAAAGAGATTATAGACTGGGGAAAATCGGGCTTTATAAATATTGTTGGTGGTTGCTGCGGCACAACGCCTGCGCATATTCGTGCGTTTGCCAAAGGCCTTGAAGGGGTAAAACCTCGTGCATTACCTGAGCTTGATGTTCGTATGCGTTTATCAGGCCTTGAAGCCTGTAACTTAAACTAGGAGCCAACATGACCCAGCAAATTGCAGTATTTACCAATGTTGGCGAGCGTACCAACGTAACCGGCTCTGCCATGTTTAAACGCTTAATCATGGAAGAAGATTACGAGACCGCCCTGAATGTGGCTCGCGAGCAAGTAGAAAACGGCGCCCAAGTTATTGATATAAACATGGACGAAGCCATGTTGGACTCAAAAGCGGCCATGGTTAAGTTTTTAAACTTAATTGCCTCAGAGCCCGATATTTCTAAAGTGCCCATTATGGTCGACTCCTCTAAATGGGAAGTAATAGAAGCAGGCCTTAAATGTATTCAAGGCAAGGCTATTGTTAACTCAATATCGCTTAAAGAAGGGGAGGAGCCGTTTAAACGCCAAGCTAAAATTATTAAACGTTTTGGCGCAGCCGCTGTTGTAATGGCGTTTGATACCGACGGCCAAGCCGACACCGCAGACCGCAAATACGAAATATGTGAACGCAGCTACAAAATATTAGTCGAAGAGATAGGTTTTCCGCCGGAAGATATAATATTCGACCCCAATATATTTGCCGTAGCCACCGGTATAGAAGAGCACGACAATTACGCAGTAGAATTTATTGAAGGTACACGCCGCATTAAACAAAACTTACCACACTGTAAAGTGTCGGGTGGGGTGTCTAATGTCTCGTTTTCGTTTAGGGGCAATAACCCCGTACGTGAAGCCATTCACTCGGTGTTTTTATACCACGCGATAAAAGCGGGTATGGATATGGGTATTGTAAACGCAGGCCAGCTTGCTGTTTACGACGACATCCCCGAGGAACTTCGCAAAGCCGTAGAAGATGTAATCCTTAACACCGACCCCGGTGCAGGTGAGCGCTTAGTAGAAATAGCCCCTAAGTTTTCAGGCATGGCACAAGCCGAACGCGTAGAAGATTTAGAGTGGCGCACCTGGCCTGTTGAAAAACGCCTAGAGCACGCCCTTGTCAAAGGCATTACCACCTTTATAGATGAAGATACCGAAGAGTGCCGCGCAGCTGCCGATAAACCTATTCACGTAATTGAAGGGCCATTAATGGATGGCATGAACGTGGTAGGGGATTTATTTGGTGCAGGTAAAATGTTTTTACCACAAGTTGTTAAATCGGCCCGCGTAATGAAACGAGCAGTGGCCTACCTAGACCCATTCATAGAAGCTGAAAAAGAAGAAGGTGCCACTAACGGTAAAGTAGTTATGGCCACCGTAAAAGGCGACGTGCACGACATAGGTAAAAACATTGTAGGCGTAGTACTACAATGTAATAACTACGAAGTAATCGACTTAGGTGTAATGGTACCTGCCGAAAAAATACTGCAAACCGCGATTGACGAAAAAGCCGACATAATCGGCCTTTCGGGTTTAATTACCCCATCGCTTGATGAAATGGTACACGTAGCCAAAGAAATGACCCGCCGAGGCTTTGAATTACCACTTATGATTGGCGGCGCAACGACCTCTAAAGCGCATACTGCCGTTAAAATTGAGCCGCAGTACGATAAAGGCGTAGTGTACGTAAATAACGCCAGCCGTGCAGTGGGCGTGGTATCAAGCTTATTATCTAAAGAGCTAAAACCGGCCTTTTTAGAAAAAACTAAAGCCGAGTACGAAAAAGTACGCGAGCAACAAGCGCGCAAAAAGCCACGTTCAAAACCCGTTACCATACAGCGCGCCCGCGATAACGCCGCCAAGCTTGATTGGGAAAACTACACGCCACCGGTGCCTAAAAAGCTGGGCGTGACCGAATTTAAAAATGTATCAATCGCCACGTTACGTAAATACATAGATTGGACCCCGTACTTTATGACGTGGTCAATCGCTGGTAAATACCCACGCATAATGGACGATGAAGTCGTCGGTGAGCAAGCACGTAGCTTATTTAAAGACGCTAACGACATGCTCGACGACCTTGAAAAGTCAGGTGCTTTGCAACCTTTAGGTGTAATTGGTTTATTCCCTGCAAACCGCGAGGGTGATGACATAGAAATTTACACCGACGAAACCCGCAAAGAGCTGTTAACTACCTCATGCCATTTACGCCAGCAAACCGAAAAAACCGACTTTGCTAACTATTGTTTAGCCGACTGCATTGCGCCAAAAGGCACACCTGATTACTTTGGCGCGTTTGCAGTAACGGGCGGTTTAGAAGAAGACGACCTAGCCGACGCGTTCGATGCCAAGCAAGACGACTACAATAAAATAATGGTAAAAGCCGTTGCCGACAGGCTTGCAGAAGCCTTTGCAGAATACTTGCACGAACAAGTGCGCAAAGAGTATTGGGGTTACGCAGCCGATGAAAACTTAAGTAACGATGAGCTAATTCGCGAAAACTACCAAGGTATTCGCCCAGCGCCTGGTTACCCAGCGTGCCCAGAGCACACTGAGAAAAAGAAAATTTGGCAGTTACTCGATACCGAAAAACGCATTGGCATGCAGCTCACCAGCTCATACGCCATGTGGCCAGGGGCTGCGGTTTCGGGCTGGTATTTCTCACACCCAGAGGCAAAATATTATGCCGTAGCATCTATTCAAAAGGATCAGGTAGAAGATTACGCCAAGCGAACTAATATGACGCTCGAAGAGGCTGAACGTTGGCTATCGCCTAATTTGGGGTATGAGCCGGAGTCATAGTGAAGTGGTTAAATAGCGAAGCGGTCAGTTTTTAGCTGTCAGCTATCAGTTAAAACGAAAA
>BJUT01000058.1 GCA_007988745.1 Pseudoalteromonas atlantica
CCAAACACACTGCTGCAAATTCAACCATCAAATACCAACACGCCCTACTAATATGCGTGATTTTATTACCCTTGATGTAAGCCACACGGGAATGCGCTACAACCAACAAGTAATACAACACACACTTTATTTTTTGCAAACAGGTGCATTTTTCCCCCCAACACAAAGAACCACGGCCCATTATTAACCACCTAACTGCGGCTAATTTTAGGTAAAAAAAAAGCAAGCCATGTGGCTTGCTTTTTAGTGCCCGTTCAAAGGCTACACACTCTCAACATACTTTTTAAAAACGGTAACTTGCACCCAGTGTAATACGACGGTCAGTTAAACCTTGGAAACACAATAGTGCGCTTTCGTTTACACATGATTGGCTAATTTCAGATTCAGTAATATTTACTGCCTCTAAGCCAATATTAAGTTGCTCGTTCACATCGTAACTAATACTTGCATTAAGCTGGCCACGGTCTTCTTGTACCACTGGGAAACCCCAAGGGAAGCTAGACGTACTACCAAAGTCATTTGAACGATACCCTTCACGCCACGTGTAACGCATACGTGCTGATAGGCCAAATTTTTCGTAGTACAGCGTAAAGTTATACGCGTTTTCAGAAAGGTTAAGTAAGCCTTGAATTTCACTTACTTCAATACCTGGCGTACCGGTGGTTGCTGCAAATACATTACTTGCTCTTGAGGTTGCTGAATTTTCGGTTTCACCACCTGAGAACTCTTGAATTGTATAGTTAGCTAATACACCAAAGCCAGATGCCCACCCTAGGTCTTTTTCAAAGCCTGATAGGTCATATTGAAAGGCAAACTCAATCCCTTTTTGGGTAGTTTCACCACTATCGTTTACTTTTGTTTCTGTGCCAACACATACGCCACGGCCATTCTCAGGGCCAAATACATTTATATCTGCAATGGGGTTAAATATACCGCCACCTTCACATGGGTCTGTTAAGTCGCGATACCCTGTTACAGGGTCTTCAACTGGCGAGGTTAACTGATTTACGTGTAAGTCTTTACGTGTTTTATGAAAAATACCTACGCTAAATACACTTGCCTCTGCAAAATACCACTCTGCCGATAAATCGTAAGACAGTACTTCTTCAGGTTTCAGTGCTGGGTTACCAAATTCAACTTCGTCATTTGGACTTGTGCTGTAAGTAATAGACGTTGATAGGTCGTTATAATCAGGGCGACGAATATCTTTACCAACACCAAAGCGCACAAGTACGTCTTCTGATACATCAGCGACAAGGTTTAAACGAGGTAAAATAAAGTCATAGTCAGATTCATTGGTAATACGCGTTACCAGTTCATTACCACTACCATCTTGAGTAACTGAGTTGCCCGTAGACTCTACGTCTGTTTGAATGTAACGTACACCAATGTTACCGCGCACCATTTCGTACTCAAAGTTAGCTTGTGCATATAGCGCATGGGTGGTTTCTTCTATATCAAAAAAACCTGCAGAACTTGAAGTAGGTGCATTTAATGTTTTGCTTGAACCGTGCGCAGTCATCGCTGCTTGTAATGTGGCAAGTACCGCATCAGGGTCTGAGGCCACAAGCTCTGGATCAATAAGTAAAAAGTCGCCTATGTATAACGAGCGGCCATCAGCTTCGTTAAAGTTATCTGGGCCTGCCACTAATAAGTCGGCAAATAAATCACCCGACGGGCTATCAGCCATGGTTCTTAAACCAATGCTTGAGGTAATTTCGTTTTGTTTGCTTTGTGATTTACTGTAGCGGTAACCAAAATCAATAGAGGTTACAATTGAGTCTGTGTAATAGGTTGAATCAATACGGAACGCATCTTCAGAGTTTTCAACGGTATCTTGACCAATATTTACATCACGTAGCACTACATTTGCAGGGTCTAGTAGTTGTTCAACCGTTGGTGCGTACTCTGCCCCCTCTGCAATACCAAATGCCAATGCGCCACCTGATAAGTCATACTCAAACGGCACACTATTATCATTACCGCCACCAGCATCTAATGGCACATTAGGGTTAATAAAGTTAAGCGTTGTATTAAAGCTAGGCGTAGTTGTATCTGAAGATGATGATGCAATTTCAGCACTAACAAACCACTTATCGCCTTGCCATTCGCCACCGAGTCTAAAAATATTACTATCGGTAACACGCGAGTTTGTATCACTTGAAAAACGAAGGTTAGGATCGTCATCATCGTTTTCTAAATTAACCGGAATGACACCGCGTAAGGCCGCTTGAATAGACCCAAGGTTGGTACCGCCAAGTGAGCCTAAGTTTACGGTTTCAAATTCATCAGGAACCGAAATATCATTAAGCGCACTTACACCAGAAGCCTGTACACGAGAGCTTTCTTGGCGACGTTCTTGATCGTTAACCACAGCATCAAAATAAAACTTTGTGTTGTCGTTTGGCGCCCATTCAATGGTACCTACAAAGTTTTTAGTTTCGTATTCGTAGTTATCGTAATCTTGTACAAAAAATTGAATCGGTAAAAAGTCAAAAGACTGAGCGCTGGCTACACCGCTATCTGCAGTGATAATGTTATCTCTATCTGCACGCGGGCGAAACGCCGTTACATCTTGCTCTGCGTAGCTGCCGCTCACTAACACACCAAATTTACCGTAATCACCTTCCCAGTTATCAGCAAAAGTTCCCGAAAAACGTGGTTGCAAACCGCTATCAGTGCTTAAGCTACTGTGCTCACCTTGCACTCTAATAGTGGCTAGCTGCTCACCTAAATGCAGTGGGCGAATCGTTTTAAGGTTAATAGTACCGCCTACAGAGCCCTCTATTGTTTTCGCTTCAGGCGACTTTATTACCTCTAAGCTTGAAATAATTGACGCTGATACATCTTCAAAGCTAATACCACTTCGACCAGAGCCTGAGCCCACCGTTGATACACCGTTAATTTCGGTACGGTTAGCATCGGTACCACGAATTTGTACACCTGTGCCTACACCCGCTTGACGTGTAATTTGAATACCCGTTACGTTTTCTAATACTTCAGCGAGGTTTTGATCGGGTAATTTACCAATATCTTCTGACTGAATAATTTCAACTAGGCTATCTGCAGAGCGTTTTTCAGCAAGTGCATTAGTAAGTGATTGACGAATGCCAGATACTTCGATGATCTCTACATCATCTTCTTCAATTGGCTTGGCTTCCTGTGCGTGTGTGGACATAGAAAGGTTTAATGCTGTGGCAGATATAACTGCTAGCGTAATTTTTGATAACTTGTGATTCATAGTTTTTCCTGTGTGTGTCAGTGCTATGTGTAACTCGCTATATATTTTTTATTAAACGCCTTACCATTTATCTAAATGGTTAACTTAATATTTACAGCAAAAGCACCAAAGGTCAACCTATTGGTAAACCATTTTTTGTAAAAAAAGCAAAATCTGTCATTACCAATAAAAGCCAATTCGGCATGACAAAAATACTTTTATTACTGACCATAATATAACCACTTGTATTTAATGTGCTTTTAAATCTAAATTAAGGTTAAATAACACACAAAAACAGATTGAAACCTCCTCAACCTGACTGATATATTTTTTTTATATATACAGCGCTATTTTTATATTTAGCCGCTTTTACCGAATTAATTGGTCAACCAAGATAAAGATAGTAGACTTTTGACTAACTAATTCGCTTGCCAATAACGCAGCGTTACTAACACTGAGTTTAGTAATGCTGCGCTTTAGGTAAAAAGGTTTAACCAAGATTTAGTTAAGAAAGTGCGCCGCGATTCAAAAAGCTTAGGGTTAATAGCCCACACGCATATACAAAAAAACCCAATTAGCGGCATACGCTAATTGGGTTTTAAAGTGGGGATCACTGGTTATTGTGTTATAGCTTAAAGCTCATTCCTAAGAATAAACGTGGGCCGTAATCGTTTACTTCACCTAGGTTATCTTCCACAAAGAAGTCTTGTGACTTAGGTGCGCTAAACAAGTTAATGGCTTCAGCTTTAACTCTAAAGTGCTCGTTAATTTTATACGATGCACGCATTTCCCATACACCTACGGCATCAACATAACGTAAGCGGGTACCATTACTGGTATATGGTTGGAAGTATTCACTACGGTATTTATAAATAATGGCCGTATCAAAGTCACCAATTTGGTAATACAGTTGGCTGCTAAATACATGCTCTGAGAAGCCCGGCACCGAACCAGGTTCAATAATACCGGCAGTTAATTGAGTAGTATTGCCATCTAGGTCGGTAACGTATGTATCGCCATATAGGCTATCTTCAAACTCAAAGTCAGTATCTGCAAAGTTATAGCCAAATTTGACACCAATACCATTATCCCAACGGTACGAGAACGATGCTTCTAAACCCAGTATATCGCTATCATTATCGGTTGTTACCGAATTTGTCACTGGTAGTGATACTGTTTCACCGCCAACCACATAGTCTTCAATCACAGTTTGTTGCTGGAAGCCACCTTGGAACTGTTTGTAGTATAGGCTTAGTGCTAAAATAGAATCTTCATTAGGGTACCATTCAAAGGCTAAGTCGTAGTTCCATGAAATTAATGGTTGAGTATCAGGGTTACCTGAACCATCTACGGTTAATAAGTCAGAAAGCGATAGCGCAACAGATTGATCGTCTGTTACAAAGTCGCGATCATAGCCTAAATCAGATGGGTCAGCACGTGACATACCACGGTAAATACCCGCACGCAGTAAAATGTCTTCACTGTAATCAACTACTAAGTTAAAGCTTGGTAAATATTTAGTATAACCACCGCCGCTTTCGGTTCTTTCTAGTGAATCCCCTGCATCAAGGGTTACAGCGCCTGTAGTTTCATCTACATCTACAGTGTAATTTGTTCTAAAGCCTACCGAGGTTACATCAGTATCAACAATACGCAGGCCGAAGTTACCACGAATAAACTTACCAAATACTTCGGTGTCGTAGTTTGCCATTAAGTACACTGAGGTGCTTTTTTCAGTAACATCTATGGTACCGGCATTTTCGTACTCAACATCAGGGTAACCAAATTCACCTGTATAATCAGTGTCTGTAGCCGCTACAGCTTGAGAGAAACACACGTTATCGTAGGTCGCCCACGAAGAACCTGTCCCAGAGCTTATTACATTACCGCTACTATCTACATTTGTTACTAAGTTGCCATCCGATACGCTAGATAAAAAATCAGATTCTGGGAAGTCAATTTGACAGCCCTGAAGTATCTCTAATGCTGAGTCATCGCCTATCGTGTACTCAGTACGAGACCCATTACCTTGGCTACCACCAAACTGTATAAAGCTTAGTTCAGAGGCTCTAATACCCCCTTCAATACTGGTAAATATATCGCCCTCTAACGCGTAGTCAAAATCAATACGCGCCGATTTAACTACGTTTTCGCGAACATTTTCACGGTCTAAACGTGTACGTAAGCTATCTGTAAAGTTAGAAATATCAGTTACATCAAAGTCCGTTAACGTGAAGTGAGGAATTTCATCGCCCATATCCCAGCTAAACAAATTACGGTCTGCGGTTCTACCACGGTTAGAAATTTGTAGCTCTTCACGCTCAGTTTTTGAATACGCTAAATCAAGATTTACAGTAAGGCGGTCGGTTACCGTGTGCTCAATATTAATACCATAACCTTGGTAGTTTTCTTCACGTGAGAATTGCTCGCCCGCCGATTCAATACGTTCTTCACCTTCCCAATGTAAAATTCCGCCTACATCGTTAGTAACAAGCGTTGGGCCTGTTAAACCAGGTGTTGCGCGTTTTTGTAAAAAAATTAAATCGTGGCGTGCTTCTCTTTGTGTTCTGTCAGAGGTTTGTGCATCAAAGTTAACATCCCACTCAGACGACGGCTGGTATTGCATTGCAATAAATACTGCATCACGCTCATCTGAGGTTTCATTTTGACGATAGCTGCGGCTACTGCCTGTCCATGCGTAAGGAGTACCATCGCTTTCGGCTTTGCCTGTTTCTGGGTCGATGTTTGTTTGATAACCTTGATTGTTACTGCCATTTACTTGGTCTTCACAATCACCTGCGCTGCTTCTGTAAAAGCCTTCATTCGTATTAGTTGGGTCATTTAAACATGCCCAAAGTGAAGAGCCCGATGGGCTTGAGCTTCTGTACTCTGCTTCTGGTTGGCTAATATCTTGGCGCTGCACACCAAAAGACACACCCACTGCTTGGCCATCGGCAAACTCAAATTGGTCAACATAACTAAACGTACCACGATAGCCTGTATCACTTTGCAGTGAGTTTTCTACATTACTTTCATCTGGGTTGTAATTTAGTTTAACTTCGCCTTGTACGCGTTGCTTGCCGTAATCTAGCGGGGCAATCGTTTCAAGTGCAATCACACCGGCTACGCCACCTTCAATCATTGAAGCATCTTGGGTTTTGTAAATAGCGACCTTTTTTACAAGCTCTGATGGAAACTGTGAAAAGTTAACCGAGCGATCACCACTACCATTAGTAGCTTCACGGCCATTAATATGGGTTGCGCTTAAAAATGGGCCTAAACCACGAATGGTGATTTCGGTAGCGCCCCCGTTTTCACGGTGAGATGCGGCACCGGTAATCGACTCAAGCGCTTCACCAATTGACAGCGCGGGTAAATCACCAATATCTTCTGCAGATAAACCATCGACAACTGTTGTTGCCTCACGCTTAATTGCAATTTGATCTTGTATGGTTCTACGAGTACCTGTAACGCTGATGATTTCTACATCTTGCTCTACTTCAGTCACTTTTTCTTGGGCTTCTTGCTGAGCAAAAGCATTAAATGACAATGAACCTGCCATACCTGCAAGTAAACTAGCTCTAATTAACTTAGCAGCAGGTGAAAGTGCAAAATGATTACAAACAGAGCTGTTTGTAGAATGTTGACGTCTTCGATCCATTTTTAACGACATGCCGCGTTCTCCTTTATCATTGTGTGTGTTGTGCGTAGTTTGCTATTTTTATAAGTATTAATAATGTGCAGTGTGGGCTTATTCATCTTGTGCCACCCACGTAGAGCCTGCACCTACATCAGTGCTTTGGATGTAGTATAAGTTTCTTGCACCTGCTAAGGCTTGTGCTCCATTTGAGTCAGTCTCAAGCAGCGTACTTGTAGCAGTGACAAACTCTGGGATTTCTTTACCATTTGCTTCTGGGTTTTGGTCAATAGCGCCATCGGTGTCGTATTCACCATTGCCATTTTCGTTTCTAATATCAACCCAAAGGTCGCTCGCATCGCCCGACTCATAACTGTCACTAAAGCCAAAGCTGTTAGAGAACAGTGATTCAGTATGGTTAATTAGGTCACAGTCGTATTCAAAAGAGTGATCGCTCGACAGCTCGTTAGGGTAAAAGAAACCATAAACAAGCGCGCTGCTTTCAATGGTGTCTTCATCAGTTTGATCGCCCACCCCATTAGCATTTAAATTACCGTTGAAGTTAATTTCAAACGCATTTTTAGTTAAACCATACAGTACAGGGGCATTTTCTGCGGTAAGCTCATCACAATCTCCAACAGGTGCCTTTGAACCTATTTCTGTACTAAATACAAATGGTTGCTGTGAGTTAAGTACCGTATTGTTTGTCACATTAAGGGTAAAGTCGCCTGCGCCATCAAGCACAGCTTGGTTACCTCCATTTGGCACCCCGCCATCAGCTTGTGAAAATGGGTTAGCGGTAAATACAATACCACCGGCTTCTTTATTACCTGAACGAATACCAGCGATGTAGTTATTGCTTACAGTGTGACCTAAAGGCGTAACTAGCACGCCCGCAGGACGATCGCTTGAACTTGCAATATCAGTGGTACGAATAATAATGTTGTCTGATACCGTATTAAATCCACCATCTTCAAGCGAAATAGCGCCATTAGGATTTAAAATGGTATTGCCTTTAATCGTCGCGCCAGAGGTTTGTACGCGCATTAAACGTCGGCCTGTAACAAAGTTTTCTACTCGGTTATATTGAATAGTAAAGTTTGCATCATCAGCCGAGCCTGTACCTGTTGTACTACCTGCGTTAATTAAGTGAAGACTAGAGTTACCAAAATTTGGGTTGCTGCTGGTACCTGTGAAAAGGTTATATTGAATAACGTGGTTAGTGCTCGATGAAGACATTTTTATCACCGAACCATTTTCTGCTTTATCGCGGTTGGCAAAGGTATTACGCTCAACCATTGCGGCGTCACCTTTAAGCATTAACCAATGGTAGGTAGAATTATTTAACGTCTCTGCTTCACCATCGATAGTATTTTGTGTAAATGTGAAGTTGTCACCCTCAGAATAAATAACGGCATCTTCTTCGGTTTCACAAAAGCCACCCGATTTAGTATCAATATTTTTAAATGTGAGTCCTTCAATACCCGCGCCATCAACCCCACTGGCTACATGAATACAAAGCTCGCCACTAATTACCGGGCTTTGTCCTTCAACAGCTTTAAGTGTTGCTGCGCTAGTTAGCAAAATGGCATCAAGATCGGCATATACACCGGTATTTAAACCAAGCACATCGCCATCACCAAGCCCTGCATTAATAGCACCTAATAGCGCACCCGCATCGCTTATCACTTGCGTGTACACTACTGTATCGGCGGCACCGGTAATTGTGCTTGAAAAGCCATCGTTATCGGTATAACTCGCAGTGACCGATATAATCGCGCCAGCTTGATTAGTTGGCGTAAATGTTTTGCTGTTGGTATCGGCAATTGCTACGCCATCAGCAAGCCAAGTGTAGGTAACGTTTTGCTCATCTACGCCGTTGTTATCGCTAATTTCAGCGATTAATTCGCTAGTCACTAAATAAGGCGCAGCCCCTGAGATGGTGATACTACCCGCTTCATCTACAGCCTCTGCAGAAACAGCAATGGTTGCCTCAGAAAGGTTGTCTTCGGTAAAACCGTGATCGTCCGTGTAGGTAACCTGCACGGTAATAAATTGCCCTAATAATGACTCATCTACAACGTAAGTGCTTTGCGTGGCACCACTAATTGCAACCTCATCAGCAAACCATTGGTAAGTAATTGTGCCGCTTGCGCCATCTTCATCTGTTATTTCGGCTGTAAGTGTATTACCCACCGTAGGTGTACCAACAATAGCCACCGACCCTTCTGAATTTGCACGCTCTACTGGCGCTGTGGCAGTTGATGTAGCTGACTCTGCAAAGCCTCTGTTATCTTCAAATGCTGCATTTACAGTTATAACTTTACCTAGTTGCGATTCGGTAATAGTGTAGGTTGCTAAGGTTTCATCGGCAATTTCAACATCATCTGCAAACCATGTATATGCTACAAGCGCCGGATCAAAACCATTTTCATCCGCTACATTAGCACTTAGTTCATTACCTATAATTGCATCACCGTTAATTTCTACCGTGGCCGCAAAAGGAATAGCTGACACTTCATCGGTGGGCTCACTTAAATGTGACTCATTAACACCGCTGTCATCTGTATAAAGTGCTTGTGCTGTAATTGCAAAACCAATTTGCTCATCTGTTAATGTAAAAGTTGCGTCATTAGCGCCACTTATAACTTGTCCGTCGGCGTACCAGTAGTAGCTTACTTCGCCAGAAATACCATCGGCATCATTTACGCTGGTCGACAATGTTTCGCCCGTTAACGCTGTGCCTGATAGAGCAATAGAGCCCAATGTGTTGTTATTATTATTTGAATCCGTGTCACAACCTATAATGGCAGCTGCAACAGCACATAATGCAAAATGTTTTAATTTCATCATGGCTCTATTCTCCTTAATTGTGTGGTTTAGTATTTAGCAGGTGTTATGTGTGATTTACCAAATACCCAGTGTGTTATTACCAAATTATTTTATTTTTACGCTTCATTGTTAACCAACTTGGTAATATAAGCATAATAAAAACACTTTTACCACTATATTCGTTCAAAATTCATCATATTTTATTAACTGAAAGTTAACTTACGTTTATGCCTAATAACGCAGCGTTATTACCAATATTAATTTCACGAATAGATAAACAAACAACCTTTATGAACAATTGGTTTTACCGAAAGAATTACTCTGTATTAGTACGTAACGCGATAAGCACATAAAGAATGGAGGGGTGGAAAGCACAGGCGTAAAGCTTTAGCTGTAATAGCCTATAGGTATGAATTTTTGATGTGTATATAAAATAACGTAGCCACTGCGTTTAACTCACTATTGTCAGCAGTGGCATACGTTTTATTTAAAAGGCGTAAGGGCACAATAACCGCCCTTTTGTACTGAGGCCTTAGTCAGGTTTAATAAACCGTAGAATTAAAATAAGTCACAGGTTCACTAGAGCCTAAAATAACAGGCACACGCTGATGCAGCTCATCGGGCTGAATATCTAAAATACGCATACCTTTAGAGGTGGCTATACCGCCTGCGTTTTCAGTGAGCATTGCCAGTGGGTTAGCTTCGTAAAGTAAGCGTATTTTACCGTTTTCATTACCCGCGCGCGTATCTTGCGGGTACATAAATACCCCGCCACGGCATAAAATTCGGTGCACATCACCAACCATGGCTGCATTATACCGGATAGAGCTTTTAGCAAACTCTTCTGATGTATACAGTAATTTATCAAAGTAAACTTGTGTTGCTTCATCCCAGTATCGGTAATTTGCCATATTAACCGAGAACTCACGGCTTTTACTCGGTACTGCAAGCTCTGGTTTTGTAAGCAAAAAGCCACCGTGGGTTAAATCGTGTGTATAACAGCGGGTTGGCCCACCTGTACTCATTACTAGTAACGACGATGGCCCATACAGCACGTAGCCTGCACAAACCTGATTAGTACCGGGTTGATTAAATTGCTCATCACTATCGTAGGGCACATCTACCTTTGCTGGGTAAATGGTAAAAATAGTGCCTATTTGCCCGTTAACATCAATGTTTGATGACCCATCAAGGGGATCAAATGCCACAATATATTTTCCATCAGGGTGGGCGCCTACTGCATTATCTTCTTCTTCAGATGCCACTGTTTTTACAAGATCGTCATCAATTAAGGTATCTTTTAACAGTTGATTGGCAATGACATCTAACTTTTTTTGCACCTCGCCCTGGATATTTTCGTTAAGGGTAGAGCCTAAAACACCCGCAAGCTCACCTTGGCTTACTCTAAACGCTATTTCTTTTGTGGTTGCTAATAGCGTGCGAATTAACATGATAAGGTCGGTTTCAACCCCATCTTGCTTTAATACTTTATTCAGTCTTTTCATGCGCTATACCTGTTCACACAATTAAGGTCGTCAAAACATTGGATCAGGCGAGCCACCATATGCTGCTCCGACTGGCGTAACCACACACGTGGATCATAGTATTTTTTATTGGGTTTATCTTCGCCATCAGGGTTACCAATTTGGCCTTGCAAGTAGTCTTGTTTTTCTTGGTAGTAGTTTAATACCCCGTTCCAACTCGCCCATTGGGTGTCGGTATCAATGTTCATTTTTACCACCCCGTAGGTTAGCGACTCAGCAATTTTACTGTGCTCAGAGCCACTCCCACCGTGAAATACAAAATTAATAGCGTTATGCTCTAAATTAAATTTGTCAGCTACATAGGCTTGGGAGTCGCGTAATATGGTAGGTGTTAATACTACATTGCCAGGCTTGTATACGCCGTGAACGTTACCAAAAGAAGCAGCAATGATAAAATTAGGGCTTATTTTACTAAGTCGCTCATAGGCGTAGGCTACATCTTCTGGTTGAGTGTAAAGCGCAGAGCTGTCGAGGTGCGAGTTATCAACCCCGTCTTCTTCTCCGCCGGTACATCCGAGCTCTATTTCAAGTGTCATGCCTATTTTTGCCATGCGCGCTAAATAACGCTCACAAATTTCTATATTTTCTTCCAGTGGCTCTTCTGACAGGTCTATCATGTGCGATGAAAAAAGCGGCTTGCCTGTTTGTGCAAAATACTTTTCGCCTTCATCTAATAAACCATCAATCCAGGGCAGTAGTTTTTTTGCTGCGTGATCTGTGTGCAGCATGACAGCAACGCCATAGTGCTTCGCCACGTTATGCACATACTGTGCAGCACTTATTGCCCCAACAACGGCAGATTGCTGGCCCTCTAGTGCTAAACCTTTACCACAAAAAAACTGCGCTCCCCCATTAGATAGTTGAATAATGACCGGCGACTTCATTTTTTTTGCGGCCTCTAAGGTGGCATTAATTGACGATGTGCTCACCACGTTTACAGCAGGCAATGCATACTGATGCGTTCGTGCGTGTTTATACACTTCGCTTACTTCATCGCCAACAACAACGCCTGGTGCAATGGTTGGGGCTAAATAATTCATTTTTTGCTCCTTGCTATTTTAAAGCCTCGATACAAGAGTCTGTAATGGCTTGCCAATTACCCTGCGCTACCCATTCTTTTTTAGCAACCCAGGTACCGCCTACTGCAAATACATTGTTTAACGACAAGTAATCCATTTTATTTTTTTCGCTTACACCGCCAGTCGGGCAAAAGCTCACTGCACGAAATACAGATGAGACAGCAGAGACAAACGGCGCACCACCAGCAAGTGAAGCAGGAAAGAGTTTTTGCTCTTCAAAACCATACTCAAGCGCCATTAATATATCGCCGGTATTTGATACACCTGGCAATACTGGCACGTTACACTTAACCAGCTCACTTAATAGTGTAGGCGATACAGCGGGAGTAACTATAAAATCTGAGCCTGCTTCTAGCGCTTGCTTTAAAATTGTTTCGTTAATAACGGTGCCTGCGCCCACTTTTAGCTGTGGAACCTGTTCTTTAATGGCTTTAAGCGCATCAATTGATGCATCTGTTCTAAGAACAACTTCTACCAAAGTTAGGCCTGCCTCTGCCATTGCTTTAGCAATGTTTACACCTTGCTCTGGCGTGTCTGCTTGAATTATAGGTAGCAGAGTTTGCCCTGCCATTAGTTCAGAAAAGCGAGTCATGCGTTATTTCCCTTATTTTTAAATAATCGTGCTACTTTGTGTTATAAATTGAGTAAATTAGCCAGTTAGAGACCTGATTTAGCCATGGCTTGTTGAAAAACATCTTTTGGTGCAATAGCACCGGGTTGCTGAATAACAGCGCCGGCAGCCTGCGCGCCCAGCTTAACCGCTTCGCTAATTGGGCGCCCATCTAAGCGCGCTCCTAAATATACACCGTTAAAGGCATCGCCTGCGGAGGTTGTATCAACAACGTTTTTAACCGGCGTAATACTGTGGCTTTGCACTGTATTAGCCTCTTTTGTAACGACCGAATCGGGGCCGTTTTTTACTATAATTTCGTTAATGTTGTACGGAGCCAAATAATCAATTACCGCTTCTACACTTTGCACGTTGTAAAGCGTTTCTAAGTCTTCAACGCCGGGTAACGTAATATCGGCTAGGCTAAATGCACTATGGTATTGCGCTTTAGTTTGCTCAACGTTATCCCAAAGTCGCGCACGGTAATTTGGGTCAAATACTATTTTTACACCCGCGGCTTTAAGTTGCTTTACTATGTCCCAAAACTGCGCTCTTGCTTGCTCTTCTATTACGGCTAAAGAAATACCCGAAAAGAAAAACATATCACCCGATGACAGCTGCTTAACGAGCTCAGGGCTGATAAATTCAACCACCTTTTTGGCTGCTGAATCATCCCGCCAGTAAATAAAACTGCGCTCGCCTTGCTCGTCCGTTTCTATGTAATACATACCTGGGACTTTACTGTTATGAGCAAATACATAATCTGTATTTAATTGCTCACTTGCAAAACGCTCACGCATTTTTTTACTTAAGTTATCCTCCCCTAAAGCGGTAATAACTGAGGTGGTGATTTGTGGGAAACAACGCTTTAAGTAAACAGCCGAATTGTATACGTCACCTGCAAATGACTGATGCAATGTAGAGGGAACAGTCGCTCTTAACTCAATCATGCACTCGCCAATAAAGTAAATATTTTTCATTATTATCACTTACCTTAGGTAGTAAATGGCTGTAAGAAACACAGCCATTGCCAACAAATTAGTTAGGTTTTTTCAATGGTTCAATTTTTGGAATTAAAATCCATACAGCTGCCATTGCAATAATCGCTAAAGACGCGCCTATCACAAACGCCGGTGTATAATTACCGTCCGCTGTTAAAATAGGTACCAATGACGTAAGGCCTACAGCACCTAATTTAGCGGCCATGCCAGAGAAGCCCGACAACGTACCTACCGCTTTTTTACCCAGTAAGTCGCTTGGTAAGGTTTGCACGTTACCAATGGCGGTTTGAAAACCAAATAAAATAACAGCCATAATAAGTACCGCAATTACTGGCTCCCCAGGGTTTGCCATTGCAAGCAGCGCCGGCAACATAATTAAACACCCTAATGTGATGGTCAGCTTACGTGTTTTATCGGTATTCCAGCCTGCTTTGAGGCGGTTTTGGGCAAGTAAGCCACCAAACCAAGCACCAAACATAGCGCCTACATACGGAACCCAGCCATAAATACCAATCGCTTTAACATCCATGCCATACACTTCGTTTAAGTAAATTGGTATCCAAAAAACAAATAACCACCAAATAGGGTCGATAGCTGCAGAGGCTATAATTACACCCCAGCTTTGCTTTCGAGAGAGTAACTCGCCTGTAGACGGGTTATATTCTTCTTCGTCATCGCTTGTTACATCGCCGTTATCATCAACGCGTCTTTGTCCGGTAAGAATGTACTCACGCTCTTCTTCACTTATCCAAGGGTGAGAGCCTGGAGGCGCTTTTACCAATATAATCCAAGGAACTAACCATAAAAAACCTAAGGCACCAACAAATACAAACACCATTTGCCAGCTAAAATACACGGTTAAATAAGCAATAAGCGGGATAGCAATAATGCCACCAATGGCTGCGCCAGAATTAAATATACCTTGCGCTAAAGCACGCTCTTTAGTTGGAAACCACTCGGCATTACCTTTAGCTGCACCGGGCCAGTTACCAGCTTCGGCTACACCTAAAATTGCACGGAAAATACTTAAGCTAAGCACCCCTTGTGCAAAAGCATGGGCAACAGTGGCTAATGACCACACACCAATTGAAAGCACAAAACCTAAACGCGTGCCAACCCAGTCAAAAATTTTGCCAAAAATAGCCTGGCCAAATGCATAAGCAAATACGAATACTATAGAAATATTAGCGTAAATTTGTTTACGCTCTAACGCAGATTCATCAGGGAACATCTCTTCCACAATGTCTGGCCATAAAACGCTAAGCGCTTGACGGTCTATGTAGTTAATAATGGTAGCAAGTGCAATTAGCACTATAACCCACCAGCGTAAGCCTTGAATTTTCATAGGTTATTCCTCAAGAAAGTCTTCGCGAGCTGGGCTAAAGGTATCAATCAGTATACCGCCAGTTGGGCACGTTGCACCGTGATCAGCAAAAGGAGGAATAAAACAGCTATCACCCGCTTTTAAGATTTTAGTTACGCCATCAATGTTAAAGTGAAATTCACCCTCAACCACATACGTTACTTGCGAGTGCCTGTGTGCATGGTTATAACCAATAGCCCCTTCTGAGAACCAAATTTTCACGGCCATTAGCTCTTCGTTATAGCCAAGCATTTGGCGTTTTAAGCCATTACCTAAATCTTCAATCTCGGTTTCGTTACCAAATGAAAAGTGTGCACTTTGCTTTTGCATCCTGTTTACTCCTGATTATTCTTCATCGCATAAACGCCAAGGCGGCCATTTAAGGTGAATGCTTTATTTTGATATGTGAATGTGTGTTTAGCTGCTTTATCGGCTTTGTTGATAGCAACCAAATAGGTATTATTTTTTACTTTAACTTCAATTAGGTCTAAGTGCTCTTGCGCGTCATACTTAAGTGACGATACACGGCTCACAGCCTCTAGGGTATATTCTTTACTTGGGTTGTATTCACCGTGAGGCTCAAGTACTGAAATAAATTTATGCTGTTTTTTACCTTCTACACGGCGAATGTAGCCATTTTCGTTACGAAGATTAAAGTGTGGATCGTTTGCCCCTATTTGCGTAAATAAGAAAGACTCATCCCCTTTTACTAGGCTAGTTTGTGTATAAAAACGGCCGTTGTCGTTTAACCACGTTACCTTTGCTAGGCCTTCATCTGGTTGCGCCTGTGCTTTTAACCATAAATGTTGATAGCCATTTTTATCATCCAGCGCAGCTAAGCTTTTGGTGTTACCAAGTAACTCAAAGCTGGTATCAATTAATTGGCCTTTGTAATGCAGTGGTAAATCAATTTTATGGGAGGAATCTGCAGTCACATTAAAAATATCAACTGCAAGCGTGCTTTCAAGCATAGGTAAATTAATTAATGCTAAGGTGCGTTCAAGCTCAACACCTTTGTAAGCGGTGCTTATTTGCCCACTTGACACCGTTCCGTATTGGTTTGTTTCAAAGAAATTAAGCGTAGGATGATTGTTATTACCCACTTTAACATTTGCATTAAAATGCGAGGTTTCATCAATCACAACCGTATTGTGTGCCACGGTATGTTTTGCGTAAGTTTCGTTTTCTGGTAGGTAACGGCCGCCGTATTTAGCCTCAACATTTAAAAAACGTGCAGCGCCATAATCAGACACAATTTCATTGCCATGATCGTAAAACTGCCAAGTTAATTTATCAAAATGTCCATGCCCTAAACCCTGTGCGGCAGGTTTAAATAAAAGTGCTTGGTCGCCACCAGTTTGCGTACGCATTACTACCAACGCCCCTTGCTCGCCATCGTTACCATCGCCAAACGCTACCGATTTAAATTCATAAGGGGTTTGCTTATTTTTATCCAGTGCTTGAGCCACTTTTAGGCCATCGCCAGATAGTATTATTTGATTTTGCTTTTTGGCTATATCTAAGTAACCAGTATCGTGTGTTAAACCATAAGCGGCTGTTACACCGTGTACCAGCTCTATTGTGTCTATACCTTTACTTTTAATTGCATCGTTTATCGGGAAAAACAAACCGTTATAGCTTAGCTGAATAGTAGTATCAATGGCTTTAAGTAATATGCCATCGCGATATTCAAAAATGTCTCGCTGCGGTTCGTTGTTTTCAATTGCTTTAGCAAAGGTAACAAACGGAAGTAGTGCAAAGCGTTGATAATAAGGACCTTCGTTGTAATAGCCTTGTGGCGAAAACAGCATGTCTAGCTGCTTAATAAAGCCACCCTCGCCCGATTTATCTAAATCGTAAAGAGACTTTTCGACCCACTCAGATTCATCTAACACATACCCTGCCATGCCTACACCGGCTGTAGCCCACGTACCATGGTTATGTACCTTATTAAAGGTTGATGGCTGGCCTTGTGATAAAAATAACGATACTGGACGCAGTAAGTCATTTTCAATGGTTTTAATATTAGCGGCGCTTAACGCATCATGCACTAAATCGTATGCTTGAATGGTATAAACAAGCCACATGGCCTCATTAAGGCTTTGCCAAAATAGTTTACCTGGGTTTTGCGACTTAACTTTGCGCTTAGGGTGTACATCAAGTGTTGGGTATAATTTGGCATACTCAAGCAACATATCACGTACGTAATGAGCGTATTTATCATCTTGGCTTAGCTGATAAATAACACCGGCGTTATACATAAGCTGATAATTTTTTTTGTGTCGTTCGTGGGTATACCCTCCCCCACCGTCTTTTGGTACAGGCACTGTTATAGGGCTTTTAATTTGCTCATCTACTTGTGCTTTAAGCGCTGCAAATGCGTTGGCAAACTTACCCTGTTCATTGTTGCTAATTGCTTGGCGCATTTGCTGTACATCATCATTGGTTATTACCAAATTTGGATGCGCTGCGTAGGCGTTTATCGATAAAACTAAGGCACTTACAGTAACACCCAGCGTTTTAAATAATGACTTATTTTGGGTTAAATTCATCATTGTTAGTTCACCTTATTTAAAACGTTGTTATTTTTAATCGTTGCCGTGTGCGGGCCCGCTACACGTAACTCTTTTACGCTTGGCGCTTGAGTTGCATCAAAGGTGTTATCTGTAATGGCTGTTATTGGCTCACCAACCGTGTGCTCAATTTTAATCGGTGCCGTTTTTTCAAATACGTTGCTTGCAATATTTGTTACTTGTACACCGTGCGCATACACACTCGCTTGCGCCTTGTTGCGCTTACCTAAACCTACTTTAGTTAGGGTGTTATTGGTCATTAATAAATGCGGACCAAAGGTGCTTTCATCACTTCCACCTCGGTATAACTTAACGACTCCACCGGCTACCTCATTAAAGGTATTGCTTTTAAGTGTTACATACTCTGCGTTATAAATACCTAAGTCTTCTATTTCGGTATCAAGACGTAAAATATCGCCAGTCACATTTTTAAAGGTGTTATTTACTAACGTGATTTCATCTGCCATCGCCCCTTTACCCGTTACAAAAAAGTGAAATGAGTGATTAATATCAAGATTAGTTAATTGTGAGTTGTGTATTTCAAAGCGGTAGTTATCAACCATGCCCCACTTTTTAGTACGTACCACACTATTATTAATAGCATCAGGTGCGTTTTCACCCGAAATAACTAAACCATCTAGCTTTAAGCTACCGCCATCATGAATTTCGAATAAGGTGGAGCGTTGGTAGGTCAGCTTAGCTTTGCCAGTATGTTTAGCCTTAAGGGTAAGCACTTTTGTTATTTTAACGAGTTTAGAAACATCGTATTGACCATCTGCAAGCTCTAATACATCACCCGTTTGGGCTGCATTGATTGCGTTAAGTAAGGCATCAGCAGTTGCTTTAACCTGGTGAGTTTTACCCGTATCAAATGCCACAACTTGCTCTGTTTTTGGATACCAGCTAACGCCGGTATCGGCCTTTTTTAGCACCTTTAAACCGCGTTTAGCACCTGCACTAATTTTGCTTGATTCAGGATACAGTAAACCGTTACTAGCTCTGGTTAGTGTTACATTTTGCTGTTTAACACCGTAATTTAACTCTTTTAATACCTGGGTATTAGCTACATTTTTACTAAATTTAATACCGCTTACATCATCAAAGGTTGTAAAAGGCTGCTCGCCATTTTGATTAATAATAAGGTTATTTTTCATTACGCTATTAATTGGTGCAGCGCTACGCTCGCTATCGCTACCTGCGCCAAGTTGTATATGACGCACATTTACATAGGTATTGTTTTCAATTGTCGCGTTTTCTACCTGATGGTAGCGATTTATTGGTGAGTTAGGTACGCCGTTCATAACCGTAAAACCACTGCCAAAACGGTAGCCTGTTAAACCTTCTAAGTAGTTATTTTTTACTGTTTGGTTTTTATTAATTATGCGAATGCCACCTGTGTGATCTACACCGTTACCAAAAAAAACGTTCTCTTCTATAATATTGCCATTACCATGGCGCAGCGTTAGTGTGCCGCGAGATTCAAAAAACACATTATTGCGGATTTGGTTTTTCCCTGATTTAACCGAGATTATTTCTACTTCGCCGTTAGTACGTTCAAAGTAGTTGTTTTCAACTACGGTAAATGAATCACTTAATGAATAGTGGCTAGTACCAATGCGTAGTGTTTCACCGCCGTTAGATCCAAAAGTAGGACGATAGCCAAAGAAGTTATGATCAATTTGATGGTGGTTTTGTCGGCTTTGCTCACTATTAAGCCTTACTGCAACCGTAACGCCTTTGTTACGTTTACCTACTAAGTGGCTGTGATCAAAACGATTGTGTTTACCATATAGAGCCACCCAATAGTCTGATTCTCGTTTATCGGGGTTATTGTAGTTATCGATAACGACTTGTGTTACGCGGGAGTGAGTAGCAAGCTCATCTTTATTTTTACGAAATTCAATAACGGCTGAGCTAGGCGTATAACCATTTTTAAATACAAGCCCTGACACTTCTAAATACGAACCCGCCAGTCTTAAATTAGATTGCCCTGATAAAATAACGTTACCCTTGGTTTGCGCTGTAAGCTTTATAGGGGCGTTTTTGGTTCCTTGGCCTTGTAATAAAATTTCGAAATTAGACCACGTACCGTCTTTGAGAGTTATTTTATCGCCGGCAACGAGTTTGTCGGAGATTTCTTGAAAAGCTTGTTTAGTGTCTACAAAATAATCTTTGGCTGCCAATTGTGTGGATGTGCACCCAATAAGAACTAGGCTAAGCTTTATTATATTAATTAAACGCATAGATAACTCTTTTTCAGTGTGACCGGAAGTAATGCCTTATCAATAGTAATGCTGCACTCATTGCACAAAGCAGGTTAAATCTAGCCAATTGATGTTGTGTGTGTTTTGGTGCTTTAACTACGTTAAAGCACCCAATGTTGTCGGTATTACTTTTCTAGAGTTTTAAAGTAATCAAAAATTTCTGGTACGTTGCCTTGCCCCATACCTGCATCAAATGCCGCTTGTAAGTTAGCAGATGACCCTTCAGCAATTTTTGATTCAGTCCCAAGGTCTGAAACCATTTGTAGGAAGTAGCCTAAATCTTTGTTTGCATTGGCAATTGAAAAACCAAGGTCGCTTACATTGTCTACCGCGTAGTTTTTACAAAATTGCATAAATGGAGAGCTAGAAGGCCCTGTCGACATAATGTCAAATAGTTGCTGGCGGTCTACACCGGCTTTGTCTGCTACAGCAAACGCTTGTGACATAGCACATACCGTGGTCATACCCATAAAGTTATTGATTAACTTAGTTGTATGCCCTGCGCCTAGCTCACCTAGGTGAAATACGTTTTCGCCTTGATCTTCAAGTACAGGTTTAACTTTATTGAAGGTGTCAATATCGCCCGCTGCCATAATATTTAATAGGCCGTCTTTAGCATGGGCTGGAGTACGCCCTAGTGGTGCGTCAATCATGCCTGCGCCTTTAGCGGCTAGATCAGCACCAATTTTTTTAGTAGATGAAGGAATTGATGTACCAAAATCAATTAATACCGCGCCTTCTTTAATACCCGCTAAAATGCCATCTTCTGCGTACACAATTTTTTCAACAACTGCTGATGTTGTTAAACAAAACATAATTATGTCTGCACCTTGTGCAAGCTCTTTTGCAGTGCTTGCTGTTTTTGCGCCTCTGCTAACGCATGCAGCAACCGCATCTTTGTTTAAATCCATAACAATAAGCTCATAGCCTTTGTTTTGTAAGTTTTCGGCCATATTGCCGCCCATTAAGCCAAGGCCGATAAAACCGATTACTGGTTTAGACATGAATAACTCCTAAATATGATGGCGCGTGCTTTTATGAGTACGAGTAATGATTTACCCCATAAATAGGTACGCTGTGTCGTTTAATTCAATTTGCTAAAGTAACCCTGAGCATGTTCGTTTGAATAAGTAACCCGCCGCGTTATTACCATTTGAGCGAATAAAAACAGAGTGATTACACGCTGTATATTGTTGACCGATTACGTATTTATTTCGTTATGCTTAGCATTGCTTTGATTATTTATTAATACCTTGGAGAAGCTAAAACCAAGCAACTTACCAATTGGTATGCAAAAACTGTATTACCATACACCAATCTTGTCAACCAATAAGTTAACTTTGTAAACCAAGGTAATTTACAATTTATTTCAAATCAACAAAATAACAATAATAAACAACTAGTTATAGGTAGTATGGAAATCAAATTAATTCCACTCACTTTTCCCTTCTTTGGTTAGAGCTTAATAAAAAATAGGTTGACCAATAAGTGCAACAACTTTATAAACTCGTATAAATAGCGTGGCTATAATTACATTGTGCACTAACCCATTGTTGGTAAAACCACTAATTTAGTGTGCTAATATTATGGCAATCCGTGGTTGTAAATGCCTAGCCTTGCCCACATTTAGCTTAAATTGCCCGAACTCAGGTTAAGAAGTTTACTTACGTATTAAATCGTACTGATATTTTAATTTATTTCACAAGCCGAGGTTTTCAGTGAAGGCAAAGCCACTTGCGCGGCAATAGCTAGGCTTATTGCAAGTAAATTTGACGCAATGAGTGCGCAAATAGCTGGTTAATATAAACTTATTGTTCACAGTTGAGGTAAAATAAGCCCCTAGGTATATGGCAGGCTCTGGCCTTTGCAATGCGGTTATGGATACTCCATAAAGACGCTATGCTCCACACCTATTTAAATTTAAACTCACAGAGGTAACCTAAATGCGTTTATTACACACAATGTTGCGTGTAGCCGACTTAGAAAAGTCACTTTCTTTTTATACACAGATTTTAGGAATGAAAGAATTACGCCGTTCTGACAACGAAGAGTATCGTTATACATTAGCTTTTGTAGGGTATGGTGAAGAGGATAGTAATACTGTGTTAGAGCTTACTTATAATTGGGATGAAAATAGCTACGATCTTGGTAATGCATATGGCCATATAGCTATTGAATTTGACGATATATACAAGGCATGTGACGACATAAAGGCCGCTGGTGGAAACGTCAGTCGAGAACCGGGGCCAGTAAAAGGTGGCACAACAGAAATTGCTTTTGTGAAAGACCCTGATGGCTATTCAATTGAGCTTATTCAGAAAAAGAAAAACAAAGCTCACTAGGGAATAAAATTTATCAAAAAGGTGCCTAGTCGCACCTTTACCTTAGTTGGCTATCTTTACTTGCTCGGCGGTTTACGCCAGCAACGCCTTTGCCTTTAGCCTCAAGCTCGCTTTGACACGCCACACAGTGCCTAACACCTGGCAGCGCTAACCTGCGTGCCTGTGGTATTTCACAATCACACTCATCACAGAATTCAGCACTCGCGCCTGAGATTAAATTTTGCCTTGCATATTGCACTGCATCGTTAACACTTGCATCGATTTGATCTTGAATTGCGCCATCACGCGCCCAACCACTTGCCATAATTAACTCCTAATAATAAGAAATTAAGCTAAAAGGTTAGCAGCACAGCGCTTTATAAATGCTGAATATTTTGTACAGGCTTTATTGATTGAGCTATTTAAAGGATGAATAAATATGGTTAAGAGTAATTTGAAATTTAGTTGTGCTATCCATTTTATCTACACATGCAGTTATAAGTATGTATTTTTAACGCAGCTAGCAAAAAATTTATCACTGTAAATGAATAATTATTATTGCGGATCGGTCTTGAAAACCAAAGAAATTATACGTAGGTGATTATTAATTAAATAGATAGGTTTTTAGATATTGAAGAAAATTAAAAGTGTAAAACTAAAATTTTAACGGATAAGCGGTAGAAATTAATGCACTGGATAGCGCTGAGGAAGTTATAGATTTATACACTACTAAAATAGTAAGTGGCA
>BJUT01000059.1 GCA_007988745.1 Pseudoalteromonas atlantica
AACTTAACACGATTGGAATTATTTTCGTTTAGTATTAGGACTATTACGTATTCGTGGTGTGCTTTTTTCTCAAGTGTTCTAGTCTCAACCCAAGCTACGGCGCTTCACTTCACTGCGAACAGCTGAGGACTGAAAGCTTCAAACTTACAGCTTTTTTTAAACGCAAACAAAAAGCCCCAGCTAATGCCAGGGCTTTTTTACAAAACTTACTTAATTTAAAAATTAAGCTTGTTTTGGACTAGAAACAACGTCTACTAAAGTCCAAGATTTATTCTTAGAAATTGGTGCGCATTCACGGATAGTAACTACGTCACCCGCTTTTGCTGTGTTGTTTTCGTCATGTACGTGTAGCTTAGTAGTACGTTTGATGAATTTCCCATAGATTGGGTGCTTCACGTAACGTGCGATAGCAACAGTGAAAGATTTTTCCATCTTGTCGCTTACTACACGGCCTTGAAGAGTACGAATTTTATCGCTCATTATTGACCTGCCTTCTGGTTAATAATTGTTTTTACACGCGCGATATCGCGACGTACTGTTCTTAGCGTGTGTGTCTGAGCTAACTGACCAGTGCTTGCTTGCATGCGCAGGTTAAACTGCTCACGAAGAAGTCCTAGAAGTTCAGCATTTAGCTCTTCTACGCTTTTGTCTTTTAGTTCGCTTGCTTTCATCACATTACCGTCCGAGTTACGAAAGTTGTTTTGAATGGCAGTTTACGAGCTGCAAGGTCAAACGCTTCACGAGCAAGCTCTTCAGAAACACCTTCCATTTCGTAAAGTACTTTACCAGGCTGAATTTCAGCAACCCAATATTCAACAGAACCTTTACCTTTACCCATACGAACTTCAAGAGGCTTTTCTGTGATCGGCTTGTCAGGGAAGACACGGATCCAGATTTTACCTTGACGTTTCACGTGACGCGTCATAGCACGACGAGCTGCTTCGATTTGACGAGCAGTCATGCGGCCACGACCAGTAGCTTTCAAACCGAAAGTACCGAAGCTTACTTTGTTACCGTTTTGCGCTAAACCGCGGTTGCGGCCTTTGTGCATTTTACGGAATTTTGTACGTTTTGGCTGTAACATTACTCGCTACCTCTACTTAGCACTTTTCTTGGCTTTCTTTGGTGCGCGTTTAGCTGGCTTCTCTTGCTCTTGTACTAGTGGTAAACCACCAATAACTTCGCCTTTGAAGATCCAAACTTTAACACCAATGATACCATAAGTGGTTAAGGCTTCAGAAGTTGCGTAGTCGATATCAGCACGAAGAGTATGTAGAGGTACACGACCTTCACGATACCATTCTGAACGTGCGATTTCTGCGCCGCCAAGACGACCGCTAACTTCAACTTTGATCCCTTTAGAACCGATGCGCATTGCATTTTGTACCGAACGCTTCATAGCGCGACGGAACATAACACGACGCTCTAGCTGAGAGGCAATGCCGTCTGCTACTAGTTGTGCATCTAACTCTGGTTTACGTACTTCAGAAATATTAATCTGAGCAGGTACACCTGCGATCTTAGTTACCGCTTGACGTAGCTTTTCAACGTCTTCGCCTTTTTTACCGATAACAACACCCGGACGAGCCGTGTGAATTGTTACGCGGATCGATTTTGCTGGACGCTCAATAACGATTTTAGACACAGAAGCCGCTTTTAATTCCTTTGTAAGGAAAGTACGTACTTTGTGATCGCCAAAAAGCTGATCAGAGAAATCTTTAGAACTCGCGTACCAGGTAGAAACCCAAGGTTTAGATATACCTAGGCGAATACCAGTAGGATGAACTTTTTGTCCCATTACTTATACTCCTAGCTATCTGAAACCACAACAGTGATGTGGCTTGTACGCTTAAGGATGCGGTCTGCGCGTCCTTTAGCACGTGGCATAATACGTTTCATTGTAGGACCATCGTCCACAAAAATCGTAGTTACACGAAGCTCATCAATGTCAGCACCTTCGTTATGCTCTGCGTTAGCAATAGCAGACTCAAGTACTTTTTTAACTAATACAGCCGCTTTTTTCGGGCTGTACGCCAGGATTTCTAGAGCGCGATCGACAGGTAGTCCGCGGATCTGATCTGCAACTAGACGAGCTTTTTGCGCCGAACCAGAGGCGAATTTATGTTTAGCTAATGCTTGCATTTATCATTCCCCTCTTAGCGTTTCTTCGCTTTCTTATCCGCAGCATGGCCACGGTAAGTGCGAGTTGGTGCAAATTCACCTAGTTTGTGACCGATCATTTCGTCAGAAACGAAAACTGGTACATGCTGGCGACCATTATGGACAGCAATGGTCAATCCGATCATGTTAGGTATGATCATTGAACGACGGCTCCAAGTTTTAATTGGCTTCTTTTCACCGCTTTCCAAAGCTTTCTCTACCTTCTTCAGCAAGTGTAGGTCTATAAAAGGACCCTTCTTGAGAGAGCGTGGCATGGCTATTCCTCAATATTACTTAGTACGACGACGTACTATAAATTTATCCGTACGCTTGTTCTTACGCGTCTTAGCACCTTTAGTAGGCTTACCCCATGGAGACACAGGATGACGACCACCAGATGTACGACCTTCACCACCACCGTGTGGGTGATCAACCGGGTTCATGGCAACACCACGAACTGTCGGACGAATACCACGCCAGCGATTTGCACCTGCTTTACCAAGTGAACGAAGCATATGCTCAGCATTGCCTACTTCACCTAGCGTTGCACGACAATCAGATTGTACTTTACGTACTTCGCCAGAACGAAGACGTAATGTTACGTATTGACCATCACGCGCAAGGATTTGAACGTATGCACCAGCAGAACGTGCGATTTGAGCACCTTTACCTGGTTTTAATTCTACGTTGTGAACAGTCGAACCTACAGGCATGTTACGCATAGGTAATGCATTACCAGGCTTGATTGGTGCATCAACACCAGACTGGATTGCATCGCCAGCTTTTAAGCCTTTAGGTGCGATAATGTAACGACGCTCACCGTCTGCATATAATACAAGAGCGATGTTTGCGCTACGGTTTGGATCATATTCCAAACGCTCAACAGTGGCTGGAATGCCATCTTTAGTACGTTTAAAATCGATTAAACGGTAATGATGCTTATGACCACCACCGATATGACGAACCGTAATACGACCATTGTTATTACGACCACCTGATTTAGAGTTTTTCTCTAATAGTGGTGCGTAAGGTTTACCCTTATGTAAATCTGGGTTAACCACTTTAACTAGGTGACGACGACCCGCAGAAGTTGGTTTACACTTTTGAAGTGCCATAATTCTAACTCCCCTTATTACTCGGCGCCGCCGACAAAGTCTAGCTCGCTACCTTCTTTAAGAGTAACGTAAGCTTTCTTCCAGTCGCTACGACGACCGAAACGCATGCCAGTACGTTTTGTTTTACCCTTAACGTTAAGTGTGCGAACACCCGTTACTTCTACTTCAAAAAGCTTCTCAACTGCTGCTTTAATTTCAGCTTTAGTTGCGTCATTTGTTACTTTAAAAACAATAGTATTGTTTTCTTCAGCAGCAATTGTGCTTTTTTCAGAGATATGTGGAGCAAGGATCACTTTTAAAAGACGTTCTTCACGGATCATGCTAGCGCCTCCTCAAGTTGCTTAACAGCAGCAGCTGTAATAAGTACCTTGTCGAAAGCAATTAAGCTTACAGGATCGATACCAGCTACATCACGCGTGTCAACCTTGTACAGGTTACGTGCCGATAAGAAAAGATTTTCATCTACTTCTTCAGTCACGATAAGAACATCTTTAAGCTCAAGTTCTTTAAGCTTAGAAACTAGTTCTTTAGTCTTTGGTGCTTCAAGACCAAAGCTTTCAACAACGATTAAACGCTCTTGACGAACTAATTCAGATAAGATGCTTTTGATCGCACCGCGGTACATTTTACGGTTTACTTTTTGGCTGTGGTCTTGTGGTTTAGCTGCGAAGCTAACGCCACCTGAACGCCAAATTGGACTACGGATTGTACCAGCACGTGCACGGCCAGTACCTTTTTGAGCCCATGGTTTTTTACCACCACCGCTTACTTCAGAACGTGTCTTCTGAGCACGAGTACCTTGACGAGCACCTGCTGCGTATGCAACAACTACTTGGTGTACTAATGCTTCGTTAAACTCACGTCCAAAAGTAGCTTCAGAAACTTCAAGAGCGCCAGAAGCGTCTTTAATTGCTAATTCCATCACTAAATCTCCAGGACTTATGCTTTAACAGCTGGTTTAACGATAACGTCACCGCCGATAGCGCCAGGTACTGCACCTTTAACTAAAAGCAAGTTACGCTCAGCGTCAACGCGAACTAGTTCTAAGTTTTGAGTCGTTACACGCTCAGCACCCATATGACCGGCCATTTTCTTACCTTTAAACACCTTACCAGGTGATTGGTTTTGACCGATTGAACCAGGAGCACGGTGAGATAGAGAGTTACCGTGAGTAGCGTCTTGCATGCTGAAATTCCAGCGCTTAACACCACCTTGGAAACCTTTACCTTTAGAAGTACCGGTTACGTCAACTTTGTTGATTTCGTTGAATAATTCAACAGTAAGCTCAGCGCCTACTTCAAAATCGCCTTCACCACCATTTAGGCGGAATTCCCACAGACCGCGACCCGCTTCAACACCAGCTTTAGCGAAATGACCCGCTGCTGCTTTGTTTACACGGCTTGCTTTTTTAGTGCCTGCGGTTACTTGAAGCGCGTTATAACCGTCTGTTGCGTCAGATTTGATCTGAGCAATGCGGTTAGGAGTCGCTTCGATAACTGTCACAGGGATAGATACACCATCTTCAGTGAAGATACGTGTCATACCCACTTTACGACCGACTAGACCTAATGCCATTTTCCTATAACCTCTCTAATCTTTCGATTAACCCAGGCTGATTTGAACATCAACACCAGCAGCAAGATCTAAACGCATTAATGCGTCAACAGTCTTGTCAGTTGGTTCTACGATGTCGATCAGACGTTTATGGGTGCGGATCTCGTACTGATCACGCGCATCTTTGTTTACGTGCGGTGAAGTTAGTACAGTAAAACGTTCAAAGCGTGTAGGTAGTGGGATTGGACCACGTACTTGTGCGCCTGTGCGTTTCGCAGTTTCCACGATTTCCGCCGTTGATTGGTCAATCAAACGGTGGTCAAAAGCTTTTAGGCGAATACGAATGCGTTGATTTGACATTCTTAAACCTCAATATAAAGAGCATTTAAAGAGCATAAAAAAACGACCGAAACAATCTTAATAATTAAGATGCCGGTTGTTGATTTATATCTACGATGAGTTCCAAATCGGAACTCCTGTTTATTAGCTTGAAATCCAAGCTTAATTTATCCCTTCAAGTTCCAGAGGAATCTTGAAAGCCTGCGTATTATAGTGATATTGGTGATAAATGCAACAACTAATTGCAAATTAATTACGGGTGTAAGGCTGCCCAAATAACCGCCACTGGTTATTTATAGCTATAATTGAACTGCTCAGCGCCAAATTAGTCTTATGTTTATAATTTAACCGATTACGCAAATTACAGGATTTTATAGATATTATGGTATCCTATGCGCTAATTTTGCTTTTAATACTCTCAATATGGTGAGTCGATGCGTTTATTAAATTATTGTTTGAATTTTCTTACTAGCTGCGTAAGCCGTGTTTTGGTAAAAAGTAAGGTCCTTCCCCAAAGCCCTATAGAGCAATATGACCTTAATCCTGAACACCCTACTTTTTATATAGTACGTTTAAATTCGCGTTTCGATTTAGCCGCGCTTACTAATGTATGTAAAAAGCATGGTTTGCCTAACCCATGCGAATATCAAACATTAGAAAACCAAGAGCTAGCCCGCTTTATTGGTATTAAAAATCCGCCGCCTTTATTTGGCGATACCGCTAAACCGACCGCCGCTTTATCACAGGGTAAGCAAATAGTTGAGCATTTATTAAATAGCGGGCAAAAGAATGTACAAGTGGTGCCGGTAACTATTTTATGGGGGCGCGACCCAGGTAAAGAAAAGCCAGGTATTCGTACCTTAATTACCCACTCTCTTACGCCTAGTTGGTTTAGAAAATTCTTTGTTGTGCTGTTTTCTGGGCGCGATAACTTTATTCGCTTTAGCCAGCCACTCGATTTATCACTTATCGTGAACGAAAAAGCCGACGTAAATGAGCTACCACAAAAACTATTGCGTGTTGCTCGGGTGCACTTTAAACGCCAAAAACTGGCCGCTACGGGCCCTAAAATGCCCTCTCGCGAGCAATTATTTAACTCGCTTTTGGCTTCGCCGACAATAAAAAAAGCGATTCAAGATGAAGCCAAGTCAAAAGGAATAAGCCAAACAGAAGCCCGTCAAAACGCGTTAAAACTACTAGATGAAATTGCTGCTAATTACTCTGAGGCAATGATACGTGTAGGCGACAGAATTTTAACATGGCTGTGGACTAAGCTTTATAACGGTATAGATATAAAATACACCGAGCAAATTCATGAGCTAACAAATAAGGGTCACGAGATAATCTATATGCCGTGTCATCGCAGCCACATGGATTACTTGTTACTTACCTATGCTATATACCATCAAGGTTTGGTGCCGCCGCATATTGCCGCGGGCATTAATCTAAACTTTTTCCCTGCAGGTGGTATTTTTCGCCGCTCAGGGGCGTTTTTTATACGCCGCTCGTTTGCCGGTAATAAACTTTACTCAGCCGTATTTAAAGAGTATTTAAGCCAGCTATTTATTAAAGGTTACTCAGTTAAGTTTTACACTGAAGGCGGGCGCAGCCGCACTGGCCGATTACTACCGCCAAAAACCGGTATGCTCGCCATGACATTGCAAGCAATGCTACGTGGCATAGACCGCCCGGTTTCTATTGTGCCGGTATACATTGGCTATGAGCATGTAATGGAAATCAATACCTACTTAAAAGAGCTTGCCGGTAAAGATAAAAAAGGCGAGTCCATTTTTGGTATTTTTAAAGCCATTAAAAACCTTAAAAATTATGGCCGTGGTTACTTAAACTTTGGCGACCCTATTTCTATAAACCAATACTTAAACGACAACCAACCTGATTGGCGCGATGCAATACACCCTACCGATGTGCAAAAGCCGCAATGGCTAGGCCCTCAAGTAGCCGCATTGGCCGACCAAGTAATGGTAAAAATTAATAATGCCGCAGCACTTAACGCTGTGAATTTACTGGCTATGATTTTGCTAGTTAACGACAAACACGCGTTAAGTAAGCCTAAGCTATTAGCGCAACTAGATTTTTACTTACGCCTACAACGCGATGCAAGCTATAGCGATAAAGTCACCGCCCCCGATGAAACACCAGAGCAGCTATTAACGCACGCCATTAAGCTTAATAAGTTTGATGTTATTAGCGATGAATTTGGCGAAATTATTGCAATTAACGATAAAGAAAAAACCCTGTTTAACTATTATCGTAATAATATTTTGCACTTATTTGCTGTGCCAAGCCTTATTGCTTTGCACTTATTTAAGCAACACAGTAGTACGGTTGAGCAATGCCAAAAGCTTGTTTCGGCTTTTTACCCTCTGTTTGTAAAAGAATGGTATTTACAACCGCTAGATGAAAACTACATAAGCCGTATTTTGGCTAACTTTAGCGATCAAAACTTAATTGAGCTTGATGGCGATACCATTCATGTTACTAACACGAATGATTCGTTAGCCAAGCTTGAAATGCTAGGAAGGTCGCTTAGCTTTACGTTACAACGTTATGCTATTGTTGTGGGCTTTATTCAAACCAGTAACGGAATTGAAAAAGCCGAACTAGAGCGTGAAAGCCAAGTACTGGCAAACCGTTTAGGCACCTTACACGGCATTAAAACCCCGGAGTTTTTTGATAAAAAAGTACTGGTAAGCTTTATTGATAATTTACGCGGTGAGCTGCTAATTACTGAAGGTGAAAATGGTATTCACGGTAGTACACAACTGTGTGAAATATACATGTACTTAAAAACCTTATTACCTGCGCGTATATGGCAATCGGTTAGCGACATAGTGCAAGATCAATGTAATTAGCGAGTTGCTGTAATTTAAGCTTTAACTAAACACCATTAAAAAAGCCTCAACATTTAACATGTTGAGGCTTTTTTGTACGTTTAGTTATTAAACAGCAACGCTACATAAAGACGCTTACCTCTTGGTAAAACCTTTAGCGAAGCACTGCTAATTTGCGCTTAACAGCCAGTCTATTGCCAGCAAGTCTAATCAAATTAACGCTGGCGCATCACCCCTTCTTGAATCGTTGATGCGACTAAATTACCTTGGCGGTCAAAAAACTGGCCTCTTACCAAGCCTCGCCCAGAACTAGCACTTGGGCTGTCTATGGTATATAAAATCCAATCGTCCATTCTAAATGGGCGGTGGAACCACATAGCATGGTCAATAGTTGCCACTTGCATATTTGGCTGCATAAACGATACGCCATGGGGCTGTAATGCCGTAGGTAAAAACTCAAAGTCAGAGGCATACGCTAATAAGTAATTATGAATGCGTTGATCGTCGGGCATATCGCCATTGGCTTTAATCCAAATGTGCTTTACGGGCTCAATAACCTCTGGCTTAAACGGGTTATGAAAAGTAACCGGGCGCATTTCAATGGGCATTTCGCGTATAAACTTATTACGGATCACCTCGGGTATGTGGTGGGCGTTTTCTTGATAAAACTCAAGCGACGAGCGAAGCTCCTCTGGTGGCGGTACATTAGGCATGGTTGCTTGATGCGATAAGCCTTCTTCTTCACCCTGAAACGATGCAGTCATATAAAAAATAGGTTTACCGTATTGAATAGCGCTTACTCGGCGGGTGCTAAAGCTTTTACCATCGCGGATGGTTTCTACGTCGTAAACAATCGGTTTTGCGGCGTCGCCGGGGCGTAAAAAGTAAGAGTGTAATGAATGAACAACACGTCCTTTTGGTAGCGTTTCTTTTGCAGCAGACAACGCCTGCCCCATTACTTGACCACCAAATACCGCTCTAAACCCTAGATCTTGGCTTTGCCCACGATATAAACCTTGTTCAATTTCTTCAAGTGACAATAACGATAATAAATCATCTAATACTTGGCTCATTTGCTGTTCTCTCAATCCCCAGATAAGCTAATGATACTATACAATGCAGCTATGTAAATCTAACTAAATGAGTAACGCTATGAATTATTGGCTATTTAAAACTGAGCCCGATGCTTTTTCGATTGATGATTTAAAAACAGCGCCGCAACAAACCACCCTGTGGGAAGGCGTGCGTAATTATCAGGCACGTAACTTTATGCGTGACGATATAAAATTGGGTGACTTAGTATTTATTTACCACTCTAGCTGCAAACAAGTAGGCGTTGTGGGTATAGCCACTGTTACTAAAGAAGCCTACCCCGACCCAACTCAGTTTGATTTAAATAGTGACTATTACGATGCGAAAGCCACGCCCGACAAGCCACGCTGGTTTGTAGTTGAAGTAACCTATAAAAGCCATTTAAACAAACGCGTAAGCTTAAAAGACATTAAAGCAAACGAGGCGATTAACGAATTAGCCCTTAAAAAAGCAGGTCGCCTTTCGGTAATGCCTGTCACACAAAACGACTGGGAGCAAATAATAGCCATGAGCAATTAAGCTCATTAAGCAAATATCAAGCTGTAATAGTAGCTAATCATTAACGGGCTAAAGCTTGGCTATGTTTGACCTCATTTGGCCGTGTTTGATACGATCCCCCGCGAGTTATAATTGGGGGATTAATGAAACTACTGTATTGGTTAGATGAATGGTTAACGCTTTGCCGTGATGAACAACAAACTAAGCTGCCTATGTGTGGCGGCGACCTACTCGGCGATGTGTATGTAAAATACGAATTTGTTGATTTAAATAAGCCCCTGCTTTTTACTTTTTCCCCCGCGGGCACCAACGTTCAAGAACACGACCTAACCGATGATTTTGCCCCTTGGGGCTATCACTTAGCGCAAAAACAAAATGTAAATGTTATTTCGTTCCAACATTTAGGCAAAAGCAATTGGTTTAGAAGCCGTAATTTAATCTTCTTTTTGGAGCAGTTATCAAGCTTACTTACACCGTTTAAGTGCCGCTTAGGCTATGGCCTTAGTCGCGGTGGTTTTGCTGTTGGCGCGTTTGCAAAATTACTTAAATTAGATCAGGTTTTATTTTTTCATCCTGTTAGCACCAAAAACACCGAAACAGTTCCGTGGGACACCCGCTCCAGCACAGAGCTTGCGCAGCAATTTGATTGGCAAAGTGAGTATAACGACCTCGATTTAGGCCATGCTAAGGGGTATATAATTTATGACCCCACCAATAAAATAGACCGCCTACATGCTAAGCGGTACCCACAACTGACTCATTTAAGAGTGTTTGGCATGGGCCACGGTACCCACGCAAGTTACCTCACCAAATTTGGCTTTTACAAACAAGTGGCTGTTGATTTTATACGCCACCAGCAGATTGATATAGCGCAGTTTCGTTTGCAAACCAAAACCTTGCGCTTAAAAGAAGAGTATTATCAAAGCCTAAATAAGGCAAATGCGAGTTCGCCTCATCGCTTGGCATTATTAAGTACAGCACATCAAATTTTAGCAGATGAAAAAGAAGTGCATGTGCAAGAACATCAGGCCAAAATAGATATTCAGCCGTTAATAGATGTCGCACTTAAACATCAAGATGAACACCCAAATGATGCTATTCAATTATTAGAAGTTGCCCAACAAATAGTGCCAGATGACCCGCTGGTTGAGCACAAACTCAAGCAGCTAGAATAGACCTACGACGGTTTATTCTTCTTTCTTTTTTTGTGACCATGCTTGGGCACAATCGTAAAATACATAAAAAGCCCCAGCCACGAAAAAATAATTACGCCTAATAACCAGCCGTTTTTTTCGTGGCCTTGGGTGCGCTTACTATTAACCACTATCACCACGGGTAATATATAAGCGCTTAAAATAATTATTAAAAATACTACTTCATTCATTATTTAACCTAAGCCTTGGTTATTTGGCCAAGCTTTGCCAATCTACTTCATTTGTTAGCACACGCTCAAGGGCAATGTAGTGCAGGATATCGCCCGCATTTACCTTGTAATCGAGTGGCGGATTTAAATCCATATTTTGTGCACTTAAGTTATGCGCCACCCCTAACAAAATAGCATTATAGTCATGCTTAAAATGATGAAATAAAGTGCCAAACTCCATCTCTTCGCATTCACTTGGAATAGCTAGGCTAAACTGCGTGTCGCCGTGCAATGTAGATAATAGCTCTTCTTGTACTCGACTCGAGCCTGGATCTTGCATTGAGCGTACTAAAATCTCAGCCGACTTAGCGCTACTACACTCTACATTTTGGCAGTGCTCAAGCAACATATCGACCTTGGTTTCATCTAAAAAATGCGCGCTAATGTGGCACTCATCTTTAACTAAACGGCTAATACGCAGTGCAGTTGTAAATGTTTGGTCATCATCTTGCCCATCAATAATAACTTTGTCGGCACGGTTAATAGCTACGCGCTCAAGCTCTTCTAAATCGGTAAAACTTGTTAGGCGGGCAAAGTCGACATTTTCGTTAGTTAAAAATGGGTGATCCATTTGCTCAGTCACCGCCAACAAAATACGGCGGTCGGTACGTTTGGTATCGGCCAGGATATAATCAATCATTTTTTTTGTTCGGGTATCGTGCCAACCAAAAATAATAATGTGGTTGTTACTGTGAGCAAAGTTTTTATCACCAGTCATAGCGCGCCTAATTAAGTAAGTCACTGTTTGCCCTGTTTTTCCTAACAGAACGCCAAATAAAGCTAATCCAAACGGAATTTGTATTAAAGCCACAACCCAACGCCCCAGCTCGCTGGTTGGGCTAAAATCGCCGTAACCCACTGTTGAGGTAGTTACTGTGTAGTAGTAAAAAAAGGTCGTAAACGAGGTAAGCGCTTGCTCATTTGCAACAAACAGCAGCCCCCAAGTCACTAACATATGAGCAAGTATTGCAAGTACCACGGCTTGCCAGCTCAGCTGATCGATATGAGCACGAACAAGTAGCGCTAGCCTCTTAAATATTACCGGCATGATACAAAATCTTTGTTAGTAAATTATCTATAAACAGTACGTTACTGTAAGCCATGCTTTTAAGCAACGTTTAAGCCTTTAAGTAAGGCCAGTTACCCTTTTAGGATTAAATTTTGTTCAACCTATAAGATACTCAGGCCCTAAAATATAAGACTAAATGCGGGTTTGCTAATGTGCTAAGAGCATGATTAATTATAATAAGACTAAAAAACACACAGACACATTATGCTTAATAAAATTGCCACACCGTTTACCAAATTAGTAGAGCGCTACTTACCCGATCCCTTTATATTTGTAATATTGCTAAGTATTATTACCTTACTAGGCGCTAGCCTATTTACCCCCTCAACCAGTATTGAAGTTATTAACGCATGGGGGAGTGGTTTTTGGAACCTGCTTAGCTTTGCCATGCAAATGCTGTTGGTGCTGATTACAGGTTACATGCTGGCAAGCACGCCCATTATCAATTCGTTATTAAACAAACTGGCGGCGCTTGCTAATTCAGCGCCAAAAGCGATTATTTTAGTCACGCTTATTTCGCTATTAGCCAGCTGGCTTAATTGGGGGTTTGGCTTAGTTATTGGGGCTTTATTTGCCAAAGCAATTGCAAGGCAAACACAGGTCGATTACCGCCTATTAGTTGCCAGTGCTTATTCTGGCTTTGTGGTGTGGCATGGCGGCTTAGCAGGCTCAATTCCGCTTACGATTGCTACCGAAGGGCACTTTTCACAAAATAGCATTGGCATAATTAGTACCGAGCAAACCCTATTTGCTGGTTTTAACATAGCAATATTAATTGGCTTATTTATTATAATGCCGTTGGTTAACCGCTACATGCTACCCAGTGATAAAAACAGCGTGTATGTAGACCCAGCACTTATAAAAGAGCCCCCGCCCGCACATGAAAAAATTACTCGCCCTGCTCAGCATTTAGAACACACAAAGCTGCTTGGCATTTCGATTGGTTTACTTGGCCTTTGCTATTTAGGGTATTACTTTATAGTTGCAGGCGGTAGCCTAAACCTAAACAGCATTATTGCTGTGTTCTTATTTTTAGCCATTACCTTGCACCAAACACCGCATAACTTGCTTAACAGCTTGCAACAAGCAATTCCCAGCGGCGCAGGTATTGTCATTCAATTTCCGTTTTACGCAGGTATTATGGCTGTGATGGTCGACAGCGGTTTAGCGCAGCAAATATCGCGTGGTTTTATAGCTGTTGCTGATGCCGATAGCTTGCCATTTTTTAGCTTTATAAGTGCAGGACTCGTTAATATGTTTGTACCTTCTGGCGGCGGCCAATGGGCAGTACAAGCACCTATAGTTATACCCGCAGCACAAGAGCTGGGCGCCGATATATCACGCGTTGCTATGGCTGTTGCGTGGGGCGATGCGTGGACCAATTTAATTCAACCCTTTTGGGCTTTACCGGTATTAGCCATTGCAGGGTTAAAAGCGAAAGACATTATGGGGTTTTGTGTTGTGCAGTTATTTGTAACGGGGGTATTTATATCGCTAGTGCTTAGCTTTTACTAACCCTTAATAACGCGCAGTATTTAGGTATACTGCGCGTATAGCGATTAGCTTGATAAAATCGTCATCGGCAGGCTCAATATTGGGTTTTCTGAATCTGCAAAGTGCATCATTACTGCCACATGGCCTGCAACTACAATGGCGTACATAGCGGCTGAAAAACCTTGGCCGTATTTATCAAGCGGCAATAAATGCGAGTAATGTCGGCCGCGCCATTCAAATACGATTTCCAGTGCGCCCACAAACAAAAAGAATACCAGTAACATTAAACCAAATGTATAACTAAGCCATAAGCCAAATAACACGCCCAATAAGCACACACTTAAACCGACCCAAGATCGCATTGAAAAACTGATACTTTTTAACACATGTCCGCCATCAAGCGGTAAAATAGGCAAAAGGTTAAACAAATTCAATAAGGCACTGAGTACTGCAACGCCGGCAAATATGTCCATTTCGGTGGCGTAATATAAAACCACACCCAGCACAGAGGTAAACAAACCAAACGCTGGCCCCATGAGGGATATAACTACATCTTGCCAGCGCGTTGTTATTTTATCGTCACTTACAGCCAATCCACCTACAAAGGGGATAAGGTAAATACCCTTGGTCTTTATGCCAAAGTATTTCATGGCTCTAACGTGTCCGTATTCATGTACCACTAAACACGCTATAAGCATTAGTGCAAATTCAATGCTAAATAGCCAAGCATAGCCAGCAACCGATGCACCTGCCAGCGCCACCTTAATTACTTTTGCACTTTTAAATAACTTAAAGCCCAGTGCCGCTAGCCCTAAAAAGCCTTTTTTGGGCTGGCTATTTACCGGCGCAGGCAAAGCTAGTTCAGTAGCAAACACACCATCAACAAATAACGATAAAGACTGCTCATGAACATGTGAGCTATCAATCCCTATTTGCTTATTATCTAAAGTAAATTCGGCGTAATGCTCTTTGGGTGTTGTAAAGCTTATGGCCTGTTGATTATGAAATATTTGTACTATTTTATGCCCAGATACCATTAGCGTTAATGGTTGCTCTGCAAGCATGAGATCGATTTTTATCATGACTAAAACCAGTTAAAACAATGGCGCTAGTATACCGATGAATTTAAAAAACACGAATTGCCTTAAACCATAAGCGCAAAAGCACTTAGAAGATAAAAAATAATATAAAACTAAGCTGACAAAAGGCTGATCAGGCGCTATTTTTACAGTACTAATATATTAAGCAGTTACAAGGATAGAGCATGTCGATTTCGGTACCCAATATTTTAGTTGTGGATGACTCAAAGGCGATTTTAATTGTTATGGAGGCCATTTTAAATGAGCTAGGAGTCTCGAATAAAGTTACAAAATGCCTGAGTGCTCAGCAAGCGCTAACTCACGTAACCGACGATATAAACTTTTACGATATTGTATTTACAGACTTAAACATGCCTGAAATGGATGGTATGGAGTTTATAAGAAAACTAGGCGAGCTTAATTTTACAGGCGCAGTAGTTATAATTTCGGAGATGGATCATAAGGTTATTAACCTAGCTGCCAATTTAGCGCGCCATAGCAATATACATTTAGTTGCAAATTTAGCTAAACCCGTGCAACTTAGCCAAGTAAAAACCGTTTTACAAAAAGCAAAGCACTTAGCAGTACATAACGACCTTTCTCATGCCTCTATTTCAGAAAAAGCATTGCATGAGGCAATCAATTTAAACGAGATAATCCCTTACTATCAGCCAAAAATAAATTCTCAAACCAGTGAAATAGAAAGTATTGAGGTGCTAGCGCGCATCGTTAAAACGCACACTGGCGAAATCATCTCGCCCAATCGGTTTATTTCGTTATCGGAGCAGTCGGGGTTAATTAATCAAATTACTTTTAGCTTATTTGAGCAAGCCACCAGCGATTTAAAAGCTATACGAACAAACATTGCTGCGCACCTAAAACTGGCTTTTAACCTATCTCCCACACAATTAGATGATTTAAGCTGCCCCAACAAGCTGATGCTTATATTGCAGCTCAATGAGCTATCACCTAGTGATATAATTTTAGAGATTACCGAGCAACATGCGCTGTCTAGCCTTTCTCAACTAGAAACCTTAAACAGATTAAGAATGCATGGCTTTGGCATATCATTGGATGACTTTGGTGTTGGCTTTACCAACATGAACCAGATTAAGCGCCTGCCTTTTACTGAAATAAAAATTGACCGTACACTTATTAGTAATATTGAAACAGATCAGTTTTCGCAAGTGGTGGTCAGCTCACTGGTTGATATTGCCAGTCAAGAGCAACTAGCCCTTGTGGCCGAAGGCGTAGAGCGCGCCGAAGAATCGCTCTACTTAAAAAACTACCGCACTAATTTAGCCATGCAAGGATTTTTGTTTACCTGCCCTAAAGCCAAAGACGATTTTATAGAGTGGGCACTAAACTGGGTAAATACGACGGGGGGCACAATTAAACGCTAACCTTCGTCCCCATCGTAATTATTTATTATCTCGGGGCGTGTCGTCATCTTCACTAACTATGTGCTCGCTGCTTGCTAAACGCTGGCGCCAGCGCTGCTTGGCGACCATACGCATATTGGTCGATTGGTCGCGCTCATCAACAATTTCAAGCCCCATAAGGGCTTCTATCATATCCTCTAGGGTTACAATGCCTTGCACATCACCGTATTCATCAACAATTAAACATATGTGAGTACGCTGTTTAAGTAAGGTTTGTAGTAGCGATGACACATTATGCCCTTCGGGTACCGTATGAATAGGCTTAACTAATTTGCTAATTTTATAATCGGTACCTAAGCGGTGATAAGCCAACATAATGTCGTTTTTATGCACAAAGCCAATTATGTCATCGGCGTCTTTATCAAATACTAACACGCGCGAAAATGATGACGAGCCATGCTCGCTCATGTACTGATCGACCGTTAACCCTTTATGCACTTTATACAGCACAGTACGCGGCGTCATTAAGTCGGTTAATTTAGCATGCCTAAAATGTAAAAGGTTGCGGATTATTTCTGACTCATCGGCATGGATTGCCCCAGTTTCGGTGCCTATATCTGCCATGGCTTCTATTTCTTGGCGAATATAAAAAGCCTCATCGTGCTTGGCCCCCATTAAATTAGTAAGCTTTTGAGCAAGCCACACAAATGGTTTTAGCGATATCACTAAAAAGCGTAAAGAATAGGTCACGCTAGGGGTTAAGGCACGCCAATAATTGGCCCCTAAGGTTTTTGGAATAATCTCTGAAAGTACCAATACTAAGAGTGTCATTATGGCAGAGGCAATTCCTACTGCCGCATCTGAAAAAACCACAGCGGCTTGTGCACCCACACCTGCAGCACCGGCAGTATGGGCCACTGTGTTGAGCGTTAGTATTGCAGCAAGCGGTTGATCTACATTATTTTTTAGTTTTTCGAGCTGCTTTGCAAGTTCAGGCTGTTTTTTGCGTAATAGCGCCACATAGCTGGGCGAAATACTTAACAGTACAGCTTCCATTACAGAGCATAAAAAAGAAGTAACGATGGCAGCAACCATGTACACAATCAGTAAAGTCACTTTTTCTCCGATGAGTTGAACATATGGGCATGGTAACAATACATGCTATATTTGGCCAAATAACTATCAATAATAGGCACAAATATGAGAATTAGCTCACCTTGGACCACAAAAAATAAATTACTAAAACAAGCAGCTACCTTTTTTGCTCTTGGCAGCTTGAGCTTAACAGCAATAGCAGCCCCGCTTGATAAATCAAATATCGAGTTTATTGGCCCTTTAGGCGAAAACATGCAAGTTAAGCCATTTCAAACACCACACGGCCAAGTCATTATTAATAACTTATTAGAGCAGTTGCAACGTAATACGCAAAGTGTGTCTGTATTTGGTAAAAAGCATAGCTGGCAGCCGTTTAATAAAGTAAACGCACTTACTTTAGGTGGCCTACAAGCGCTTAAGTTCAATATTGAAACAACCCGCTATAGCCAAGGCACATTAACTATAAAAGGGATAGAGAACGCTCAGTTGTTTATTGATGCCAAGCTTCAAAAAGGCGATAACCACACATACTCTTTATCGTTAACTAATGGCTCTCATAGTGTGATTGTAGTGGCGCAACAAGTGGCTAACTGGAACAACGTTTCTCTCGATTTTGAACCCAAAGCCGACACTGACAACATTACAATTAACACCTCTACAACTAAGCGACTTTCAGCCGAGCAGCTTTTTGATGCCCCCACCATTAGTGGACTTTCTTTAGCGCCCGATGCTAAGCAATACGTTACCAGCACGCGCAGCTATTCAAATAAAACAGCTAACCAAGCAAACGTGGTAACTGAGCTTAAAAATAGCCAAAATCAAACCTTGTATCGTTTTGAAGGCCAGCAACCAAGCAATATGGTATGGAGCCCCAATAATCAATTTTTAGTTTATATGCTAGGGAGTGAGCTAAAACAGCTAAACCGTAAAAACCTCAGCATTAAAACATTGGCCAGAGAACTTGAAGGCGCAAGTAACTTTAATTTTTATGATAATAACAGCCTTATTTTTAGCTGGTCTAAAACCCCCGAAGACAACAACAGCTTAACTAAGCACTACAAAGGCCTTCAAGATAGATGGTCATACGCACGCAACGTAAGTCAGCTCTATATGTTAGACACCCACAGCGGTTTAACCAAAGCGCTTAGCCAAGGCCCTATTTCGCATAGCTTTGAAGATGCAAACACTAATCGTGGCAAAGTATTAATGAGCCGCCAAGTTATGGTTATGCAAGCCACCACCCACCCAGAAACTGAACTGGTGGAACTTGACTTACAATCGAATAAAATAACGTCTTTTGGTAAATTTAAAACCTTTAACCATGCAAAGTACGCCAACAAAGATGTGTACGTTGTTGCTGGCCCAGATTTTAAAAATGGCGCAGGCCGTGCCCTTCCAAAAGGGATGTTAGCTAATAATTACGACGGCCAATTGTACTTACTTAGCGATAACGGTAAGAATGTAAAAGCGCTTAGTAAGCAGTTTGACCCCGCTATAGGTGAATTACATGTACTTGATAATGGCGATGCGCTTATAAAAGTAACCGAGCAAGATACCCAACCTTTGTATTTATATGACTTAAGCAAACAGCGCTTTAAAAAACTTAATACGGGTTTAGATATCGTTGAGCAATTTAGCTACTCGCACGAGAGAAACCCGCAAGTGCTACTAAGCGGTACCACAGCATCCACCCCTCAGCAGCTTAAACGCTTAAATATAAGTAAAAATAAAACAGACCTAATCTGGGACTCTAAGCCGCTTGCCTACGCTAATACACAAATACCGACTCTGGAAGAGTTTAACTTTACAAACAAAGACGGCGTAGAAATTACAGGGCGTGTGTACTTACCTACTAACCTAGATAAAACTAAAAAACACCCTGCACTTGTCTATTACTACGGTGGCACCTCACCGGTTACCCGTGGTTTTACAGGGCGCTACCCATTTAACTTATGGGCAGCAAATGGCTATGTTGTTTATGTATTACAGCCAACAGGGGCAACTGGTTTTGGGCAAACATTTTCTGCTCAGCACGTTAACGCCTGGGGCGATTATACCGCTAGCGATATAATGCAAGGTACGCAGGCCTTTTTAAAAAAATACGATTTTGTTGATAGCAAAAAAGTGGGTAATTTAGGCGCCTCATACGGAGGCTTCATGACCATGCTACTTGCCACCAAAACAGACATGTTTAGTGCATCTATTGCGCATGCGGGTATATCAAACTTAACCTCGTATTGGGGCGAAGGTTGGTGGGGGTATTTATACTCAGGCGAAGCATCAAAAAATAGCTTTCCGTGGAATAACGCTTCACTTTATAGCGATCACAGCCCTGTATTTCATGCCGATAAAGTAACGACCCCTTTACTACTGTTACACGGCGATAGCGATACCAATGTACCTATTGGCGAAAGCTTAACCATGTATACCGCCTTAAAGCTTTTAAATAAAGACGTAGAACTTATTGAATATAAAGGCGCCGACCATCAAATTTTTGCTCGTGATAAACGCTTTGATTGGTGGAACACCATGCTTGCTTATTTTGATAAACAACTAAAAGGCGAACCACAGTGGTGGGACGCAATGTATTCAGATAATTAACACAGCGCTCAGCACATTTTTAGCTAAATGTGCTGAGCTTACTCACATAAACAGTAACCTTAGGTAAGCCGCCTTTTATATCTGAAACATAAAGTTACCGAAAAGTTACACCGCCCCCTTCTCAGCATTTAACGATTGGTGCTACCATACAGAGCTATAAATATACAAAAATAAGTCCTATGGCAATTAACGTTTTATTGGTTGAAGACGACGAGCTACTCGTTAAGCGCATCCAAAATCACTTTACAGACACCGAATTTTCGATAGAAATAGACCCCACAGGTGCCGATGCCCTAAACATAGTTAGGCAACGCGTAAACCTGCGCAGTGCTATTTCTCTTGCCATTATTGATATTGTATTACCCAAGCGAGATGGGTTGCAGCTTGCCAAAGAGCTCAACACTTTGACCGATATTGGCGTGATTGTTTTATCTAGCCGCGACTCTCAAGCCGATCGTATTGCAGGGCTTGCACAAGGTGCTGATGACTATATTTGTAAGCCTGTTGATTTATTAGAACTTGAGCTGCGCATGCGCGCACTTTATAAACGTATTGCAATTAATCAAGACGATGATGAAAGCGAAGAGTTTATAGAATACGCCGACTTTAAGCTCCACCCCGATAACCGCACATTAATTACCTCATCAGGTATTGAATCGCGCTTAACCGAAGCCGAGCACAAAGTGCTAATTTGTTTAATTAGCAACGCAGGCAAAGCAACCTCGCGAGAAAAAATATCAGAAGAAATAGGCCAACCAGATTGGAGCCCAAATGACCGTACTGTGGATGTTTTAATTGGCCGTTTGCGTAAAAAACTATACGATGAAAAAGACCAAAAACGCATTGTAACCGTGCGCGGCAAAGGTTACATGCTCTCAATTTAGCGCATTAAAATTTTAAACACAGAAAAACGCAGCAAGCACCGAGCTTAGCACCTTAAAATAATTAAACATTATTGCGGTTCAGTATTATTTCCAGCAGCGTTTAGTTTATTTAGTTAACTGCGCTAGTAACCGCTCAAAAGCGCGATAATTTAGCGCCTCTTTTAGCTCTTCTAAACTAATATACTCTGCACCTTTTAAGTCACTAATAGTACGCGCCACTTTAATAACCCTATGGTACGAGCGCGGCGATAACGACAGCTTTTCGCTAGCGCGTGCTAAAAACTGCAACTCAGCCGGAGCTAAAGTGCAATGTATATTCATTTCTTTATTATTTAATCGTGCATTAACCTTACCTTGGCGCTTTAGCTGTGCACTGTAGGCCGCTTCTACTCGGGCTCTTACTTGGGCGCTGGTTTCTTCAGGCTCAGTACTTTGTAGCTCAACACTTGTTAGTCGCGGCAGCTCTATTTGTAAATCGATACGGTCTATAAACGGGCCTGATACGCGCGATAAATAGCGCATCACTTGGTCAGGTGTTGCTCGCTTATCATTATGACACCCGGTAGGGCTTGGGTTTAGTGCGGCTATAAGCTGAAACTGCGCCGGAAACTCCATTTGCCTTGCTGCCCGCGAAATAACCACCGAGCCGGTTTCCATGGGTTCACGCAGCGAATCAAGTACCTTACGTTCAAATTCCGGAAGCTCGTCCAAAAACAACACCCCGTTATGCGCAAGTGAAATTTCACCCGGTTTAGGGTTTGAAGAGCCACCAACTAAAGCGACTGCCGAGCAAGTGTGGTGTGGGTTTCGAAAAGGCCGTTGGCGCCAATTATTTAGATCAATTGATTGGCCAATAATAGAATACAGTGCAGCCGTTGATATTGCCTCATCGTCAGACATGGTTGGCATTATCGTCGCCATACGCTGCGCTAGCATAGATTTACCCGTACCAGGCGGACCTAAAAAAAGTAGGTTATGGCCTCCAGCGGCGGCTATTTCTAGCACTCGCTTAGCACCGGGTTGGCCTTTAACATCACTTAAATCAAGTAAAAAGTCAGGAGACTGGGCGCAATCTGGGTATTCAATATTTAAAGGTAGCGGCTGCTGATTTAATAAATCCCCCCATACTTCTTGTAATGAGTTAACCGCTTTACGCTTAACGCCGTTCACCAAACTTGCGAGGCTATCGTTGGTAAAAGGTAAAAAACAGCAACGGTTTTGCTCTTTTGCAGCAAGTACAGAGGGCAAAATGGCATTAACTCCCCGCACTTCACCATTAAGGGCAAGCTCACCGTAAAATTCATATTTATGTATATCTGGACACACTACCTGCCCCGAGGCCACTAAAATACCTACGGCAATGGCTAAGTCGAAGCGCCCGCCATCTTTAGGTAAATCGGCAGGAGCTAAATTTACGGTAATACGTTGATCAGGAAAACCAAATTGAGAGTTTTCTAGGGCGCTACGCACCCTGTCTTTTGATTCTTTAACTGAGGCCTCTGGCAGCCCAACAATATTAAATGCCGGTAAACCATTACCTAGGTGTACTTCTACAATAACCTCGGGGGCGTTTATACCCACTTGGGCACGAGAATAAATGCGAGCTAGCGACATTCCTTATCCTAATTAATGGTTTAATTAATTAGTTTAGTCAGAATATTTAAAAACGTGTACTGTGATTTGCCATTTAATAGCCGCAATACGAAGCAATAAGGTGGTTAGCATTGCCATTACCATGGCAAGTTCGGTCGCGAACGAAAAATGAATTCCCAGCGTATAAACTACACCGCCAGCAATACAGGTAATAGCGTATAACTCGCCTTTTAGCAGCATAGGAATTTCGCGAGCAAGCACATCACGGAGCATGCCCCCAAAGCAACCGGTAATTACACCCATAATAATCGCGGTCATATTTGGCATACCGGCTAGTAAGGCTTTTTGGGTGCCCATTACCGCAAAAAATGCTAAACCAAATGCATCGGCAATTTGTAATGTATAGTGCGGAATCGACTTTTGCTTGTTAATAAGCCGCGTAGTAATAAATACCGCGGCTAAAATAGCATAAAAAAAACTTTGATCGTGTAACCAAAATACCGGAACATCTAATATGAGATCGCGAACCGTACCGCCCCCAATCGCTGTTACCGCTGCTAATACTACAACACCAAAACCATCCATTTTCTTTTCGTGTGCGACCAAAGTGCCTGTAACAGCAAACACAGCAATGCCGATTAAATCAAACCAGTGATAAAGTTCAGTCATGTGGAACAACCCAAAATTATTTGTGCCGTTTTAACACAAACTATACAAAGTTTTAAGTAATAACGTATTTTTAGAGAAGTTTATAATATTTATAGATATTGCTTGGGGGTATAAATTTAAGAGTGCTTTATAGGGAAAAAAATATAAATTTTAGGCATAAAAAAACACGCCTT
>BJUT01000060.1 GCA_007988745.1 Pseudoalteromonas atlantica
AAAAATGATTATCTCACCACAAAGAAGTAACTCACCAATGCCTATTTTCTCTGTGTAGCGCAAAATGCCCTCTGTGGGGCAATTAATGAGAAAATACGCATCCCCCTGAGCAAACTAGGCGTCTACAGGCAAAATTAGCTACAGGGTAAAACTTGTATTCAGGCGTTTATAATTATCGTTTAAAGTATAAATCGATGGCTTTGGTGAGGAGTTCGTCGAGTTGCTCTTCGAAGGTATCTATATCAATTTCAAAATGGTTTAAATAGGCCTTGGCTTGCACTCGCGATAGGTTGCGGTTTTTTACGCTGTATTGACGCTCATCTTTTTGTTTGTCAAAACGTGGTAAAAACAAAAATTGCCCGTAATAAGGTGATTTAATATGCTTATTAGCATAACGACAAAAGTCTTCTATGTGATCTGCGCCCTGCGGCCCTAAACACCCTGGCTCAACGCGATACATTAAGCGAATTTTTTTGTCGTCTGCTAACTGCATAGTATGCCTTTTATAATTATCTAAAAAATAATACGCGGATTATTTTTCCGTCTTTTATTTGGTAGCTCGATACTAACTCAGAGCGTTTATCTACCACGTTTTCGTCTGTTGAACAGGTTTCTGATAGCTCGTGATCTATTACTATGTCGCCGTGCACAATACGCTTTATTGGCGAGCTATTAATACACTTTAATTTTTTAAACATTAAGCCATAACGGGCTATTAGTTTTTCTTTTCCTTTAAATAATAGCTCATTAGGAAAAATATAAAACTCTACATCTTCATCGTACATACGAATAAATTGTTCAATATTACGTGCGTTATAGGCTTCTACTAGTTGCTCTACAACAGCAAGCGACTCGCGAGATTGCTTAGCTTTAGCTTGCTGCTTAGCGGTTAATGCCTCTTTGGCTTGCGTTACCGCTTTTTCTGCCTCGGCCACAGCTGCTGCTTTTTCTACTTTGTTTTTTGGTTTTTCTACTGGTTTTGGGGTTTCGCTACCCAGTACTTTTGAGTCGTCAGGTTTAGTAGTATCTACTGTTGGTGTTTTAAGCTCTGGGGCTTGGTACTCAAGCGTGTTTAACTTTTCATCTTTTGCTTTTGTTGGTGAATTGCTGGCTTGAGTAGAGCTTGACGCTTGCTCGGTACTTTTTTGCTCTTCTTGAGTCTCTTCGGTTTGCTCTGCTGCATAACTGATCAGGGCAACAGTGGCAATAAGCGAGGCAAAAATAATAGATAACGATTTCATAACTTTCCTAATATGAACATATAACGCTGTTAATGCTGCAACATAACAAATTTGAGCGTTTTCGGGTAGCAATTAAATGATTGTTATACACTTTACCAATACTGCTCAACCGTTATGTGCCCTGGGTCTCTGCGACGATTTCGTTTAAAGTTTTTGTCTAAAAGTAGCTGTGTGGTGTCTTTTACCATTTGTGGGTTACCGCAAATCATAAATTGCGAATTACTCGGGCTTGGGGTTTTAGAGGCTTTCCTAAATAGCTCGCCGTTTTGAATTGCTGTAGTTATACGCCCTTTCAGGCCTTGCTGTGGCTCCTCACGGCTTACAACCGGAATGTAGTTAAGTTGTGTAGGGTGTGCGTTTATTAGGGTATGTATAAGATTTTGATAGCTTAAATCGGTATTAAAACGTACGCCGTGCACTAAATTAATCTGTGTGTATTTTTGCCATACCTCTTGCTGCTGCAAAATAGATAAAAACGGCCCTATTGCAGTGCCTGTACCTAGCATCCATAACTGCTCGCTTGGCGGTATTTCGTCTAAGGTAAAAAAGCCCGTGGCACGTTGCTCTATTAATACAGTGTCGCCTGGTTTTAATTGCGCCAACCTAGGCGATAATAAGCCGCCCTCTACATTGATAAGGTAAAATTCTAAATCGGGGTTATTAGGCGCGTTTACATAAGAGTATGCCCGAGCAGTACGTTTATCGCCCTCCATAATCGAGAGCTTAGTAAACTGCCCTGCTTTAAATGGCTCTACGCTTGCGTTTACTACCAGGCTGAAAAGTGTATCGCTCCACCATGTTACTTTTTTTACGGTTGCATCTACCCAGTTAGACATTGTCAACTCCATAGCTTAACGGTTAAACAACAAAAACAATAAATGGTTGTAATTTATACACTAGCATTAACTTAGTAAGAGTGACACTGGGTGTAGCTACTTTTTAAACGTAGTGCTTTTACTTTGGGTAACATTGGTTTGTTTAAAAAAGATGAGTAGCAGCGGCTTTATACCGCGATGAAATTAATACCCCACGCGAGGTGAACTCCAGCTACGCGGTTAGCTCATGCTGTGCAGACGCGCGTTGTTTTCGTTCATAAGTGATTTTTTTCACCACAGAGGAGTGAAGGAGAAGAGCAGGAGAAATGACTTACCAACCCCCATTGTTTCCTTTGTGTCTCTGTGCCCTCTGCGGTGCAATTAATGAGTAGCAGCGGCTTTATGCCGCGAAAAAATTAATACCAAACGCGAGGTGAACTCCAGCTACGCGGTTAGCTCGTGCTTTGTAGACGCGCGTTGTTTTCGTTCATGAGTGATTTTGTTATCACAGAGAAGTGAAGGAGAAGAGCAGGAGAAATGTTACCACCCCCCATTGTTTCTTCTGTGTAGCGCTAAGCGCCTCTGTGTCCTCTGTGTCCTCTGTGGTGAAAAACAAGTTAAGCCAATTATTCACAAAGAGGTTAAGACACGCTGCGCTTTTAGAGGTAGAGAATAAGTGATTTAAAAAGTGATGAGCCAATCCCCGTGCTCTCTGTGTAACGCTAAGCGCCTCTGTGTACTTTGTAGTGGAATTCATGAGTAGCAGCGGCTTTATGCCGCGAAAAAAATTAATACCAAACGCGAGGTGAACTCCAGCTACGCGGTTAACTCATGCTTTGAATGCGCGCATTGCTTTTGTTTAAAAGTGATTATGTCACCACCGAGGAGTGAAGGAAAAGAACAGGAAAAATGCCCCCCATTGTTTCCTCTGTGTCCTCTGTGGTGTAATCAATGAGTAGCAGCGGCTTTATGCCGCGAAAAAATTTAATACCATACGCGAGGTAAACTCGCTGCTACACGATAAACCCTATTCTCTAAACACGTCTTAAAAGTGGTTATGTCACCACCGAGAAACCATAAGAAGTAATATAACCAGCCCCCATGTTTCTCTGCGTAGCGCAGAATGCTTTCTGTAGTTAAATTAATGAGAAAATACGCATCAACCCTCAGCAACCTAGGTATCTGCAATGTTTACATTAATCTTAGAGCTAACCCAACTCTATACAGCTTGCTGGCATTTTAAAAGCAACGCTTTTACCTAGGGGTTACATAATTCTTATTAAACTTTAATTAAACGAAGTAAATTTCTGTAAACTTATTTAGCTTTAACTATAAACAATAGATTAGGATTAATATTTCTCTAATGCATTAAACATTAGGTGAATATAAAATTTAAACGCTTAAAGACTTAAAATATTTGGTTCTGTTCGTAATACGATTTTGGAGAAGACAATAAGAATGGAATTATTATAGAATGAGAGGGGCCATACGCTGTTAAATTATAACTCTAACTCCTGAAAAGTGTAAAACTTAAATAATCACTACAAGCACTATATAAACTAAATAAACATTATATAAATTAATTTATACTCACTTAAACAATAAAAATAAAATTACTTTTATTAATATAAAAAGCAAAAAAAGAAGTGATAAATAGAGTTTATAAAGACTATTTTATAGACAACTCAACTTCTACGTTTATATGCTCGCCTAGGCTAGAAAGATCTTTACTTACTAAATATTTAACTAATAGAAGAGTATTTTTGAAGTCTATCTCACGAAATTTTAGCATATGTTTTACCATTAATTTAAAATAAACATAGCAATGAGAGTTGAAAGTTTTCTTTAAAATTTTTCTTTGCTCTGAATCTAATGGAATATTCTCTAAAATCATCGCTGTTGCCAGAGCTTTACTTCCCATAATGTTACATGAACCTACAAGGTCCCAGCTTATGTTCGAAAAAAACATATTTACACCCTTGCCGCATTTTGTGATGTCACAAGGGTAGTACGCAACTTTATCAGCATTAGAACACAACAATAGCCACATTAGTTCATCTTCACCTGCAAACCTTAGTTGGTCGCAAAATAATACCTCAGGAAATTTACTCAGCCTGTACATAACTGTCGATGTTTGCGATAAATATTTATTGTACATTGACTGGATAATAACAGGTGAATCTATTAAAAATTTAGACTCGCCTACTAAAAAGTGGCTTAAATCGCGCTCCATTTCAGGAATATCAGTATTCCAATTAGAATCATAGAAGCCATCTCGATCTGTATTGCCAAAATAAAAGCTAGCACCTAAGTCGAAGGCCTCTAATGCTAAAGTGCTATGGCTTACACCCCATTGATCATCCGAGTCTAAAAATGCAACATAATCAACTATATTGCAAAGCTTAGTTTGAATATATTTTAATGCTGTATTTCTAGCTATAGCTGGTCCAGAATTAGTTTTGTGGTAAAGGCTAATTAAATGTATATTTTTTGGTAAAGTAGGCAGGAGTGCCAATTCTTCAGAAAGTGAAAGAGGAGAACAATCATCAACAATAACAACATAGTAAGTTATTTTACTTAAGCTTTCTTGCTCAATTATAGACTTGAGAGATTTTAACAATATTCCTTTATCTCGTTGATAAAATGGTATTACGACCCCTATACTATGCATAATAATTCCTATAAATCATCCATGTATTTAATCAATTCACTTAATTATTTGCACAAAGCCAAATTAATTATTTTTGTATGAACTAATTAATATTTTTATATTAAGTTTGTTATTTAAACCTTTAACGATTAAAAATAATACTAATTTTTAACCGTTGAAGCAATAAAACATTGCTAAAATAGCGATAGTTTTTAATTTATTGCTAGCAATCAGTAAAAAAGATTAGCTTAATAAGAATAAAAATTATTTTATATTTATTCTTATTAACTTTAATTTCGGTACAGCCACCCAATAAAGTAAGCAACTAAACTGAAAACTTACGAATAAAAGCTATTGTTCCCTATACTAACTACTAGCTAATTTATCCATTGCAGTTAACGGCATAATAGTAAAACCGTGGGGACTAAATACCTATAAATTATTTTCCCATTCTTACAAAGGGACACCATCATGAGCTTAGTGGTTATTTGGGGTATAATTTTAACCCACAGCCCCCTGCTGCTTGTAAATTTATAAAGATTATTAATAATACCTAGAATCATATGGTCTATCAAAGAACTTCTTGGATAATTTTTTATAGGTTGCTCAAATTCCTTACTGTCAATAAGTATCTATCAGCTTAGTTGCTTGTATCCCCTCTTCTTTCCTCCTACAAACGTATATTAGAAGCTGCAAAGTTTTATTGTTACGCTTCAACGAGTGTTAGGCATGACTGTGACAGACCTGAAGCGATACTTTTTACTATTAGTGGGCTTATACGATATAAATTTGTTGTGATGCTTACAATGCAATCATTGAAAAAGTGAAGATGCTCAGGCAAATGGTAGTAGTGCAAATCAACTCTGAGCAAGCTCTACGTTTACAATATCAACATTAACACCTAAGCTGAGCCTTTCCCAGTAGACGCAAAGCTTGCTGGCGTTTTAAAAGCAACGCTTTTACCCTAGTGTAAGCCCCTTTGCTAAAGCCATGAGGGACTACCCTTCTAGCGTGAGCAAGCTCAACGACTTGTATCTCTCATTGATAAATGATTAGCTATCATTTATCACATCGAGTTCAGTGAGCTTGCCTCGACGTCTACAAGTCAAGTTAACGTCGGAGCTACCTCCTGTAGACGTGCATTGCTTTTGTTTAAAAGTGATTATGTCACCACTGAGAACACCGAGAAGATAATGAGAAGTGATGAACCAAACCCGTGTTTTCTATATGTAGCGCAAAGCGCCTCTGTGTACTTTATGGTGGAGTTAATGAGTAGCAGCGGCTTTATGCCACGAAGAAATTAATACCAAACGCGAGGTAAACTCCAGCTACGCGGTTAGCTCGTGCTGTGTAGACGCGCAGCTTGCTGGCGTTTTAAAAGCAACGCTTTTACTTAGGTGTAAATCCTTTTCCCAAAGCGCTTTTATAGGCATAAAAAAAGCCGCATAAAATGCGGCTTTGGGGGTTTAGTCTCACTTCACTTTGGGCGTGTCTCCAAAACTTAGTGAATACGTTACCAAGGAACTGTTTGCTAATTTAATAAAATTGCGTTTATTAAATAGACTCTAAAGCAATTTTAACCATTTCGTTAAATGTGCTTTGGCGCTCATCTGCAGGTGTTGCTTCACCAGTGATCACGTGGTCACTTACGGTAAATAATGCCATTGCGTTAGCACCATACTCTGCAGCTACACCATATAAACCTGCTGTTTCCATATCTACAGCTAGTACACCTAGTTTATCTAGGTCTTTGTAGAATGTGTCGTCAGCTTGGTAGAAGGTATCGGTAGTAAATACGTTACCTACTTTTGCTTTAATGCCTAGGTTTTTAGCGGCGTTAACACCGTTTAAAAGTAGGTCAAAGTTAGCAATTGCTGAAAAATCATAACCACGAACGCGTGCACGGTTTACGTTTGAGTCGGTGCTTGCGCCTTGTGCAAAAATTACGTCGCGAATTTTAATATCTGTACCAATACCACCACAGGTACCAATACGAATAATATTTTTAACGCCAAAGCTTACAATTAACTCACGCGCATAAATAGACATAGATGGTATGCCCATGCCCGAACCCATAATACTTACAGGTTTACCTTTATATGTGCCTGTAAAGCCGTACATGTTACGTACGCCTGTTACTTGCACTGCATCATCTAAAAAGTTTTCAGCAATGTATTGTGCACGAAGCGGATCGCCCGGCATTAATACTGTTTCAGCGAAGTCACCAACGTTTGCACTAATATGCGGAGTACTCATTAATTGTTTTCCTTTTTATTTAGGCGCGTTTAGCTTATTTAAAAAGCCGTCACCGTATTCAAGTGCAGGTAAGTTAAACCACTGTGCAAGGGTTTGGCCTATATCTGCAAAGCTATTGCGCTCGCCAAGCGGGGTATTTTGCATGCCCGGTTGATAAGCTATAACTGGTACATATTCGCGGGTGTGCTCTGAACCTGGAAAGGTTGGGTCACAGCCGTGATCTGCAGTGATCATTAACACGTCATCTGCATTTAATTGGTTTAGTATAGTTGGTAAGTAATCGTCAAATTCTTTTAACGCTTTTGCATAACCAACTGGGTTGCGACGGTGGCCAAACTTTTCGTCAAAATCTACTAAATTAGTAAAAATTAAGCTGTTATCTGGCGCACTTGCTAATACTTCGCTGCTTTTTTCAAGCAAATTCATCAGCCCTGGGGCTTTGTGCTTTTGGGTAATGCCTTGGTGTGCATATATATCTGCAATTTTACCAATGCTTATTACTTCACCGCCGTGTTTAGATAGCACATCTAATAGGGTCGGTGCTGGCGGCAATACTGAATAATCGCGACGATTACCAGTACGGGCGAAATCTGCGTTGCTTGTGCCTAAAAATGGCCTAGCAATAACACGGCCTATATTTAGTTTATCAAGTAATTCGCGGGCAATTTCGCACACTTCGTAAAGGCGCTCGAGGCCAAAAGACTCTTCGTGTGCGGCAATTTGAAACACGCTATCTGCTGAGGTGTAACAAATTGGTTTGCCTGATTTTACATGCTCTTCGCCTAGCTGCTCTAATATGGTGGTGCCTGATGCATGGCAGTTGCCTAAAATGCCAGGTATACCGGTAGCGGCTATAAATTCGTCTACAAATTCTTGTGGAAAACTCGGCTGTGTTTTAGGGAAGTAGCCCCAATCAAATAACACAGGTACGCCGGCCATTTCCCAGTGCCCTGATGGCGTATCTTTACCGCTTGAAAGCTCTTTTGCATAACCCCATGCACCTTGTGATGCTTGACGCTCAGAAACTAAACACGTTTCACCGCCCGCGGCTTCACAGGCATCGATTAAACCTAATTTAGATAAATTAGGTAACGATAACGCTTTACCCGTTTCGTCGTGGTATGCTTTTAATAAGTGGGCGAGTGTATTTGCTCCAACATCACCAAATTTGTCTGCATCGGGTGCTGCGCCTATACCTAGGCTGTCTGCCATTAAGATGATTGCTCTTGCCATGTTGACCTCACTTTGCTTCTAGGTGGTTACTTTATCCGCTGATCGAATTTTCCGTACAGGACATAAGTCCTGTTTCATAAAAGCTAAACATTATAAATTTGCGTTCTTAAGCAAAGCAAAAGAGATTATTCGTGTCTTTTTTGCTATTGTGATCAACCAAACAACTTTTCCTTTCTGTGTGGGTGAGAACTTTAGTGACACGAACTATTATAGCTATTGCTGGCGCATCAGCGTCGGGCAAATCTCTTTTTAGCCAAACTATTTACAATGAGTTGGTTAATGAGCTTGAACCAGGCGCTATCGCCATTATTGAAGAAGATGCTTATTACAAGGATCAGTCGCATTTGCCTATGGAACACCGTACGCAAACTAACTACGACCATCCTGATGCATTTGAACATGAGTTAATGCTTGAACATTTAACTCAACTTCGTAGTGGTAACTCTGTCGAAGTACCTACTTATGATTATGCACAACACACACGAAGCGATGAAACTCGTCGCGTTGCTGCAGCTAAAATTTTAATAGTAGAAGGTATTTTATTATTAAGTGATAAAGCACTTAATAAAGAATTTGATATTAAGGTATTTATAGATACACCCCTTGATATTTGCTTAATGCGTCGTATGCAACGAGACATGGAAAAAAGAGGCAGAACATTACAATCTGTTGTTGAGCAATATCAAGCAACTGTTAGACCGATGTTTTATCAATTTATTGAGCCTTCAAAGCATAACGCTGATTTGGTTGTGACTCGAGGCGGAATGAACCGCGTTGCGATTGATATTATTAAAAGTAAAATTAAGTATTTACTACAAGAATAATAACGGGAAACATCTGTATGACAACATTTATGAGCTTAGTAGGCATGTTTGTACTACTAAGTATTGCTTTTGCGGCTTCGACTAATCGTAAAGCAATAAACTTACGCACCGTAGCGATAGCCTTTGCTATGCAAGTAGTTATTGGTGGGTTTGTACTGTTTTTTGAAGCAGGTAAAAATGTGTTAGCAAGTATGTCTAGTGCCGTCTCTTCGGTAATTAGCTTTGCAAACGACGGGATTGGGTTTTTATTTGGCCCACTTGCTTCGCAAGATACACTCGGTTTTATTTTTGCTATTCAAGTTTTACCGGTCATTGTGTTTTTCTCAGCACTTGTTGCTGTGCTTTACCACATTGGCATTATGGATTGGATAATTAAAATTCTGGGCGGCGGTTTACAAAAACTATTGAAAACCTCTCGCACAGAGTCGCTCTCAGCAACGGCTAATATATTTGTAGGCCAAACTGAAGCACCCTTAATTGTTAAGCCGTTTATAGCAACCATGACTAAGTCTGAGTTGTTTGCAGTAATGGTAGGTGGCTTAGCCACGGTAGCAGGCTCTGTAATGGCAGGTTACGTAATTATTGGTGTAGAGCTTAAGTATTTAATTGCCGCTAGCTTTATGGCTGCACCAGGTGGGTTTTTAATGGCCAAAATGATTGTGCCAGAGACCGAAACACCTAAAGATACGCTTGCTGATTTAGACACCGATGAAGACAAGCCAGTTAATGTTATTGATGCAGCAGCATCAGGCGCAGCTAACGGCATGCATTTAGCGCTAAATGTGGGCGCAATGCTATTAGCTTTCGTAGCATTAATAGCATTATTAAACGGTTTACTAGGCGGTATTGGTGGGTGGTTTGATTACCCTACTTTAACGCTACAAGAAATTTTAGGTTATGTATTTGCCCCTGTTGCATGGTTACTTGGCGTACCATGGGATGAGGCAATCATAGCAGGTAGTTTTATTGGTCAAAAGTTAGTAGTAAATGAGTTTGTTGCTTACTTAGACTTTATAAATTATCGCGATACGTTAAGTGCGCACACTCAAGCAATTGTAACATTTGCGTTATGTGGGTTTGCTAATCTATCGTCGATAGCTATTTTACTAGGTGGATTAGGCGGTATGGCGCCTAGTCGGCGAAAGGATATCGCACGCTTAGGGCTCAGAGCAGTGTTAGCAGGATCTATGGCTAACCTTATGAGCGCAGCAATTGCTGGGTTTTTCCTCTCGCTAGCTTAGAAACTTAATGAGATGAACACCGGTGTTGCAAAACAAGAAGATAGTACTTTAAGGGGTTAAAGCACTATCTGACTTGAACGATACTTCACCAAGGGCCGCAAGGCCCTTTTATCGTTTTAGGGCCCTTATAAATATATTCTTCCTTTTAATAACAACTTTCTCTTTCTTACCTTTAAGTACATATACGCACATGGCTTTTTATATTTTTGCGATAAATTTGTATTATTGAAAAGTGGTAAATTATAAATTTTAGGCCACACTTAAGTTTATCCTAATGTAACCTACTGTTTTATTGATGCTCTACCTTTAAGCACACTCATAAAATAGCCGCTGTTGAAAAGTCGATTTATATAAATGCGTAAACTTTTATTAGTATTGTTGTTTGTTTTTTTTAATAGCTACGCAAGCTCTGACCCTCTTTTAGTTGTCACGGAACTCTCGCCGCCCGATCAAATACTTGTTGATGGAAAAGTGACAGGCAAAGGCACTGAGTTTATAAGGGCGATTTTTGCAAAGGCTAACCTAACGCCCGATATACAAATGTACCCATGGGCGCGAGCATTTAGACTTGCCAGCACTATTCAAAACACCTTTATTTACACCATAGCGCGCACTAAAGGGCGAGAAAACAACTTTCATTGGATAGGCCCTGTTTCGCATTTTGAGCTTGCTTTTGTAGCGCTTAAAGAGCGTGACGACATAATTATTAACAATACTGAGGAGGCAAAAAAATACAAAATAGCGATGCAACGTAACGACTTTTCTACTGATATATTAACCAACTTGGGTTTTGAGGTTGTGCTAACCACCGATATACAAAAATCGTATGCGTTATTGGTTGCCAAAAAAGTAGACTTAATTGTTGATGACCCCGAACTCATACATCAAATAAGTCAGTATTTACCCACCCCTGACGCTGAATTTAAAGCCATATATAATGTAGAAGAACTCAAGGTAGATGCCTATTTGGCAGCAAATAAAAACACCGATATGCGCTATATAAACGCGCTACAAAAAGCCTTTTACACACTTAAAAATACCCAAGGGCTACCCTAGCACCTAAGCTAAACCTCGCTTATTTAAGCGCAGTTTTAACGCTTAGTTACGTTAATTAGTGAAGTAATGAAGTCTAAAATAGGGGCTTAGTAATCAATTATTGCTATATGGCGCTATGAACGAATCGAGACTGCGCTCTTGTTTTAGCACTTTAAAGACACGTTGAAAGCGATCTACTATGTGCTGCGGCACCGCTTTATTAAACGCTAAATAATTATCTTTAAGGTCGTTACTTACAGGTAGCTCAGTAAGTTGCTCTACATCAAGTAAGCTCACGTTATAAGGCTTTAATTGGTTATAAATAACGTGCTCCGAGCCTAAAATAAGATCTATTTTATTGTTTATAAAAAGCTGAATATATTGCTGCTCTTCACCAAACGTCATTAAGTTTTGCCCGTTTACAAACCCTATTTTTTTGACCAATGATTGATATATGTCTCCCCTTACCATGCCTAACGAATAAAGAGTGGTGTCGTTAAGGGTATTTACAGTGACATCAGGACGGCTTTTTAACTTATAAAAATAAGTTCGTGCAGTAGTTAACGGGCCAAGCCAATTAAATAAAGGAATTCGGTTAGTATGTTGCGCCATTGAAAAAATGGCTGAATAAGGCTTTTTATGTACAAGCATTGCGGCACGCTTCCAAGGCATGACTTTAAAGTCGCACTCTACTTCTGCTTTAATACACAGTGCGTTGACTATATCGTAGTTAGCGCCAACAAGTTGGCCGTGCTAGTTTATAAAATTATAAGGTGCAAACTGATCTGTATAAATAACTAACTTAAAATGGTTTGCATAAGTAAACGTGCTAAAGAAGAAACAAGCAATAAAAGGAAAGAGTTTTAGAATAACCGCACCACTACATTAATTTATATTATTAAATGATAGATGGCGCTATTTTACAGTCAAATTTTAGACACAAAAAAAGCGCCTTAAGCGCTTTTTTTTATTTTTACTTTAAAAGTAAAAATTATAACGGAGTGATGTTATCCGCTTGAGGACCTTTTTGACCTTGTGAAAGAGTGAACTCTACACGTTGGCCTTCAGCTAAAGTTTTGAAACCTTCGCTTTTGATTGCTGAGAAATGTGCGAAAACGTCTGGGCCGTTTTCTTGCTCGATGAAACCAAAACCTTTAGACTCGTTGAACCACTTAACTGTACCTGATACGATGTTAGACATTGTAATATCCTGATATAAAAATAAAAAATATGCTCATAAGAGCGGGTGTAGCAAAAAATGAGATGGTACTTAAAAACTTCAGGACGGTACTACAAGTATTACTTATACAACAACGAAATGGAGATTTATAAATTACATGCTTTCTTTCTAGCTGCGGCCTACTATATAGAGTTAACTATTTATGTCAAGCCTTTATAGTAATGCAGGCAATAAATAGTGTTTGTGCTTAGCCTTTAATAACTCCCGTGGCTAGCCTATAGCTTAACCCCTGCGCGGCTTTAATAGTTAACTGGCCAATTAAAACAATGAACTATTTAAACTTTAGTTTTTAAAACGGCGGCAATGAGTACAGCTAATTTAACACCTACTCACCATTTAGATAAAACGTATTCAGCCATGATACACGCCTTACAACTTACCCTGTGTGTACAAACAGCTGCACTTTGCAGTTGTACACAAAAATAGATAAGCTACTGCCACTTATCTATTTAGCGTTGGAGTGTGTTTTGCTAAATAAATGCTTTATTTCGTCTGTTGTTTTTTTATCTGGGTGTTTAATGCCATTACAATCTTCTTTTGCTAAGCCTACACTGTCTCTTGAACAACAATTGGGGCAAAAACTAATACTCGATTTACGCTATTTTTGTCAGCAAGGGTCAAGCAAACAATGCAGAACACCGGTTACTACCCTACCTGATGAACTAGCAGCGGCCATTGCTAAGCATAATATTGGTGGTGTAATTTTATTTTCTGAAAACACCCAATCTATTGAGCAAACCATTACCCTTAATAGCCAATTACAAGCTGCGGCGAGTAAATCAAGTTCAAAGCTGCCATTATTTATTTCGATAGACCAAGAAGGCGGCCGAGTAGCGCGTTTACCACGCGATGTAGCCACTTCATTTACTGGTAATATGTCTATTGGTGCAACTTATAAAAAGTATGGCACTCAATACGCAACCCAAACTGCCACTGTTATAGCTAAAGAGCTTAATTCGTTAGGTATTAATGTTAACTATGCCCCTACGGTAGATGTAAACATGAACCCCGACAATCCAGTAATTAATGTGCGCTCGTTTGGTGAAAACCCAGCGCTTGTCAGTAAGCTAGGCGCAGCACAAGTGGCAGGATTTGAGAGCAACGGCGTTATTACATCGTTAAAGCATTTCCCAGGGCACGGCGATACCAACGTAGACAGCCACACAGGGTTACCACAAGTAAATCACTCCAAAGAAGACATATATCAACAAGATTTAGCTCCCTTTAAACACATAATTGCCACGCAAAACCCAGGCATGATTATGACGGCGCATATTCAATACCCACAACTCGATAATAGTACGTTTGTAAGTGTTGATGGCAAAAGCATGATAAAACCCGCCACTATGTCGCGTACTATAATTACTGACATTTTAAGAGGGGAGTTAAATTATCAAGGTGTGGTGGTAACCGACGCTTTAGATATGGCTGGCATTAGTCATTTTTTCACCCCAACCCAAGCGGTAATCAATACCTTTGCAGCAGGCGTTGACCTAGCGCTTATGCCAATAGAGATCAGAACACCGGCTGATTTAAACGCACTCGACAAACTAATGGATGAATTAGTCGCATCTGTTAATAATAAGCAGCTCAGTAAAGACGAAGTGGCTCAATCGGCTGCACGTATAACCGCTTTAAAAAATAAATTTAAATTAACCACACCGCTAGACCCATTAAGCACTTTGGCTAAAGCAAAAGATATTATTGGCTCTCAAGCACATCGCAAAATAGAAGCTGAGCTTGCCGTAAATGCTATTACTGAGGTTAAAAATAACAATAATGCATTGCCTCTTAATTTAAGAAAAGGGCAACACATCCATATTATTATGCCCGATACCCGAAAATGCATGGCCATGCAGCAAGCGCTTAGCGCTATAAGTAATGCGGCGCTTAAATATAGTTGCAGTAGTTTACAAGGGTTTGACCCTGTAAAGGCGCATAGCTTAATTAAAAATGCAGATGTTGTTATTGCAGGCAACGCTACGCCTAATCAAAGCGCTGTAGAGATTGGAGGAATGGATGATTTGAAAGACGACCCTCGCTTTGCACTCAATACCGCTGAGCAACCTAAAGCGCTGTCATCATTACTGGATATAGCTGCATCAGTGAATAAAAAAACAATATTTATAAGTTTACGTGCCCCCTACGACATAGCGCAGTTTGGCAGCAGAGCTAATGCAGTTCTTGCTTCTTATGCGTATAATATAGATTCAGATAAAAACAATGCTGTTGCGGGGCCTGCATTTACAGCGCTTGCTAAGGTATTGTTAGGCAGTGCACACGCTCATGGCGTACTGCCAGTTACCATAAAATAATAATAACAAGGGATAAAAAATGAAACTTAATTGCGATTTAGGCGAAAGCTTTGGCGCATGGAAAATGGGATTAGATGATGAGGTAATGCCTCATATTGATATGGCAAATATTGCGTGTGGTTTTCATGGTGGAGACCCAGATGTAATAGCCGATACGTTGTATTTAGCAAAGCAGCACAGTGTACAAATAGGTGCGCACCCAAGTTACCCCGACCAACAAGGCTTTGGCAGGCGCTCTATGGCGCTTAGCGCGCAAGAACTGACCAATTGCTTACATTACCAAATTGCCGCCCTTGATGGCATGGCTAAAGTACAAGGCTTAACACTTAGCTATGTTAAGCCACATGGTGCTTTATATAACGACATGATGAAAAACGATCATATTTTACAAACAGTTATTACTGCCATAGCGCACTACCCTGCACCATTAAAGCTTATGCTGTTAGCCACAAAAGACTCTGCAAAACACACCTTTGCCGCCAATAGTTTAGGTGTAGATCTTATTTTAGAAGCCTTTGCTGATAGGCAATATACAGACGAAGGGCATTTAGTATCTCGCCACCTTGATGGCAGCGTTCACGACAAGCCAGCACTTTTAGCACAAGTAAAACAGCTATTAACCGACGGCTGTGTAACCACTCGCTCAGGAAACACCCTGAACTTAAATGCCAACAGTTTGTGCGTGCATGGCGATAACGCAGCCGGTATAGCTCTTATTAAAGAAATTAAATCACTGTGTGCATCAGCAACCTAACCTTGCTTTTAACTCGTTATTAAGCCTCAAGCTATAAAACGCATGTTTACTTTAAAAACTACTTAGCTGTAAAGGGGCTTTACAGCTTTAACCTCCATTAAGTTCAATCACGTAAAACCTGATATTGCTTTAAAAAAGCACAGTAACAAAGCATAAGTAACACAGCGCTGAAATACATGGCGCTGCATATAAAAAATTTAACGCAGTAAGCCCGCTATTTATTACTCTAAAATAACCAAGTTTTACTTAAACCGGTATTAAATTTTAGTTTCACCGCATCGCGCTTTTCATCCCTTCCCTACTGACATATAACTACATATACAAAAACCAAACAGGGAATAAAAATGAAGACGCTTTTAGCACTTAGTTTAAGTAGCAGTTTATTACTTGGTAGTAGCCAGTTAGCTTTTGCAAAGGACAACACATTACAGCTACAAGATGTGTTTAATCTTGAATACGCCAATCAAATTGATATAACAGACGATGGTAAAACGGTGTACTTTGTACGTAACCGTATGGATATAAAAACGGACCGCAAAGTCAGTAACATTTGGTCAGTTGATTATAAAACTAAACAACTGCAACCGCTTACCTCGGGCGTGCATATGGATCACTCCCCGGTACTATCGCCAGATGGGCAACGCCTTGCATTTATATCTAACCGCGATGGCAGCAGCCAAATTTATATGAAGTGGCTTAAAACAGGTGCTGTAGCAAAAATTAGTAACCTAACCAGCAGCCCACGCGCAATTACCTGGCATCCCGACTCTCAGCAGCTTATTTTTAGTATGTTTGTAGCAAGTAGCAGTGCACCACCTGTTAACTTACCTGGCAAGCCTAAAGGCGCTACATGGGCAGAACCTGCTAAATTTATAGACGATGTATACTACCGTGCCGACGGAGGCGGTTATAGCCAAAAAGGATTTAGCCAATTATTTGCAATAGATGCAAATGGCGGCAATGCAAAGCAGCTCACACACGATGAGTTTAATAACGCCGGCGAAGTAAGCTTTAGTAAAAACGGCAATAGCCTTTATTTTTCGGCCAATCGGCATGAGCAAAATCAACTAAAGCCCACTAATAGTGAAATATACCAGCTTAATTTAAGCACCTTAAAAATTGCTGCCATTACCAATAGAAACGGCCCGGACCAACAACCCAAAGTATCTCCCGATGGGCGTTACCTAGCCTTTACAGGGTATGATGATAAACGCACCAATTACGAAAACACGCAGCTTTATATTCGTGATTTAAAAACGGGCGATACAAAAAGCCTAACCCCTAATTTTGATAGAAGTGTGGGGCAAATTAAATGGGGTGCCAATTCAAAAGGGGTTTACTTTAGCTACGCAGACGAAGGCCAAACCGCCCTTGCCTACCAACCACGCAGTGGTAAGCGTAAAGTGCTCACCGAGCAAATAGGTAGCGTTGCGTTTGGTCGTCCTTATTCGGGCGGCGATTTTGATGTAAGCGAAGATGGCGAAATTGCTTTTACACTTGCCGATACTCAGCGCCCTGCAGATATAGCCACTATAAAACGAGGCAAAGCTCGTCGCCTCACTACACTCAATGCCGATGCGTTAGACGATAAAGAACTCGCCAACGTAGAAGAAATTTGGCTTAAATCGAACCACGACCAGTTGCCAATTCAAGGTTGGATTGCATACCCTCCTGGGTTTGATAAATCAAAAAAATACCCACTTGTTTTAGAAATTCATGGCGGCCCTGTGGCCAATTATGGCCCTCACTTTAGTACCGAGGTGCAATTGTTTGCAGCCAAAGGGAACGTGGTTTTATACATGAACCCACGAGGCAGTGACTCATACGGTAAAACGTTTGCCCAAACAATTCATCATAATTACCCAAGTAACGATTTTGATGATTTAATGAGCGGCGTTGATGCGCTAATAGCGAAAGGCTTTATTGATGAGTCTAAACTATTTGTAACAGGTGGCTCGGGCGGTGGTGTATTAACCGCATGGATTGTAGGGCACACCGACAGGTTTGCAGCAGCAGTGGTGGCTAAACCCGTTATTAATTGGATCAGCTTTGTACTAACTGCCGACTTTTATCCATTTTTTGCCGATTACTGGTTCCCAGGTAAACCTTGGGATCATATTGAGCACTATATGAAACGCTCACCTATTAGCTATGTAGGTAACGTAACAACGCCCACTATGCTTTTAACAGGGGAGGCAGACTACCGTACCCCTATTTCTGAAACCGAGCAGTTTTACCAAGCCCTTAAGCTGCAAGGTGTTGATACCGCCATGGTGCGTATTCCTAATGCATCACACGGTATTACGTCGCGCCCTTCTAATTTAATGACCAAGGTAGCCTACATTCAATGGTGGTTTGATAAACACTCAAACAAAAAATAAGCTTCGTGTTTAGGTTTTAAAATAGCCACACCTACGTGGCTATTTTTTGTAGTTAACCAACGCTTAGGTCAATTAATGCAAAACTGTAAACCCCCTTTACAGTTTTGAGCTTATCCATATCGGACTTAGGTGTTTTTCAGTTAGTAAAATTTCGGTTTATTGTAATTTTAATCGTTTGAGTTGGTAAAAAATCGGTTTGAACCACTGTTTATAAGCACTCAGTTAGTAAAAAATTGTTTTATAAAGGCACTAGGTTAGTAAAATTTCGGTTTATTATTTTACTTATACTTAGTAAAACAGCTAAAAACAGCCTTTTAATAGGGGGATTTTGCACTTTAAAGCGGCTTTACAGTAAAAAAGCAGCCATATAGCTGTACTTAATATCTACCTAGTTAAATTGTGATCCAGACTAAATTTAGCCGAGTCCGATTTATATTAATACAATAAAAAAAGGGCCTTACGGCCCTTGAGTAACACTATCTAGAAAAGTTAAAACTGGTTCATGGTGTTATCTTCACCACCGGCTTTAAGTGCGTTTTCACCAGAGAAGTACTCTTTGTGGGTATCGCCAATATTAGACCCAGCTAAATCTTGGTGCTTAACTGAGGCTTGCTCGCGGCGAATTTCTTGACGTTGTACATCACGTACATAAGCAAGCATGCCCATATCACCAAAGTAACCTTCTGATAAAATATCGGTGCTTAGTGCAGCCGTATGGTATGTAGGCAGTGTAATTAAGTGATGGAAAATACCCGCTTCACGTGCACCATCGCGCTGGAAGTTTTGCACTAATACATCCGCTTCAGCAGCAAGCTCTGTATCGTCCATTTCTGGCGCCATTAGGCCTTTATTATCACCAAGGCTTGGGTAAGCGCTCAAATCGCGACCCGCTTCTTGCCACTCTTGGTACACTTGCTCGCGGAACTTAAGCGTCCAGTTGAATGACGGTGAATTGTTATAAACAAGTTTAGCATCAGGCACTTGCTCTTTAACGCGGTTAACTAGCTCTGCAATTTGCTTAACGTGTGGTTTTTCGGTTTCAATCCACAATAAATCAGCGCCCGATTGTAAGCTTGTTACACAATCTAGTACCACGCGGTCTTTTTCAGTGCCTTCGCGGAACTGGTATAATCCGTTTTCTAAACGCGTTGGCTTACATAATTGGCCATTAATTTTCATTGCCGTATCACCTTCGTTTAAATCATCTACACCGTTAATAGGTGTGGTTTCTAAAAACGCGTTGTACTGGCTAGCTAAGTCTCCTGGCGTTTGTGACACAGGTACTTTTTGCGTAAGGCTTGCACCTAATGAGTCGGTACGCGCAACAATAATACCGTTATCAATGCCGAGTTCTAAAAACGCGTAACGTACAGCGTTAATTTTTGCTAAAAAATCTTCGTGCGGTACAGTTACTTTACCTGCTTGGTGACCACATTGTTTAGCGTCAGACACTTGGTTTTCTATTTGAATGGCACACGCACCTGCTTCAATCATCTTTTTAGCAAGTAGGTAGGTTGCTTCTTCGTTACCAAAACCAGCATCAATATCGGCAATAATAGGCACTACATGTGTTTCAAAATTATCAATTTTATCAAGCACCGCTTGCACATCGCCGCCATTGGCTTTCGCTTCGTCTAGCTCATTAAATAAGTGGTCTAGTTCACGGGCATCGGCTTGTTTTAAAAATGTATAAATCTCTTCAATAAGCGCAGGCACTGAGGTTTTTTCGTGCATGCTTTGATCCGGTAACGGGCCAAATGCAGAGCGAAGTGCAGCAACCATCCAACCACTTAAGTAAACATAACTGCGCTTAGTTGTTTTTTGATGACGCTTTATTGCCATCATCATTTGTTGCGCAGTAAAACCATGCCAACAACCTAAAGACTGTGTGTATTGGCTGGTGTCTTTATCGTAAGCGGCCATATCTTCACGCATTACATCTGCCGTGTATTGTGCAATTTCAATCCCCGTACGAAAACGGTTTTGTAAACGCATGCGGCTTGCATATTCAGGGTTAATGGCTTTCCATGCGCTACCTTGAGATTGGCAAAGTGTTGCTAGAGTATCGGTTTCACGTGTGTATGTTGTCATAATAAAATCCTTCGAACGGGTCTATAAATTATTTAAATTATTGTGAGAGTGGCTAGGAGTGTGTGCTCCGTATCGCTTAATTCAACATTAGGCTTATTTTTTAGATTTAGTAAATTTATAGTTGTTATTACCGCTATACTTTTTGTGAATGGCTAAAAAGCACGCACTGAGCCTTTTTTGCGTTATTGTTGCTTTAACGCACACAACAACACCGCGACCGTTTAAGGAAGGTAAACATGGCACACACTCTCACACACTCAGGGCTAAGCGTAGATACACAGCTGGCCAACTTTGTAAAAACACAGCTACTCCCAGGCACTCATTTATCTGAGCAGCAATTTTGGCAAAGCTTTGCAAACATAGTACAAACGCTTACCCCGAAAAATAACGCTCTTTTAGCTAAGCGCGAGCAGCTACAACAACAAATAGATGACTACCATAAAACAAATAAAACGTGGGATAGCGCGCAGTACCAAGCGTTTTTAACAGACATTGGCTACCTAGTACCAGAGCCTGCAAACTTTGCCATTGAAACGCAAAATGTAGAGCCCGAAATAGCACTCAGCGCAGGCCCTCAGCTTGTTGTGCCTGTTAGCAACGCACGTTTTGCGCTTAATGCGGCTAACGCGCGCTGGGGTTCGTTATACGATGCGCTGTACGGCACCGACGTATTAAGTGAAGACGACGGCGCTGAAAAAGGCACTACGTATAATCCAGTTCGTGGTTTTAAAGTAATGGCGTATGCGCGCCAGTTTTTAGATAAGGCCCTGCCCCTTAAAAATGGCTCACACATAGAAAGCACCAACTACTCAATTGTTGAAGGCGCCCTGTCTATCACCCTAAGAGACAGCTCGCATACTCAGTTAAAAAACCCTGAGCAACTTATTGGCTACCAAGGCGAAGCGCAAAACCCAAGTGCTATTTTATTAAAAAACAATGGCCTGCATGTCGAGCTGCAAATAGACCATCACCACCCTATTGGCCAAGCCGACAAAGCAGGATTAAAAGATGTTTTGCTTGAAGCTGCACTAACAACCATTATGGATTGCGAAGACTCTGTTGCCGCAGTAGATGCCGAGGATAAGGTACAAGTTTACAAAAACTGGCTGGGTTTAATGCAAGGTAACTTGGTTGAATCGTTTAAAAAAGGCGATAAAACCATAGAGCGTACTTTACAAAGCGATAGGCAATATACAGCCCTTGATGGCAGTAGCCTTACGCTTAAAGGCCGCAGCATGATGTTTGTCCGTAATGTAGGCCACTTAATGACAAACCCTGCTATTACCGACATTTACGGCCAACCCGTATTTGAAGGCATTATGGATGCGATGTTTAGCGCAACCGCAGCCCTGCACGATTTAAATAAAAAAACAGGCATTAAAAACACCAGTGCGCAAAGCATCAATATTGTAAAACCCAAAATGCATGGCCCTGAAGAAGTTGCTTTTACAAATACGCTTTTTAGCATGGTAGAAGAAGCACTTAGCTTGCCAAAAAACACCCTAAAAATGGGGATTATGGATGAAGAGCGCCGTACTTCAGTCAATTTAAAAGCCTGTATACACGCAGCCAAAGCGCGCGCGGTGTTTATAAATACTGGCTTTTTAGACCGCACGGGCGATGAAATTCATACCTCTATGCACGCAGGGGTCGCTTTGCCAAAAGCCGCTATTAAAGCTCAGCCGTGGATCAAAGCGTACGAAGACCGTAACGTTGATACAGGCCTTGCCTGCGGCCTAAGCGGTAAAGCACAAATAGGTAAAGGTATGTGGCCTATGCCAGATAAAATGGCACTTATGATGGAGCAAAAGCTTGCTCATGTGCAATCTGGCGCTAATACCGCGTGGGTGCCCTCGCCTACCGCAGCCACTTTGCACGCTATGCATTATCACGATGTAGATGTATTTACCGAGCAAAAAGAAATTGCCAAACGAGGCATGGCAAGCCTTACTGATTTACTTACACCGCCTTTAATGGCACAGCCGCAAACGCTCAGTAAAGAAGATATTCAAAGTGAGCTTGAGAACAATGCACAAGGCATTTTAGGCTACGTAGTACGCTGGATAGACCAAGGTATTGGCTGCTCAAAAGTGCCTGATATTAACCACATAGGCTTAATGGAAGACAGAGCAACCTTGCGTATTTCAAGTCAACATATGGCAAATTGGCTACAGCATGGGGTGTGTACTCAACAACAAATAGAGTCGATTATGGCTAAAATGGCTAAAGTAGTCGATGGCCAAAATGAGCACGATAGCGCGTACAAGCCTATGGCACAAAACGAAGAGTCACTTAAAAATAGTATTGCTTATCAAGCCGCTTTAGCGCTTGTATTAGAAGGTGCTAAGCAGCCAAGTGGCTACACCGAGCCCCTATTACACAGTTACCGCTTAAAATATAAAGCAAAACACCATAACCTAGCTGAATAGTTAACATTAGTTTAACAGCAAAAAAGCGCGTTTTGCCTACACAAAACGCGCTTTTTGTTTATTAGGGCGTGTTGATCTTTGCAGATTGAAATTTGTTCAACCTAGGGGAGATCAAGTTGCGGCGCGAGGTTT
>BJUT01000061.1 GCA_007988745.1 Pseudoalteromonas atlantica
GCGATTTAATTGCCCCTAGATTGAACAAATTTCAATCCGCAAAGATCATCACGCCCTAGCTAGATTATCGACTAAGTTACCGTTAACTCAAGTAATAATGTTTGCTAAATATTTTTTAGAACGAGCGGGGTAATTAGTAAAAATACCATGCACCCCAATTTTTAGCATAAAATCCATGTCTTCTGGCCTATCTACGGTGTAGGCATAAACTTGCAGGCCTCGCGCTATGGCATCATCTACAAAAGCTTTATTTACAAAGCTTTTGTCTACATGAACACTATACGCATTTAACTGTTGAGCAAACTGTGCATAATTTAACGGAATTGATGAGGTTAACGCGCCAATGTGTAACCACGGTAACCTATTTTTAAGCCAATGAATTTGATGGTGATCAAACGACGACACTAAAATATTACCTTTAGTAATAACGCCTTTAGCAATATTGTTGTTTAAAATAGTGGCAAACTTTTCAAGCTCAAAGGTATGTTTAAGCTCTATATTGAGTAATGTTTTATTGTTATTCCAATCAAGTAATTGCTGTAGAGTGGGGATTTGCTCGCCGTTACCGGCATCCAACAGACTAAGTTGCTGCGCCGTAAAGTCGCTTACTTTACCGTGCCCGCTGGTGGTTCTATCTAGCCACGAGTCGTGAATGAGTATATAGTCATCAAGCGCACTTTGAATATCAACTTCAATGCCATCTACTCCTACATTTAACGCTTCTAAAATAGCGCTTTTAGTGTTTTCTGGGTAATTGCCGCTTGCCCCGCGGTGCGCAAATATTTTCATTTTCTAGCCTTTTGAGTAATAGACCACGTTTCAAAACAGGCTGCACTGACTATGAGTGCACCGCCAATAAGTGTTAGTAGCGTTGGGCGCTCATGAATAATAACAATAGCCAACAAAGTGCCGTAAAGCGGCTGCAAACATGAAATTAACCCCGCAGTAGCTGCCGATAAGTGCTTTAAACTCGCTGCAAATAGCGAGTGCGGTGTAGCGGTAAAAATAATACCCGCCACAGCAATTAAAATAAGGTCGTGGTTACTCACCTCATACACAGGGACCTTAATAAATGCGCAAAGCATAACACTTGCCACTAAGGTTTGATAAAACATGGTTTGTGGGCCGCCATACTGGCTAAAAAAGCGCTTATGGGTAATATTTCTAATCAAAAAAAACAAAGCCGAAACCACACCCATAATAACCCCTAAGGTTACATCGTCGCCTAAATTTGCGCTGGGTACGAGTAAATATATACCAAATACAACCACAGCTGCGCTTATAATATCTTTTGCTTGGGGCCTGCTTTTATTAAACAAGGGCTCTAAAAACACCGTCATTACTGGGTAGCTAAAAAAAGCCAGCATACCCACAGTTACGCCCGCCATTTGCATACCTGCAAAGTAAGTAACCCAATGCATGCCTACTGCTACACCTAAAAATAACGCAATGAGGTAATCTTTTGGTTTGTTTAACTTAATTTGTTTTTTTTGAAAATACAGCATAGCCAAAATTGCCATGCCAGCAATAGCGGTACGATACACCGTAATATCAATTGCATTTAACCCTATTAACTTTGCAAAAAGGGCGGTGCCCCCAAAAAGTAACACGGCAATATGTAAGTAAATCAGGCTTTGCTGTTGTGGCTGCATTTAAATGAGAACTCCTTTTTTTATTATCTTATCACTGGGGGCGAACTCACAGGATGAAATTTTTAAAACATGACAAATGTCAGCAAAGTTAATGACATTTCACACTCTTATAATTTTTTGGCTTTGGCATAGTTAACTTATCTTAATGGGAGGTGGCTATGAATACGTTAATTTTAATAAGTCTCGCTATTAGCGAGTTTTTAGAATCACTTAGCTTTAGTGTTTCAATAAATGATTACTTTATACTCATTAGTATTTTTGTGTTATTTATATTTATTAATAAAAATAATGTTATGAACAATAACAATGAACTAGGGGCACTGGCATGAGTACAACAAACACGCTTTCAAAGCCCAGTAATAAAAAGTTTTGGGAATACGCACCTTTAATTTTTACTGGGTTTTATTTGCTTCCGACTCTATTTAATCTATCTAACTTGCCAGTCAATACCATTGTAATGAGCGTGGCGTTTTATATTGTATTTATTTTGCTTTACATAAAAGCCATGCACTGTGAAACAAAGCGTATAACAACGCTGTTTGTTATTATGTTAGTGGTGTGTTTTAGCGCCACATTTTATACCACAGGTACCTCTACATTATTTGGTTTTATCGCGTTTATAGCTGGTGAGTCATACGCTAAAAAAAGCAGATTATATGCCGTTTTTAGCCTTATATTTACGGTGGCGTTAAGCGCCTATTTGGCAGATATAGCAAACATAAAATACTTTTTAGCCGGCACTTTATTAATATCAGGAGCGCTGCTGGCCTTTGGCATTGCAACCCAAAAAGAGCGCCTGCATAAAAAGCGCGAACAAGAAAGCGCTAACCAATTAGAGCAATTAGCTGCTATTGCTGAGCGCGAACGTATAGCGCGCGACCTGCACGATATTTTAGGCCACTCACTATCATCTATTGCTTTAAAAGCTGAGCTTGCTAATAAGCTAAATCAAGGAGAGCGCTACGAACAAGCCAATAACGAAATAGCACAAGTAGCAGATCTAGCAAGGCAGTTACTTAGCGATGTAAGAAACGCCGTAAGCGATTTAAAACAACTTAATTTAATAAGCCAAATAGCCCAGCTTAAACAAAGGCTAATAGAGCAAGACTTTAACGTTAACTTTAATGTTGTATTAAATACCTTGCCTCCTAAAGTAGAAGGGATCGCAGGGCTTATAATTAAAGAAGCGGTAACTAATTTATTACGCCATAGCAGTAATAAAAACGCCGAAATAAGTATAGAGCAAACACAACATCAGCTGCATATAAGTGTGGTTGATAACGCACCTTGCAGCACGTTAAACGCAGGTAACGGTTTAAATGGTATTAAAGAGCGTGCAGAGCAACTTAATGGCCATGCCACGTTTACCTGTGGCGATAAGTTTACTTTAAACGTAATGCTGCCAATTTCAGCTAAGGATTAACAATGATCAAAGTATATTTAGTGGAAGATCAAGCACTCGTGCGCGACGCTGTAGGGGCATTGTTAAGCCTTGATTTTAATATTGAAGTGATAGGCCAAGCCAGTAACGGCCAAGATGCCCTTAATGCAATAAAAGCACTGACCGATGAGGCATTGCCAGACATAATTTTAACCGATATTGAAATGCCACACATGAGCGGTATAGAGCTAAGTGAGCAAATAGCGGCCACGTTCCCAACTATTAAAATGGTTATTATGACCACGTTTTCGCGAGCTGGTTATATTAGGCGCTCGCTCGCCCTAGGCGTTAAAGGTTTCATTTTAAAAGAAGCGCCAAGTGATGAGCTTATCAATGCACTTAAAAAAGTAATACAAGGGCAAAAAGTTATAGACCCAGAGCTTGCCATTAACGCGCTTGATGACGCCGACCCGCTCACCGATAAAGAGCGCAAAGCACTTAAGCTTGCAACCGATGGCTTAAAAACAAGCGACATAGCCAAACAGCTGTTTATAAGCGAAGGCACAACACGTAATTATTTATCCGATGCTATCGCAAAACTCAATGCCACTAACCGCGTAGATGCAGCGCGTATTGCAAAGCAAAAAGGCTGGTTATAATCGCGCTTATATTAAGTGATGATTAAGGCCATTAAGCGTATGTTTTACTTATTAAAGCGGTTTATTAAAAGTTTCATACGCTTTTACCTGTCTCATTTTACGTATATGGGTTAAAATACCTACATAACCAACTAACAAGATAGTGAATGTCAAACCAAGATCCAAATCTCAGCCGAGAACAAGAAAAGTACGAAAACCCAGTCCCTAGTCGTGAGTTTATACTTACTCACCTTCAAGAGCGTTCAAAACCTGCTAACTTCACGCAACTTTGTGATGAATTAGCTGTAAACGATACCGAACGCCAAATTGCATTTAAGCGCCGCCTTCGTGCCATGGAGCGCGATGGCCAATTGTATTTTAATAAGTTTAAATGTTACGCCCTAATTGACGAAGCCGGTTTAACCAAAGGCAAAGTAATTGGCCACAGAGACGGTTTTGGCTTTTTAGAAGTTGAAGGCGAGAGCAAAGATTGGTTTATAGCCAAGCATCAAATGAACATGGTGCTGCACGGCGACATCGTACTTGCTAAAGGCACAAAACGTGGCTCAGGCTCAAAATGTGATGCCCGCATAATTAAAGTACTCACCAACGAGCGCGCACCTATTGTAGGGCGTTATTTTGTTGAGCATGGTATTGCAGTTGTGGTAGCAGAAGACCCACGTATTACCCAAGATATTATTATTCTGCCAGGCAGTGAAAACGGCGCGCGTCATAACCAAATGGTGCAAGTGCAAATCACTCAAAATCCTAGCCGTAACATGAACGCGGTAGGTAAAATTATTGACGTACTGGGCGAGCATTTAGCGCCAGGTATGGAAATAGAAGTGGCACTGCGCAATCACGATATTCCTCATGTTTGGCCAGAAGAAGTAGAAGAACAAGTAGCTCATTTAGGTGAGTTTGTTGATGAAGCCGACAAACAAGGCCGTGTAGATTTACGCGACCTGCCACTGGTCACAATAGATGGTGAAGACGCCCGCGACTTTGATGATGCCGTATATTGTGAGCGTAAAAAATCTGGCGGCTGGCGCTTATGGGTAGCCATTGCCGATGTATCGCATTATGTAGGTATGAACACGCCGCTAAATAAAGAAGCGATTGCTCGCGGTAACTCAGTGTATTTTCCTGAGCAAGTAATTCCAATGCTGCCAAAAGTGTTGTCGAACGGTTTATGTTCGCTTAACCCTAAAGTAGACCGCCTTTGTATGGTGGCCGAAATGACGGTATCAGACGCAGGTAAGCTTTCGGGTTATAAGTTTTACGAAGCGGTGATGAACTCGCATGCGCGTTTAACCTACACCAAAGTAAATGCCATTTTACAAGGCGATGAAAAACTACGCGAAGAATACGCACCCGTTGTGCCACATTTAACTGACTTACAGCAAATGTATATGGCGCTTAAGTCGGCGCGCCAAACCCGTGGTGCTATTGAGTTTGAAACGCTAGAAACGCGTTTTGTATTTAACGTACACCGTAAAATAGAATCAATTGTGCCAGTTGTTCGTAACGACGCGCACAAATTGATTGAAGAATGTATGATTTTAGCCAATGTATCGGCGGCTAAATTATTAGAAAAACACGAAGCCAGTGCGCTTTACCGTGTGCACGATGAGCCAGATCAAGAAAAACTAGGTAACTTTACTCAGTTTTTAAGTGAGCTTGGCATTCAAAGCACATTAAGTGATGAGCCAACACCGAAAGAAATTACCCAAGTGTTAGCCCGTTTAGGCGACCGCCCAGAGGCCGAGCTTATTCAAACCATGCTACTTCGCTCAATGAAGCAAGCGGTTTATCAGCCAGACAACATAGGCCACTTTGGCTTAGCGCTGCCTGCGTACGCACACTTTACCTCACCAATTCGCCGTTACCCTGATTTAGTGGTACACCGTGCAATTAAAGCGGTAATAAAAGCACAAGGTCAGCAAACATCGGGCGCATACGCTTACACCGATGATGAAGTAGACCAACTAGGCGAGCAGTGTTCAACCACCGAGCGCCGCGCAGACGACGCAACGCGTGAAGTTGCCGACTGGCTTAAATGTGAGTTTATGCAAGACCACGTGGGTGATGAGTTTAACGGGGTTATTTCATCCGTTACTAACTTTGGTTTATTTATACGCCTAGACGACTTACAAATTGATGGCCTGATCCATGTTACTAATTTAGGTGATGAATACTTCCATCATGATGGTGCAAAACACACCCTAATTGGCGAGCATACACATACCGTTTACCGCCTTGGCGATAAAGTAACGGTACAAGTTGCTTCGGTAAGTTTAGATGAGCGCCGTATAAATTTAAAGCTCAGTGGTGATGTAGCTCAAGATAGATACGCGCGTCGCCGTGGCTCAGCTAAAGGAGCAGGGCGCGGTAAATCAAGCCATGCACCAGCAAGTGTAAGATCGCAGCTTAAAGCGGGTAAAATCCCTGGCAAGAACACATCAGGCGATGAAAAACCCAAAGCTGGTAAAAAACCAGCCAGTAAAAGCAAAGGCAAACCAGCGGGTAAGTCTGGCGCAAAGCCAGCCGGTAAAAAAGCCGCTGAAACCACCGCTAAGAAAAAACCGAAAAAAAAGGCAGTTAAAAAGCCTAAAAGACCAGGCAAAAATGCCCGTAAACGTAATAGCCCAGGAGCAAACAATACGTGAGTAATGAATTAATTTTTGGCTTTCACTCTGTTGAAGCAATTTTAGCAAAAGAGCCAGAGCGTTTTTTAGAAATTTATGCCCTAAAAGGTCGTGATGATAAGCGCTTATCCCCGATTATTAATGAAGCACGTAAATTTGGTATTTCTGTACAATTTATGCAGCGAAAAGCGCTAGATAACAAAGCAAACGATGAGCAGCACCAAGGCATTATTGCCAATGTAAAAGCTGCGCGTGTTTACAACGAAAAAGATTTAGATGAGATCATTGCTCGCGAAGACACGCCGTTTTTATTAGTACTAGATGGCATAACCGATCCGCATAATTTAGGTGCCTGCCTACGTAGCGCAGATGCAGCAGGTGTACACGCTATAATTGTACCTAAAGATAAGTCGGCCAAGCTTAACGGCACAGCACGTAAAGTAGCCTGTGGCGCAGCCGAAACCGTACCGCTTATTCAGGTAACAAACCTGGCGCGTACGCTTCGCGAAATTAAAGATGCAGGCGTATGGGTTGTGGGCACCGCTGGTGAAACAGACACCCACGTGTTTGATGCAAACCTTACTGGGCCAATGGCAATAGTAATGGGAGCAGAGGGCGAGGGCATGCGCCGTTTAACGCGTGAGCATTGCGACGTGTTAGTTAAAATTCCGATGGCAGGAAGTGTTTCTAGCTTAAATGTATCGGTAGCCACCGGTATTTGTTTATTTGAAGTGCTACGCCAACGTAACGTAAATAACTAATATCCATTTGCTTAATTAATATATTTATTTTTAGGCAGCTAAGCGTGTCGATAGGCAAAAATTCGTTATTTAATGGTTTAAATGAGGGTTTTAGTTATCGCCAAGTTTAGCTTACAAAACGCCGAGGTTAGTTTAACCTCGGCGTTTTTTATGTAGCGTAGTTGGTAATTTTACAGGTTAAGCAAATCGCCAACGCGCACTAATAGCCTAAACGTAATGCGATAAACTCAGCGAGTTTGTCTACTGCGTGCTCCGACTCCCCACCGCTTTTTATTAAGCTAATGCCTATGCTACCAAGAGCTGGTAAATATTTACTTTTCGCCTGAAAATTAAGATCGCTTGGCACAGTGCTTTTAGCAAGTACTGTAATGCCCAAGCCTTCTTTTAAAGCGGCAATAAGGCCGGTTAAATCGGCATTGCTGTAAACAATTCGGTATTTTATATTGGCACTTTTAAGTGCATCTGTAGCGCGGCGCCTATAAATACAGCCCTCGGGCGCGGTGACTAAGGTTACTACCTCATTTTTTGCCTGTGCTAAATCGCCCACCCATACTAGCTCGTCTTGCATAAAAATAGGGAACTTGTCTGAATTAAGGCGCTCGTTAAGTGCTAAAACAAGATCAAATTGATCTTGCCTTGAGGCCGACAGTAAATGTTTACTTAAACGCGATTTAACCTCCAGCGATACCTCAGGATAAAGCGAGACAAAATCACCAATAATAGAGGGCAAAATACGTGCTGCAAATTCGCTAGGAATACCCAGGCGCACTTTACCGGTTATGCTTTCTGAGGTGAACTGCTGCAAAATAGCATCGTTATACTGCATCATTTGTTTTGCCATAGGCAAAAGTAGCTCACCGTACTGATTAAGCACCTGGCGCTGGCCCTGCTTTTTAAATAATTTATAACCGAGTAAATCTTCAAGGCGTTTAATTTGCAAGCTTACCGCAGGTTGCGATAACCCCAGTAGGTCGCCGGCTTTTGCAAATCCACCTACCTCAACAACCATTACAAAGGTACGCAAACTGTCGGTTGATATGTTTTTCATATTTAAAATTACAATTTATATAGCTACATATATAAGTATTATTTATCAATTGATAAATAATTACAATTTGTTGTTGTCACAGTGGCGCAATATACTTTTGGTATCAAAAATACACAGGTGTTTGTTATGACTTTTAACCCAATAATGTTTGCCCGCCACAGCAATGCTGCAAGTGCAGTTACCAATGCCGTGCAAGCAAATAACAACCTCGTTGTAATGGATTTTAGTGGCAGTGAAACCAGTGTATTTTTAAGCACTATTTTAGGGTTAGATCTCACAAAGCTTACAGCCAGCGGCTTAGGCCTAAAAGGCACGCTTGATGGCGATTTAAATTCTGATTACAGCTTTGCCGTTTATTACTTTAGCGAAACCGCATTTAGATTTGTATTACCGCACAGCGCAAGCTTGCAATTACAAGCACTGATAAACGAGCAGCAACTTCGTTTTGATATTGATTATGTACTACGTAGCGACCTTGCAACTCTTGCGCTGTGTGGAGCAAACGCATTTGATACCTTAATTAGCGCGTTTAAATTAACGCCAGGGCTGCGTTTATCAAACCCACAACTATGCTATGGCGCGCAAAGCGGCGAAGTATTTATTACCGCCATAGATAAAAACGACGAACAGCACTTTGTGTTAGTAGCCAAGCAACAAGAACTACAAAAATGGCAACAGCACTTACAAGCACAAGGTTTTGCCCTAATGCAAAACGAAGCTGCCTAATACATAAAATAACCGGTAAACATAACCGTGTTTGCCTGTTTAATTAAATCTATTTAAGCCACGCCCGCACAGGGTTAATTTAAAAGTGAAGGAATGTTATGACTTCTAAAACTGTACTACATGCTAAGCACCTTGAAGCAGGCGCAAAAATGGTTGATTTTCATGGCTGGGAAATGCCAATCAACTACGGCTCACAAATAGAAGAACACAATGCAGTGCGTACCGATGCAGGTATGTTTGACGTATCACACATGACCATTGTTGATATTGAAGGCGAACAAGCAAAAGCATTTTTACGCAAGTTAGTAGCAAACGACGTAGCAAAATTAACCGTACCAGGTAAAGCGCTTTACACAGGCATGCTTAACGAGCAAGGCGGCGTAATCGACGATTTAATTATTTACTACTTTAGCGAAACGTTTTATCGCTTAGTGGTAAATTCTGCCACCCGCGAAAAAGATTTAGCTCACTTAGCTAAAGTATCTGCCGACTTTACAGTAACCGTAACTGAGCGCCCAGAGTTTGCAATGATTGCAGTACAAGGCCCTAACGCAAAAGCAAAAACAGCCACACTTTTAAATGCTGAGCAACAAGCAGCCGTTGAAGGCATGAAGCCATTTTTTGGCGTACAAGTGGGTGATTTATTTATTGCCACAACGGGTTATACTGGCGAAGACGGTTACGAAATTGTAGTACCGAACGAGCAAGCAGCCGATTTATGGCAACAACTGCTAGATGCAGGTGTAGCGCCAGCCGGTTTAGGTGCACGTGACACGCTACGCTTAGAAGCAGGTATGAACCTTTACGGCCTAGATATGGACGAAAGCGTATCGCCACTTGCAGCTAACATGGCATGGACCATTGCATGGGAACCAGAAGATCGTGACTTTATTGGTCGTGACGTACTTGTTAAGCAACGCGCCGAAAAAAGCACCCATAAACTTGTTGGTTTAGTGCTTGAAGAAAAAGGCGTATTGCGTAGCGGCTCAAAAGTAATTGTTGAAGGTGGTGAAGGGGTAATTACCTCAGGTACTTTCTCACCAACACTTGGTTTTAGTGTAGCCCTTGCACGTGTACCGCGTTCAACAGGGGATACAGCCCAAGTAGAAATGCGCAAAAAATTAGTTAACGTTAAAGTAGTAAAGCCTAGCTTTGTACGTAACGGCAAATCAATCATTTAAAAATTTGGTTATACCAATCACAATAATTATTGTGATTGGTATCCTCCCAATATAAACCAAAGGAACAAAATAATGAGCAATATCCCTAGCGATTTAAAATACGCCTCTTCTCACGAGTGGGTTCGCAACGAAGGTGACGGTACATTTACTGTGGGTATTTCTGAGCATGCGCAAGAGCTGCTTGGCGACATGGTATTTGTAGAACTACCAGAAGTAGGCGATGCAGTAGATGCAGGCGAAGACTGTGCAGTAGCAGAGTCGGTTAAAGCTGCATCAGACATTTACGCACCAGTTGGCGGCGAAATTGTAGCGATTAACGAAGAGCTAGAAGACGCACCAGAAACGGTTAACAACGACCCATACGGTGACGGCTGGTTATTCCGCATTAAAGCAACTGACGAGTCAGAGCTTGAAAACCTACTTAGCGCAGAAGACTACGCTAACACAATCGACGAAGAGTAATACTCTAAGTAGATGACAAAAGCCCCATTCACTGTTTTTGGGGCTTTTATGATTTAACGGCCTACTTCCCATACACAGTACGTTATTAAATCATCACATATTTTAATCAATGCTAATTACCCGTTAGTATTTAGGATCATAGGAATCTAGACGCATGTCAAACGCCAAATCTCTTGAACAGTTAGAGCAAAAGCAAGATTTTATTCGCCGCCACATTGGGCCAAGCCCAGCACAAGTAAGCGATATGCTAAGTGCTTTAGAAGTATCAAGCGTGCAAGAGCTGATCGACCAAACTGTACCTGCAAGCATTCGCTTAGCGCAGCCATTAACAGTTGGCGAAAGCCGTACTGAAGTTGAAACACTAAGCTACTTAAAATCGGTAGCAAGCAAAAATAAAGTTTTCAAATCGTACATTGGCCAAGGCTACCACCCAACGCACGTACCGCACGTAATTTTACGTAACGTACTAGAAAACCCAGGTTGGTATACTGCGTACACGCCGTACCAGCCAGAAATTGCGCAAGGGCGTTTAGAGTCGTTATTAAATTTTCAAACTATGACCCTAGATTTAACAGGCCTTGATTTAGCAAGTGCGTCGTTACTTGACGAATCAACCGCTGCTGCTGAGGCAATGGGCCTTGCAAAACGCGTATCTAAAGCTAAAAAAGCCAATGCCTTTTTTATTGCCGACGACGTACACACACAAACTATTGACGTAGTGAGCACCCGTGCTGAGCAGTTTGGTTTTGAAATAATTGTAGGTAAAGCAGAAGATGCCGTTAACCACGACATTTTTGGCGCACTTTTCCAATACCCAACTACATCAGGTGAAGTAGTCGATATAACCGACCTAATTGCCGGCGTACAAAGCAAAAAGGCCATTGCCTGTGTTGCTGCCGACATTATGAGCTTATTACTACTAAAAGCACCGGGTAAATTAGGTGCCGACGTAGTACTTGGTTCGGCCCAGCGTTTTGGTGTACCTATGGGTTACGGCGGACCACACGCTGCATTTTTTGCAACGCGTGATGCATACAAACGTTCATTACCAGGGCGTATTATTGGTGTATCTAAAGACCGTTTAGGTAACGACGCACTGCGTATGGCCATGCAAACGCGCGAACAACACATTCGCCGCGACAAAGCCAACTCAAACATTTGTACAGCGCAGGTACTACTTGCCAACATGGCCGCGTTTTACGCGGTGTACCATGGCCCACAAGGCTTAAAAACTATCGCGCAGCGTATACATCGCTTTGCTGATATTTTAGCTGCTGGCCTAAAAGCTAAAGGTATTGCACTTAAACACAGCACCTGGTTTGATACGCTAACAGTAGTGAGCGACAGCAAAGATGATGTAATAGCGCGTGCACTTGCCAAAGGCGTTAACTTTGCCACAAACCACGACGGCGAATACTCTATTTCGGTTTCAGAAACCACCACACGCGCCGATGTAGCTGAGCTATTTGATATTGTACTAGGTGAAGGCAATGGCCTAAACGTAGATAGTATTGCAGCCGATATTGAAGCAAACGGTAGCGACTCTATTCCAGCTAGTTTAGTACGTGATGACGAAGTATTAACGCATCCAAACTTTAACAGCTACCACAGCGAAACAGACATGCTTCGCTACATTAAGCGCCTAGAAAACAAAGATTTAGCGCTTAACCACTCAATGATCTCGTTAGGTTCATGTACCATGAAACTAAACGCGACCGCTGAGATGATCCCAATTACATGGCCTGAATTTGCAAACTTGCACCCATTCTGCCCGCTCGATCAGGCCGAAGGTTACCAAATAATGATTAACGAGCTGCACAACTGGCTAGTTAACATTACTGGGTACGATGCAGTTTCACTACAGCCAAACTCTGGCGCACAAGGTGAATACGCAGGCTTAATTGCTATTCGTAAATACCACGAGTCACGTGGCGATGCGCACCGTAACGTATGTTTAATTCCAAGCTCAGCGCACGGTACTAACCCTGCATCTGCGCAAATGGCCAGCATGAAAATTGTAGTGGTTGATTGCGATAAAAACGGTAACGTAGACATGGCAGATCTTAAAGCGAAAGCGGAAGAAGTGTCTGAAAACTTATCGTGTATTATGATCACATACCCATCTACACACGGCGTTTACGAAGAAACCATTCGCGAAATTTGTGACATTGTGCACGAGCACGGTGGCCAAGTTTACATGGATGGCGCAAACATGAACGCGCAAGTAGGTGTAACAAGCCCAGGCTTTATTGGCTCAGACGTATCGCACTTAAACTTGCACAAAACGTTTTGTATTCCGCACGGTGGCGGCGGCCCGGGTGTAGGCCCAATTGGTGTTAAATCGCACCTTGCGCCATTTATGCCAAACCACAGCGTAATTAACGTACCGGGTACAAACATTAACAACGGTGCAGTATCAGCAGCGCCTTACGGCTCAGCCGCTATTTTACCTATTTCATGGGCTTACATTACCATGATGGGCTCAGAGGGCTTAAAACAAGCCACTGAAATGGCGATCGTTAATGCTAACTACTTAACACACGAGTTAAGCCAGCACTTCCCAATTTTATACCGTGGCCGTAACAACCGCGTTGCGCACGAATGTATTGTTGACCTACGCCCACTTAAAGAGCAATCAGGCATTACTGAAATGGACGTAGCTAAGCGCTTGCAAGATTACGGCTTCCATTCACCCACTATGTCGTTCCCAGTAGCGGGCACGTTAATGATTGAGCCAACTGAATCTGAGTCAAAAGGCGAGATAGACCGCTTTATCGAAGCGATGGTGTCAATCAAAGGCGAAATCGACAAAGTAATCTCTGGTGAATGGTCAATCGAAAACAACCCACTTGTGTTTGCACCGCATACACAAGCTGACGTGTTAGGTAACGAATGGGACCGCGCATACGACCGTTTTTACGCTGCATTCCCAGTGCCTTCGGTAGCAAAAGACAAGTTCTGGCCAACCGTTACACGAATAGATGACGTATACGGCGACCGTAACTTAGTATGTTCATGCCCAGCGGTAGAGACTTATCGCGATTAAGAACCGCGACTAATTTTTGAACTTTAATGGGTAGTAAGTTCCATTATAGTTTGAAAATTTATTAAAATTATAAAAGCCGTTGCAGCAATGCAACGGCTTTTTTGTGTGTGTTTAAACATTGTAGACGCACAACTTGCTGGCGTGTTGGGCTAAGCCCAAAAGGTGTTTAATTTTTGTTGGCGCATACTCCGTTTGCATTTGGCTCATTGAGGGATTAGAAATCTTATTCAAGGTTTTGTAGCGCTGGCTACAGCAGCCAAAGAGAGGCTGATGAATGGGTAAATAAACCAAACAAAGAGTTCAATGAACAGTCTCTTTGGAGTTTATGATTGGTGGAGATATAGAGCGATTGAAGCAAGTTAGAGAGTTTGTTGATGGGTCATTTAACTCTTAGTTTATGAGAGGTTACTCATATGAGTCATTATTTAGTCTGGCAAACTTTGTATCGTGCAATAAATTAGTGCAATTATTAAAAATATTGTTTACTCTAACTTGAAAGGACACAACCTGACCAATCTAAATGTTAGGTTTAACCCAAGGATTAATAGGGAATAACTTTAGTATGGCAGATACTAAATTAGCTGAGCGATTAGCTGAATTATTAAATATGTTACATGGTGGACATCACTTAAACTCAAGTGAACTCAGTGCGTACTTTAATGTATCAACGCGCACGTTAAGAAGAGATATATTTGAAAGGCTTTCCTTTCTTGATATTCATACAGCTCCGTCTGGTGATTGGTTTTTAAATAAAGCGAAACCTAATAAACTTAATCATAGTATTCTAAATTTATTTGCTGAAAAAAGTGGTGTACGAGATCTCTTTCCTTATTTTACTTTAGAATTATTAAGTACCCTTTTTGATAAAGCGAATGCTTCTCCTTTCCACATTAAAAGCTATGAATATGAGTCTTATAGCTTAACTCCAAATAAAAAGAAATTTATTGATTTAGAAACCACTATAAAAAAGTGCAATACAATCGACTTTTCTTATGGTGAGAAGACATATCAAAAAGTTAATGCTTATAAACTAGTTAACTTTGAAGGCTATTGGTATTTAGCCGGAGTACATAATAATAAGCTGAAATCATTCCACATCTCATTGATGAAAAATGTTTGGCTTAATAGTGACGTCTTTATAAAAGACGTTGAAGTCGAAAAAGAAATTATTGAATCTGAAACGGTTTGGTTTGGAAGTGATGAATTCAAAGTGACACTAAAAATATCATCCTCCATAGCTCATTTCTTTATTAGGAAAAAGTTTTTCCCGAAACAAACTATTGAATCAAAAACCGTGAATGATGAACTTATTGTTTCAACGTTTGTTGTAAATCAACAGCAGTTATTTCCACTTGTACTAAGGTGGATTCCACATATTAACATCATTGACCCCCCTAAATTACGGGTTCAATTTCACAATCAACTCTTAAATTATATGGATAACCAAAAGGATATTTATGGATATTAATCTAACCTTAGTTTTTGCTTCAACTGTTGTTGTAGCTGTAATTTGTATTATATCGACAGTTTTAACACATAAACGCATTGCGGAACTGGAGTCTAAGTCTGTTGAAAAAGCAGATTTAGCTACTACGGAGTTAGATAAGGCGTTATCAAAATTATTAGAGACAGTAATAAAAAAGATAGAGTCTTTTGAAGAAAGCTCAGCCCAGATTGGAACAGAACATCAATTGCAAGTAGAGAAAAGCTTTGAAGACAACTTACAAACTCTAAAAAATTTACAAAAAGAGGTCAATGGTAGCTTTGACAGGCAACATAATAATTTTACTGAAGGTAATATTAAGTTGTTAAGCAGCTTAGACGAGTCATTTTCTAAGGTGAATGAGTCGTCAAAGAAAGGCTTCGAGTCTTTATCAATTAGTACCAAGGAAGCTGTCGAACTTATAACAACAGACCTTAAGCGCACTGAGGTAACCCTTAATAACTCCATAATCGATTTGGGTAAAGAGCAGCATAAGGTTGCTTTTGTTAATAATCAAAATCAATTATCTAATTTCGAAACGCTCACAACACTTCTACAGTCTATTAGAATTGATAACATTATCGAATTAACAAATGAGCTAGGTAAGCATAAAAAGCTTACTGTTGAAACTGAAGATTTTGTTAAAAAACTGGGCGATTGCAAAGTATTAACAATTGAAGACAAGCTTACAGGTCAAATAACTCAAGTTTATTATGAAAACGGCATCAAACGCAGCACAGATACTTTTTCTGGTGAGCATTTAAAATATCAAATGTTTTTTAATGAAGACGGTAAAGCTTCGCGAGGCGTGGAGTTAGATACCGAAGGTAATTTAACGTTTGAGTATTTATATAATGAAGCTGGTGAAGTGAATAAACGGATTGAGCATGTTTATGATAACTCTGGAAGCGTTCAAAAAATAGAAAAAAGCTATTAAGGAAGTAAAGTAATGTATCTATCAGAATTAAATGTTGGCGAAAAGAAAAACTTTCTTGAACTTGCTAAATTTGCAATGGGCCTTAATGGAGAGCACAAGCAAGAGGAGCAAGAGATTTTTGGCTCTTTTCTTATTGAGTGTGATCAGACAGGATATAAAGTTAAAAAACAGGACAGTATTGAGAGTGTTATTAAAGTCCTTAGTAAATCCTCTCAACAGTCTAAGCGAATTGTGATGATTGAGCTTTTTGGGATACTTTTAGCTGATGGAGAAGTGTGTGACGCTGAAGAGGAATTTATAGAGAATCTAGCTAGTAGCTTTAATATAGATGCATATGAATATAAACGTTATCAACGCTGGGTAGCAGCCATGAATGATATTGTCAGCGAAGGCTATAACCTTATATTTAAAGGAGAAGAAAATGAGCTGGTTTAGTAAAGCTAAAAGCTGGGCTTCAAGTGTTTGTAGTTCCATTAAAAATACTGTTTCAAAAGTAGCTGATAAGGTGAAAGAGACATGTTCTAAAGTTTGGAATGCATTTACTGGAAAACATTATATTGATGAAGCTGAGGCTATCTATGATGAAATTAATGAACGCTACGATAAAGCTAGGAGCGAATATCAAGAAGCCGTTAAGGTAATTGGTAAAGAGATTGACGAAAAAATTTCAAAAATTAATTTAAATAAAAAAGAAATTTATGAAAATCAGTTTGAGCGTTTTAAATTAGTTGCTAGCCGAATTCATAATGTGACAGTTAAAGGATTACCTTTTGAAGACTTCTTCGATAGTTCAATTTATGAAATAAATAAGAGTGAAGGCTTACGTAAAAAAGATGAGTTAGTTCTAATCGACTTTGATCAGATGGGGTTTGTTGAAACCGCAGGCATGATTTTGACACTTGGCTTCTTTTCCCGGAAAAAAGCTAAAGAATCCCTAGAGAGAGTTAAGCAAGAGCGTGAGCGTGTTTTTGAAGAAATAGAGAAGATGAAAGCTCAACAAGTTAAACTTTCTGTTGTATCTAAATCGATTGATAGCGTTGTTGATTACTTTGCACAATTAATTAGGAACTATTCTATCCTACTAGATCGTTTTGAATTTGGTATTCAGTCACAAAGAGTAAAACAGCTGTCTAATTCAGATAATGTATACAACTTAAAGTTAGATTTTAAGTTATTACCAGTTGCTCATATTGAAGAATTTCAAGCTCTATTTAACCTATCAATTGTACTTAAGCAAATGGCTAATTTAGGGTACTTAAACAAGGAAGGAGAAGTGGTTGACGAAGATATTAAAATGTCTGAGGTGTTATACCATAAAGTAACAGATGCTAAATTATCAGCCTGATTTATAGAGGGATCTAATGAGTAATAACAAAAAAAAATATGAACAACCAAGCCTTTCTTTTGAATCCGTAGCATCAAAATTAAATGGGGCTTCGCCTTTGCAAGCTAGCCGTATATTAATTGATATGGAGCTATTTGAACAGCGCTCATCAATAGAGGTTATAGATAGTGTATACAAGGACTTTGAATCAAATCAAAATGTTGTAGATGAATTAGTTACTCCTCTAGGACTAAGTGTTCTTGATAGTGTTATTACTCACAAAGACCTAAAGCTGGATAGAACGGGGCTGACTGCTTCTAGACTTTGGGAGGATATTAATTGTTTTGAATATAAAAATGTTCAAGTAAGTAGCCAAGTGTTAAGCGCTAAACAACAACTTAAAGGAAGTCAAAAAATTACACCCGGTAAACGCGGTAACGTACAAAAACATAAATTAGAAGCTCATAAAGTAAAGAATACTAGAAGAGATGGTACTATCAAAAATGACTTGGATGGCAAGCAGTTACATCGCCATGGCCAAGGTTCTTCCACCTTGGATACTGTAAATACTGAACATTTACAGTCATCAGAAAACTTTCATCGCCAATTTGCTGGAAATGTATTTTTAACTAATGAAAACCGCAGGGTTATTGTAAATAGCGATAATAATTTAGCTAGCATTTCGGAACGTCAAAACAAAATGAAGCTTGATGGAACATTTGCAGATATCAAAGAAAAGAAAGAAAGATTATTAACGAAAAAGAAAAAAAGCCAATTGTCAAAAAGCGAACAAAAAGAGTTAGACCGTATTAATGAGTCCTTTACAGGAAGTAGCCTTGATGCTGGTGTTATTATGGAGAAAGAGGCTACCAAGAGTAACTTTGAATCAGCCCAAGGTAGTGCATTAAATAATGTTAAAAATAATACAGCTGAAATTGCTACACAAGCATCAACTAAAGCTGGTGAGCAAACAGGCCATCAAGCACTCGGGCACGCTGTATTATTAATGCTAAAGCCGATATTTTATGAATTCAATGATTCCTTTAAAAATGGGATTGATGCAGGCGTTGGTGAAACTTCCGCTCTTGAAGGTTTAAAGATTAGACTCAAAAGAGTTTTGCAGTATATACGTACGGAAATAGTTCCGACTTTAACAAAAGCACTAAAAGATTTTTTTGATAATTTTTGCAAGGTTATAATAGATAGTATTATTGGTTTAGCTACTGGTATTTTTAAATCAATATTGACTATATTGATAGAAGGTTTTTCGGCTCTGGTTGGAGCATTAAAAATATTAAGCAAATCATCTGATGAAATGAGTGGGGCCCAAAAAGCTGATGCCATTTTGAAGCTTTTCTCTGCTACAGTAGTAACTTTTGTAGTGTTTTACTTTGAGTCGTATATCCTTCCTGCCATTTCAATTCCATTTTTGCAGGATATTGCTTTGGCATTACTATCTGGTGTAGCTTCCTCATTGGTTGTATATGTACTAGATAAAGCTGATATTTTCTCTACTAAATCAGAACTACGAACAAAACGCATTAAAGAAATTTTTGAAATGCGAGTTCAGCAAATCAAAGAAAATACAGATGCTTTTGAAACCGCTAGCTTACAAAAGCTTGCTGAAGATAAACTTAGATTTAAGGCTTTATCTGACAGCTTGAGTCAATCAATTCAAGATAAGAAAGACCCTAATGACGCTGTATTAGAAATAGCCGATTTTTTGAAGGTTGAATTATCAGTAAAATCTACAGATGACTTTTTAAAAATGTTGAAATCACAGGATTCATTGGAAATAGCTTAGTTTTTATTCCCAAACTATAATAATCAAACTTAGATTAGGCACTATTAGATTCTACTAAATTCCCAATCTATAACTAAAAACTCTATAACGAGAAATGCGGTCTAAAAAACTGCATTTTCCCAAACTTAAATAACTCTGATCAAGAGATTAATTTTTTGAACTTTAATGGGTAGTAAGCTCCACTGTAGAGTGGGGTTTATCAAAATTATAAAAGCCGTTGCAGCAATGCAACGGCTTTTTTGTGCATGATGATTCGCCATAAATTATATGAACGTAGGTTGGGTAGAGTGAAACGAAACCCAACAAATCACAAATATACTTACTCGCTTAAAAGCCAAGAGTATGTGTTATTTATTGTAGGCGTTTAGCTTGCTGACGCGCGGGCGGCAGCCCGAATAAGTATTTGAATAGGTGTTTGAGGTTAACGTCACCGATAATGTGAATGCGTTTCGCGTTTCACGCTTCTAGAAATTAGAAACCTAATTCAAGGTTTTGTCGCGCTGGCGACAGCAGCCAAAGAGGGGCTGCCGCTGGTCCACTCTCAGCGTACTCGAGCATCACGCTTAATCCTTCAAGCCACAATTGATGTGGACGTAAACGCCATGAAAGCACATCCATGTGCAAGCATGGCTTTCATTTCATTGCCTGCATGGATGTAGGTACTTAGGATTTGTCGGGAACAAAATCCTGCCATGAAATGCATTACTCATCAATTGCTTATTTTCAGGGGAGATGACGGGGGGGCGTTAAACGTGAGTTTGTTGCTTGGTCGTGGCAAGACCTGCCCCTTTACTTATTACGAAAAGCTACGAGTCTTTATAAACTGAAATGCTTTAAAGATGAGGCTGCTCTTAGATGCAGCCTCTGATTTGAACTATGTTACATTAATTGGAACGTTTCTTTAAAAATTTCACTTATGAACTTTGAGTTGCTTATTTCCTACAACATACAGAGTATCGCCATCCCACCCTTGGTAAACTTTAGGGTTTAGGTAATCTATAGCATCACTGTTTTTCGGTAATAGAATCATTTTACCTTTATATGCTACATCCCCTGAGGCGTAATATATTTTTCCATAGTATTCATTTGGCTCTAAACTTTTACTTTTTTCCACTAAAGCAAATACACCTCCATCCAAACCGCCTACCCAAAATGCTTTACCTGGCACTACACTTGGCTTATTTGGTGCTTCAGACTCGCTTTGTTGTATATCGCAACCAGATAGATATATAAGAGCTAATAATAGCCATAGTATTTTTTTCATTTAACCTCTCCTAGACCTTCTATCTTTAAGGTTTTACTTTTCGGAAAGTAATCTAAGTCAATATAATCCTCTCTAAATTCACCTATATATGAATTTGGTCTTGGGTCAATCATCCATGGGGTTTCAAGGCCTGCTTTTTCGACAACCTGTTTGACAAAGTGAATACAACTATTTGAGGTTAAGTTATATGGCTTACGTTTGGGATTTGTATTTTGAGATTTTCTTAACTGGGCGTAATCAAGCATAGTCTGATATTTTTTTTCCACTTCGATTAGCACCCCGTGGACTCGCCCAGACTGGCCTGACACTCTAGAAATAAAATCAATAGGTTTTATTAATGTATTTATTTCAATTTTTCCGTTAGCTACTTTTACATCAGGAAGGTTGGCGGCTTTTACCACGAGACCAAGGTTATGAGGAGGATCGTATCGACCATATTCGAAATACTTTGTAGTCCCTGTTTTACCATTAATGAACAATACTCCAGCGTGACCGAGGTTTGATATTTTTTCTTTATATTTAGGGATGGTAAAGTTATCCCAGTCAACCCAAGGTAATACATCTACATTTCTTTTTTGAACTTCAACTGAAATTTTATAATCAGGAAAAACTATAGGGATTACTATATCTTTGTGCATGCTTTCTATCCTTTTTAGCTCTAACACTTTTTATGATACGCAATTCGTGTTGCGTATTTGTTTATATTCTACACACTAAATCTTTAAACATGTACCCATTAGTACTAAATTATATTCAAATATTCCTGAGATAAAAACCTAAGGACCAAAGGGGTCACCCATTAGAAAATACGGTCAAGCAGGCTGATGTGTTTGCTTAACTTTTTTATTCAAAAAACCAAGCGTTCTTAAAAAATATGGATACGCATCTAATAATGACGTCGATTGGTGTGAATATGCACCGTGGCTTGAATAAAGAGCGCCATATGAGTTTAAGCGTTTTATTTGAGTATCTTTGATGATTAATTAAGGCCCTAGGTTTGCATTTCAGTCATCGTTTTGTGCCAATATCAGCCAAGCTAAAAATATCCTGAAATTATACTTTTAATCTCTATTATTAGCCTTAACAACACCCCTCCCGCTACCTGTAAGCTCAGCGCCCTGCGAGGGGGTAATTATTTCTATAGCATGCTAAAAGGATTTAGCCTTCATGCAGATCCCGAAAGCCCCATAACATTTTGCAGCAAGTCGACTTACTAGAAGATCGAGGAGTAGTAATTAAAAAATCAGCAGGGTTAGGTCTTTCTTTTTGCCTTTTGTGATTAAGGAAAAGTGCAAAACCTGCCCCAGTAACTCCATTTAAAAAAAAGGGCATTGTTATTGCCCTTTTTTACGCGCTTAAACATATTTTTATAAACTACAGCGCTGCAAAGCTTTGCTCTAGCACTTATTTATAGCCCTGCTTTAATCATCAGGGCCTTTTAAAGTAAACACTAAATGTTTACGCATATCTTTTAAAATCACGCCTTTTTTAAGCATTGCGGCGCTTAAGCGTTTTTGCCATTTTAATAAATCAGGCTCTGCGGCTGCTAAAGCTTGTTCGTTTTCGAACTGAAAACAAAGCAGTAGTGAACTTGGAAATAAGTGATATTCCACATCAAACCAGCACTGCAACATACCAGGGATTTCTTCGCGCCCTTGTGCTTCTAGTTTATCGGCAACGTTAAGCACAAGTGCTTGTTGTTTTACTTGCACTGCAGAGAGTTTTTTCATTATTCAAATCCAAATTAGCGGCTAATACATACAGCCAGAATGCGGGCATTATACGCAAGCTTGTAGCTATGCAACAACAGTAGGTTGGTTTGAGCGAAGCGAAACCCAACGTACAGCCAATGTAATAGCCACAGCTAAAGATAAGTACAATGCTATTTATTG
>BJUT01000062.1 GCA_007988745.1 Pseudoalteromonas atlantica
AGCAAGCTCACGCATACGCTGTAAAATATTGGTCGACTCTTGCATTGCACCTTCAGCAGTTTGCGCCATTGAAATACCGTCGTTGGCATTTCGTTGCGCTACAGCTAAGCCATTTATTTGTGAGGTTAAGCGATTTGATATTTGTAGGCCGGCAGCATCATCTTTAGCGCTATTGATACGCATACCTGATGACAAACGCTCCATTGACGTTGCTAGGCCTTCGCCAGATTTTGATAAGTTACGTTGTGCGTTTAGTGACGACACATTAGTATTTACTGTTAATGCCATTTTACCATCTCCTAGGTTTAAACAGAGTGTGGTTCAACACGTTTTAACAGGAACCACTATTAGATAATTTCTAATTATTAGAAAAGCATTTAGCGTGCCAACTTTCACGTCAATATAACCACTTGTTTTTAAAGGTTTTTTATAAAATATTATACATTAATAATTAAGTTATCTGTTTAGCTGGAGGGATGACAAATTATTGCCGCTATTTTGAGGGAGGTTTTTGCCGCTTTGTATTCACTAAAGCGGCAAGGTATTTCTGCTTATAATCTGTTTATAAGTAATCAAATAAAGAAAGGTTTGTTAAACGGCCAAACGTGGCTTGTGACGCTTGCAGTGCGGTTTCTTGTTTAGTGAGTTCACTAATGGCTTCTGCCATGTCTACCTCTACTAAATCAGAAAGGTTACTTTTGTTTTGAATGTCTTGCGCAAGATTTGAGTCACTCACGCTTTCAACCGCATTCATCCGCCCGCCTAAGCTCGCTTGCGTATACACAACTTGCTCACTTGCATTTTGAAGCTGTACTACACCATCGGCTAATACTTGCTGAAAATCATCGTTTTCAAGTGTGCCATCATTTAACCCCGTAATGAGCGATTGTAATGTATTAAGCACGTTTTCTTTGTGCGGCTTTTCGAGGGTAAAATCAAGCTGGCCTGGTGCTGCGCCTTCAAATTCGATTTTCATGCCTGCAAAATCGATTGGCTCATCCGTTACCTTACCTACTTGTGCGGGGCTCAGCGACACACCGTCGCGCAAAATTTCATAAGTATCAGGGTCGTTGGCGGTAGCGCCTGGTGTTATTACCACATTATACGTGTTCGCTGTTGCCGCTGCGGTTGGATCAGCGTTGTAATTATCTTGGTGGAAACGGTCGAACTCTGTTTGGCCATCTACATAAACCGTGCCTGCTGTAATATTATTTGCAGGCGTAGTTACCGGGATCGCAGCTTGATTATCAGTAACATCAAGTCGTGCGTCGCTTTTCTCAAACGTATCAAAACCGTTATCGCTAGATTTAATACTTACCCCTTCAGCAATGGTTATAACATGCTGGCCTTGATCTCCATTATAAGTATATTCACCCGTAGTAGAGTCAAACTGGTATGGTTGAGTGCTATCTTGGTAGCCTGAAAAAATAAACTTACCGTCTTCTGAGCGGGTATTCATTAAGTTGACGAGTGTTTTTTGTATTTCACTCAGCTCAGCAGCGATAGACTCTAAATCATCTTGAGTATAAGCACCATTACCTGCTTGAATAGTCAGCTCTTGAGCTTGTTGAATATTGGTATTTATGCTTTGTAAGATGGTTTCTTCAGTTTCAAGACGGCCAGTTAATTGGTCAATATTTTTAGTATATTGCTCATTTGTTTGTAATTTATTTGAGTAAAGCATCCCTTGCGAAATAGCAGCAGGTGCTTCTGAGGTCGTTAAGTATTTTTTACCTGTTGTTACTTGCTCTTGTGCATTAGCAACACTTTGTTGGTTATCGAGTATTTTATTAATGTTGTTTTGATACATTAAGTTATTTGATAAACGCATAATTACCTCGCCGCACTTAATAAGGTGTCAAAAACTTCTTGGGCCGCAGCTAGTACTTGAGCTGATGCTGAATATGATTGCTGAAAACGCAGTAAATTGGCAGCCTCTTCATCTAGGTTTACACCTGAGAGCGACTCATACCACGCTTCTGATTGCTCTGCTAACGCATCAAATGCGCTGGCACTGGTAATGGCTTGGCCGGTTACTACGCCAATATCACTCACTAACCCTGAATAGGCTTGGTTAAACGTTTCGTGATTGTCGGCAGTGGCTGTTGTCACTACATTTTTACGCACTAACTCACCATTTTGTAAATCAGCGAGTTTTAAACCATTACGGTTATCATCAAAGCCGCCTTCGTTAAATTCAAGGGTAAAAGTGTCTCCGGTAGCTGGCGTGCCTTCAATGTCAAAATCAAAGCCATAGTTGCTAAAAGGTGCGCCAGCCTGAGCCAGTACGCCTTCTGCTGGAGGCGTTACTGTAAAGGTCGTGGTGCCATTTGCATCTGTAATTTGATATTCGTTTGCAGTGCCTGTTTTAACTAACGTGATATCGCCATTGGCTAAATCAGGGGTAGTGTTAAAGCCACCCGAGGTAACACTTGTTACTTCTCCGGCTGAAATAGTCGCTGTACCTACATTATCTATGCTGTTAGCTGTACGAACAGGCGATGCCAGTGCTAAGTCTTCACCGCGGCTTGTCGCAAGGGAAATACTGGTTGCCGCCTCTGAGTTAAGTTTAATTTGAAATTTATCCCCGATATTACCTGTACCATTAATTTCTAGTTTTAAGCCAAATGAGTCTTCAACTGTAGCCGGTAGTGGCGGCGTTGCATTAGGATCACCGGGTGTAGCTAATTGTATATCATCAGCATCTATGACGTTACTTGCTGGAATAATTGCTATGGCCGCATCGCCAATAGGCTCGCCTTTATTATCTACGGGCTGAATGCTCACTTCATTTGTATCCGTGTAAGTAACAATAAAGTCGCTGGCCGGTAGCTCACTGCCTTTACCGGGTTCTACAGTTGCAGTCATACCTGCATTACCAGTATTCGCTTGATACGCATAAGCGCCGGCGGTAGGTATATTAAATATATCACCGCCTAGCTCGCCGTTAGCATCCATACCCAATTTATTTTGCTCGTTGAACGCATCAGCAATTGCCAATCCCATTTGGCCAATTTGGTTTTGTGCAGGCACGAGTATGTCGTCTCTAAAAGCCAGCAAGCCGCCAATTTTGCCTTTTAATTTAGTTGCATCTATTTCTAGCGGCACGGCTTTGCCGCCATTAACGTCAAGCGTCAATTCTTTAAAATTAGGATCGGGGTCACCCGACAGTGAAAACAAGTTAAATGTACCGTTTTCCATAACTAAAGATTCACCGCTGCCCATAAAGACAAGTTTTTCGCCATTAGGGCCATCAAGTGTTTCTATATCAACAAGCTCTGATAATTCACGAATCGCTAAGTCGCGCTGGTTATAAATAGAGCTTGCGTCAGAGGCGTTATTTGTGCCATTTACGACTGCAATTTCTTGGTTTAACGTATTTATATTTTGGATGAGTGAGTTGGCTTCTTCAGAAAAAATCTCAAGCTGCTCATTCACTATACCTTGTTGCTCAAGCACGATACCCGAAAGCCTATCCATTTGATCAACTAAGCTTTGCGCATCGGTCATTACTAATGAGCGAGCAACCGACGAAGAGGGCTGGTTTAGCGCCTCTTGCACGTTATTAAATAATGAATTTATGCCCGTTGATAAGTTGTTAGACTCTTCTGAAAAAATAGTATCAACACGGTTGGCTTCTGTTACAAATTGATCAAAAAACGATTTATTTGACGTATCGCGGTTTAACTGCGACTGGGCAAACTCGTTCAATAATCTGTATGTTTCGCCGCGCCCTACTTGGTTATCAACCATCGTAGTAAATTCAGTGCGCTCACGTACGTAGCCTTCGGTATTTACATTGGTGATGTTTTTACTGGTCGTTTGCAACAGCTCAGAGCTTGAACGCACCCCAGCACTGGCAATATTTAATAAACTAAACGACATATTACTTCACTCCTTGGGTAAACGCGCTTGTTGCAATATTTTTAAGCTCACTGCTATTTAGCACTTTTTTTATTTTACTCGCGTAATTAGGATCGGTTGCATAGCCTGCTTTTTGTAGCGAATCTAAAAATTCGTTTGGCTGTGCTGTTTTTTGTAATGCTTCTTCGTAGCGTGGGTTTTGCGTTAAAAAATCGACAAAGTCGTTCACGCTTTCTTTTATAGATTCGTAAGCTCTAAAACTTGCTTGCTTTTTAACAGGGGTACCTTGCTCAAATTCAAGCGTTACTTTACTTGCTTTATCGCCTTCCCAGCTTTTATCTGATTTAATATTGAACAGGTTATTTGAGCTATTCCCGTCGCTTTTATTAATAATATGCTTACCCCAACCAGTCTCAAGTGCCGCTTGGGCCACCATTACTGCAGGGTTTAAACCAATTTTTTCGGCCGCTGTTTTAGCATGCTCCCACACTGCACTAACAAACTCTTCAGCATTATTAAATGACGACTGCTGTGTAGGCTGTGTTGTGGTTTTAGTTTGTGTTGCCGCACTGCTGACTACTAAGTCATCTTTATTTACTTGCTTTACACTGTGCACCTTTTCGTGCGGCAGTTCAGAGCCTGCGCGTTTATCACTGATAAAGTCGTTAGTAGTTCTTAATACTGAGCCAGGCATAAAGTTCTCAGCCTCTGGCGAGAGCTGCTGAACAATTAAATCAGCCAAACCCAAAGACCCATTTGATGAAAGCTCAGAAGAGAGCTGCTGATCGTGCATTTCTTCAAAAAACTTTACACCGCTTGAGTTAAACGGACTGTCTTCATCTTCAAATGCTTCGTTGGCTTTACGCATCCCTTTTAGAAGCATTTGGGTAAAAATAGCTTCAAATTGTGCCGCTGCTTTTTTTAGCGCCGCTTTAGAGGCATCAGTAGATGCATCACCGCTATTTAAAGCGTCTTGACGTAAAGTATTAAGATTACTTAAATCAAAAAAGTTTTGCTTATCGAGGTGATTTGTTTCCATCAGCTTTTTGACACAAAAATGAATAATGCTTTAAGAAATGCAAAAATTAAGCCAAAGAAAGGTAAACAGTAAAAAGCTTAAGTACCTTTTGAGTACTTAAGCTTTATTTGGAAGGGTAAACATTCTTAAAAACAATTAAATAACAACAAGCTGTCCGTTAATTGCACCCGCTTCTTTAAGCGCTTCTAAAATAGCCATTAGGTCTCCAGGTGCTGCGCCTACTTCATTTATAGCACGCACTAAGTCATCTAAGCTAACGCCGGGGTTAAATACAAACGCACGAGAATCATCTTGATTAACGTCAATAATACTTTGCTGTGTAACAACGGTTTCGCCTTCTGCTAACGGATTAGGCTGCGTTACATTTTGCTGTTCAGCAATTGTGACTGTTAGGCCGCCATGGGTTATTGCCGCAGGCTGTAGCTTCACATTTTTGCCAATGACAATCGTTCCCGTACGTGAATTAACAATAATCTTGGCTGAGGTATCAGCAGGCTTAAACTCTAGGTTTTCAAGCGTTGATAAATAAGACACTCGTTGCGATGCATCACGTGGCGCAATAACGCGTACTGAGGCAGCGTCAATAGCTTGTGCACTATTAGGGCCTACCAAATTGTTAATTGTTGCTTCTAAACGTTTTGCCGTTGTAAAGTCAGGGCGGTTTAAGTTAAAAGTTATGTAGTCGCCTTGCATAAAAGGGCTTTTAACTTCGCGCTCAACAGTGGCTCCGTTAGGTACGCGGCCAACCGTCGGGGTGTTAATGACCACTTTACTGCCATCAAGCCCTTGTGCTCCTAAACCACCCACAATTAGGCTACCTTGTGCTATGGCGTATACGTTTCCATCCACCCCTTTTAAGAAAGTTTGTAACAAGGTGCCGCCACGTAAACTGCCTGCACTGCCAATAGAAGATACCGTAATATCAATTGTTTGACCCGGCTTTCTAAACGGCGGAAGCTCAGCGTGGACTGCCACTGCTGCTACGTTTTTAATTTTAGGGCTTTGTGTTGAAGGCAGCGTAATACCAAAACTGTTTAGCATGCCTCTAAAACTTTGTTGTGTGTAAGAGTTTTGCTCCCCTGTACCAGGTAGCCCCACCACTAAACCATAGCCTACCAATTGGTTGGCACGTACGCCTTCAACCATAGAGACATCTTTTATACGCTCGGCGCTGGCAGAAAATTGCCAGCCTAGCAGTATGATCAAAATAAACGCTTTAATGCTATTCATACTACTATCCTCTAAAACGGAAATAACGAGCTACTAAAGAAACGTGTTAACCACCCTGGGCTTTGCGCTTCTTGTGTTTGTCCTTTACCTGAATATTGAATTCGGGCATTGGCAATTCTATTCGACTCAACCGTGTTATCGGCGCTTACATCTTGCGGACGTACAAGGCCTTCGAGCCTAATAAACTCTTCGCCGGTGTTAAGTGTTAGCCATTTTTCACCACGAATAACTAAGTTACCATTGGGTAAAACACGCATAACATTCACCGAGATGTCGCCCACTAAGCTGTTTGACTGATTTGATTTAGAGTCACCGGTAAATGATGAATCACTACCAATGCCAAACTGAATACTGTCGCCACCTATATTGACTGGTAAACCACCTAACCCAATAACGGGGTCTAGGCTGGCTTCGGTTTCTTTATCGGTTTCGGTTTTAGCGGCTTTTGTAGCTTGTGTTGACTCTTCAAGCTTAACGGTAATTATATCGCCGGTTCTAAGTGCTTTTTTGTCTGAATACAAATCATTAAATGTATTGGTGTTAAACAACGAACCCGTTGCAACAACAGGCTCTGCTACAGGCTCTGGGTACATGGGTGCGTAGTAGGGGTCATCTTGAACCACTTCACTATTTTGCGTAGAAACACAGCCACTTAAAAATAAGGTGCCTGCTGCAAATAAAATAACATTACGCATAACTATCCCCTTGTGCACGGTTATAACTGTTGATTGATGTAGCTCATCATTTCGTCAACGGCCGAGATTACTTTTGAGTTCATTTCGTAAACACGTTGAGTTTCGATAAGGTTAACCAATTCTTCCGTTACATTAACGTTTGATGTTTCAAGCGAGCCTTGAATAATAGTTCCTAAGCCTTCTACGCCTGGATTACCTTGAACAGGCGCCCCACTAACAGCGGTTTCGGTGTAAAGGTTTTGACCAATTGGCTCAAGACCCGATGGATTAATAAAGTCACTAATTGTTAGCTGGCCAATCACCACGTTATCGGCTTGCCCTGCAACGCGTACAGATACTTCACCATCTTGAGAAACTGTAATTGATTGCGCATCATCGGGAACATTCATTTCGGGCTGAACAACAAAACCTGCACCTGAGGTAACAATGCGGCCGTCTTCATCGGTAGTAAATTGCCCATTACGCGAATACGCAATATTGCCATCGGGTTGCAGCACTTCAAAAAAACCTTCGCCTGAAATCATCCAATCGAGTGAGTTTTCGGTGGTGAGCATATTACCTTGCGTAAACTCTTTTTGGTTAGCAACCACTTTTGCACCCGCACCTAGCATTAGGCCAGATGGCAGCTCGGTATCTTGTGAAGAGCGCCCGCCAGGCTGGTTGATGTTTTGATACAGTAAATCTTCAAAAATAGCGCGGCTTTTTTTGTAACCTACGGTACTGGCATTCGCCAAGTTATTTGAAATAACTGAAATATCAGTTTGTTGAGCGTCTAGCCCTGTTTTACTTATCCACAATGCAGGATTCATAAGTATGCCCTCATTTTAAAGTTAAACTATGCGCATCAACTGATCTTGACGTTCGTCAATCTCTTCAGCTGTTTTCATTAGTTTTACTTGTAACTCAAATTGACGTTGGTGGTTGATCATATCGACCATTTCGTGAACTGGATTAACGTTAGACATTTCCAGTGCACCACTTAACACTTTTACATTTGCAGAGGTATCGACAGTTTGCCCTGGTACAGGTCTAAATAAACCATCGTTGCCTTTTTCAAGCTCTCTGCTGTTTCCTTCAACAACGCGCAGCGTGTCTACTTCTTCTAAAAAATTTGCAGGCGCGCCTTGGGGGCGAACCTGTATGGCGCCATCTTCACTAAAGCTTATTTTTTCAATAGGAACCGGTAAAATTACGGGGCCACCTTCGCCAATAACTTGACGACCATGACTTGTTACCAACATACCTTGTGCAGTAATGTTTAGCGTGCCTACTTTTGTATAGGCTTCGTTTCCTGAGTCATCTTGAACCGCAAGCCAGGCGTTATCGCTCATGGCAATATCTAAATCTCGCCCTGTTTCGATTATGCCGCCAGAGGTCATGTTAGAACCCGGTCGCTCTTGCATTGAAAACACTCGGGTAGGCAAGCCCTCGCCAAATGCTTGCATAGAGCGCGCTTGCGCAAAGTCAGCTTTAAAACCCGTGGTGTTTGCGTTTGCCAAATTATTGGCTTTAAGTGCAAGCCCTTGTAGGCTTTGCTTAGCGCCAGAGGCTGCAATGTAGACCATTTTGTCCATAACATCGACTCACATAAAAAATCTCTGAGTTGATAAATGCAAAATAGATGCCAGGTTAAATTTGACGCAGTATAAGGAAGGTATTGAAAGGTTTAGCTAGGCTAGTTTTAGCGACATAGCTACAAAAAAGGCTGCAAAAATGCAGCCTTAAAATCTTAACCAAAAATAAGGTTAACTTATCGAATCTGCAAAATACTTTGCTGAATTGTTGAGTTAACTTCAAGCGCTCTTGAGTTCGCTTGGTAGTTACGTTGAGCGGTAATCAAATCAACTAATTCGTTTGTTAAGTTGGTATTAGATTGCTCAAGCGCGGATGAATTAATACTACCAAAAGTGCCCGAGCCTGCTTCACCGGCCACTGGCTCACCAGAGTCAATGCTTTGCTTCCAGCTGGTATCGCCTACTTGCGAAAGGCCTTGAGAGTTTGGAAAGCGAACCATAGCAACTTGGCCTAAGTAGGTTGAATCGCCATTGCTGTATGAGGCAACAATTTTACCGTCTGTGCCAATATCAATGCCCGCTAAACGACCCACTGTAGAACCATCTTGGTCAAGTGCTTTTACTTCAAAGCCACTTGAGTACTGAGTTGGAATACGGCCAGCTGTGTTGTTTTCATCACGCCAGTTTAGCTCAATACCTGTACTTGGGAATGTTGCGCCGTTATCAAGCATTGACGATAAACCAGTACCTGCACCTGCCGGTAAATTAATTTCATCAAACGTGGTGGCGTTAGTATTTGCTACACCATCTGTTGTGGCGGGTAAACCGCTAGAATCAAAACCAAGTGTGGTAATAGGTGTATATGGTGTAGTTGTTTGCTCTGCACCAGATGTACCGTTTACCACTTTACCATCAAGCGTAGCGTATACTTCCCAGCTATTGTCTGTACCACCTGCAGCTGCATCTTCTTCTTTTACAAAAAAGTATTGCAGAATATGTGGTTCACCTAATGAGTCGTAAACAGTAGTAGACGTCGACGAATTATAGGTACCGTTCGATGTCGGATCAAAATCGAGGCCTGTTGCATCAGCTGTTGCATCTAAGTTGAACGATAAAAATACGTTTTCGGTTGCGCGAGGCGAACCAGATGAATCAGGAATTTGAATTGGGTTAGTTGTACTTAGACTTACCGATGTGGTGTCCCCACTTGATGCATCAACCGGAAAAGCTTGTAAGTAATTACCTTTGGCGTCAACCATAAAGTTATCTTGGTTAAGCTTAAATGCACCTGCACGAGTGTAGGTTAAATCTTGCGACGAAATATCGTCGGTCATTGCAAAATACCCTTCACCGGTAATCGCTAAGTCTAATGAGTTGTTAGTAAATTGCAGTGACCCTTGGTGGAATTGCTGTGCAACCATGGTTGTTTGCACACCATCACCGTTTTTAGTTTTACCTGCACTAAAAACAGATGCAGCGTATACATCGGCAAATTCAGCACGCGATTCTTTAAAACCGGTGGTGTTTACATTAGCAATATTATTTGCTGTTACGTCTAAGTCTTTTTGAGCGGCAGCTAGGCCTGTAAGTGCGATATTAAAGCTCATAATTCACCTCTAACTTTTAATCTAATAGCCTGCTAGCAGGCGAAATACTTTTTAATTGGTTATGCGATCTCTGCGACATCAGTCAACCTAACCGCCCCCTCTTTAGTGTTAATAATAATGCCACTAGAGCCATTGATATTAACGCTTTCAATGTTTTTGAATGTTGCCACCGGTAAGCTTGAAAACTCGCCGTTGGTACTGCCCTCTGCAGTAATAGTGTATTCGCCCTCTGGTAGGCGCTCACCGGATTCATTATTACCATCCCAGCTAAAGCGCACTGCACCCGCTGCTTGCGAACCCATATCGATAGTTCTAACCAGTTGCCCAGAAGCATCTGTGACTTTAATTGTTAAATTATCAACGGCTTCTTCAGCAACCGCAGACCCTTTTGCCTCTCCGCTTTCGCCAAGCTCAAGCGTATTAGATTCTAAAAGCGCTTGCTTACCAACCAGCGTTGATGCTTGTAAGGCAGAGTTTGAGGTCATTGACGAGGCAAGTGACTCAAAATTTGTGTTTAAATCTGTGATGCCTTGCGCCATGGTAAAATTAGTCATTTGCGCAATCATCTGATCGTTATCAGCCGGATTACTCGGATCTTGATACGATAGCTGCTGAGTTAGCAACGAGAAAAAATCTTCCTGCGTTAATGCATCGCTCTCTTCAGTGGTTGTCGCTACTTGGGTCTCTTGCCAAGTTATAGAGTCCAAAAAAGATGAACTAGTACTAATATCGTTACTCATAACCTACCCTCGGTTATCGCTGCCCAAGTAACAGCGTTTTGCTTAACATTTGCTTAGCTGCATCGGCAACTTGCACGTTTGTTTGATAAGAGCGAGAAGCAGAGATCATATTTGCCATCTCCTCAACAACATTAACGTTGGGTTTATAGATATAGCCATTTTCATCCGCACTTGGGTGATTAGGGTTATATTCAATTTGTAGTGGTTTGTTACTCTCAACAATTCCCAGCACTTTAACACCAACAGCGGAGCCCTGAGGGTTGCTGGCTGAGGCAGACGCTTTTGTCAGCTCGGCAGCAAATACAGGTTGGCGTGCTCGGTAAGTTTTGTCTTGGGATGAACTAATTGTATTAGCATTCGAAATATTACTCGCGGTGGTATTTAAGCGAACATTTTGCGCACTCATACCACTGCCTGAAATATCAAAAACGTTATATAAACTCATAATTATTATCCTTGACTACCGAGCGCTTTATTCAGGCCCTTAAATTTACTACTTAAAAATTGCAGGCTTGCCTGATACTCCATCGCATTCTGTGTATACAAGTTTCGTTCCACCTGTATATCAACTGAGTTACCATCGCCTGTATCTCCTTGATTTGGATTGCGAAATAATTCAGAACCACCTACACTTCGAGTACCGCCTGCGATGTGTTTTTCATTGGTAGTAACCATGCTATTGCCGCTTTGCTGAGTTGACCTTGCCGCTTTTAATGCTGAGGCAAAGTCGATATCTTTTGCTTTATAGCCAGGCGTATCAGCATTCGCTATATTTGTGGCAAGTACTTCTGCCCGCTGTGAGCGGATCAACATTGCATGCGGGTGCACACCTAATGCTTTATCAAAACTGATAGCCATAACGTTCTCCAAAAAATTGACTTGCTTAAGTTAAAGCAATTTATAAGCCAGTAGTTTTTAGTTACGTTATTTTTTTATAGAGGGTTGTTATTAAATAAAAAAACGACGCTAAGAACGTCGTTTTTTAATAACAAAGTGATAGGATTATTTTTTTTGGTAAATGATTCCAGGGTTACAACGAACCATATCAAACTCATTACTTAAGCCCGTCATCGACTCCGACGCACCTAAAAATAAATACCCTTTTGGGTTTAGTGCTTGGGCAAACTGACCAATTATTTTTGCTTTAACCTCTGGTGAAAAATATATAAGGACATTGCGGCAAAAAATAATATCAAACTTCCCCATTAAGGCGTAAGAATCAAGCAAGTTTAAATGTCTAAAGCTCACCTGTTTTCTAACTGAGTCGACAACTTTTGCCATGCCGTTGCCGCTATCCATAAAGTACTTTTTACGGCGCTCTGCAGATAGGCCTCGCGCTAAAGCCAGCGAATCATATTCAGCGTTTTTACACATATCGAGCATTGTGTTAGAAATATCAGTACCAATAATTTGAGCCCCCATACGCAACACGCCCGGTTGCTTGGCCTGAAACTCAGCAACAGACATGGCAATAGAGTATGGTTCTTGGCCTGAAGAGCTGGCCGCTGACCAAATTTTTAATGGTCGGCGGGCGTCTTTAAACTCTGGAAACAATTTATTTTTTAAAAGCTCAAATGGATATTGATCCCTAAACCACAAGGTTTCGTTAGTGGTCATGGCATCAACTACAGCGGCTCTAAGTTGCCGCTCATGAGGGCCAAGCGTTTTACTCACTAATTGTGATAAAGATTCAACATTAAAACGAGCCATAAGCGGCGCAAGCCTACTTTTTACTAAATACTGCTTGTTTTCGCCTAGCACAATACCACATTGCTGCTCTAAAAATGAGCGAAACTGATCGTAGTCACTTTGCTGCAAATCTTTATTATTCAAATTAATAACACCTATTGTTGTTTAGTCGCAATGAACCCATTTTTTAACTGCTGTTGCCAATTCATCAGGGTTAAATTTTGCAATAAAATCATCCGCGCCTACTTTTTCGATCATCGCCTGATTAAACACCCCACTCAAAGAAGTGTGTAAAATAACATGTAGAGGCGCTAATTTTGGATCTGCTTTAATTTCTGCTGTTAATGTATAGCCGTCCATTTCAGGCATTTCAACATCAGAGATAAGTAAACCTACGCGCTCAGTAATATCATTTTTACAATCAAGCTCGGCTATTTCTTTAAGCCTAACTAAAGCCTCTTTACCATTTTTTGCAAGCTCAGTTTGCACGCCAAGTGGCTCAAGTGCTCTTTTTACTTGGTTACGTGCAACAGCTGAATCGTCGGCAATAAATACAATGCGCTCGCCTAAGTCTTTTTGTATTGCACTATCGGCGGCAAGGTCGGCACTAACTTCGGTATTTACTGGACAAATTTCGTTTAAGATTTTTTCTACATCGAGAATTTCGACCAATTCGTTTTCAATCTCGGTAACGGCAGTTAAATAAGAGTAACGCCCTGCTCCCGACGGAGGTGGCATTATTTTTTCCCAGTTCATATTAACGATTCGCTCAACGCCGCCAACTAAAAAGCCCTGCACTGAACGATTGTATTCTGCAATTATTATGAAGCTGTCTTTAACATTTTCAATAGGTCGGCCGCCTACGGCCATTGATAAGTCGATAACTGAAATAGTTTGACCACGAATATGCGCCACACCCCGAATGTATGCATTTGATTTAGGCATACTCGTTAAAGGAGGACATTGCAGTACTTCTCTTACTTTAAATACATTGATCCCAAAACGCTGACGCCCTCTGAGCTTAAATAATAGTAATTCTAGGCGGTTCTGCCCAACCAACTGGGTGCGTTGGTTTACTGAGTCTAAAATGCCTGCCATTCAAATCTCCTAAAGAAAACAAATAATGCGGAACGATAATTGCTTTCTGTTTATAAAGCTACATAACATCGCGGGAGCGTCTACTTTTTGACGCAAAATATTTATACCCTGTTTGAAACCATAAGCATAGTCGAAACATTATGAGTTTGTTAAAAAAAGTCAGAAGATACAGTGTTTTTTATTTTCTTGCTAGCCTCTGCTTAGCAACACCTTTGCATGCAAAAGTGTTTAGTAAAGATTTATTACAAGAAATAGCAATTTCTCATATTGCAGAGCAAGTTACCGTGCCACTTGAAAAAAATGTGGAGATTACCGCGCTTGCCCTCGATAGCCGCATTCCTGATAGAGTATGCGAAAACGAGCCAGAATTAGTCGTGCCAAATGAGCCGCCATTTACCCGCCAGGTGACTGTACAAATAAAATGTAACGATGCGCAAAGCTGGACTCAATATGTCCATGTAAGAATCGTTAAAATGGCGCCCGTTGTGGTTGCCACGTCAAATCTAGCCCGTGGTGAAGTTATTACTAAGTCTCATTTAAGCGTACAAATGAAGCCTTCGCAGTTTGTTAGGGTACAATATTTAGATAACCCTTTAATGCTTATTGGCAGCCGCAGTAAGCGAAATATAAGAAGCGGTATGCCGGTTTTGCTTAACCAAATTTGTATGGTTTGCAAAGGCGACGCTGTTAATATTTATGCGAGTATTAAAGGACTTAGAATAAAAACTACGGGGATAGCACTTGAAGATGGCACCCTTGGTGAGCAAGTACAGATAAAGAATAAAAAATCCGGTAAAATTTTGAATGCACGCGTAGATGGTGTAGAGTCTGTGCAAGTAAATATTTAATTTCGATTTATACTAAAGTATCCTATGTATATGCCGATAACTTGGCATAAGTTGGGTAATATACAGGTTTATTATTATGGTTAATCAAGTTAATGGCAGTAATCAACAAGCTAACGCGCTTACAAACGCTAAACAGCAACAAGTTGATATTAAAAAAGATAACGCTGCAAGTACACAAACAACACAGACTCCTTCGCCTAAAGCGGCGAGCGATTCAGTGAGCCTGACGCCACAAGCACAGCAGTTAAAAACCCTGCAAGATAAAGCTCAGCAGTCTTCTGGCTTTGATAGTGAAAAGGTCGCTGAACTTAAAAAAGCGATTACCGAAGGTAAATACCAAATTGATGCTGAAAAGCTGACTAAAAACTTAGCTGATTTTGAGTTTAACGTATATGGCTGATCACAATAGTTTAATTAGCGTTAAATTAAATGAACAAGTTAAATGCTTGGATTCATTATATGCGTTATTAAACGAAGAGCTTAGTATTATTGCCTCTCGCAGAGGTGAAGGTTTAAAAGAACTTGCCCAACAAAAAATGTCTTTTTTAACTAAGCTTACGCAGCTCGATAAAGAGTTGAATAAACTTTTTGCTGCAAATGATGAAAATGCTCCTGAAGTGACTGAACGAGTAACGCAAGTTAAAACGCAGTTAGCGCAGTGCCAAAAACAAAATAAAGTAAACTCCCATGCTGCCCGCCAAGCACACTTAAGTGTAAAACAATTAAAAGATATTTTAATTGGCGCCCCAACCAGTATGACTTACGACCAAGGCGGTAGTGTGGTTAATACCGACAGCAAGCTAGTTCGTAACCTAAAAGCTTAACTGCTTTTATCTATCCTAATTTATTAAAAAAGCCCTTATTGAAGTCTCAATAAGGGCTTTTTTAGGTTTACTACTTAGCACAAAATAATAACCACACTTTTGATTAAGTGAGTTTTAGAAACCCACTTCAGCTATTTAACTGAAGTGGGTTACTGATTTAAATATCTGTTTGATTATTACCATTTTCAATTAAGTGTTTAATCATTTCCTCTGATTGATTTTGAACATCAACTGCTGGCGCTGCCTCATCAACACTTCCTCCACTTTGTGCAGGGCTATAAGCAATTGCAGAACCTTCATCCTCAACCAGTGTATTTAGCGCTATAAGCTGCTCTGCATCTTCATCAATGATTACGTCATTAATATTAAGCGGCTCCGCCGAACTCACTTGCATTGTTTGCTCAGGTGTTGATAGCCCACTTAAGTTACCTAAATCAATCGTGTCAATGCTTAATACGGTGCTGCCTGAAATTTCATTAGGTTTTGTATCACCTAATGCTGAATCTTCGCTAAATGATTCTGCAATACTATCGCCTAATCCGAATGTACTTTCAGCTGTACTCAAATTATTTTCAGCTGAAACTAACTCGGAGTTATATCCTTGGTCAATAACATTATTGTATAAATTTTTAACTAAGTAGTTACCGGCTTCATCAATGGTGATAAAACGATAGTCGCTCCAAGAACCTAAATCGAGTACAGACAATAAGTAACTCCACTCACCATTAGCATCCGATTGAACCTCTGTAGAACTTTCTAATACATTAAGATTAATATTTAGCACATCAAGACCAAGCAAGTTATTCCCTACGACGTATACACTACTACCCTCTTCTACAGTGCCTATGGCAGTCAGACCTAAGCCAAGCAATCCATGATAGAAACTAACCTGAAAACTTATTGGCGTAGTATCAACAACCAATCCAGATAAATCACCACTTGAAGTAACATTTCCAGATTCATCAGTAGCGGTAGCCGTTACAGTGTATGCTCCATCGAGTAAAGCGTTGTCTGGTGATACGCTCCATACACCTGTCTCACCCGCTGTTGTATCCTTGGTTACAACAGTACCGCTTTCATCTATAAAGCTTACGGTAATATCTTCATTTGCTCCTGCGGTACCTGTGATCTTAGGTGTGCTATCGGCTGTTAATTCTAAACCAGAGTTAATTACTATGCCTGAATCAACTATGCTGCTTATAGATTGCTCGCCAATATTACCTGCATTATCAAGTACGCTTACATCAACACTGTAGTTCCCTTCACTAAGAGGCTGCGAAGCTGTAACACTCCACGACCCATCTGTGTTTACTGTTGTTGAAACATTGTGTGTTTCACCTAGTGCGTCAGTAAACATCACCATAACTGCAGCTCCAGCAAAACTTCCGGTTACCGAGCCTGTAATAGTCGGTGTGGTATCTTGGCCTACTGCAATAGGGTCTATAAATACAATAGGTGCTGTGTAATCAGTACTTGAAACCATGGTATCGCTTGATGAGTTTCCTGCAGCATCACTCACTGTTGCAGTAGCACTAAAACCGCCTTCACTAAGCGGCGTAACAGCTGTGACTGACCAAGTTCCGTTACCTGCCACTTGCGCAGTTAATGTTTGCGAATCACTATTAGCATCAGTAAGTACTACGCTTATGGTTGTACCTGCCGGAGCATCACTTGTACCTGAGATGGTTGGCAGTGAGTTATTCGTAACTGCAAGTTCATTAATTTCAATTGTAGGCGGAGTTAAGTCAACTATGCCATTAAGACTTGTAGAGCTTGTAAGGTTTAAGTTTTCGACTGTCGCATCAACCGTAAATGCACCTTCAGCTAATGGAGTGGTCGGTATTAATGTCCATACACCAGCAATAGCTTGAGTGTTATAGGTTGTTGCATTACCACTGCTATCTGTAATAACAACTTCTACATTACCGTTTATTACATCGGTAGTACCACTAATAGTAGGGGTTGTATCGCTTGTATCTATTATTGGGTTAATTAATAGACTCGGTAAAGTGGTGCTCACAACGCCCGTTTGCGTCACCGTTGCTATATTGCCTGCGTTATCAATACTAATAGCCTCGACGGTTAAATCGCCCTCAGCAAGTAAAGGTGCAACAACAAGCCACGTGCCATCTCCTAATACTGTTGTAGTAACTTCATAAAGTGTGTTTGTAGAGTCGGTAATATTAACAGTGATTAAGCTACCGGTTTCTTCGTCACTGGTGCCAGTAATAGTAGGCGTTAATGTATTAAGTACACCAAAGGCGTCTATTTCTAACAATGGCGGTATGGTATCAATCGTCACTTGCTCAGTAGCAGACTGGCCTAGATTACCCGCAGCATCAGTAATACTTGCGAATACACTATATATACCATCAGGTAGGCTAGTGGTTACTAATGACCACGTGCCATCGCTACCAACAAGGGCATCAAATACTGTTGCGTTGCCGTTACTATCTATCACAGTTACATCAATATCTGTGCCCGGAGCCTCCCCTGAAGTACCAGAAATAGTTAGAATGTCAGTATTGCTGATGCTCAACGGTAAAATATCTACCACAGGCACTAACGTATCAACAACAAACCCGAGCGTTTGTGTTACTACATTGCCAGCATCATCAGTAATACTCACGTTGGCGACATGCTGCCCTTCAGTCAGCGCATCAACTTCCAATGAAAATAGCCCTGCTGCATTCACTGTTGTTGTTAGTACTGAGCCTCCGTCCAGCTGAATCTCTACCACTCCATTAATTAAATCACTGGTCCCTTGAATAATTGGAGTAGAATCTGACGTTGTACCAATCACTTGCAAATTAAGTGTTGGTGAGATGGTATCTACTACACTGCTTAGCAGCTGTGTAGCTGTGATCCCGACTTCACTTAATACATTCACAGTTACAGTAAACACGCCCTCAGCAAGTGATTGAGGAACTTGTACAAGCCATGAATTATCTGCCTGCACTATGGCAACCAAATCTTGTGCTATGTTATCGCTATCTACCACTCTCACTAGCACTTCGGTGCCTGGGGCTTGGTCGGTCGTACCGCTAATTACTGGTAAATCACCCTCGCCAGCTACAAAGTCAACTACCGCATTAAGTAACGGCGTTGAAGCATCTACATCTGCCGTCGTAATAGTGGTGGTGTTACCCGCTTCATCAGTTGCAGAGGCTTCAACAACTGATAAGCCAATGATATTAACCGCTAGGCCTAATAACACCCAGTCACCATTGGCATCAGTGGTTACATCGTAAGTTAAGTTAGCCAAATCACCTGCTAATTCTAAATTAACGGTAACTGTTTTACCTTCACCTAAATCGGAAGTACCAGATAAAGATACTAGCTGCCCTAATACGAACGAAGGCACAATAGTAAGCTCTGGCCCTACTGTATCTACTTCGCCACCTGTTTTACTATCAACAGAGGTATTCCCTGCGCTATCAGTAATCGTTGCCGAAACACTGTAAACCCCCTCTGCTAATACGTTGTCTGCAGCGGCTTGCCAGTCTCCATTAGCATCCGTTTGTACGGTAATTTGATGCGATGCGCCAGCTGAGTCGGTAAACGTAACGAAAACGTTTGTATTTGGCTCGTTTGATGTGCCACTAATTAATGGCGTGCTGTCTTGGGTAAGTATTAATGAACTTTGATCAATACTAATTTCTGGCGCAATTGTATCTATATTAGCGTTAGTGATATTGCTGCCTGTGTTTCCGGCATTATCAGTAATAAATACTTCTACTGAATATGCCCCTTGCGAAAGACTATTGCTTGCCTCTACTGACCAAGTTCCACCGGCTTGCACCGTTGTATTGACAGTATGCGCATTACCTTGGAAGTCGGTAAATACCACAGCAACCACATCTCCTACGGCTGCACCTGTTACACTGCCAGAAACGCTAGGTGTTAAATCTGTACTACCTACAATATCGTTAATGCTAACCACTGGTGCGGTTATATCAACCACACCGGTAGTGCTAGTATTTACAGGGTTCCCCGCGGTATCACTTGTTGATGCAGTAACAGTATATGTGCCTTCGCTAAGCGATAAAGGAGCTGCAACTGACCATGTGCCATTTGCACCTACTGTGGCATTAACTGTTTGCTCTGCGCCTAAGCTATCTGTAATCAAAATAGCGACTATGGCGCCCTGTGGGGCTGTACTTGTACCTGAAATTGTAGGCGTTGTATCATTACTCGTTAGTAGCGGTGTAATATTCAATTCTGGGGCTGTTAAATCTATCAGCCCTGTATCTGTTGCACTGCTGGTTAAGCCACCTTCAGTCACACTGGCTGAAACAGTAAACGTGCCCTCAGGAAGGATATTTGCTGCATCTACACTCCATGTATTATCAGTTACAGTTGTTGTAACCGTATGCGAGACATTATTAACATCGGTAATAGTAACCGTAACTAACGTACCATTTGCAGCACTACTTGACCCAGAAAGCGTAGGTGTTTGATCGTTTGTATCAACAATGGTGTTTATATTAATGGTAGGTGCATTAGTATTAAGCGTGGCAGTAGCATTTGCTTCACTACTGTTACCTGCAGTATCAGTAATGCTTGCTGAAACTGTCACTTGTCCATCAGTTAATGGCGTGGTTACATCAACACTCCAGGCCCCGCCTGCCCCCACAGTCGTTGTGTAGGTATCAGTGCTATCACCATCAGTAATTGTGACATTAATTGTAGTACCTTCAACCTCATTAGATGTACCTGAAATACTAGGCGTGCTGCTATTAATTGTACCTAATGCGTCAATGGTAATGGTTGGTGCTTGAGTATCAACAAGCCCTGTTCCAGTCGCTGAACCTGTATTATTAGCATCGTCGGTAATACTAACAACAACACTGTAATTTCCTTCAGGTAAATTAGGCGCTGTTGTTTGCCAATTACCATTTGCATCAACCGTAGCAGCTAACGTATGCGTATCACCATTACTATCTGTAATAACAATATCTACATTTGTGCCAGTAGGTTCACCAGATGTACCACTAATAACTGGCGTATCTGTGTTAAATACGGTTATGTCGTCCAATGCGACTATTGGTATCTGAGTATCAATTGTTAAGTCGATTGTTGTGTTAGTGATATTATTGGCGTCGTCAGCAACATTAATTTGCGCCGTATAGTTACCATCGGTAAGTGCAGTTGGTACCTCTACCTGCCAATTTCCATCAGCATCTACTACCGCAAAAAAGGTTTGGCCATCAATGCTAATTATTACATCAGCACCTATGGCATCACTGGTGCCTGATAGGGTTGGCGTTGTATCTGCTGTAGTGTCGATAGGATTAACGCTAAGAGTAGGTGCTATGCTGTCTATTTCACCTTGTGCTTGCTCAGTGGTTAAATTACCCACATCGTCTCTTACCTCTGCGGTAACAGTGTACTGCCCTTGTGCTAACTCGGTTGGCACTTCAACAGACCAACTTCCATTAGCTTGAACTATGGCCGTAAACTGCTGGCTTTGACCTGCACTATCTACGACGGTTAGTTCTACCTCGGTTCCTTGAACCATATCAGTAACACCAGAGATCACAGGCGTTGCATCATTCGATAATGCATCTACAGTAACGGTAAGCGCAGGTGCTTCATTATCAAAATTAAGTGAGTTGACGCTCGCAACATTGCCGGCTGCATCACTTGCAGTTGCAGTAACATACGCAAGACTAAGCAGAGGTACTGTTATGTTGGCAAGTCCCCATGTGCCATCAGCATTCGTGGTAGCAGTGTAGGTAGCGCCTACAGCACCGCCAACAAGATACTCAGTAATGGTGATCACTGACCCTTCTGGTAAATCAGAATCCCCTGAAAGAGAAACTAAGTTGCCAAGTAAGAACGAAGGAATGATCTCTAAAGTCGGTGGA
>BJUT01000063.1 GCA_007988745.1 Pseudoalteromonas atlantica
TCGCCCCTAGATTGAACAAATTTCAATCCGCAAAGATCAACACGCCCTAAAATAACAAAAAAATTAACGTGCCAGTTTTGCCTAATACAGGCTGTTCTACTTTCAAACTAAACTCCAAAAAAAACAAAATAACTGACTAATACACAATCTTGCTTATAAATAACATGGTAAATGCAAAGCACGACTGCACTCATTACCTACTTAATAGACTCCTTTTGTATGCTCCACGCTATAAGCAGATTTTATATACTCTTAGCCCATGTGTATATTGCTCATTTTTTATGTTCGTTTTTTATAGCTGGCTATTACTTTACCAGTAATAGCCTGAGAGTTTAATTTATGCTGCGCGCTTAGGCTTTTGCTTAATAGCGAGTATGGTTTGTTTAGCTTGCAAATACACTTTGTGCACTGCAAAGGTTAATAAACTCATAAGCACCATTAAGCACAACGTTGGCCAAAACGACTGGGTATGATAACCAAACACGCCCATAAGCCAGCAAATTAGCACCCATTGAATAATGTAAAGGGCCGTTACATGTTTGCTCGCATATAAAAGAGCGCGGGTAATAGGGCCATTAAATTTATTGGCAATGGCATATTCTATTAAGGCTAATGCACATAAATTTAAACCCACTAAATAAATAATACCGCCGCCATTTAAGTGAAAAAAGTTACCAAACTGGCCTTTAAAATCAATAAATAACCACACGGAACCAATCACTAATAATGCGGCCCCTAACTTTGCACACACATTAAATAAATACGCAGCATTATGCTGGCTATTTATATATACACGCCCAAGCACGTAGCCGGTTAATATAGCGCTTACCCATGGAAATACCGGAAAATAAACTTGGTAGTTATTAGCAAAAAACAAATCGCTAATGTAAGGCGAAAGCGCAAACTGCTGCCCCCTTACAAACTGGCTTACAAGTGCAATAGCCATGGCTAAACATGCAATCCATGTGGTTTTCCAGCGGGCAATATTAAGCGCGCCAAACAGCACTAAGCTCACCCCAGCAAGTTGTAAAATATCACCGGTTAACACCATAAATTGTAACTGCCCAGCACTGAGCGGGCTTTGCCAGCCATAGGCATTTATAAATGCCTCGGGCATGGTATTAAATACCTCAATGGGTAGCCAAAATTTTGCCGCATTCATTAAATAGGCAAGTAGTAAAAGCTGTATACCACGCTTAATTAATAACATGGGGGTTTGCCTGCGCGAAAGCGCCATAGACAGCCCCATTGCCACCAAAAACGAAGCGGTGCCTTTGCCAAGTATATGAATAACAGCGCCAAATAGGCTCTCACTTTGAAGCATTGTGCTCGAGTACATCCATAGGGTGTGTACCAAAATCATAATAAAAACGCTCGCACCTCGGGCAAGGTCTATCGTTTTAAGACGTGTGTTCATTGGTTTTAATATCCTTTTTAGGGCAGGTTTGGCATTTTTTATAACCAGCTAAATAATAACGACAGCACGTTAAGCGATCGGCCGTTAATTTAAATGGGGTGTTTAAATTAAAGTGATTGCTGATTAAATTGTGTAGCTGCTGATGGCAATGTGTAGTGTGATCAGCGCTTGCTAAATTTAAGCTATGTGCACGCTCAAATGCGCTGTTAAGGGTGTCGATTAATAAGCGCCCTTGCTCTTTTTTACCCAGCGCATAATCGGTATTTATCCACTTACCTACACAGCTAATAAACTCAATAAGTGCAGTGTTTTGCTCAGCTTTACTTAATATAGGCGCACCGCTGAGGTTAAACCCTCGGCTATAAGCGCCGCTAATTGTTAACTGTAATTGCATGGGATTATGTGCATTTTGTTTAGAAGTACGCCAATAACAATAGGCATAAATAGTTTGCCAACAAAGCTGCAAATATAAATGCCGGCTAATAAATTGCCCAGGCGCATGTGGGTAATGCGCCTTGCAATGAATCGCTAATTTGCGCACTAAATCTAAGCTTGGGTGAGCCGCAGTAGCTGGCTCACTTGGGCAAAATAAAAAGTGCGCAAGGGTTACTGGCTTAGCCATACAACTTTGCCGATACCGGGTTATTTAAACTTCCGGCAAACTGTAAACTGCCTGCTGGGTCGGTTAAATCAACCATTTGTTTATTATTGCCAAGCTGCAAGCGGTTTAAGCAAGAGTGTGCAAATTCATCACTAAAAAAGTCATACTCTTTAAAACGCGCATTTAAGGCAGGGTTAGCCTGTTGATACGCTTTAACACTTTGCGCAACGCCGTGCCAAAAGTCGTGCTCGGTAATGCGCTCTTCTCTTACTAAAATAGCCACTAGGTATCTAAAAAAGCAGTCAAATACATCGGTAAATATGCTCAGTAACTCAAGCTCTTTTGGCATAGCAATATGAATACGCGAAACCTCATCAGGTAAAGGTTCAGTGCTATTAAGCAGTGCCACTTCTTCGCCAATGTCTTTCATGTAAGCACCTACAGGGACTGAATTTTTAAGCTTTAAAATGAGGTTTTCGCCGTGCGGCATAAACACTAATTTATGGGCATAAAAACAATGCACTAACGGGATAAGATAGGCGTTAAAATAGTGTTGCAGCCAAGCGTGTGTGCTTAAACCACTTTGATCTACTAATGCACCTGCCATACTTTTACCGTTGTTATCTAGGTGCAGTAGTGCGGCCATGGTGGTGAGCTGCTCATTATTTTGTAAGTTATGGTTTGGGTTTTCGCGCCATAAACAGGCAAACATTTTACGGTACGGTGTATCGCCCAACGCGCTTTGCTCAAAGGTATGATGCGCATACCCTAAGGTGGCGTACTCTCTTAGTGCAGTAAAGTTGCACGCGCTAAGCGTGGGGTCGTAGTTTACTTTATTAAATACCCAATCATTTATAGCCGGGGTTACCGCCATATAAGCACGCGAAAGCCCGCGCATAAAGCCCATATTTAAAATAGACAGCGCCACTTTTAAATACGGCTTATGCGGATGCGAGCAGTTATATAAGGTGCGAATAGATTGTTGCGCTTGATATAAATCGTCGCCTTCACCTAAGTAAACTAAACGGTTATTGGCAAACTCGTTGGCAAACACCACACTTAATTTATGTTGGTATTGCCACGGGTGGGCAGGCATAAATAGGTAGTCGTCGGGGTTTAGGTTTTGCGTTTTTAGCGCTTTGTTAAACGCATTACGAGTGGTTAAATCAAGCTCGCCACTAATATGGCTTGGGTAATCACTAAAGTATTCACTATAAGCAAAATCACATACTGTTTTGTGCGCCGCTAACCACAGCACTTTAAACGGTTTACCCACCTCTGGCGCATAGCGTAAAAAGTCGCTTTTGCTAAAACCAATTCGGCCATTATTAGCCACAAACGCAGGGTGGCCTTCGCTCATTGCAGCCTCTATTTGTTGCAGCCCTAATTGCGCAAGTTCGGCTGCGCTAAGAGTGTTGTTTTCGCGTTTATAACAGGCACTCGCAAGTGTGGCGTTAAGCTCTTCAAGGTAGGTGGCTAAACGCTCGCCAGTTAAACCCAGCGCAGGGCCTTGCACGCTAAAAAAGTGCAGTACATCAAGCTCTGCTTGCTCATTATTAAGGTTATAAAAGCATAAGCTTGGCTCGTCTATATCTATGTGATTAAGCGCCATAGCACGGCCATTAAATATAAAATAACCCCCTTCAATATTTACTTTAAAACCTTGTGGGGTTTGCTCTGCAACCAATAAGCGCTCGTGTACCAGTTCGCTAATGGCTTTACTTTGTAAGTGCCTGTTAGCCCACTGCCAGTGGTCAAACTTTACATAGTCGGTGTTTATTGGCGTTTGCGCTTTGTGATGTAAATTAACATGCGTTTCAAACGCAGCTTTATTACAAAACCCAAGGTAGGCGTTTTTATCACCAAGGGTTATTTGCTTAGTATGCACAAAGCCTAAACGCTTATTTAAGGTATGAATTTTACTATTGCCAATATCGGGCTCTACTACTACGCGTGCATCGGCATTATGAGTAAAAATACTGTGCAATACGCACTGCATTATTTCAAAACTAAAATGGCGTTTAGGCTGTGTATTTGGGGCAAGTAAAATATGCATGCCGGTATCGTTTGGCAGTACCTCATAGGCAGCTGCGAGTAGCTTGTCGTGCTTTGGGCTGTAAAGCTCAACTAAGGCAAGCAGCTCATTATTTTGCTCAATAACATAGGCATGATGGTGCGGGTTGTTAATTATATCTTGGTAGGCGCTACACATTTGCTCGGGGGTGTGTTTACTCATACCCCAAAAATGGGCGTAAGGTAGTGTAAGCCACTGGCAAATTATGGGCATATCGCTTTGCTGTAGTAACCGCATAGTCATATTACCTGTGTGTTGTAACGTGGTTACAAAAGATGAAAAATACATAAAAACTCCTAAATCTTTTTAATTATTAAGTGGCTGTGTGTGCAGCTTGGCCAACAAATTTAACGCGCCATAGAAAAATAGCGCCAAGGCTTGCAAAGCCAATGGCAGCAAAGTAAAAAGGCACGGTGGTATTAAAATATTCCACACTCATACCCACTAATAACGACGCTAAAATAACGCCAATATTTTGCGCAACATGCACTTTGGCAAAATCACTGCCGTAGTGAGCAGGCTCGCTTTTAGCAAATAGCATCACTTCTAATAAAACCATGACCTGAAATAGCGCTATACCGTATAAAACGCGAGAGCTGACAACTAACCACACCGACTCTTGCGCCTGTAAATAAAGCCCAATAGCGCCAAAAATAAGAGCACACAACAATGTACTGGTGCGGCTAAGCGTAGGAAAAGGTAAGTGCTGCCGAAAGTGGTTAAACAACAGCATAAGTAGGGCTGCAAAAGCAGGAATGGCGTACACAAGCGCACTTTGGAATGCACTGCTTTGTGCGCTCATTCCTTGCCAATGGGTAGTAAAAAACGGCCTAATTAAAAACGCACTAAAGTAAACAACCACGCTTATAAAGCAAAATTGCCAAATAAAATACGGTGTACGAGTACGTGGTTTTTCGCTTTCAATCGCTTGCTGATAAATACCTAACTTTAAGCTCACCATTAAATAGGCGCACAGCAGCACTTGTATAACATCGCCCGCAGCACTTAATAACAATGCATAACGCGGTGCATTTATACTAAAAAAGTACCCTCCCACTAACGCGCCGCCAATAGCACCAAAGTGCATAAGTACCGAAAACAAGCCAATAATAGAAAGATGCTTACTTTGCTGCTCTAAACGCAGTGCAAACGGGTAAATAAGCAGGTAACTGGCTTTGAGCACCAACATAAGCTGATAATAAAACCAAAATTCCCACACGTTAGTTGCAAAATAACAAAGCAAACCAAAGCAGGCGGCAATAACTTGCGTTACAAGCCAAAGAGCCAGCTCATGGTATTTTTTGGCAACCTTTGCCCACAGGGGCAGTGCGAGCATAACGGTAATACAACAGTTAGCTACGAATACCCCAATAAGTGTGGGATTACTTACAGAAAATTCGCTGGCAAAAAATTGCGGATAAAACGGCAGTAATAAGGTGTCGCACACTACCGAAATAACCGTAAGCAAAATAAGCGCTAAACGTAAACTCATGCGGCGTTACTCTTTTGCTGTGAATGGGTTTCTACATCGCTTAAATCAAAACACTGAAAAGCAATTTTTTGCTCAACCTGATACGGCGCATAACCGAGTATTTCGCGCAAAATTATACTGTTGCGATAACACGCCATGCCTAAATCGGGGGTTACAAAACCATGGGTGTGCTGCTCTGCATTTTGTACAAATATACGTTTTTGGTCGGTGTCTACCGCATACTCGCGGCTAACTAAATAGCGGCCTTGTTCATCTTCTGGGAGTTGCTGTGCAATGGGGTTTAAAAAAGCAGGGCGCTTGTATTTAAAGCCTGTGGCACAAATTAAGTAATCGGTTTTTATTTCAAAGGCTTCATTTAGCTCTTGATGATAAAACTCAGTGACTAAGCGACCAGCACTTTTACGTGTATTAGTAAGCTTGCTGTTAGTTTTAAATGTGGTAGAAATGGGCCCATCTAGGCTTTGCGCGTAAAGGGTGTCAAAAATGTCATTAATTAAATCGCCATTAATGCCTTTAAATAAGTTTTTTTGATTTTGATTAAGCCAATCTCGTTGCTCAGTTTTTAAATTATAAAAGTAATCAACATACTCAGGAGAGGTCATCTCAAGGGTGAGTTTAGTGTATTCCAGCGGAAAATAACGCGGCGATCGCGCAATCCAATCTAGTTGCAAACCTTGTGGCACGGCTTGTTGTAATAAGGTGTGATAAATTTCAGCCGCACTTTGCCCAGCTCCTACAACCGTAACGCGTTTAGCTGCTTTTAGCTCATCAAGGCGGTGGCAAAAATCGCTACTGTGCAGTACGTTATTAGAATTACTTTGCACTGCGCAATCAGGGATGTATGGGGCAGGGCCAGTGCCAAGCACTAAGTGGCGCGTAACATAGTGTTGCTCCCCATTTGGGGTTTTACAGGTAACGGTATAGCACTCACTTTGCTGGCAAAATTCAACCTTAGTTACACTTTGCTCAAAGCTTACGTTGCTAAGCTGCGAGCACACCCACTGGCAATAGAGATTGTATTCTTTACGCAGTAAAAAAAAGCTCTCGCGAATATAAAATGGGTATAAGCGATTATTAAGCTTGGCATAATTTAAAAAACTGTACTTACTGGTAGGGTCTGCAAGAGTCACCAAGTCAGACATAAACGGCGTTTGTAAAGTAACACCTTCTAGCATCATGCCGGGGTGCCAATCAAATTGGCTACGCTGCTCTAAAAATAAGCTTTTAACACCCTCTAGCGGCTCACTTAAACACGCTAACGATAAATTAAACGGGCCAAGGCCAATGGCTATAAAGTCATAGGGTTGGTTACTCATTATTTTTGCTCCTTATACGTTTGCCACGCAATAGTGCTAATTTGTTCAAGCACGGCGCGTACATCGCTCAATTGGCACTGGGTATTAAGTAACGTAAATTTAAGGTAATGACGGCCGTTAATTTTGGTGCGCGCAATCATGGCTTCACCAGTATTTAAGAATGTTTGGCGTACATGCAGGTTTAGGGTGTCGAGTAAATCGGGGTTATGTTTTAGCTCCTCTGGCGCAAAGCGAAATACCAATGCGCTAAGTTCTGGATAATTTATAACTTCAAAATCTGGGTGGTCGTTAAGAACAATGTGGGTTTGACGAGCAAGGCCAATTACTTTATCAAACGCTCGACCAAGTGGCGCTTCACCCATGGTGCGCAGTGTTAACCAAAGCTTTAGGGCATCAAAACGGCGTGTGGTCTGTAAGCTTTTATCAACTAAATTTGGCGTACCATTGCCGGCCTCAGCAAGCGGGTTTAGATAGTCGGCGTAAAGGGTAATGTGGCTAAAATGGCGTTTGTCACTTAATAAAAAAGCACTGCAGCTAACCGGTTGCATAAACGATTTATGGTAATCAATGGTAATTGAATCTACTTGTTCTATGCCGTTTAAAGCACTTCGGTGATGCTCGCTTACCAATAATCCGCCGCCGTATGCGCCATCAACATGGCACCAAAGCTGCTCTTTTTTAGCAAGTGTTGCTATGTCTTCAACAGGGTCAATTGAGCCAAAATCGGTTGTACCTGCGGTAATTACCACAGCGATAGGTAAATCGCCCTTGGCTTTAGAATCCGCAATTGCGTGGTTAAGTGCGTCCATATCCATTTGCATTTTATTGTTTGTAGCCACGGGCACTACCGCGTTATAACCAAGGCCCAATAATGCCGCTGCCTTTTGAATACTAAAATGCGCAACCTCAGAGCAATAAATACGAAAACGTGAGGCTACTTCAGGCAAGCCTTGCAGTTTTACTTCATGATTAGGTGCATAGCGGCTCACTGCAACTTCGCGAGCAACAAGCATAGCCATTAAGTTCGATTGCGTACCACCACTGGTAAAAACGCCATCGGCAGTGCTAGGTAATTTTGCTTTTTCACAGCTCCAATCAATTAATTTTTGTTCAATAAGGGTCGCGCCAGCGCTTTGATCCCAGGTGTCTACCGACGTGTTGATTGCGCCAATGATGTGCTCAGCCACAACCGCAGGGTACGTAACGGGGCAATTTAAATGCGCCATATAACGCGGATGATGAAAATACACAGCGTGATCTAAATACACACTTTTAAGCTCGTTTAAAACTGCAGGAAAATCAGCAAGAGGTTTGGCTAAATCTACATCATTTACAGTGGCGGCTAGCGTATTAACAGACACGCCAGAAAACGGCTTTTGCGCTTTAGCCATAGCTTGTTGTACAGCCGAAAGCCCCTGCAACAACGCTATTTGGTAGTTAATAAACTGATCGAGATTAAATTGAGGAGGTAACCCGTTTTGCTCAAATATTGCTTTATTTTCGACAGGGCTGAGCTGCGCCGATTGTAATTGTGACATATTCGCTCCTTGGTTGTACTTGTATTGGGGTTGAGGATCTTAATAGTAACAATTTGCATTTACAATAATGATTAAGGGTTAGATATAGGTTTATTTCCGCAATTAGGAGTGATTGATTAGTTATAAGGAATTACTTTTAAAACTAACAAAGTATATAAAATGAGCTATGAAAGGGTGCCAAAATGTGTGCTAAATAATGACAGTTTGTAAAATAGTTCGATAGTTGAAATATAAGAGTTGAGAAATGGGGGGGTAGCTAAAAGCGAACGTATTATAAGTGTGCAGTACCACTATAAGAAGTAAACCCCCTTTACAACTCGGCTAAACCTTAAATGCTAAAGAGGGATATAAAAGTAAAAATGCAGCTTAATTGATATCTTCAAGCTTATTTTTTAAATCCACTAGATCGGTGGCTACGGTGGTTGGCTGAATTTCCCACGGATCAAAAATAGAATCCTCAGAGCGTTTTATCCATGCTCCGCGCATACCATGTGAAATAGCGCCGGTAATATCAAACGGGTTACTCGAAATAAGCCACGTGTTTGCGCCCGTTGAATTTGTTTCGCGTAAGAAATGGCTGTAAACACCTGGGTTTGGCTTAAATGTTTTCATATCGTCGGCACTTACAACGCCTTCAAAAAGCTCACTAATACCTGCAGTTTCGAGCAATTTATTAACCGCATCAGCAGCGCCATTTGAAAATGCAAACAATCGGTAATTTTGCGCTTTAAGTTGCTCAAGGCCTTTTTTAACATCGTCAAAGGCCGGTAAAATTTTATACTGCTCAAGCAATTGCTGCTTCTGATCGTCACTAAGCTGCGTTTTATGCGCTAAACACGCGTAATCGAGGGCATGTTTGGTACATAACGAAAACGGTATATAGTTTTGCATCAACCCACGCCTAAACGAATACTCTAATTGTTTTTCGCGCCATGTATTTGAAAAGTTTTGCGCGTTATTGCCTATCATATCTTCAAGTAAAGACAGCACGCCGTGAGTGTTTATAAGCGTACCGTATACGTCAAATGCGAGTGTGGTTGCCATGTTTGCTCCCAATAAATTTAAGATACTTGTAAGTTAATCGTTTTGAGCTTAACTTACTTTGAACGATTGCTCAAATTAATAAAGTTTACAACACGATTGCAGCGCCTATTATTTAAAAACGATACAAATTAAAGGACTAAATAACATAGTATGAAAATATATTTTTTAATTTACGACAAAGTTGAAGAGCTGGATTTAGTTGGTTCTTGGGAACTAATAGGCCTGCTGGCAGAAAAGGGGCTATGTGAAAAACCCAAATTAATATCGCTAAATTCTATGACTCCCTCAGGTGAGCACGGCATGCGTTTTAGTGCCAATTATCATTTTACTGACCCAGTGCAGCCCGATGTATTATTTGTACCTGGCGGTAGTGGTGCACGTATAGCAATGGAAGACCTTGACGTTATTAATTATCTTAAAAAAACAGCTGAAAACTGCCACAGTGTTTTATCTATTTGCACTGGTATGTATTTAATGCAAAAAGCGGGGCTATTTAAGCATAAAAAAGTAACCACCCATTGGGCTTTTTTAGAGCACCTTAAAAAAGATAACACTGTAACCGTAGTTGAAGAACGCTTTGTAAAAGATGGCAATATTTGGTCTTGTGCGGGTGTTTCAGCAGGTATGGATATGTGCCTTGCTTTTATTGCCGATTATTTTAGTGAAGATGTTGCCTCCACCATACAGTTAGACGCAGAATACTATCCGTCACCAATTATTTATGGTGAAGCGCATAAAAATAGCGCCACATCTAATTACATTAAAAAGCTGCGTTAAAGCCCACTTTATAACTTTATGTTGGGCTTTGCTGCTCTTAACCCAACATACGCTTTGTAAACCCCCATTACACTTTGATTAAAAAAACACAAGGCGCTTACAGCGTGCTGATTAAAATTAATAAAACTTATAGGTATCAAGCGCTAAAATATCCATTTCAATATCACTAAAGAGTTTTTCAACTTGCTTGCCGCCTGCGCCCATAGCAGCAAAGAGTGGTAAAAAATGCTCTTGGGTAGGGTGGTTAAATAACACATGGGGTGCATCGGCTAAGTAATTTAAAAGTGCGGGTGTGTCTTGCGCTAAAAGCGCGTGTTCAACCCATTGGGTAAACGCTTTTACCATTTGTACACGGTTAGGTGTAGCAGGGGTTTTAAACACTTCTCGTAGGTTGTGGCTAATGCCGCCAGAGCCAATAATTAATATATTATCGTCACGAAGTGGGGCAAGTAACTGCCCATATTCATACATGGCTTTTGCGCCTAATTGAGTATTTATAGATACTTGTACAATAGGAATATTTGCCTGCGGGTACATTAAGCGCAGTGGTATCCATACACCATGATCCCAGCCTTGGCGTTCATCAAGTATTGCTGTAATGCCTTTATTTTTAAATAACGTTGCAATATTACCCGCAAGCTCAGGATGACCTGGAGCTGGGTATTTAATGTTATACATATGCGCAGGAAAATTATAAAAGTCGTGAATGGTTTCAGGCTCACGCCCTGCGGTTATTACAATATTATGAGCCGCTTCATCGTGGGCCATATCAAAGTGCGCCGAAAAAATAACAATAGCGCGTGGCGTGTTGAGTGACTTGCCAAGCGCTTTTAAAAAGTCGGACGTTGGCGATTGCTGTACGGCCATAATAGGTGAACCGTGAGAGATAAATAGTGCAGGTTGGGCCATGGTAATACCTAAGGGTTTTATTAATATACCCGTATTTTATTGGCTTTTATTTTGTTAATAAATAAAGCGCACATTGAGATATTATAAATACAGTATTGTTAAACTGATTTTTATTTGCCCCCACGTTAAAAAGCCGATGCATAAACATCGGCTTTTAAATTAACACTAAATAAGCAATAAGGCGTGTTAGTAGTTAATTGCACCACCATCAACGTTAATACATTGTCCGGTCATAAAATCGCTGTCTTCACTGGCTAAAAAGTAAATAGGGCCAAGTAAGTCTTCAGGCTCCATTGCACGTTTAATTACTCGTGAGCCTAGTGTGCTATTTTTAGCTTTATCAAACTGTGCGTTATTTTTAACGCCTTCGCTTTCGGTTAAGCCAACTAATAGGCAATTAACTAAAATATTATCGTTAGCAAGCTCAGTGGCCAACGCACGTGTTTGCCCAACAACCGCGCCTTTAGATGCCACATAATGGCAAAACATAGGTGCACCGCGTAAAAATGTACCCGATGCAATGTTAATGATTTTACCGCGGCCTAATTTACGCATGCTAGGCAACACTGCTTTGGTACATTGAAAAGGCCCGCGGGCATTTACGCGCATAACTAAATCCCATTCGTCTTCAGATATTTCCCAAAATGGCTTAAGCTCAAGCGCAGCAAATATAGCGGCATTGTTAACTAATATTTCAACCGGGCCAAATTCAGCTTCGGTTTGTTTTACCATGGCATCTAACGATTCACTATTCGTTACATCTACTTTGCAGCCTATTGCTTGGCCGCCAGCGGCAATAATTTCAGCTACGGCTGCGCTTGGGTCGGCTAAATCAGCAAGCACAACTTTAGCGCCTTGTTGAGCTAAACCCTTCGCGTAAGCAGCGCCAATACCTTGTGCTGCACCAGTAACGATGGCTACTTTGTTGTTTAATCTTTTCATGGCTTTATCTCTTAGTCATTAATAAAAATATAAGCGTGCTTATTCACGTACAGCGATACTGCATTATTAATAAACCCGACTTGGCGTTAGAATGGATAAAAAGAAGCGTGATTGCTGCAGTAGCACGTATTAACTCCATTTTGTTGTAAATAAATAGTTATTTACGCAAAAAAATGTGTTTATAACGCTATAAAAACTCACTAACTGTGCAAAAATGCGATATGTGGACTTTAACTGTTTTTATAAACATAATTAATACGATCTTTATTTAAAAATTATAAACAAGGCATTGCTAATAATGGATAAGCTAACCACCATGAAGACTTTTGTAAATGTTGTACAAGAGGGGTCTTTTTCTAAAGCTGCCGATAAGCTCGATATATCGCCGCAACTTGTGAGCAAGTATGTGTCTGCGCTAGAAGAGGGGCTTGCTACCCGATTACTGCACCGCACCACGCGCAAAGTAAGCACTACCGAGGCGGGAGATCACTATTTTACCCGCTGCTTACAGGTGCTAGACGATATAGACGACATGGAAAATTCGCTCGATAACCTAAACGAAAATGTCTCTGGTGTACTCAGTATTAGTGCCCCTATGTCGTTTGGGGTAAAGCACTTAGCACCGCTATTGGTTGAGTTTCAAAAGCGTTATCCAAATTTAAAATTAGATCTAAACCTTACCGACCAGTTTGTTGATATTGTTGAGCAAGGTATTGATATAGCGCTGCGCATTGGGGTTTTAAAAAGCTCTTCACTTATTGCTAAAAAAATAGCGCCTATTAGGTTAGCGGTATTTGCCTCTCCTTCTTATTTAGCGCAGCACGGCACGCCTACTACCTTAGAAGAGCTGCAATCGCATAACTATTTACGCTACGCACACACCGAGCCTACCAAAAAGCTACGTGGAGCGAACGAGCTTAAAAACGAGTTAAAGCTTGAAAGTAACCTAGTTGCTAACAATGGCGACCTGCTACTCAATGCCGCTATAGCAGGTGGCGGTATTGCCATGCAGCCAACATTTATAGCTGGTGAGGCGATGGCACAGGGTAAAGTAGTACGTATATTAAAAGACTACGAGCCTGAGCCAATAGGGCTTTATATGGTGTACGCAAACAGGCAGTTTTTACCCAGTAAAGTGCGCGCGTTTGTTGATTTTGCGAGCAATTATTACACCGATACACCTTATTGGGATTTAGGAGAGTGAGATGTCAATCACCAACCAATTAGCGTTATTTGTTGACGTAGTACAGCAAGGCTCATTTGCTAAAGCCGCGGCGCTGCACGATATGGACAACTCATCGCTTTCAAAGCAAATTAAAAAGCTAGAAAGCAGTTTAGGTATTCAATTACTTAATCGTTCTACGCGCTCGTTTTCGCTTACCTCCGCAGGGGAGGAAATACTCCAGCAAGCGCATATTTTAATTGATACGCTCAGTGATATTCATAGCATTGCCGACTCCTACCAAGCAAAACCTAAAGGTATTTTGCGCATTACCTCGGGCATGTTTTTTGGGCAGCAGTATGTGCAGCCTGCCATTAATTTATTTATGCAAAAATACCCTGAGGTAAAAATAACCCTCATGCTTGATGATAAGCGCAACGATATTATTGCCGATCATTACGATTTAGCATTTAGAATTGGCAAATTGAATGACTCCAATCTAATGGCAAAAAAAATATCTGACATGCACTTTGCTTTGGTTGCCTCTAATGACTTTATTGCACGCCATGGTATGCCAAGCACACCCGAAGAACTTATCGCCTTACCTGCAGTGGTTTATGGCAATGGCGATGTAAGCCTAGATCAAATTAAATTAAGCACCCAGCCTCATGGTAATGAATACAAAACCCACAAAATGAAAGGCAACTATAAGGTAAGCGATGTACGCGCCATGCTTGATGCCACAAAAGCGGGTTTAGGGTATGTGATGCTAGATTTATTTAACTTAGAAAAACCCATAGACGAAATGGGGCTAGTGCCGCTATTAACTAATTATAAGCTTAGCGCATCGGGCACAGGTATTTATGCGCTGTATCCGCACCGTAAACAAACACCACTGGTGAGCGAATTTATAAAAACTGTACAAGAGTATATTGGCAGCCCTGCATTTTGGGTAAAACATATTCCTAATTACAACCAGTTATATAAATAATAGCCACAAAAAAGCCCCGTTAGGGGCTTGGGTATACTCAAAAAAAACTATATTAGCTAAAGACCTTAAAAGCCTTCTAACACCACTTTACCTTTAGCGGTTTGCGATTCAAGATGCTGATGCGCTTTGCGTAAATTGGCTGCATTAATTTTACCTAAGTGCTCACCTACCGTAGTTTTAATTTGCCCTTGGTCAATCATAGTGGCTACGTTGTTTAAAATAACGTGTTGCTCTTGCATGTCGTCGGTTTTAAATAACGAGCGAGTAAACATAAGCTCCCAATGTACCGACACGCTTTTGTTTTTAAATGGCACAATATTAAGTGTTTCAGGGTCATCAATAAGGGCAAATTGACCTTGTGGCTTCACTACTTTTTCAATTTCAGGTAAGTGCTGCTCTGTATTGTTTAAGCTAACAACGTAATCCACTTCGCTTAAGTTTTTAGCTGCAAACTCTTCACTTAACGGGTTACGGTGATTAACAATGGTATCGGCACCTAAATCTTCTAACCACGAAATTGTTTCAGCACGAGAAGCACTGGCAATAATATTTAATTTAGTGCGCTGCTTTAATAGCTGCACCATTATTGAGCCCACCCCACCGGCGGCACCAATAACTAAAATGCTTTTAGAATCATCGTTTTTAGCTACGTTTAAACGATCAAACAATAATTCCCACGCAGTAATGCTGGTAAGCGGCAATGCGGCGGCTTCGCCATACGAAAGCGAACTTGGCATATGGCCAACAATACGCTCGTCAACTAATTGAAACTGCGCGTTACTGCCTGAGCGCGTAATGTCGCCTGCGTACCATACTTTGTCGCCTGGCTTAAAAAGCGATACGTTTTCGCCAACCGATTTAACAACCCCAGTTGCATCCCAACCAATTACTTTATACTCGCCCTCAGCTGCTGGCATTGCTTGGCGAATTTTAAAATCAACCGGATTAACCGATACCGCTTTAACTTCTACTAAAATATCGTGGCCGTGTGCTGTTGGCGTTTCAAGTTCAATGTCTTGTAATGATAATTCGTTTTCGATAGGTAAACTTTTTTGATATCCAATTGCTTTCATGGGAGTTGCCTCGTTAGCTAGTTAATACTCTGTGTTGATGACGCTATTTTGGCTTTATCAAGAGTATTAAAAAAGAGACAAAACACCCAATTATTATGGAAATAAAACTCCATAATAAAATAGGTAAATAATTAAAATTCCATTGCTCATAGCAGTTATCGTTTTAAATTAATAATACCTCATTAACTGTAACGGGGGTTTACAGTTAGCTTATATTTAGCTCAGTTAACTTATTCCACACACTTTCACCACCGGGGTGCAAAGCCGCATGATATCTATACGCATAGTAAGTTATTGGTACGCAGTGGTGCTCACTCCCTACAACTACCAAGGTATTATTTTTAAGCTCGTTTGATATAACGTAGTCGGGCAGCCAAGCAATACCATTACCTGCAACAGCGTGCACTTTTAAAAGCTCAGTCATGGATGAAACAAACACCTTTTTAAGCTTAGCGCCCGATATAATAGGCTCTAACTGCCGGCCCATGTAGGAGTCGAGGCTGTAGGCTAAATGCGGTATAGGCGCTGCGCTTTCTAGGTTATATAAGGCTTTGCCTTGCTTGTCACAGGCGCTAACGGGTAACAACTTAGCATTACCTATTTTTTGATGACTAAACGGCGGCAGTTTAAGGCGTTCGTTATCAAAGGCAATAAGTAAGTCGCATTCACCTTGCTCCAGCGCTTCGGTGGCTTTATCTACGTCTATAGCCTCTAAATTAAGTACAATGTCGCGCTCATCTTGTGTTTGAAAGTTAGCGAGTTGTAAGGTTAAAAAACTCGCTAAAGAATGTGCGGCCGCGACCTTTACAGAATAATTTTGCTGTACCGATAACTCCTCAAGCATGCTAACCGAGGTATTCATTTGGTTAACTAAATTACGCGCCGTTATATGAAATATTTTACCGCTTGGGGTAAGGGTAATAGGCAAGTTTTCTCGGTCGATTAAGGCTGCGCCAAGGGCATCTTCAAGGGCTTTTATACGCCGACTAAATGCAGGTTGCGTAATATGCCTAAGCTTTGCCGCTTGCGAAAAGCTTTTTGTGTGCGAGAGCGTTAAAAAATCTTCTAACCATTTACTTTCAATATTCATAGCGACCACTTAGTTATGCAATTTGTGCATGGGTGGTAAAATAATAGCATTATTCAAACTAAATAAAACACTATAAATTACGCCTATAAACTCAATAACCGGAATGCAATCATGCTTAGAACTCTTGGCGTGTTAGGTGGAATGGGGCCTTTAGCTACCGCCTCATTTATGAATCAGGTAATTGCGCTATCGCCCGCTAAAAATGATCAAGAGCATATACCTATGTTTATAAGGAATATCCCGCAAATTCCTGACAGAACAAAGTTTTTAATGGGTCTTGAAGATGAAAACCCATTTTTTGAGCTTAAAAAAGGCTTTAAAGAGCTAACAAGTTTAGGTGTAAGTTGTATTGTTATTCCGTGTAATACCGCGCATTACTGGTACGACGCGCTCACTAAAAATGCCGATGTACACACCATTAGCATTGTAAAAAGCGTTATAAAACAAGTAAAAGCCACGGGCAAACAAAAGGTTGGTATTTTAGCCACTACCGCTACGCTTAATATGGGCATTTACCAAAATGCGTTTAAGCAGCACAATATTGATTTTGTTGAACCAAACACTCAACAACAAGCAGCCATAATGGATGGGATAACCGCCGTAAAAGCGGGCGATTTAAATAAAGGTCGCCACTTGTTAAGCAAGGCATACGACTTAATGCTTGCTCAAGGTGCTGACTGCGTGTTGTTTGGCTGTACAGAAATACCGCTTGTGTTAAATGAACAAGCTAAACACTCGCCAGAAACTTGCCTAGATACCATCGCTATTTTAGCGCAAGAGTGCGTTAACTGGGCATATGCAAACGCCCATCAATCAACGCTTTCAAGTGTGGCATAGAAAATATCAGTTTAAACTAGAGCTAATTAATTTAGCTCTTTTGCAAAGCGTTTTCGATAGCGCTTTGTAAGCTTTGCAGCGCGTATTTGGTCACTTATTAAAGTAAAAATAGCCGAGGCATTTGCTTTAACGCGTTTGCCTTGGCCCACTCGGCGAATTTGCCTTTTTACCAGCGCCATAGTGGCAAGCCCTGCAAGGGTTTTGTCTTTAAAGGTAACACGCGGCATAAGCAGGTTTTGCGTTGGTTGTGTTTGCCAGCAATTAACTAAATTAGGCTGATAAGCCAGTGCCGTGGCCATACCAACGAGCGCTACGCCTGAGCTAATTACTTTATTTGCCACATCTAATCGGCTAATGCCACCGGTGGTCATAATGGGCATGGTTGATTGCTCGCTAATTGCTTTGGCAAACTCTAAAAAGTACGCCTCACGTGCAAGTGTACGCTCATCGCCTGTTTGTCCTTGCATAGCCGGTGCTTCGTAACTTCCGCCCGAAAGCTCTACAAAATCAAGCTTTAATGCACTAAGCATATTAACAACTGCTTGCGCATCATGCGGTTCAAAGCCGCCGCGCTGAAAATCGGCTGAGTTTAACTTAACCGATACCGAAAAACCGGCGCTGCATTGCGCTTTAATACTGCGTGTTATTTCAAGTAATAATCGCGCGCGATTCTCAAGGCTTCCGCCCCATTCGTCATCACGCTTATTAGTTAGTGGAGATAAAAACTGCGCTAATAAATAGCCATGTGCAGCGTGTATTTGCACGCCATTAAAACCTGCTTTTTCGGCCTGTTGCGCTGTATGAGTAAAACGAGCGATAACATCATTAATCTCGCTTTTATCCATAGCCGTTGGCTGGGCAAATAAGTGAGAGTGCTTACCCATATTAAGCGCAATATCAGAGGCACTTAGCGCTTTACCGCCCATTTTTTTAAATACTTGGCGGCCAGGGTGATTTATCTGCATCACAATTTTACAGTCGTTTTGCTGCCCTAAACAAGCAAGCTCTGCAAAAGGCGTTATATCGGTTTGCTGCTCAAGGGCAAGGCCGCCTGGTCCTGTCATTGCAAGGTGGTCAACCATAACATTGCCGGTAATAATTAACCCGCACCCGCCTTTTGCCCATTCGTTGTATACATTTTTAAGCACTTGCGATGGCGTTAGATCGGCCTCTGCGAGGTTCTCTTCCATAGCGGCTTTTACTACTCGGTTTTTAAGCGTTAAACCGCTTGGTAGGGTAAAGGGCGTAAATACAGCAGATTGTTCAAACTCAGACATACATATAAACCATAAATTGACATTACAGGCACTATAACCTTAAAGTCAGCTTTAAGGTCAACCCGCTTTTTATAGTAGAGGTAATAATGAAAATAGGTGAACTAGCTAAGCACTCGGGTATTGCAGCAAGCACCATACGGTATTACGAAAGTATAGGGCTGCTGCCACACGGTACGCGAAATAATAACGGATATAGGCAATACGACAAAGCCAGTGTAGAGCAGCTTAAAATGATTAAGTTTGCACAAAGTTTAGGGTTTTCGCTTGAAGAAATCCCCTCCCTGCGTAAGCCTAATGAGGAGCTAGATCACAACGCCATTATTGAGCGACTCACTCAAAAACAACATGAAGCTAATGCACTAATAGAGCAGCTACAGCGGAAGTCAGAGCGTATTGGTAATTTAATTACACTACTTAATGCAAGTTGGTCTAATGGAGAGTGTATTGGCGATGAAAAAATAAATGAGTTATTGAATGAGGTGGAGTATTAAAGGCGTAAGCGAGTACATGCGAGCTTTAGTTGTATTAGTTTTGCGGCGCTTTACCATGAAAATTGATATAAAGCTTTTGTAAGTTGGCAGGCACTAGAGGCCAACCAATCGCAATAGTATGAGAACTTGCGCCCCAAAATAATGTTTCTACGTAATATACGTCTATGTATTCAATTACTTTTGCCTCAGCGTTTGCTAGCTTTTCAGCCATAAAGCTTAAATAACGCTATTTTTGCTCCACAGTACCAAGAACAAAAATAGCGTCTCTATCCTCATAATTAATAGGGGTTAACGCTAACCTTTGCGAATTGAGTAAGGGAAAAACCATTAACCTTCCTTTTAATGTATAAAACAGTAGAGATAAATCGAACTTAATCCAGCTCTAATTGGGCTTTTTCTACGCTTTCGTTTGGTAGCTCTTTTTGAACCGATACACCTAGCTCTTTAAATTCTGAAGCTTGTTTAATTAAGTTACCTTTACCACGGTAAAGCTGTGAAAAGGCTTTATCGTAGCTTTCTTTTGCGCGGTCTAGTTGTTTGCCAACACCTTCCATACTCGTTAAAAAGCCATTGAGCTTGTTATAAAAGCGCTCTGCACGATTCGCCAGCTCTTTAGAGTATTTAGTTTGCTCTTCAAAGCGCCACAGCTGTTTAACAATATTAAGGCTTGTAAGCAGAGTCGTTGGTGTAGCAACTAAAATGTTTTTTTCGATAGCTTGTTGGTAAATATCGCTTTGATATTTAAGCGCCTCAACAAATGCAGATTCTATAGGCACAAACATAATAACTACTTCAGGCGAATTTATACCAGGGAGACGATCGTACGATTTACTGGCAAGCTCGTTAATACGCGCGGTAACAGCATTTACATGCTCTTTAATTGCTTGGCTAGCCTCTAGCTCGTTTTCGGCATTAACGTAGCGGGTATAAGCATTTAGCGATGTTTTAGCGTCAATCACTAAGTGGCGGCCCTGAGGTAAATACACCACTACGTCGGGGCGCAGTCGACCGTCTTCGGTATTAAACGATACTTCGCGTTTATAGTCAGTACCCGCGCGAAGGCCTGCGCTGTCGAGTACGTTTTCGAGCATTAGTTCGCCCCAATTACCTTGGGTCTTTTTTTGCCCTTGTAAGGCATTACTAAGCTTATCGGCTTGCTCGGTAATAGCTTGGCTTTTAGCTTGCAAGTGCAGTAGCTCAGTTTTAAGGGCAGCACGTTGTTTTAAGTCTTCAACGTGAATCGATTCCATTTTATCTCTAAAGCCTTTTAGCTCGCCTTGAACTGGCTTTAATAGTTGCTCAATGCTTTCTTGGTTTAGCGTTTTAAAGCTTTGCGATTTTTCTTCTAAAATTTTATTAGCTAGGTTTTCAAACTCTTTTTTAAGCACATTTTTGCTTTGCTCTATTTGTGCAAGCTGCTCGGTAAAGTTTTGCTGCTTTTGCTCAAGCGTAGTTCGCATATTATTAAGCTCAATATCGCGCTGGTTATACTGCTCTCGCAAGGCACTAAGTTCGCCTTCGGCTTTACGCCAAAAATGGTTGTATTGAACACTTTGTTTTTCTTGCTCGCTAAAGCGAGTTTTAAAATGCTGCGCTTCATCGCGTTGCTCTTGATGTGATTGCTCGAGCAGCTCGTGCTCATCAAATAAGGCGGTGTATTGCAGCTGTTTATTGTCGTACTGGTTTTGTAATAACGATAACTGTTGCTGTTGCTCGCTAATGTGTTGTTTTAATTTATTACGAGAAGGGATCGACACTAGGCCATATAGTACGAGCCCTGTTGCAAGCCCTGCGCTGGCACTTAACCAATCTATATGCGTTAATAGCTGAGTAAACATAAAATAAACTTATAAAATTTAGAGACATGCCATCATAACGAATAAAGGTAGTGGGGGGTAGAGGGCGTAACATTTACTAAAGGCATAAAAAAAGCCAGCTAAAAGG
>BJUT01000064.1 GCA_007988745.1 Pseudoalteromonas atlantica
CAAATTTAGTAATGACAAGTAATATGATATCTCTGCGGAGTGGTAGTTCAGTTGGTTAGAATACCGGCCTGTCACGCCGGGGGTCGCGGGTTCGAGTCCCGTCCACTCCGCCATTTGATATCGTAACAAAATTAGTAAGTGCATTACCCCATGCACATACCACTGCGGAGTGGTAGTTCAGTTGGTTAGAATACCGGCCTGTCACGCCGGGGGTCGCGGGTTCGAGTCCCGTCCACTCCGCCACTTGTTATTTCCTCAGTAGCAAGCAATAAATAATTTCCTTATTAACTAATCCAAATATAATTTTTTATCAGCTATCAGCTATCAGCTATCAGCTAAATAATCGACTACTTAATGCTAACCTGCTAATATTCCTGCCTATTCTTTAATATTCAGCTTCTTATATCTGCATGAATAGCCAAGAATCTAGTCTCACTTTAAAAAAGGAAGCACTAAAATGAGCACACTAGGTCAACAAGTAAAGCAGCTAAGAAATAATAAAAAATTGAGCCAACCTGAATTTGCCCAGCAAGTAGGGATAGAGCAGAGTTATTTATCAAAACTTGAAAACGATAAATCAATTCCCTCGAATGAAATATTTAGAGCCTTATTGATAGCATTAGATCTTTCAATTGATGAGTTTATGAAGCCGCTTGTATCAAGTCATGATAAAACCAGGCTTATGCAGATACCGGATGTTGAGCAGTGGTATAAAAATAAAGCTGTGAGCACTTCAGTAACTCAGCGTAAATTGATTTATTTAGCAATGTTTTTAATTTCGTTTGGGTGTGCACTATTTTATGCAGGCCATAAACATTATGTGTTTAACGAACATTTTTATGAGTATCGCTCAATTGGAATTATTAAAAATGATGAACCACTCAATGTTTTCAATCATTGGAAAGATTATATAATAGATCCCAGTGCTGAAAAGCGTACAGCTAAACTTAAAGAGATGCTTGCTAGGCGTGTTGAACTTTTTAAATTAATGGATGAGTATATCGGTGAATCATTTGTCGAAGAAGTGACGGGTGGTAAACGTGTTTATACAACAAATGCTGTCCCACGCTACATATCACATGCAGGTAATACCTGGCTTGAGTTTATTGGATTATTTACAGCTGTGTTTGGTTTAGCTCTGGCGGTATTAGAACCAAAATTAACGCGTCACGCATAAAAAGCTGTATGCAAACAAGCACACAGCTTTTATCTTAAATTTAGCCCATAGTTGTATGGGCTTAAGCGCTATTTTAGATAGGTATCTAAAAAGTTTAAGTAAGCGTTAGAGGCTGTTATACGGTTTTCTTTTTTAGTAAAACCATGCCCTTCATCATCAAACAATACATACTCTACTGGCACGCCATTGGCTTTGACTGCGGCAACGAGCTCATCGCTTTCAACTTGTAAAACGCGTGGATCGTTAGCGCCTTGTATTACCATTAAAGGTTTAGTGATATTTTTAGCATGAAATAGTGGCGATATAGCCCGATGACGCTCACCATCTGTTGCAGGGTCGCCCATTTCATCGTACAACGCCTTTTTAAAACTCTCCCACCAGGGTGGAATTGAGTTTAGCGTTCTTACCCAGTTAGTAACCCCAAAAATATTAATACCGACTTTGAATTCTTCCGGCTCAAAAGCAAGGGCAGCAGCAGTCATAAAGCCGCCGTAGCTGCCCCCTATGATGCCAATTTTATCTGCATCAACCCACTCTAAACTCTGCAGGTGCTTTTTACCGTACACAATATCTTGTAAGTCGTCAGTGCCGTGCTTTTTATCATCCAAATGAAAAAATGTTTTGCCGTATCCTGAACTACCTCGGTTATTAACGGCAAAAATAGCATAGCCATGATTAACTAAATGTTGTTGCATTGCTCTGTAACCAGTACGGCTTTGCCCACCAGGACCACCATGCACCCACACCAGCGCAGGTACTTTATTGTTTCTGTTAGCTTGTTTTGGTTTATACAACACGCCTGGTATTTCTAGAGTATCAAAACTTTTAAAGCGTACAATGGTGCTCTCTACTAAGTCGTTTTGATCTATGTCTTTACTTAATGTGTTAGTAAGCTGCTTAGCTTTATTACTACCAACTTGCCAAACAAATAAATTGCTTGGTGAGGTGTCTGAGTTTAAATAAAACGCCATGGTTTTCTCGTCACTTGAGAAATTCACACCGTGTAAATTACCATTGGGTAGGGCGGGCATAGCAACTTGTTTACCTGTCAGAGTATCTAAAATAGACACTTTGGTACTGGCATCGGCATTGACACCACTTACTTGGTAGCGACCAGATTTAGAAAAATAGATAAAGGTTACATCCCACTCGTCTTCTAAGGCCGGCGTGTGCTTACCTGTGGCTAACTCATAGCGCCACATTTGTGAAAACTCGCCTTTTGCGTCTGTAGAGTAATATAAATATTTACCATCAGCAGAGAAGGTTTCAGGCGTATATTGTGCGGGATCATCATGCTGGGATATAAGATGTGGCTTGAGGGTTTTTTTATAAGTGTCAAGAATGTATGTATCACTGTCTTTATTGCTATTATTTTTAGATAAAGCAATAAAGCGTCCATCGGGGCTAATGGCGCCAACATCTAATCCAAGCTCATTTTGATAAACAGGAGACACTTTATAGGTTTCACTATCTACACGATATAAATCCATAAATTTGGCATCACGCTGATTACTTGAGATAAAAAACTGGCTGCCGTCTTTTGTAAAACCTGCAAAGCCAGCTCGTGTTTCATCGCCAGGGGTTAAATCTTTGATTGAACCGTCAACTTCACGCACGTAAACATGGTATCGTTCGTTACCGCCTGAGTCTTTGGTAAACAATATACGCTCATCATTAGGGAAATAGCGTACTGGGTAAGTACTGTCTTCAAAATTAGTTAAGCGGGTTTTACTACCGGTTTTAACATCGACTTCGTATAAGCTGTAAATGCCGCTTTCATCGCTACTGACTAACACTTTATCACCACTTGGTGAAAAACTACTGCCCATAATAGAGGTGGTGTCAAAAAAAGTTTTTGCGTCGTAGGTTTTTACTTGTTGTGTTTGCTCAGTTTTTACAGCGCTAGAGCCTAAACTATTAGATTGATTGCAACCCGCTAATGCAAGAGATACAGCGCAGGTAATACAGGCAAGTTTGAGGGCTTTTTTCATAGGTACATTCCTTGGTTTATAGTTATGTTTTCATTTAGAAGTGTTGACCGAACGTTTTTCAAACGCAAGTATTTCTGATATGCAAACAGTAATAAAGTGTTACAAACCATAAATCGTTTTTATATAAGTATTCGCTATAATGATAACTCGTTGAAAAGTGGGTATTTATGATAGAAGTCATTGGGTTACATAAACAGTTTGCTGAAAACATATTGTACAATGGTTATAACGTGCGATTCTGTGCACCTAAAATATGCATCGAAGCACCTAATGGCCAAGGGAAAACAACTCTATTGATGATATTAGCGGGGCTTGAAACTTACGAAAGTGGTGAGCTTTTGTTTTCTGGAAACGCATTAACCGAACCACATAAGCAAGTTGCTATAGCCTCTGACAGTATTGCTTTACCCGACTTTTTAACAGCAAAGCAAATAATTAACTTATCCTCAAATACATTTGGCTGTTGTTGGCCAACAGCTATAGTCGATGGGTTTAATTTTAATGAATTTCTAAATACACGCTTTGACGCTCTATCATCAGGGAACCAAAAGAAGTGTCAGTTAATTTTAGCGCTTATGCGTGATGCACCGTATTTACTGTTAGATGAACCCAGTGCAGCGCTTGATCAAGCGAGTATTGAGTATTTACTAATTTTACTTGATGAATATTTAGTAAATAAGCCACAAGGTCAAATAATTATCACCTGTCACGAGCCCGAGCCTTTTTTACTGCATGGCTTTGAGTGTACGCCTTTATGATTGCAAATTTAAAACAATCAATTGGCCAATACCGCTCTTTTATGGATTATCGTTTTCTGGCATACAAGACTGAACTTACACAATTATTATTACAACTGAAAAGCTTTGGGGTGTTATTTTTAGTGGTGTTAGGCTCGTCAGTGTTGGGTTTGATATTGCTACTTTTTTTAGGGCTTGGAAAAATTATTGATAGTAGTGATGCACCTCAATATGGTGCGAAAATGGCTTGGCTGTATTTGTTGCTACAAAGTGTAATGTTAAGCGCAATGAAGTCTGCAATAAAAAACTCAGCCCAACGAGCGTTTCAACAGACATTGGTTAAGCGGTATTGGCTTGGTTTGGTGGATATAAAGCTTTTGCTGTTAAGTAATGGCTGGTTGATTGCAAGCCTTGTTATCGCGATTGACCTGAGCATAAACCAGTGGCTTAGGGTGCCGCATTTTTTGGTGTTTTTACTATTACAATTTACGCTCGGCATTTTATGCTTATACAAGCCAATTGCGCTTGTTTATGGATTTTTGTTATCTGCAATGTGGCTAATGTTACCGTTTGATTTAAGTCCACTGATTTATCAGTGTGGCTTTGTGCTGTTATTTGCCTTAAGCACCTTAATGGTACCTTTTAATTTTGCAGCTAAGTTAGAGCTAAGCTCACTTACAGGCTTTTGGCTAATGTTTTTTATACACAACAGCTGGACTTTGATTTGGCGAGGTGCTTTATTGTTGTGCGTATTTATGGCATTTGAGGTACTACTACAAGAGCGCGCTAATTTAGCTGATATATTTAGTATTTTGTCACTAGCTTTTGTGGTGTTGTTTAGTAGTTCATTACAATTTGATTGTAGTCATCTACATCAACAATATAGTGTGTTTTTTAAAATGCAGAATAAGCAAACAGCATTTTTTATTGGCCAATTTGTTCCTAGTTTAATTGTGCTCTTACTTTCGCTTATTGTTTTTTTTGCTTTATTCAACCAAGCAAGTGGCTTGTTGCTATTAACTGGCATTATTTGGTGCGCACTCCAACAAGCTATCGTGCAAAAAAAACCAGCGCATTACGCGCTGGTTTGGATGATCACAACAGGCGGACTGTTGGCTGCGTTAACCTAACGGGTTAAGCTGCATCTGCTTTGCTGTCTTCACTTTTACGTGCGGCTTTGCCTGCTAATAAATCAGCTGGGTCAAAGTCATCAACGTTAATCACATCTAAGCGGGCTTTTTCAACAGCGGCTAATTTATCAGCTTCTGCTTGGCTTAATATGCCAGCTTCAAGGCCCATTTGCGCTACTTTATCAAGTTGGAAGAATGGCAGTTTAAGGCCTTTTTCTTTACATACTTGTTCAAATAACGGCTCTACAGCCAGTACGTCTTTAAGTGTTTGCTCTTGACGGCCAACTAGGTTTAGTGGCTCATCTTTTAAGTAAACATAGCTTGCTAAACGGTTACGCGTTTCGCTAGGTACTTGAAGTAGTTGTGCTAGTTTATGCTCAAGTTTGTCGGTAGGTTTACGAACCGGGCGACCAAACGGGAATAACAATACTTTTAATACGCCACGTAATGGGGCAGAGGGCATGTTATTGATTAAATCAGCAAGGGCACGTTGGCAGTGGTAAAGATGATCCTGACAGCTCCATTTTACTAGGGCTAAATCTTCTTGTTTACGGCCTTCATCGTTATAACGCTTAAGCGTTGCAGACACTAAATATAAGTAGCTTAGTAAGTCACCTAAACGTGCTGAAATACGTTCTTTACGTTTAAGCGAGCCACCAAATACCGCCATGCTAATGTCAGACATAAGCGCAAGCGATGCACTAAAGCGTGATGCTATACGGTAAAACTCTGCGGTGTCGTCTTTGTACGGTACGCTAGTAAAACGTGCACCGGTAAGCGCAAGCCACTTAGTACGTACAAGGTTCGACATTGTAAAGCCAATGTGGCCCATTAGCGCTTTATCAAATACGTTAAGCGCTTCTTCGCGGTCTTCAATTTTACAAGCACCAAGCTCGGTTAGTACAAATGGATGACAGCGAATTGCACCTTGACCATAAATAATCATATTACGGGTCAAGATGTTGGCACCTTCTACTGTTATAGCAATAGGGGCACCTTGATAGCCACGACCTAAATAGTTATTTGGCCCAAGCATAATCCCTTTACCGCCAAGTACGTCCATTGCATGAATGGTCGACTCGCGCATTTGCTCGGTTAGGTGGTATTTAATAATAGCTGAAACAACCGATGGCTTTTCACCTAAATCTACCGCACCCGTTGACATACTAACTGCTGCATCTGAGCTGTAAGCGTAACCTGCAAGTTTAGCCAGTGACTCTTCAACACCTTCCATTTTACCAATTGGTAAACGGAACTGACGACGAATACGGCTGTATGCACCTGTTGCTACGGCAATTGTTTTAATGCCACCGGCAGAGTTTGACGGCAATGTAATTGCACGGCCAACCGATAAACATTCAACCAGCATGCGCCAGCCTTGGCCAGCCATTTCTGGGCCACCAATAATGTAATCAAGGGGTACAAAAATATCTTTACCGCGAGTCGGGCCATTTTGAAATGGTACGTTAAGCGGGAAGTGGCGACGACCAATTTCAACACCTGGCGTGTTAGTTGGAATAAGTGCACAGGTAATGCCTGGCTCTTTGTTGTCGCTTAGTAAACCATCTGGATCTTGTAGTTTAAAGGCAAGACCAAGTACTGTAGCCACTGGTGCAAGAGTAATGTAACGCTTGTTCCAGGTAAGGCTAATACCTACTACTTCTTCACCGTTCCATTGCCCTTTACACACTACACCGTAATCAGGAATTGAGCTTGCGTCAGAGCCTGCTTCTGGCGAGGTTAATGCAAAACATGGAATTTCTTGGCCTTGGGCTAAGCGCGGTAAATAATGATTTTTTTGATCTTCAGTACCGTAGTGCTGTAGCAACTCACCAGGACCTAACGAGTTAGGTACACCTACAATTGACGATAGCAAGGTCGATTTACTGGTTAACTTTTGCAGAACACATGATTGTGCAAACGCAGAAAACTCTAAACCGCCGTATTCTTTTTTGATGATCATGGCAAAGAATTTATTATCTTTTAGATATTGCCATACATCTTGCGGTAAATCGGTAAGCTCGTGTGTTGCTTCCCAATCATCTAGCATGCTACATACTACTTCTACAGGGCCATCAATAAAGGCTTGCTCTTCAATAGTCAGCTTTGGTACTGGGTATTGGTGTAGCTTTTTCCAATCTGGGTTACCACAAAATAAATCAGCTTCCCACCACGTAGTACCGGCATCGATTGCTGACTTTTCAGTGTCAGACATGCTTGGCGTTACTTTTTTAAAGGTAGTAAAAATCGGCTTGATTATATATTGCTGACGAATGCCAGTAACAGAAAGAGGAACTGCGATGATCAAAAAGATCAACCAGCTAATTAAACCAAAAGCACCTGCAAAGGTACCAATTAATAATGTTGCGGCAGAAACACCAAGTGCTGTGTTCCAACTCGCTCTGTGGTAAACCGCGATGCTGAGCAGTGCGATTAAACCGAGTGTAAATATGAGTGTCATTGCTTATTCCTTAATAGAGGTCAGACCACCTCAGTTAGAGTAGCGCTAGTGAGCGTAAGTTTCAAGTACATTACAGCGTTAAATTAACGACAAACTAGCCATTATGCTTATCATTATTCCCTTTATAAGGAACAAGCATGCACCACTGCTGTGTTTAATTCAATCACAGCGATTATTTAAGCGCTAAAAATCAGTAAATCAGCTAGCCAAAAAAGTTTTTTTAAGTAAGTATGTCTGTTGTAGCGCATAGCAAAGTACAGCGCTATTTATACGTATTTTTTAAGGGTTAGTTTATTAATGTGTGAATTACTTGGCATGTCAGCCAACGTACCTACGGATATTTGTTTTAGTTTTTCAGGTTTATTAGAGCGCGGTGGTAATACTGGCCCGCATAAAGATGGCTGGGGTATCACGTTTTACGAGGGTAAAGGGTGTAGAACCTTTAAAGATCCTGAGCCAAGCTATCAATCAGAAATCGCCAAGCTAGTAAAAGCCTACCCCATTAAAAGTGTGTCGGTAATTAGCCATATTCGCCAAGGAAACCGTGGCCGAGTGTGCCTTGAAAATACCCATCCGTTTACCCGTGAGCTTTGGGGACGCGAAATTACCTATGCACATAATGGCCAGTTATCTAACTATCACGATTTAAAACCCCAATATTATCGCCCAGTGGGTAACACCGACAGTGAGCTGGCGTTTTGTTGGTTGCTAGATAAAATTCGTGAAAAATACCCAAAACGTCCCTCTAATATGGCCTCTGTATTTAGATATGCGGCTAAGCTTTCGCATACGCTACGTGAAAAGGGCGTATTTAATATGTTATTGACCGATGGCGTATTTGTATTGGCGTACTGCACGAATAACTTACATTACATAACGCGCCGAGCACCATTTGGTAAAGCAACGTTAATTGATGCCGATATGGTGGTTGATTTTAACGAAGAAACCACCCCAAACGATGTAGTAACAGTAATAGCTACACGGCCATTAACCAACGACGAACGCTGGCAAAAAATGCAGCCAGGGGAGTTTGCGTTGTTTAAAATGGGCGAACTAATTTAGTTAAATAGCCTAAAAGTAAACACAAAAAAACGCGATATAAAATCGCGTTTTTTGTGTTTGCTATCACCGTGTTTACGGCGCTTCTGATCTTACTTCGCTGCTCTCACTTACTGGAGTAGAAACAGGCTGGGTAACGGTAAATGAATTCATTTGTACTTCAAACTGCTCCATGCCTTTTTCGCCTTTCCACATACGTACAAGCATGTAGTCCATTTCTGGTGCAAACCAGGCAAGGGCTTGGCGTTTATCGTTATCGTATAAACGTTTTACTTTTATAGCTTCTACGTTACCAATTGGCAGCGAAATCATTTCTTTGCCAACCACTTCAAAGTTGTAGTCGCGGCGATTGCCTTTTTTATCAATAAGCGGAAACGAAAAATAAGTTTCGCCTTTTTTTAAGCCTTCGCGTACTTGTACTTGATACGAAATAGCATCTTGAAATTCGTCAGTCCATTCGCACTTTAGCGGGTATTCGCTAGTACTGCTGGTGACCACTTTATTTTGTGTATCAAAGTCTATTTTATAATCTTTATCTGGGCCGGTGCCGGTACGCACCATATTGTAATGATGAGGAGTGACTTTGTTATCTAAAAAAGTAAATACTGAGGTTTCTTCTCGCTTGTCAGAGAAAATCATCCACTCAATATTGCTGTGATAAGTAAGTTGATACGTTTGCTCGCCAACTTTTTTAAGTTCGCGTACTGCCTCGCCATGATTTTTACCTTTGCGTAAAATATCGTAGCTGGCTTGATACTCTGTTAGTTCGCCTGCAATTAGGCTAGTAGGAAGTAAAGCGCCCACACATAACAGCAGGGCACTTATTTTTTTATTGTGGGTAGTGCGCGCCGTGTGCAGGAAGTTGTTTTTCGTCAAGAACTGCATAATCTGCTTCCATAGTAAGTCTGTGTTCACTGAACCATTTGACCACCAAAGGATAAATTATATGCTCTTGTTCGTGCACGCGTTTAGCTAATGTTTCTGCTGTATCATCCTTGAGTACAGGTATTTGCGCTTGAAGAATAACGGGACCGCCGTCTAACTCTTCAGTTACAAAATGAACACTTACGCCATGAACATCGTCTTTTGCATCAATTGCTCTTTGGTGGGTATTCAGCCCCTGATACTTAGGCAACAAAGATGGATGAATGTTCAACATTTTTCCAACATATTTTTGCACTAAGCTAGGAGTAAGAATACGCATAAACCCAGCTAATACAACTAGATTTGGCATAAAAGAGTCAATAACGTTCATTAATTGCGCATCATAGGCCTCGCGCGAGTCAAAATCTTTGTGACTGAGCACTTTTGTAGCAATACCTGCTTGTTTTGCACGCTCAAGGCCGTAAGCGTCTGCTTTGTTACTTATAACAGCCGCTATGTGTCCGTTTATTTCGCCGCGCTCGCAGGCATCAATAATGGCTTGTAAATTAGAACCACTACCCGATATTAATACCACTAAGCGAATGGGTGCCATTACTTAGCACCACCTACAATTTCTACTTGCTCTTCGCCGGCAACAGCATCTTGAATTTCACCAAGGTGCCATGCGTTTTCGCCAAGCTCTTTTAAAATGCTTAAGCTTTGCTCTAGCGCATTGCCTGGTACTACTAATACCATGCCTACACCACAGTTAAATGTACGGTACATTTCGTGCGTAGTAATATTGCCGTTTTCTTGTAACCAGTTAAAAACGGTTGGCCACTGCCAGCTATCGCCTTTAACTACTGCTTTTGCAGAATCAGGTAATACACGCGGAATGTTTTCCCAAAAGCCGCCGCCAGTAATATGCGATAGGGCATGCACGTCTACTTGCTTAAATAGCTCAAGTAAAGGTTTAACGTAAATACGAGTTGGCTCTAGTAAGTGCTCGCCTAGTGTTTTGCCGTCAATAACTTGGTTCGTATCGGCGTTTGATACTTCAAGCACTTTACGAATTAAAGAAAAGCCGTTTGAGTGCGGACCGCTAGAGGCAAGGGCAATAAGTTGATCGCCGGCTGCTACTTTTGTGCCATCAATAATTTTAGATTTTTCTACTACACCGGTACAAAAACCGGCCATGTCGTAGTCTTCACCATCGTACATACCTGGCATTTCAGCTGTTTCGCCGCCAATCAGGGCACAGCCAGAAATCTCACAGCCTTTACCAATACCGGTTACTACATCGGCCGCTGTGTCTACATCTAGTTTACCTGTTGCATAGTAATCTAGAAAAAACAGGGGTTCAGCGCCTTGTACTATTAAATCGTTTACACACATTGCAACTAAATCAATACCTACAGTGTCGTGTTTTTTTAAGTCGATAGCTAAACGTAGTTTAGTACCTACACCGTCAGTACCTGCTACTAGTACTGGCTGTTTGTAACCTTCTGGAATTTCGCAAAGAGCGCCAAAACCACCAATCCCGCCCATTACTTCTGGACGACGCGTTTTTTTAACTACGCCTTTAATACGCTCAACAAGTGCATTACCAGCGTCGATATCTACGCCCGCGTCTTTATAGCTTAATGACTGTTTTTGTTCGCTCACAGGTTTTCCTCAAATAATTGCTTGGGGTTGTTTTTCGATAGCTTAGAAACGCGCGTATTTTACAACAATTGCAACTGCGCGGCTAGCTCAAATATAGTTTTGAAATAATTAACAAGGACACTTGTCCGCTATTAGTTTGTTAATTGCACAAAAAAAGCACCCTGGGTGCTTTTAAGTTATTTATGCTTTGGCAGTTAGTATTGCTCTAAGTGGAGCAGGGTAACCTTCAATGGTTTTACTGGTATCGTTTGGGTCTAAAAAATCAACTAACGATTCGTTTTCCATCCAGTCGGTCCTGCGTTGCTCATCAAGCGTGGTAATTGCGCAATCTTTTATTTGCACATCTTTAAAGCCAACGCGTTCCATCCACAGTTTTAGTGCAGCAGTACTTGGAATAAACCAAACGTTGCGCATTTTTGCGTAGCGGTCGGTAGGTACCAGTACGGTGTTTTCATCGCCTTCAATTACTAACGTTTCTAGTACGAGTTCGCCACCTGGACGAAGCTGCGCTTTTAACTGCGCTAAAAAATCGATAGGCGAGCGGCGGTGATACAGCACCCCCATAGAAAACACCGTATCAAACGCTTTAAGCTCGGGTAGTGCCTCTACACCTAATGGTAATAAATGCACGTTTTCATCTGGGTTGTAATGTTTAATGGCCTGAAACTGACACAAAAATAAATCAGAAGGGTCAATACCTACTACAAATTCAGCGCCTTCACCGCGCATACGCCACAAATGATAGCCAGAGCCACAGCCTATATCTAATACTGTGCGGCCTTTTAAAGGCTCAATATGAGGAAGCAGGCGATCCCACTTCCAATCGCTGCGCCACTCTGTGTTTATTTCAATACCGTGTACAGTAAAAGGGCCTTTGCGCCATGGCATCATGCGTTTTAATAAATGCGTGGCTTGTTTTTGCTCGCCTTCGCTCATCTCCCCCGGTGCGCCAATTTCTACTTTAGTGGCGATATCAACGTGGGTTGTTTTTACTTCTGGCAGATTTTTAAGTACTTTTTGCCATTTTGGTAAATCGCCATGGCTTGCCTCGTTTTGCCAATGCTTTAATTGAGCGGGCAGGGTTTCTAGCCAGTGGCTAAGTGGGCTTTGTGCAATTGCTGCGTAAAATTGGTTAAACCATTGAGACATAAGTCACTCTCTTTATTTAATTGCTACCATTGAGCAAAAATTAAAACATTGATACCACACCTGCGTTTGGCTAAAACCAATGTCGCTTAAACGATTAAAGTGAGTGCTTAGCGTATCGGGGCGCATCACGTTTTCAATGGCAGTACGTTTTTGGCTTATTTCAAGCTCTGAGTAGCCATTGTGGCGTTTAAAGTCGTGGTGCAAATCAATTAATAAATTATCGCACTGCTCGTTTTCGGCTTTAATTTTTTCGCTAAGGAGCAGGACGCCACCGGGTTTTAAGTTAGCGTAAATTTTTTCAAGCACGGCTTGGCGCTGTAAAGGCGGAATAAATTGCAAGGTAAAATTCATGGCCACTACCGACGCATTTTGAATCTCAAGCTCGTTAATATCGCCTAAAGTTACTGTAACAGGCACGTCTGACTTAAAGCCTTGTAAATGTACCTTACAACGCTCAACCATAGCTTGTGAGTTATCTACAGCAATAATGTGGCAGTTATCGGTGCGAATATTACGGCGCATACTTAGGGTAACCGCACCAAGCGAGCAGCCTAAATCGTAAAGGTTTGAATTACTTTGCGCATATTCACCGGCCAATTTACCCATAGTGCTTACAATGGTGGCGTACCCAGGCACAGAGCGCTGGATCATATCCGGAAAAACCTCAACCACATTTTGGTCGAAGCTAAAATCTTTTACTTGTTGCTCAGAGGCGTAAATACTGTCTTTTATACTCACTAAGGCAGTCTCTTTAAAAATAATGGCACTATTTTAACATTTTATACTGGATAGTCAGTGATAAATTCAGTAGCTTGGCTAGAATTATGAATAATAAGTATAAAAGAGAACGTTAAATGAGCAAAAGTAAGGTAATTAGCACAGACGATATTTTAGCAACCCTATGTCATTCAGTGACGGGTGTTCTGTCATCAGCCAGTGGTAACGAAATTAGCTACTCGGCTATGGTGCAAAAAATAACGCGCACCTGTATGCGTCCAGACATTGGCTGTTTTGTATTATTTGATGGTGGCTTTACAGGGCTGGTAGTCACTAATTTTACAGCGCAAGCGGCAATGGAAATTTACGGCGATTACATGCGCAATATGGGCATGCCTGAAGAAGAAATTGCCCACAGTCATTTATCAGATGACGTTTCAAATGTAATGGGCGAGCTGATGAACCAAATTGTTGGTGACTTCACTTCTAAAGTTCGTGAGCAGTTACATACCTCTATTACGCAAAACCAGCCAAAAATGATGGCGATTAATAAACAAGTGCAAATATCGGTTGATACCACTATGGATCGCCCACAAGCACGCCGCGTAACCTTTACTACGCGCAACCAAAATATCTTTTACCTAGAGCTGGCAATGGATAAAACAGAGTTTATTAAACTACATGACTTTGACATTGTAGAAGCGATAGACCCTGATGACATTATCGAAAACGAAGCTAAGCAAAAGGCCGAAAAAGCAAAAGCTAAGTCAAAAGAAGCAGAACAAGATGATGCCGATGATGACTTTATGGCTGAGCTAGGGCTGTAATGTAGGTTGGGTTGAGCGAAGCGAAACCCAACGTGCTTTTGAGCTGTCAGTTTTAAGCTATCAACAGAAAAGTTAGTTAAAAGCGCGACTAATATCGCGCTTTTTCGTCATGTTAGATTTATTTTAATCAGTAAACCTACTCTTTAAACTTATAACCCACACTATAAACCGCAGCTATTGGGTTTAGCCCTGCTTGAACGTCGTTAATCTTTTTTCGTATATTTTTAATGTGTGTATCAATGTTGCGATCGGATATGTCGGTAGTGTCGCTGTATACGTTATTAATAATATCTTCGCGGGTGAAAACACGACCTACGTGGCTTATAAATAATAAAAATATTTTAAACTCGACGGCGGTAAAGCCAATGCTTTCTCCGTTTAAGCGCGCTTCGTAATCGTCTTTGTATAATTGAAAATTATTATGATTGATAATATTTATTTTAGGCTGGCTGGTTCTTCTTAGTACGGCTTTTATGCGTGCTATCACTTCTTTGGGGCTGAAAGGTTTGCATATGTAGTCATCGGCGCCGATCTCTAAACCCAGTAAGCGGTCTATTTCTTCACTTTTTGCGGTAAGCATAATAATTGGTACACTTGAAAAGGCTCTAATTTGCTTACATAGCTCAATGCCATCAACATCTGGCAGCATTAAATCAAGAAGTATTAAATCTACTGCGTTTTGTTTTACAAAACTAACCACACCTTTGCCACTATTAAAGTGCTCAGTTACGTAATCTTGTTGCTTAGCATAGGCAATAAGTACCTCTGCAATGTTTTCTTCGTCTTCAATAATAAGTATTTTTTGTGATGTCATTATTTTAACCTAAAAGTCTCAGCGTTATTTTTACCTCTAACCCACCAAGTGGCGAGTTGTGCAACGATATTTGACCGCCATGTGCCTCTACTATTTGTTTGCAAAGCGCAAGTCCTAAGCCCGAGCCGCCGTGCTCTCGGCTTCGAGATTTTTCAACCCGATAAAAACGCTCAAACAACTTTTGTAAGTCGTTTGGTAAAACACCTGGGGCTGAGTCTTGTAAAATAAGCTCAATGTTATTAGGTGTTTTGTTGGCAAGTATTATTACTTGCCCACCTTTATGCGTGTATCTACAGGTATTTTCTAATAGGTTTGAAAATAATTGTACAAGGCGTTCTTTATCGCCATTTATTATACATTTGCCGGCTTTGGTTAAGCTTTTGCTGTCTACATTTAATTCACGCTCTTTAAAGCGAGCGGTGTAGTTTTCAATTGATTGCTCAAAAATGTTTATCAAATCAATATGTGCATTGTTATAGGTTAAATTAACGCTATCTGTTTGTGCTAGTTGAGCTAGGTCGTCAACAATGTGACTTAAGTTATCTACTTGGTTTATGAGTAAATTAATACGCTTTGTGTCGGCTGTAAATACGCCATCTTGTATGGCTAGTAAATGCGTGCGTAGTACGGTAAGTGGGGTTCTTAATTCATGGGATGTGTCTGACACCCATTGAAATCGCATTTGTTGGTTTTGCTCAAGCGTGTGGGCTAAGGTGTTAAAGTTGTTGGATAGGGTACCTAGCTCATCTTTACTAGAGGGGATGATTCTGCTGGCAAAATTTCCTTTTGTTAACTCATCGGTGCCAGTCACTATTTTTTTTATTGGTTTTATTAAATGGCGAGATAACACAATAGCCATAATAAATGCGAGCGTAATAACGAGTAACGTGATCATAAAGTAGTTATGAAATTGCGTTGCTAAAAACGCTTTTGCTGGGCTACTTTGCACAAGTTTTGAAGGTACTAAACCTATCCAGCCTATAACGTTATTGTTTAATAAAATAGGCTCTATATGTGGGTGGTCGTTTAAATTAGCTCTGCCAACAACAACCTTTTTATTTTGATCATATAAACTTATACGTTGTCCTGTTTTAAGGGAGTCTGCAGGTAAGTGTATCCACAATAAAGAGGGAGTTGCTTTACTGCTATTTGGTTTGGGTGGGGAGCTTGTGTGTTTATTAGTTTTAGGCTCGCCTGGCTTTTTTTGCGGCTCTACAATAGAGCGCCATAATTGCGTGTTTTGCTTAATGGCTTGCCAACTGCCTAATTCGTTATATAAATTAACAAGTTGATGCTTAACCATTGCTACATGCTTTGTTTCTTCTTGTTCAACAAATTTGTTAAACCCTGACGAAAAGGTCATGTATATAAACACAAACATGAGCCCAACAAGGGCGATATTAGTGATAAAAAAAGCTAAAAAGAATTTATGTATTAATTTCACTGATTTGCAAATAGTAAAGATCATCACATTAACGTACTGAGCAGTATTGCATATTGATTATGTGCCTACAATTAGCGTATTTTGGGAGTTGCTTACTAAAATCCTTTTTAAGTAAGCTTTTTAGGTATGTTGATTTTATGGATTAGAGCTTTATTTTTGCGGTATCGCCAGCACTCAGTAACTTATATTGTGGTTTTACAAAGCTTGCGTGTACTGCGCCTAAACTTTTAGGGAACGATATAGCAAGCTCATCCACTGTTGAAAATGTGTGCTTCGCTTGAAAAACAATTTCTAGGTCGTGCGCTTCGTTGTTGCTGGTGGTAAAAGCGACGCGTTCAAACACGATAACTTGCTGATTTACACGTAAGCTCGTTTTTTGTTTAAGTGCATTTTTTACAAACTCTTCTTGTTGCTCTGTACTTAAATTTGTAGGCATAAGCTTATCAATATCGCCCATAAGCCATGCTTGCTCGCTTTGCAGCATTGAAATTAAATGCTCAGCATTAGTTAATACTTTAACCTCAACTTGCCCGTCTCTCAAAATTACTTGGGCTGTTGTGTTTTTCAATACATGGGCGCTCACTTGAGCGCTCGTACTTGTTAAAATACACGCTAGCATTAGCCATTTAAATTTTTTTAAAAAATACATAATTACTGCCTTTTATTGAAGCGGTTGACCTTTTTGTTTATTGAGGTTGCTCAATTGTTGCTTTGCAAATAAGGGTGTTGTCGGTTTCTAAGTCTTCGCCCCATATGAATTTTGCGTTTTCATCCCAGTTAATATCGTCGTAACCGTCTTTTGGCCCTACATCGGCAAAGTTGTGCTCTACTGCATTAGCCCAATGCGTATCGTCAAAGTTACTTTGCAGCCAGTTAGTGGGCGCTTCTTTTGACATAAATGTACAAGCGCCTTCGCCCGCAACTGGGGTTGTTTCGCTTTCACATGATTTGTTAAGCGGCGCTTTGTGAAGTATTTCGCATTTAAAGCTTTTACTGCTTACCGCAACTACTTTATTTGTATCGGTGTCGGTAAGTTGCATAATAAAACCGCCATCACCCATTTGCTGATTTTTAGCACCGATGTATTCAAGCCCAGTGTCGTTTTGCTTAAAGTCTTTAATTATTAAATTAAGCTCAATAGGGTAGTTTGCAGAAAACGTAATGCTTTGTGCATTAAATGAACGCTCTGTGGTTATGGGCACAGAATCTTCAACAAGTAACTGCTCGCCTATGTAAGCTGTAAACCAGTTATCAGCCCATGCTTCTAGCTTTAAGTTATGCTTGCCTGTAATGGCAGGATTTGTATTTTGCTTAGTGACTGAAGGAGTAAGGTGATTTGGTTGCGGGCCTCTACAAAATGTACCTGTTTGAACCTTGCCACGATTACTGATAGTTTTTTGTTTAAAGCTATAGCAGTCTTTTCCCTGTGATGCAGGGCTGTAGGTTGTAAAGTAGTTTTCACCTTTGTATGAATAGCTCATTGTACGACTGCCGTTTTCAGAGATTGTGTGCGTTAGATTTTCAACGCCTCCTTGTGGCGGGCGCAGGTCGGCTCTTATGCCTTGAGTATCGCCACTAAGTGGTGACACTCTTGGTAATTTAGCTGTATCTACTTCACCTACTAAGCACTGAATAATATATGGCGGCGTAGCTGAAGTTTGATAGCGATAGCCAAATGTGTCGTCGGTTTGTCCGTTACATACATCAAGGTCACCTTTGGCAATTGAACTGCCATCTGGATTTTTACTGCCATACAGCGGGTAACCATCATAAGCCCAGCCAATAATGGCATCGCTTGATTGGTTTTTCATTGTGGCAATCATACACGTTGGCGATACATGATAATGGTAGTCATCACCCCGTCCTGCGTGTCCGCCACATATATCTAACTGTCCGAGTGCTAACGTGTCGTGTTTTTCATCGTAGCTATTTACGTCCAGTTCACCTTGCGAAGAATAGTCGTATATTGGTACGCCATTAACAGCAACACCTACGGCTGCATCAATTGTTGTTATTGTCTTTGCTTTTTTTGGGTTTAGCTTTATAGGTGCAGCGTAGCCTTTAGCTGGAACGGGTATTTGCTCGTTAATACCTGTAATACCAGTCATTACTTCATGATCAGGATAAGTAGATGAGGCAATATAAGCATACTGTTCATCGCACGTAACAGATACGCTTTTATCAAACCCTGCATTACTTACTGATTGTGTAACAGCATCGCAACGAGGTGATTTTACGTTAGCGGTTAAATATGATTTATCAGGCTTTGGCTGCTCATTTGGTTTTGGTCTTGCATTAGGTTTGCGCTCGGCGCTATTAGCACTTCGCGAGTATTTAACCGTCATACTTGCAGTATCGAGCGTAATATTTTTTACAGCAGCGAGTAATGCTGAGCGGTCTACCTTTGTATCACTATTAAAGGAAACCGGTGCAGATAACGCGTAAACAGTATAAGTATAGCTTTTTTCACCTGGGCCTTTAGAGCAAGGCGGCGCGTATTGGTTTAAATCGTTTACGCTATTAGAGCCTACTTCACCGAGGGTTTCGCCCGCTTTAATTTGCGTTTTATCAGCGGCAATATTGTACATAATCCAATACCAATGCATTCCTTCAGGCGCTTTATGATCCATAATTAACGCATAATATTTGGTTGCGTTAGGTGCACCACTCCAGTTAAGAGGGGGGCTAATACTTTGCCCATCGCATGTATAAGTAATAGGTAAGCTATCGCCATCACTTACTTTTGAGCTGGTTAGAGTAAAATCATTGAGGTTTGATTGCTCAAGCGATTGGCTGTTTTGCTTGTTGCAGGCACTTAAGGTTAAGCAGCACAGTGCACTGAGGAAAAAGGCATGGGTATTTTTTATCATTTAAAAACTCCAAAGATTAAATCAACTCTTAGGAGTGTAGTTCTCAAATGTAGGGCAATTATGTAGTTTTAAATGTTTTTGTTTTTATTGAGCCAAAAGGCGTTAAGTTGTCAACTGCTTACGGGGATAAAAGAATGGGTATGGGCGCTTGGTTATGGAAGGATATAATAACTTAAGCATGGGCGTTATTTTCACTCAGTTAAACAACGGTAAAACCCCTATTTTAAATAAGGATTCTCTCCCATCGCCACCACCACACAAAAAATCCGTAAATCTAACTCTAACTGATGGTATTGCGGCTCCATATGGCAGCACAGTTTATAAAAGCTTTTGTTGTGATCTTTTTCTTTAAAGTGGGCGAGTTCGTGTACGACTAGCGCTTTTAACAGTGGCTCGGGTGCGCGCAGTAAGTCACTGTTTATGGCTAAATCGTGCTTACGGGTTTTACCCTGCATGCGGTAGGTGTGAGTACCGAGTGCGTTGGTAACCATATCACCTTGTTTTTTAAATGCAGCGCGGCCAAACGGTGGGGCGTTTTTTAAATACTGCTTTTTTAAATCAGTGGCGTAGCTGTAAAGTAGTTTGTCGGTGGTGATGGTGTGCGCATGTGGGTATTTTTTAAGTAAGTAGTCACATACCTTATTGTTATTTATAAGGCTTAATACTTGCTCAATAATGTTAGCTGGGTAGCCGGTAAAGTAACGTGCGTATTCACTCATTTTTATTCTCTATTTAAAAAAGCGTTGGCTGGTGGGCTTCTTTTTCGCCGCTGAATGGGTTTAATACTGGGTGATTATACCCTAGGTCTTCACAAAACTGCCTAGCGAGTCGTGGAGATTCACGGTTATCGGCAGTATGAAAAAACACATACGGGGACTTCCCCTCATCAAGCCATTGTTTTACTTTACTGAGCCACGGTTTATAAAAGGGTTTATAGTCGTTTTGTAAATCGGCTATTACAAAGCGCGCCATCGGCTGCGAGCCAGTAGCTATTGCATGTACCGGTAAGTGGGGCTTTTTTTGTTGTGCATCTATTAAAGCCTCGGTGGTGGGCTTTACTGCAAAAAGCGCACGGGTATCCATAGAAATACGGTTTATATTATTTGCCATTAATAGCTGATTAAGGGCAATTTCGGCCTCACCTTTTTTAAAAAAATCACTATGTCGTACTTCTACGCCGTAATTCAGCTCTTTGGGGAGCAAGCTAATAAATTGCGTTAATTTAGGTAAATCGCTTGGACCAAACGCTTTGGGTAATTGCAGCATTATTTGCCCTGTTTTTTCAAGTATTGGGGCAAATAACGTAAGCCAGTCATTAAGCTCTGCCTGAACATTACTAAGCGCAAGCTCGTGGCTAAAGCGACGATGAAACTTAAACGTAAATTTAAAGTCCTCGGGTACGCTTTGAGCCCAGCGTAAAACAGTGCTTGGCGCTGGGTCTGCGTAAAAGCTGGTATTGCCTTCTACTGAGTTAAAATGCTGGGCATATTGGCTTAGCATATCGGCATTTTTACATTGGCGGGTAAATAAGTTGCCTTTCCAGGCGCTGCTCGACCACTGAGGGCATCCAATATATAACATAAAAAGGGTGGCTTAATAACTTCGTGGCGTAAGTGTACCAAATACATACGGTGCTTGCTGCAAATTAACATTACAAAGCTAAACACACGCTCTAGGGCGTGTTGAACTTTGTAGATTGAAATTTGTTCAATCTAGGGACGATTTAATCGTGGCGCGAGGTTTGTAACCTAGTGGGCTATAAAAATCGAGCAAA
>BJUT01000065.1 GCA_007988745.1 Pseudoalteromonas atlantica
CCTACTCTTCTATTACTTCCTATTTTTCCTCGTCTTATTATTCTTTTATCTTCTACAAAATAACTTTTATATTTGCGCATTCCTTGTTTGTTTAGTCTTTGTTGGCTATAAATTATCTCATCTGTAGCAATCATACTTTTGGCTTAAACAATGGATACCCCTAAACGCACCACGTTAAAAAAGCTCGCTGTCATCGGTTTAACCGCGGGTGTAGTTACTCATGTACCATATGTGTTTGCCCGAAAAAAAGTAACCCTAAGAGTCTTAGGAACACATGTAACGCTTCAAGAAGCCATTCGTAAACAAGCAATGCTTGATTTAGGCATAAATATAGAATTTTCCCCTGCAGGTAGTGCTGCCGTATTACAAAAAGCCTCTATGGACCCTAGCTCATTTGATTTATACGAGCAATGGTCAAACAGTATTAATGTACTTTGGCGGGCGGGGTCTATTCAGCCTATAGAAAAAAAACGACTAACCTACTTTAATGAAATAAATTCTCTAACCAAAACGGGGAAGCTCACCCCCGATGCAAAATTAGGTGCAGGCGACGCCCCTTATAAATTACTCAATGTACAAGAGGACGGCACACTAAGCGCAAACGAAAGCGATTACATTAGCTTTTTGCCCTATGTACATAATGTTGACTCTTTTGGCTATAACACCGCTAAGATAAAACCTGGTATTGCCTACGAAACTGAAAGTTGGGGCTGGTTACTTGATGATGCCCACCGAGGTAAAGTAGGCATTGTAAATGCACCCACAATTGGCTTATTTGACCTTGCCTTGGCAGCACAAAGCAAAGGGTTAATAACATTTAAAAATATTGGTGCGATTACTCGCTCCGAGCTTGACCGTTTATTTAGTATTTTAATTGACTATAAACGCCAAGGGCATTTTGCAGGTTATTGGAACTCGGTGCCAGAGTCTGTTGAATTTATGAAAAGCCAACGCGTGCACATAGAAAGTATGTTTTCCCCCGCTGTGGCCGCGCTTAATAGTCAAAATGTTAACGTGCGATTTGCCGCCCCAAAAGAGGGCTATCGTGGCTGGCATGGGGTAATGTGCTTATCGTCACAGGTTAATAATAACCAAAAAGATGCCGCATACGATTACATGAACTGGTGGCTTTCGGGTTGGGCCGGCGCATTTATTGCTCGCCAAGGGTATTACATTAGTAATCCACAGCGCTCAAAAGCAATGCTTTCACCAAGTGAATGGGATTACTGGTACTTAGGCAAGCCCACTACGGTTGACTTACTAAACACCCAAAAACAAGTCGCAGTAAAAGCCGGCGAGCAGCGAAATGGTGGTAGCTATTTAAAACGCTTAAGCAATGTAGCTGTTTGGAATAGCGTTATGCCGACTTACGATTACAGCTTGCAAAAATGGTATGAGTTAATAAGCAGATAATGATAACCCGTTCAATAAAATCAAAAATAATAATTGCCCTATGCGTATTAATTACTTTATTAATTTTGCAAAGTTACCTATTCAATTATTCGCAAAAATCACTTTTTGAGCTGCAAAATGCGCAGCACAAAGCTTTATTACAAAGCGAGTCCGTTACCCGTTTAGAAAACGATGTGATTTCTTTACAAAGCCAAGCTATTGCTTATCTAGATCATGCTAATAGCAATACCATTGAAAAGTTTAATGTGCACTTAAATGCTGCAAAAAGGGATTTAGATACGCTAAGTACACATTTAAATGAGTATGATGAAAACTATCAAAACAATATAAAGCGCCTTAACGAGTACTTAAATAATTACCAAGATACATTTAATCGCGTAGTCGTTAACAGAACCAAACGAGAGCAGCTGTACATTACACAGTTCAAACAACCTATTGAAGCGCTAAAAGCACAACTTAATGAGCTTAAAAAAAACACGCTAACCAGCAAGCAAAATAAAATAGTGAATACCCTTTTAACTATTAGCAATATAGAACAAGCAACAACCAATTATTTACACAAGCCAAATTATGATGAAGCACAAAATGTGCAAGATAACCTAGCACACTTAAATACCCTACTGGCGAGTATTGAAACCGCTAATGTTAACCTACTTAATAATACTGACGAGCTTGAGCAAGCGTATAGCCAATTAGTTATTTTAACCCGTAGCTACACGTTTTCGATAAATGTAGTTTTAACAGGAATAGAAAACGAGCTGCTTTACCTAGCCGAAAAAATTAGGGATGTAGAGAAGCAAAAGCTCACCCAGACCGAGCAGCAGCTAAGAGACCACGTATTAAAAAGTACCGAAATGGCCAACCTTTTTGCCGCGCTGATCACTGTTATCATAATAGTAATTACCTTTTTTATATTTAACTCTGTCATTAAGCCCATTGCGAAATTAACTAAGCTGTTAAATGATATGAGTAATGAAAAGCAAGTAACACTAAATAGTGATGAGCATCATCAAAATGAAATTAACTCGGTTATTACCGCGGCTAATGCGCTGTATTTAAAAAACAAACAAACAAAAGAGCTACTAGCAGAAACCCAAGCGCTTAATTCTAAAATGGAATTAATGAATAAAGAGCTTACACTTGCCATCACCCAAGCAAAAAATGCCAACCAAGCGAAAGGTGACTTTGTAGCTAATATGAGCCATGAGCTTCGCACTCCAATGAACGGTATTTTAGGCATGCTGCAGCTATTACAAAGCAGCGCTCTTCCAGCAAAACAAAAACACTATGCAGATAAAGCGTTTTCTAGTGCTCAAAACTTACTGCAAATACTTAATAACGTACTCGATTTTTCTAAACTTGAGTCTGACAAAGTAAAGCTTGAATCAATCCCTTTTACTTTGCATACCGTGGTTTCTAATGTAAAAAATTTATTTTCGGTAAATGCGAAACAAAAAGGGTTGCGCCTTAACTTTGTATTGCATGTTGATGCAGGGCTTGAGCTGATGGGCGATCCACTGCACTTGAGTCAAGTTATTAATAACTGTGTAGGTAATGCCATTAAATTTACAGAGCGCGGTGAAGTAACAGTAACAATTGAAGCCACAACACAAGATGAGCAGCAAATACAGTTACGCTTTGGTATTAAAGATACAGGTATAGGCATGACGCCAGAGCAAACCGCTTCAATTTTTGACTCGTTCTACCAAGGCGATTCCAGTACAACACGTAAGTATGGCGGCACCGGATTAGGTTTAACTATTTGTAAGCAACTAACCAAGTTACTAGGCGGCGAAATACAAGTACGCAGCACACCCCACGTCGGGAGTGAGTTTTATTTTACACTACCGTTTAAAATGACGAGCAAAGAAACGCTTAAAAAGCATGCCTTACTAATTACTCCCGATACTGAGCAAATAAAATCACTCACTAAGTTATTAAGTAGCGCTGATATTACTGCAGAAATTACCCAAGAGCCGCTACGTGCAATTGCAAAAATGTCTCAACCGAGTAACCCTTTTAATATTGTGATCATGACGTTGTCACACAAAGAACTAAAAGATAATTTTATTTTGCAGCAACTGTACTTACAAAAACAAAAAAATAAACACAAACTACTGCTTATTTTACTCATTAACGATCAAGAGCATCCGCAGGCAGTCCCCGATAGCGATCATATTGATATTATAACAATAGGTAATACTCACACTGATTCTCAGTTAATGCGTTTATTATTACCCGACTCCACACAGCTTAAAGAAGGAGAGTCTTACCCACAGTTTACCGGTTACACCGCACTTGCAGTAGATGATAACCCTGTAAACCAAGAGATTCTTGAAGCACTATTAACTAAAATGAATATGACTGTTATCTCTGCAAGTAATGGCGAGGAAGCACTCATTAAAGTAGAAGAAAACGCAATTGATATTATTTTTATGGATATTCAAATGCCAGTGATGGATGGCCTAGAAGCGACGCGAATACTGCGTCAAAGGGGATATACAACGCCTATTGTTGCTGTAACTGCAGCTGTATTTTCTAATGATAAGAAAGCCGCCATTCGAGCAGGCATGGATGACTATTTAGTCAAGCCGTTATTATTTGGTCTGCTTTGTGACAGCATAGAAAAGCATCTAACAAAAACCCATACGTTAAGTACATTAAACCTCAATGTAGCACGCTCTAATCTTGAAGATAATAATGAACTCATTAATTCAATATTCACTAAGTTTAATACCGATTACAGCCACTTTATGGAGGTAGCTGTAAAGCACTTGAAAAATAATGAGCATAAAACATTAGCTAGAACGATGCATAACTTAAAAGGCTTAGCCGGCACTCTAGGGTTAGAGCTACTAGAGCAAAGCGCTAAAAAAGCAGAGTTAGAACTGAGCAGTAACGCATGCACCGATCTTAGTGTTTTTAATGAACAATTGACCTTAGCACTTTATGCGGTAAGACAGCTACTGGTAACAAACTCTTATAATCATCAGCCTGAAGCTATGAGCTCTGAGCAAAATCCAGATACATTAATTGATGAAATCTATTCTTTAGCGTTATCTGCCCGTCCTATTCCTAGTAAATTAGTTAGAGAAATTGCGCTTCAAAAATTCGATCATTCCCATCCATTATTCAAGCTAAAAGAGGCAATAGATAACTTTAACTACGCTTTAGTGATTAAACTTATTGATAAATACAGAAATAACTATAAAAACTAGACAATTATGGCAACTATAAACTAACTTTAAGGGGTAATTAAAGAATAAGGATTTAGTGTGCATTCAACCTTTCTAGCTGGCGGCAATCAACCTGCAGTAACTCAACCGCGAAAGCCTTTGATACTCATTGTTGATGATGAACCTAGCAACCTACATGTATTAGTTGAGGGCCTACTTGCAGACTACGATGTACGCATTTCAACAAGTGGTGAACAAGCGCTTGTATTTGTTGAATCCACACGCCCAGATTTAATTTTACTCGATATTATGATGCCAGGCATGGATGGCTATGAAGTATGTAAAAGATTAAAAGCAAAGCAAAATACCAAAGGCATTCCCATCATTTTTGTCACCGCACTTACTGAAGTAGAGTCTGAAGAGAAAGGCTTTGCAATGGGCGCCATTGATTATATCCATAAACCTTACAAGTTAGCTTTGGTTAGAGCGCGCATACGTACGCACATTACTGCACAAGGCATGCTAGACAGACTTATCGAAAAAAACTTTGACTTACACGACAAATTACTCGAAATAGAAGCCCTTGCAAAAGAGTTAAGCCAACGCGAGGAAGAGCTAAAGCAGCTGTCATCTAAGCAAAAATTATTTTACCAAGCACTTACCAGCACCGCCGATGGTGTTGTAATTACTAATAGCGATGGCAAGATTATCGCTGTTAATCCATCATTTTGCAGAATTACCGGCTATTGCGAAGCTGAATCGCTGGAAATGGATTTAAAAGAGATAAAACAAAATAACCACCCAAGTATTAGCTTTGATGAGGTATGGAAGCACGCTAACGAAGCGGGCTACTGGAGCGGTGAACTTGTAACACGAAGAAAAAATGGCGAGCTATACCCTGAGCTATTAACACTTAGCATGGTAAAAAGCGAGCAAGACACCAACATTCACTACATTGGCGTTTTTAGTGATATTTCAAGCGTAAAGGTAACGCAAGAGCGCATAGATTACCTAACTTGGCATGATGAGCTTACTAAGCTGCCAAACCGTAACGGTTTTTTAAAGCAATTAGAACAGCAACTACAAGATTGCAGTAGCGATAAAACATGTGCCTATATTTATATTATTGACATTGATAGCTTCCACTCTATTAATGATGGCTTAGGGCTTTTAGCAGGGGATAATATTTTAAAGGAGCTTGCTCAGCGTATTCATGCCAATGTAGATAAAAAAGATATTATTGCACGCTTAGGCAGTGATGAATTTGCCGCCTTATGTAGCGTAGATAAAGGAATTGGGCGTACACGTGCGCAATCAATCGCCGAAAACAAAGCGCAAGAGCTTTTAAACGCAGTCAACCACCCTTTTGACGTTGATGGGCAAGAGGTTAGCTTAACAATTAGTATAGGCACTTATATTTTCCCGCGAGACGATGTATGGGAAAGTGCTATTGAGACAATCAGAAATTGTGAAGCAGCCTGCTATAAAGCCAAAGAAAAAGGCGGAAACAGAGTTACATTTTTTGATACCACATTTGGCGAGCAAGCTAAACGACGTTTTGAAATTGAACAAGACTTAAGAAAAGCCATTCCTCAAAATGAGCTATCCATATTTTTGCAGTCGCAATTTGATAGTAAGCAAACGTTAAAAGGCGCAGAAATACTGCTGCGCTGGGATCACCCTCAAAAAGGCTTCATAAGCCCATGTGAATTTATATCAATAGCTGAAGAATCTGATGTTATTTTTGAATTAGACTGCTGGGTTACGACTAATGCACTTAATTTACTTACCAAGCTTAAATACAGCCACCCAAGTTTGAATATTTCGGTAAATATAAGCGGTCGACATTTTCATGAACCGCGATTTTTAAACTTTATAAGCCAACAAATTAAAAGTGTTGATATTAATCCTCAGCAACTCACCATTGAGATAATAGAGGGGACGTTACTTAATCACATGGAAGCGGCCATTGAAGCCGTACACTACCTTAAAAAGCTGGGCGTACGTGTATCGATAGATGACTTTGGCACGGGCTACTCAAGTTTAACCTACTTAAAACAGTTACCTATTCATGAGCTAAAAATAGATCGCTCATTTGTGCTTGAAGCCCCCACTGATAACAACGATAAATTAATTATTGATATGATTGTCAGCCTTGGCAGGTTGTTTCAATTAGAAGTGGTAGCGGAAGGAGTCGAGAATCAATCGCACTTTGACTTATTACAAGAGTACCCTGAGGTTATCCTACAAGGATACCATCTGCACCGGCCAGAGCCATTAGAAAGCTGGTTAGAAAAACTAAACCATACTTTGCAAAACGCATAAAAAAACGCCGATTAAACAATCGGCGTTTTTTATATGTGAAGTACGTTACTTACGTACTTGGCCTTCGCCATTAACTAAATACTTTTCAGTTGTAAGTGACTCAAGCCCCATAGGACCATAAGCATGTAGCTTAGTTGTAGCTATACCAATTTCAGCACCTAACCCTAATTGCGAGCCATCTGAGAAACGCGATGATGCATTTACCATTACTACCGATGCATCAACACTGCGTTGGAAAAGCTCAGCCGCAGTATCGTTTTTAGTACAAATAACCTCAGTGTGGTTTGAACCAAATTGAGCAATATGCTCCACAGCAGCACTAAAGCTTGGTACTACACGAATAGCAATTTCTAAATCTAAGTATTCTTCACCAAATTCATTATCAGCAAGTACTGTAGCATTATCGAAGTATTTTGCAGCTTGCTCATCTGCATTAATTTTCACACCTTCTTGGCGCAATACAACGGCACATAAATTTAAAAATTCATCAGCAACGTCTTGGTGAACCACTAGCCCTTCAAGCGCATTACATACGCCTGTGCGCTGTGTTTTACCATTTAATAGTAAATTAAGTGCAACCTCTAAGTCGGCATCTTTGTCTACGTATAAATGACACACCCCTTTAAAGTGCTGAATAACAGGAATAGTACTGTTTTCTGTAACAAAGTTAATTAAGCCTTCGCCACCACGTGGGATGATTAAATCAATACTTTCGCGTTGCTGCATTAGTTCCATAAGCAATGCACGGTCTGGATCAGGAATAACTGAGATCAGAGCTTTAGGTAAGTTATGTTTTTCAAGTACACCGTGCATTACACTCGCAATGGCTTGCGAGCTTTTAAGGGCTTCTTTACCGCCGCGTAAAATAACACCATTACCCGATTTAAAACACAATGCGCCTGCATCCGCAGTTACATTAGGACGCGCTTCGTAAATCATACATACAACACCTAATGGCACACGCATTTTACGTATTTTAATGCCATTTGGGCGCTCTGTAATGTCGCGTAGCTGACCGACTGGATCATCTAAACTTACAATAACTTCAATACCCTCTGCCATTGCTTCAATGCGCTCTTCGTTAAGCGTTAGGCGGTCGATCATCGAAGCGGCTAAGTTATTATCGCGTGCTGCGCTTAAATCACTTTCGTTTTCTTTAATTATAAATGCTTTTTCTGCGCGTAATGCTGCCGCCATTTCGGTTAACACTTGGTTTTTGGTCTCGGTGTCGAGTAAAGCAAGTGTGTTTGCAGCTTTTGCTGCCTGGCGTGAAATATCCGTAATCAAACTCATGACTTCTCCAATAATGCGATATCTTTTTCTGAAATAACAGGACCAATAGAATCCTGCATTTTTTCGCTAAATTCACTTTGCTCGTTATCTGCAATAAAGCTTAACAAGCAACTACTATAATTTGCGGTGGCTTTTGCTAAACGTGTGCCATCCTCGCTTCTAACTAAAATGGTATCGCCAATGGCAAACTCACCATGAACTTCCATTATTTCGTCGCCACGTATGCAACCGTTTTCACCTTCAAGAGACTCATCAAACGAGCCATCTACAACTACTTCACCTTGCTCATTCGCTGTATGCGTCATCCAGTGCACAGCTTCTTGCATTGGTTTTTCATAAGGAAGGAAAACACTACCAGGGTTGTCACCTGCCAATAATCTATTAAAGGTTTCTTCTTTAAAGCCATTAATAATATAAGTAGCAATACCGTGAGACGTTGCTTTTTCGGCAGCTTCAATTTTGGTTTTCATGCCACCGGTTCCTACAGAGCTTGTAGCACATCCTGCCATAGCATAAATAGACTCATCAATTGATTTTATTTCAGGCAGTAAAACTGCATCGTCGTGCAAATTTGGGTTTTTATCATACAGCCCATCTACATCAGAAAAAATCATTAATGCATCGGCATCAGCGGCCGCCGCTACCATGGCTGATAAGTTATCGTTGTCACCTACTTTTAAGTCATCCGTTGTTACAGCATCATTTTCGTTAATGATAGGCAGTACACCATGCTCTAACAAAGTAAAAATAGTTTCGCGAATACTTTCATAGCGCTCACGGTCACGTAAATCACCATGGGTTAATAATAATTGCGCTGAAGGAAAATCGAAAAAGCGATCCCACATGGCCATCATTTCAGTTTGGCCTGCTGCTGCCATCGCTTTTTTCATCACAACTGAACGTGGAATGTCAGATGGGAATAAGTGTGAGCCTGCAGCTACTGAGCCTGAAGATACTAAAATAACTTCAATACCACGAGCACGACAGCGAACAATAAATTGCGCAATGGTTAATAAGTAGCGTGAACGGCACCCATCTTGATCTGGAGCAATTAATGCACTACCTACTTTTAAAACAATACGACGCCAATTTAACTTTTGCATAAAATCTCAACTTTCCATTTTATCTGCATTCACATAGTGTGAACTAAAACTAGGTAATTGCGTATAAAATACGCAATTTCGAATAGGTTGTTTGTTTATACACTTTTTAGACGCACGCAAATACACGACCTAAAATTGCTTTTAGATTTGTAAAGACATGAAACAGCACCAACCAAAATAAATGGAGGTCTATTAAATATAAAAATAAAAAGTGTTGTTTATGTATCGCTGTAAAAAGCTGTGTGCGGCCTTTTTGTTAACAACATACATAGAGCCTCTAAAGTCAGATACACCAACAGATAGGGTGATGACTTAAGGACCGAGATTTAGCCGCCACGATGGGAGCTAAACATTGAAAGTAATAGTTCAACTCAAACATTTATTTACTTAATTGCTTAAATAAACTTGTTTGAAAAAACCATACCAAGATATTCAATAATACAATAGCTACTAATTAATGGTAAAAATAGCTTACAAATCTATTATTACAGGGCAAATATGACGCTAGTATTAATACATACCGTTATTTTGCAAAATTATATTTAGATGACTAATTGTTTGAACTCTAAATATAATACGCTATTTCAAGGTGTAAGATCAAGGCTAAAAATCACTCTAATGTAGAGCTACGCCTCACTTCTAAGCGGTTAATCATTTAAAATCAAGGGGTTATATTTATTTTTGAGTTTTAATTCAATTTTTATAAATAAATCAATAAGTTTAACCTACAATTTTTGTATTAAACGCTAAAATTTTATTAGCAAATTAAACATTTCACGTGTATACCCCTGTATTAATATTTAACAAAAGTTATACTTTTCACATTGTGATAAATAAGGAATTCTTAATTTATGTCAGCAATTTATATAGCCGGTATCGCACTGTGTTCGGTGCTTGCCCAATGGGTAGCGTGGGCGTTTAAAGTACCCGCTATTTTGTTCTTATTGCTTACCGGTTTATTGCTAGGGCCGTTTAGTGGTGTATTAGACCCTGATGCTTTACTGGGTGATTTATTATTTCCTGTTGTGTCACTGAGCGTGGCTGTCATTTTATTTGAAGGCTCCCTTACTTTGCACTTTAGAGAATTAAAAGGCATAAGTAAGGTCGTACGCAACCTGTGCTCTATCGGCATGATCACCACCTGTGTGGTAATAAGCTTAAGTGCCTATTGGTTACTTGAGCTTAACTGGCGGGTGGCTGCAGTATTAGGCGCTGTGCTAGTAGTAACAGGGCCTACGGTAATCGCCCCTTTACTTAATTCGATGCGCCCAACACAAGATATTGACCGTATATTACGATGGGAAGGCATTGTAATTGACCCAATCGGTGCTCTTTTTGCTGTGCTTGTATTTGAAGCAGTCATGCTGGTAGGCCAAGGAGAAGTGCTTAGCCACACTATTATTGCACTTGTTAAAACAGTCGGCGTAGGGCTTTCTATCGGTGTTGTTGCGGGGTGGATCACCACACAGCTTATGCGCCGTGAATGGCTACCGTTCGAGTTACATAAATTTGGTATACTTGCCTTGGTGCTTATTAGCTTTTCGGTATCTAATCACTTAAGTCACGAATCGGGACTATTGGCTGTTACCGTATTTGGTATTTGGCTTGCAAATCAAAATGATTTAGAAATCGATTCTGTACTTGAGTTTAAAGAAGACTTATCGATGATTTTAATATCATCACTGTTTATTTTACTTGCTGCGCGGCTACAGCTTTCTGACTTGATGATGTTAGACAGCGACGTATTTATATTCCTTGCAGTGGTGTTATTTATAGCGCGCCCATTGTGTATTGCCATATCTACTTTTGGTACTGACTTGCCAATGAAATCGCGCTTGGTGCTATCGTGGATAGCCCCTAGAGGTATTGTTGCAGCTGCTGTTGGCTCGGTATTTGCGCTAAGTATGATGGAAGCTGGCGTAGCTGATGCAGAAAAAATGGTGCCGTTAATATTTACCGTTATTATCATCACTGTGGTATTGCAAAGCTTAACTGCTATCCCTGTTGCTAAGTTATTGGGCGTGCGCCAACCTTCTCCAAATACCATACTGATTATTGGTGCAAACCATGTATCTCGCGCTATAGGTAAAGGCTTACAAGAGCAAAGCATTCCTGTTCATCTATCAGACCCCGCATGGGAGAACTGTAAAATGGCTCGTATGGACGGCCTTGCCTGTTATTATGGTAACCCACAATCAGAGCATGCTGAGCGTTACTTGCCGCTCACAACAATAAGAACGGTATTAGCACTTTCACCAAACCGCCACCATAATGCGCTTGGTGTACAATATTTTTCTCACTTGTTGAATGAAAAAAATGTATTTTCACTGCGCTCATCTACCTCGCATGCTAAAGCGAATAAAGACAGTGCAACATTCCTATCTAGACAAATTTTGTTTGGTGAAGATGGCTCTTACGCTCGCCTAAGCAGTATTATTGCTAAAGGCGGTAAAGTGAGTGCGACGCGTATTTCAGAAGAATTTGATTGGGAAAAATACCAAGAGATGAACCCTGAAGCGATCCCGTTGTTTATTTTAAAAGGTGATAAAGACAACGACGACGATACGCCAGTAAAGCTTCGCCCATTTACCAGTAATATGGAAAAGCCACCGCAGGAGGGCGAGCGTATCTTTGCACTTCAGCCGCCAAAAATGTCGGTGTTAAAAGACCCCGCTAAAACAAAAAATAAAGAAGAGAGCTAACCTCTTTTTAGTTATTGCAAAAAAGCCCTAATTAAATATTAGGGCTTTTTTATTTTATAAAAATAGCGTGCATTATCGACACTTACATGGGTAATCTCGCGCGGGCAACAACACTATCGGGCATTTTTTTAGCGAGTAAGCTAAGCGCACGCTCAATTTTTTTATGGGTTGCTTTATCTGCCACCATGGCATTGAATAACCAGCGATACGCATCTTCAAAGTCACGTGGGCTTCCGTAGCCTGCATTAAAAAGCTTAACCAGCCTTAGCTGTGCTTTTAAGTTCCCTTGCGCTGAGGCCTCTCGTAAGTAGGTAATGGCCATAGCTTTATCTTGCTGCACTAAGCGACCCGTGTCGTAATAACGTCCAAGCTGCTCTAATGCAGCCGCTAAGCCTTGTTCAGCCGCTTTACGCATGTAGTACACACCTAATTCCACATTGCGTTCAACACACACGTTATATGCCAGCATATCGCCATATAAAAATTGGTAAGATGGCAGCGCCATTTTATTGGCCCTTGCCTCTATATCTTGTACTAATTGGCAATCATCTGCCTTTACACGCTGCAAATGTGTATTTTTATTTATTAGTGCAATCAGCTCCGGTTCGGTATAAAGCGGCACCGCAGCGGGCGTTTCTTCAGCTAACACATTGCTACTTATAGATAAAAGTAACGGAGTGAGCAAAGACGCTAGAAAAGTGTTACAGGTAGATAGGCGCATGTTTACCACGTATAAAATAAAACTTATCAAATAATATACAAAGATCGTTCCAAGGTGAATTTTAGGCATAAAAAAAGCTGCAAAAAGCAGCTTTTTTTTAAACTAATGGTGATTAAGCAAACGGGTTGCGAAGTACCATTGTTTCTACACGATCTGGGCCGGTAGAAATAATATCAACAGGTACACCTGTGATTTCTTCGATACGCTTGATGTAGTCAATCGCAGCTTTTGGTAAGCCTTCAAGGCTAGTTACACCAACTGTGTTTTCAGACCAACCTGGCATCTCTTCATATACTGGTGTTACTTTCTCGTAACCCTCAGCAGCTAATGGCGTTACATTAGTCACTGTGCCATCTTCAAGCTGGTAACCAGTACAGATTTTAAGCGTTTCTAAACCATCTAAAACATCTAACTTAGTTAAACAAAAACCAGAGATGCTATTGATTTGAACTGCGCGGCGCATTGCCACAGCATCTAACCAACCAGTACGGCGTAAACGACCTGTGGTCGCGCCAAACTCATGACCTTTATCACCTAAGTGCTTACCCACTGGGTCTTGTTTTTCAAGCCCATCGTAAAGCTCTGTAGGGAAAGGACCAGAACCAACACGTGTAGTGTACGCTTTAATAATACCTAACACGTAGTCAAGGTTTAATGGACCAAAACCAGCACCAGTCGCAACGCCACCAGCAGTGGTGTTTGAAGAGGTTACATAAGGGTAAGTACCGTGATCGATATCAAGTAATGTACCTTGCGCACCTTCAAATAAAATGTGTTCGCCCGCTAAACGTGTTTGATCTAAAAGCTCAGTTACATCAACAACCATTGCTTTTAAGATGTCTGCAACAGCCATTGCATCATCAAACGTTTTTTGGAAATCAACAGCATCTACTTTGTAGTAGTTAACTAAAGTGAAGTTATGGTATTCAAGTACTTCTTTTAGTTTAGCTGCGAATAATTCTGGATTGAATAAGTCACCTACGCGTAAACCGCGACGGGCTACTTTATCTTCGTACGCAGGACCGATACCACGGCCAGTTGTACCAATTGGCTTGTCGCCGCGAGCAGTTTCGCGAGCTACATCTAATGCAACATGGAAAGGCAGAATTAACGGACATGCTTCACTAATTAAAAGACGCTCACGTACAGGTACGCCACGCTCTTCTAACATGCCAATTTCTTTCATTAGCGCTTCTGGTGATAAAACCACACCATTACCAATCACACATTTAACATTGTCACGTAATACACCCGATGGAATAAGGTGTAGAACTGTCTTTTCACCGTCAATAACTAAAGTATGACCCGCATTGTGGCCACCTTGGTATCGAACTACTAAAGATGCTTTGTCTGTAAGGAGATCAACAACCTTACCCTTACCTTCGTCACCCCATTGGGTGCCTAATACAACAACGTTTTTACCCATTGTAAATTCACTTCGAGAAAATTAGGACGAGATTTTACCAGAAAACGGAAGTAAAGATCACCCCTGTTCAGCTTATTTTTTCTGCGCGTATTTTTTAGGCCATCACACTTTTTAAATAACCACATATATAACAGTAATTTAAAGTTTTAAATTATGCTTAACAAAAAGCCCCGCATAGGCGGGGCTTTATAACTTTTTAAATGATTAAGGCATCGCTTATTGCGCTGCAGCGCCTTTCATATATTTAAAGAAGTCACTATCTGGTGAAAGTACCATAACATCTTGTTTATCTTTAAAGGTCTTTTTATACGCCTCTAAAGAACGAACAAAACCAAAGAACTCTGGATCTTTGTTGTATGCTTTAGCATAAATAGCGGCAGCTTCTGCATCACCTTGACCACGTACTGAGCGCGCATTACGCTCTGCATCAGCAAGCATTACCGTTACACGGCGGTCAACATTAGCACGAATAGTTTCTGCTTTTTCTTGACCTTCCGAGCGGTGCTCTTTTGCAACAGCAGTACGCTCAGCGCGCATACGTTGGTAAATAGAGCTACTCACTTCTTGTGGTAAGTTAATTTGCTTAACACGCACGTCAAGTACTTCAATACCTAACTCGCGCGCACTTTCAGAAGCTTGTACTAACGCCTCTTCCATTAGCTCACTACGCTCACCCGATACAATCTCGCGAATAGTACGCGTACCAAAGTTAGTGCGCAGACCATTATTAACTTTTTGCTTTAGTAGTGTTTCAGCATATTGCTTATCACCACGAGCACGAAGGTAAAATGCGCTAAAGTCGTTTACGCGCCATTTAACAAACGAATCAACAATTAAGTCTTTTTTCTCGCTTGTTACAAAGCGGTCTGGCGTGCCATCTAGCGTTTGAATACGTGCATCAATACGACGTACTTGGCTAAAAAATGGTACTTTTAAGTGAAGGCCTGGGCTGTATACAACGGCTTTGTCTTCACTGTCTTTTTCAACTTTGCTAAATAGCAGCACAATCGCTTTTTGCCCTTCAGGTACTACAAATACCGCAGAGAAAGACATAACAATGGCAGCTAATAGTATGACTAAACTAAAGTTTTTCATTACGCTTATCTCCCGTTATTGTTAAAGCGATCACTGTTAAAACGGTCATTACCGCTATTCACAGTGCTATTTCGTGATGTATTTACTTTATTGCGTAAATCTTGAATATCACTTGAGCTTGGTAAAGCTACACGTGTTGCAGTGCCTTGCTTTTCCATAATTTTATCAAGTGGTAAGTACATCATGTTGTTACCGCCTTTAACATCAACAATGACTTTAGAACTGCTGCTAAGCACCTCTTCCATAGCATCAATGTATAAACGTTCGCGCGTTACTTCTTTAGCTGCTTGATACTCAGGTAATAGCTTTTCAAAACGAGCCACTTCACCTTGTGCTTCAAGTGTAATGCGTTCTTGATAACCTTCTGCTTCTTGCGTCATACGTGTTACTTGACCACGCGCGCGCGGTTCAATTTCACGTGCATACGCTTCTGCTTCACGGATGAAACGCTCTTCATCTTCTTGTGCGGCAATAGCGTCATCAAATGCATCTTTTACTTCAGTTGGTGGACGTGAATCTTTAAAGTTCACATCGGTCACAATTAAACCTAAGTTATACGGTTCGATGATTTTATTAAGCTCATCCCACGTATTTTGACGAACAACTTCACGGCCATTAGTCAGTACTTGGTCCATTTTTGCATGGCCAACAACGTAACGTAACGCGCTATCAAGCGCTTCTTCTAAGCTGTTATCAGCATTAGTTACGCTAAACTTGTAAAGGTACGGGTCAATAACACGGTATTGCACTTCAAACTCAACGCTTACTACGTTTTCATCTTCCGTTAGCATAAACCCTGATGCAGATAATGAACGCACAGCTTCAATATCTACCGGAATAACCGTTTCAATAAAGGTCATTTTCCAGCGTAAGCCTGGCTCTGCAATACGGTCATACTTACCAAATTGCAGTACCACACCACGTTCGGCTTCTTTAACCGTATAAATACCACTTAACGCCCACACAATTGCGGCGATAATGAGGATAAATGAAATACCGGCTCCGCCAAGTCCACCGCCACTATTATTGCCGGATTTTTTACCGCCAAATATGCCGCCTAACTTGTTGCTAAACTTACGGAACACCTCGTCTAAATCAGGTGGGCCTTGATCACGTCCGCCTTTATTGTTCCACGGATCTTTGTCATTGCCATTATTACCCGGTTCATTCCAGGCCATAGCTATACTCCATTGTTATCTAAATAAATTAGGAAATTGTGTTAAATCTATCAAATCTACCGCGTTTCTCATACAAAAACCGACATTTATATGCCAATTTTTAATCGCGATTGATAAAACCCTCAATTTCAGGACCAAACTCTTTAATTAATCGGTTCCATTCAACCATAGGTAAACGTACATCCAACAACCAGTTACCATGTTCATCAAAGCGCTCTTCATGGACTGCACTTAAGCTAAATAAAGACGCTCTTAAGCGGCCATATTGAGGGGCAAGTAATAACGTACCACTAAGCATTTTCTTAGCAAGCAGGTCACTTATTGCTTCGCTAAGTAGCTCACACCCTTCGCCGGTTTGTGCAGATAACCATACTCTTATAGGCTGCCCTTGGTCATCCCGATCAATTCGTGGGCTTACATCGTCAAGCGCATCAATTTTGTTATAAACTAATAATTGCGGTACTTCATCAGCTTCAATCTCTTTTAAAACCGACTGTACTTCCTCTATGTTTTCGCGTCTGCGCGGGTCTGCCACATCAATTACATGTAATTGTAGGTCGGCTTCACGCGTTTCTGTTAATGTTGCTTTAAAGGCTGCCACTAAGTCATGTGGTAAGTGGCGAATAAATCCCACTGTATCGGCCAAAATAACCGAACCAACATCACCTATATCAAGTTTACGTAGTGTTGGATCAAGCGTGGCAAAAAGCTGATCCGCTGCGTATACATCTGAGTCTGTTATACGGTTAAACAGGGTTGATTTACCCGCATTGGTATACCCTACAAGCGACACGGTAGGAATTTCGTTACGCGTACGCGCACGTCTACCCTGCTCACGTTGTACAGCCACTTTGGCTAATCGGGCACGAATATTTTTAATGCGCGCGCGCAATAAACGTCTATCGGTTTCAAGCTGTGTTTCGCCTGGGCCTCGTAAACCTATTCCCCCTTTTTGGCGCTCAAGGTGAGTCCACCCTCGGATTAATCGAGTAGACATATGCCTAAGCTGGGCAAGCTCTACTTGTAGCTTACCTTCGTGGGTACGGGCTCTTTGGGCAAAAATATCAAGAATAAGTGTTGTTCTATCAAGTACACGACATTGGCAAACGCGCTCTAAATTACGTTCTTGAGACGGACTTAATTGATGATTAAAGATGACAACATCTGCATTGTGGATTTTGACAATCTCAGCTATTTCTTCTGCTTTACCGGTACCGACGAATAGTTTCGGATGTGGTGCTTGGCGGCTGCCTTGCACAACCGCCAAACTACTAACACCAGCAGAAGATACCAACAACTCTAATTCATGAAGATCTTCACGATCGCCATCTTTAGGTAAGTCGATATGAACTAAGACTGCCTGTTCGCCGGATTCATAGCGGTCAAACAAGCATTACGCTCCTAATTAAATATTTCCTGGTTCTTGCTCTTCAGTGTCATCGCTCCCTTGAACACCTTGGAAGTTGACTGCACGAGCAGGTACAACTGTTGAAATTGCGTGTTTATACACCATTTGGTTTACAGTGTTTTCAAGTAAAATAACAAATTGGTCAAATGACTGAATTTTACCTTGTAATTTTATGCCATTTACCAAAAAGATTGATACTGGAATGCGCTCACGACGTAGTGCATTCAAAAATGGGTCTTGTAACGATTGGCCTTTTGCCATGTTATTGTTCCTTCGTTCTAGGTGTTATTATAATTTAAGTAGCTGAACTTATTTAATTAAATAATTCGCAACTACTACTAGCTTAGCGAACTTACTACGCGATGCAAGTTTTCTTCATCGTCTGTTGTTAACCAAGTAACATCAGGCCAACTCCGTAACCACGTTAGCTGACGTTTTGCCAGTTGACGCGTTGCAGCAATGCCGCGAAAAACCATCTCATCATGGTCTACTTCACCCGCAAGATAATCCCACATTTGTCTATAACCTACACAACGAATAGAAGGCATATTGGGGTGTAAATCCTTACGTAGATATAGGGTCGAAACTTCTTTTTCAAACCCCTGTTCTATCATTATTTTAAACCTTTTTTCAATTCGCTGATGTAATTCACTGCGATCATCAGGCGCAATCGCAAATTGATGAAAAGTATAAGGTAACGTTGGCTGCTTTTGCTTTTGCAATTCAGTCATTGTTTTACCACTAATACGGTAAACTTCCAAAGCTCGATTTATTCTTTGTGAATCATTTTCACTTATTTTGTCGGCCGCTTGCGGATCTACTTTAGCCAGCTCTTGATGTAAATGTGGCCAGCCAAATTGTTTTGCTTGCGCTTCAAGCTCAGCCCTAACTACTGGGCAGGCTTCAGGCAGTGGCGATAATCCATCAATTAAAGATTTAAAGTACATCATGGTGCCACCCACTAATATTGGTACTTTACCTTGTTGATGGAATTCATCAATTTTTTTTATCGCATCACGTCTAAAATCGGCGACCGAATAGGTTTCGCTCGGATCGAGTAAATCAATTAAATGATGCGGAGCACGAGCAAGCTCTTCTGCATCGGGCTTTGCCGTACCTATGTCCATACCTTTATACACTAACGCTGAATCAACGCTGATTATTTCTGTATTTAAGTGCTCACACAGTGAAATTGCCAACGCTGTTTTACCAGCTGCGGTTGGGCCCATTAAAAATATGACCGGTAAATTGCTCAACACGGGTACCTTAATTTAATTGCGTTAAATAGTGTTCTAGGTCTATTTTAACTGCTTTTTCTTTTAAACGTTCAATTGTTTGCGGATTATTTTGTAAGCTAATTTGTAATTCAATAAATACATTACTTTCATAAAAGCGTTCTGGTACACAACTAAGCTGCCATGTAAGCCACGCTTGTAACTCGTTGAGCTGTGTTTTACATGCGCTAAGCAAGTTTTCAACCGCAGCTGATACTTCAAGTAAATATAAACACGTGGGTAGCTTTTTAACCATCACAAACTGTTTTTCAATAACTAGCTCAAAGCCTAATAAAGTAAACCACGATTGCTGCTGAGCTATTAGTTCGCAGTCAGCTTTTTCAAGGTTAACCCTTACTGGTAGTAACAGGGCTTTACCCTCTAAATTACCCAACTCTTTTATTTGTGCATGCCAGTAATCAACAAGTGCATGCTTATAGTGTGAACAAAATAACTGCTGCTGCTGAGTAAATACACACACGCCTTTATTTACATTTAATACCTGCACACTTTTTAATGCGTGTGCAGCGCTTTCATCAGTAACGGGCTGCGTTGATACACTATGCTCAAAATGAGCGGCTTGTTGCTCACTCACCCCTTGATAAAATGCATTTACATCGTGATGATTTGCACCATGTTTTTGAGACGGTGAAGCATACCCCGTAGCGCCACCACCTGACCCTGCGCGATTAGAGGAGGCACGACTAGTAAAACCACCGTTTTGTGAATCTATTGGCTGCAACTGTGACTTAGGGTAATCATACCCCTGCTGAACTGGCTGGTTATTAGCCGCATGACTTGGCTGCTCAATAAACGCCGAGGATTGGTAATCGTCTGTGGGCGCTTGATTAGTTGCAAATTCGCCTTGTAGAGGCACAACTACTTGCTTAATTGCCTGTAATATAAAGTCGTGCACTAACCGGCCTTGATGAAAACGCACCTCGTGCTTAGCAGGATGAACATTTACATCCACTTGCCTTGGGTCAATATCAATATAAATAACAAACCCTGGGAGTTCTTGCGCTCCACTTACCTCTTCAAACGCCTGACGTATAGCATGTAAAATTAGCTTATCGCGCATCATGCGATTATTTACATATGTATATTGCGTGGTATTAGCTGATCCCACTGGCAATACCCAACCATGTAGCTGTAAACCACTTTCACCAGATTGAATATGCAATCCTTGCTCAGCAAAGGCTTTACCTGCAACTTGCGCAACCCGAGTAATCGCTTGATTTGGTTCGGTTTTAGCACGGTACTGCCTAACCACCTTTTGGTTATGCGTCAGTGTAATCGACACATCAAAACGACTCAGTGCAATACGCTTTATAAGCTCATCAATGTGGCTAAATTCGGTTTTTTCGGTGCGTAAAAACTTGCGCCTTGCTGGGGTGTTAAAAAATAAATCTTTAACTTCTATCGTTGTGCCATCTGGGTGGGCTACCGGCTTTACTTGCACGTCCATATCGCGCCCCTGTGCAAACGCTTGCCACGCGGCATCTTGTGCTTTGGGCTTTGAGCTAAGCGTT
>BJUT01000066.1 GCA_007988745.1 Pseudoalteromonas atlantica
AGCTTACAGCTTACAGCTTACAGCTTACAGCTTACAGCTTACAGCTTACAGCTTACAGCTTACAGCTTACAGCTTACAGCTTACAGCTTACAGCTCAACCATCACTCGTAATAGTATCTATCAGCTCATCAAGCACCGCTTCGGCTTTGCTGGTTTCTACTTGGCAGGTGCCGGCGTTTAAGTGGCCGCCACCGCCGTATTTAAGGCATAACTCGCCCACATTGGTGTTTGAGCTGCGGTTAGTGATTGATTTACCTATGGCAAATACTACGTTTTGTTTTTTAAGGCCCCACATTTTGTGAATTGATATATTGCAGTCGGGGTACATGGCGTAAATAACAAAGCGGTTGGTGGCGTAAATAGTTTCTTCTTGAGTTAAATCTAGCACCACGAGGTTTTTATGCACGGTTGCGCATTGTGCTATTTGCTCTTTGGCCTTTTCGTTATGCTCGTTATATAGCGCAACGCGTTCGGCTACGTCTTCCATTTTTAAAATATCTTCAATGCTTTGATCTTTACAGGCATCGATTAGCTTCATCATTAATTGGTAGTTTGAAATTTTAAACTCGCGGAATCGACCAAGGCCTGTGCGTGCATCCATGATAAAGTTCATTAATACCCAGCCTGTTGGGTTGAGTATTTCGTCTTTTGAGAACTGCGCGGCATCGCCTTTATCTACGGCTTCCATCATGTCTGTGCTGATGTTTGGAAATTTTTCTGCGCCGCCATAATAATCATAAACAACGCGTGCAGCAGAAGGGGCTTTAGGGTCAATTACATGGTTTTTAATATCGCTTGCGTTACGTACGGTTTCGCTTAAGTGATGGTCAAATGCAATATGACAGCCTGCAACGTAGGGTAGGTTAGTGGTAATGTCGTTTGCAGTTATGTCTATTTTGCCATCTTGCATGTCTTTTGGGTGTACAAATAAAATGTCATCAATTAGGTCTAAGTCTTTGAGCAGTACGGCACATACTAAGCCGTCGAAATCGCTGCGGGTGACTAGTCTAAATTTATTATTGGGCATAGCTTTTCCATCTTGTTGTGATTGAGTAATCAAATAAGTGTAACAGCTAAAATAATTTTTGAGAGGTTATAGCAATCGAATTAAAAATTTAGTCATTCTAACGTGCTAAATAAAGCGTAAACGGCGTTATAAATTTTTAAGTAGAACAAATGCCTATCGAAAATTATGCCTTTGTTATTACTCTGTTTATCTGTTGCTATCAATACCTCATAATTTAACACAATGGGTATTAGCGTTAAAAAAGCGCATAAAAAAGCCAAAACGACTGTTTTGGCTTTTTGTTAGCAAGTATGTATTTGTTTTATTGCTGTATAAAAGTTAAGCGCCTGGTCCGCATTCCATACAGCTGTTAATAATATCAGGGCCAAATTTAAGTCTGGCATTTAAATCGCGTAGGGCCGTGCGTAAACCTTCTTCAATTACTGGGTGGTAAAATGGCATATCCAGCATTTCTGGTACGGTCATTTTGTTTTGCACAGCCCATGCTAATAAATGAGCAAGGTGTTCGGCTTGTGGGCCAATAAATTCTGCACCTAAAAATAAGCCTGTGCCTTGCTCTGCGTAAACGCGCATGTGGCCTTTATTTTTAAGCATTACTCGGCTGCGGCCTTGGTTTTCAAAGCTCACTTCGCCTATTTCAAAGCAACCACATTCACCTAGGCGGTCTGTAATTTGTTTGTAGCTGTCGCCTACCATTGCTATTTGTGGGTCACTAAACACTGCGGCAATTTTTGCGCGGCGAAGGCCAATGCGTACATCGGGGAAGCGCCCAGCATTTTGACCGGCAATGGTGCCTTGATCAGATGCTTCGTGTAGCAGGGGGATCATATTGCTGGCATCGCCCGCTATAAATATATTTGAATTACCACATTGCATTGTGTGCGGGTCGGCGTGTGGCACACCGCGCTCATCAAGCTCTATGCCGGTATTCTCTAAACCTAGCTTGTCTACGTTGGGTACTCGGCCTGTGGCTGCAAGTACGTAGTCAAATTGCTCGGTGTGTTTAGCACCATCTTTATCGGTGTAAGTAAGCTGAGCTTTATCGCCAACTTGCATCATGTCAGATACGTTTGAGTCGGTATCTACAAAAAATTCTTCAGCAAAAACAGTGTTTGCATAGTCTTTAATTACTGGGTCGGTAAGTGGGCCAATTGCGCCGCCAACACCAAATAATTTTACGTTTACGCCTAAGCGACTAAGTGCTTGGCCAATTTCTAGGCCTATTACGCCTGGGCCAAATACAGCCACTGACTCTGGTAGGTCGTCCCAGTTAAATACATCGTCGTTTATAATAAGTTTGTCGCCAAAGTTATTAAACACGCCAGGGTATGATGGGCGCGAACCCGTGGCAATAACAAAACGCTTAGCAGTTATAATGATGTCATCGTCGATTTGTACGCGGTTGGCGTCTAAAAACTTAGCGTAGCCACGAATTTTATCTTCATCAGGAATGTCGTCTACGGCTTCTACTACGAATCCTGCAAAGCGGTCTCGTTCGCTTTTAACACGTGCCATAACTGCTTTGCCGTCTATTCTTGGCTTTGAGCTATGCACACCAAATGCAGGTGCCATTTCAATTGAATGCGCGGCTTCGGCTGCGGCAATAAGTAATTTACTTGGCATACAACCAACGCGTGCACAGGTAGTACCGTACGGGCCTGATTCAATCATTAAAACGTTAGGGGTGAATTGTTTTGCGTTACGGTATGCGCTTAAGCCTGCAGTACCTGCACCTATAACAACAACATCGGTTTGTAATTCTTTCATAGTGGTATCCTTTATTATTTTCAATCTGAGCGATGAGATTGATATAGAGGGGCGCGTACGCCCCTGCTATTTTTTTACTTAATTAAGCAAAGTATTTTTCTAAATCGTCTGAGCCGCCAATGTGTTGTCCACCAATAAATATTTGTGGAACAGTGTCACGGCCAGAAATTGCTTTAAGGCTTGTTAATGTAGCGCCTGCACCCATAACAACTTCTTCAAATGCGTAGCCTTTTTCTGTTAGTAGCTCTTTTGCTTTTTTACAGAAAGGGCAACCAGGCTTAGTAAATACGGTTACTGGCTCTGGCTTAGTTTGTTTTGGGTTGATGTAGTCAAGCATTGTGTCTGCATCAGAAACTTCAAACGGGTCGCCTGGTAAATCTGGTTCGATGAACATTTTGTCGATAACGCCATCTTTAACTAGCATAGAGTATCTCCAGCTGCGCTTACCAAAGCCTAAATCGTTTTTATCTACTAACATGCCCATGCCGTCAGTAAATTCGCCGTTGCCATCAGGTAATAATGTGATGTTTTGCGCTTCTTGATGCTCTGCCCATGCGTTCATTACAAATGTATCGTTTACTGATACACATACAATTTCATCAACGCCATTTTGCTTAAGTACACCGGCTAACTCGTTGTAGCGTGGTAAGTGAGTTGATGAACAGGTTGGTGTAAATGCGCCCGGTAGTGAAAACACAACAACGGTTCTGCCTGTAAAAATTTCGTCTGTGGTTACTGATTTCCATTCGTCGTTTTGACGTGTTGCAAATGTAACGCTTGGGATTGTTTGACCTTCAATATTCTTTAACATAGTTTGTTCCTCTTGATTTGTTGGAGCCATTATGGCGAGAATTTAAATATAGTTCCAATCGTTTGTTTGTATTAAACTAATAGGTATAGCCTATCAGGTGGAGATGAATTTGAACTTAAAAGATTTAGAGTATGTAAAAGCAATAGCGCACCACAAGCATTTTCGCAAAGCGGCCGATGCCTGTTTTGTTAGCCAGCCTACACTAAGTGGGCAAGTAAAAAAGCTTGAGCAAGAGCTTAATGTTGTTTTATTTGACCGCTCAACTAAGCAAGTTACATTAACAGCGCAAGGTGAACGTTTGTTGACACAAATAAACGTTATTTTAGAGCAAACAGAAATCTTAAAAGAGCTGGCGGCTACTTCAAACGGGCCGCTACAAGGTAAGCTAAGAATTGGTATTATTCCTACTATTGCGCCGTACTTACTCAGCGCTTTACTGACCTCTATGAAAGCGGCGTTTAGCGATAGCCACTTTTCGTTTATAGAAATGCAAACAGCGACTATGCTAGAGGCGCTTGATAACGGCGAGCTCGACTTTGCAATTTTGGCCGATGTTCCCGAGCTTAAAAACTACCATACGGTTAATGTGTACAAAGAAGACTTTATGGTTGCTGTTTCAACCGATAACCCGTTATCTAAGCGTAAAAAAGTAGCGCTAAGCGATTTACAAAGTTGTAGCCTATTAATGTTAAGTGATGGTCATTGCTTTAAAGATCAAGCCCAAAAGTTTTGTTTTGCTGCGGGAGTGGATGTGTCAAACCAATATCAGGGCAATAGTTTAGAAACTTTATTGGCGCTGGTGGCAATAGATGACGGGGTGACATTTGTGCCCAAGCTTGCGTGTACACAGCGTGTAGGCATTGATTATTTAGCTATTTTTCCTAATCAGCAACGTAATGTGGTATTTGCTTGCAGAAAACACTACCCACGTTTGGCGGGCGTTGAGCAATTAGCCCAGTGGTTGGCAGAGCACCCAAATTTAAAGCGGGCGCTTATTTAGCGTTCTTGGCTTGCAACCTCTACTACATCGTTTATTTGTACCCCAGGCAAAGGCTTGTCGTTAAGGCTTACAGCAATTGCGCTTTGTTTATAAAGTTGCTCAACCACAATGGTGTTAAGCGTAGTAATGGTATGCGGCATAGTATTGCCTTGTGCATCGGTTAAGTAGTTATGGTGCGCAATGCTTAATAGCTGGCCTTTTTTAAGGCCATGATCTTTGCCTAGGTTTATCACCAATTTGTTGTTTTCCATGTGCATTATTTTTCCTTTAGTAGGAAAACACGCCATAGCCGCTTGTATATCGTAACTGACCGTTTGATTTATATCGCTAATACTTTGCCCAAAAGGTGATTGCCAAAACCTATCACTATTTACATCAACTATGGCTGTTTTTTCAAATGGCCATACAGCTTGGGTATGATAGCTGTTTTGCCATAATTGTTCGTACGTGGTGCCATCAAACAACATAAACTCAATAGCGTAGCTGCGCTGGTAGGTTTCGTCTTGCCAAAAGGCGTAGTCGTTGTTGAGTTTATCGCTTGGCGCTAAATTGGTTATTTGGCTTAATAAAACATATTGCGCGTTGCTTCTGGCTGAAAGCTCTTCTAGTTGTGCATTTGAGTAGTCGTGCTGCTGATTAAAGTAATTGTCTACATTAATTGCTTTATTGTAGTAAGCAACGGGCAGGGCGCTCATTTTTGTGCTTTGCAAAGCGCTAAATAACTTTTTACTAATGGCTTTATTTACGTCAAATATTTGACCCATTAAGGCATGCTCACGATGAACAAGCTGGCTTTGGGTTACAGCAACAAATTTATTAAAGTTACTTTGTGGGCATTGCTCTGTTTGGGCAAATACATCAAGCCTAAGCGTAATGGCAAATTGTTGATTTTGGCGTTGCTCGCTCACCAGCTCTATTTTTTGTATTTCGCCGTGGCTACTAATTTTTAGCTGATCTTGCGTTAGCACGCCGTCTACTAAGGTTTGTACCGAGCTAACCCGGGCGCCAGAAAACACTAATGCTTGTGTAATTGCATCTTTAATTGCGGCCGATTTAGCACTGCTTATGTCGCCATTTTGTATTTGTGCATGGCCGGTAGATTCAAACCATTGTGCGTAAGTACTGGTAGAAAACGTTAATAATGCTGCGCTAGTAACACCTGCAAATAGTGATGATAAAAACGTGTTCATACTGGTACTCCACATAAAATTAGTTAATTACGCTTTAGCTAAGCAAGGACTGCACCAATATGAGGACTTTATAACAAATGGCATTAAACCTGCATTTATTTGCGCAATTAGTTTAAAGGGTGCAAATAAATGCGTGCAATTATATTACTTACTTTAGCAGGCCTTAGCCTTGCCGGTTGCAGCAACGTGTTTGATAAACATGTTGAGTACAAATATGTAGAGCCAAATAATTATCCCATACTTAAAGCGGTTGGTTATGCTCCTATTAGCTTGCAGCAAGGGGCTAATAAATCACAAAAGCAATTAATGGCAATTAAGGCCTCTAAGCTTGAGGCGTACCGTGAACTGACTGAGCAAGTTTATGGGCAAAAAATTACAGCGGGCACGTCTGTAGCAGGTGCTATTGCTCAAAACGATTACATGGAAAGTAAAGTGCAGGGCATAATTAAAGGTGCGCAAATTATTAAAACTTACTCAGTTGACGATGTATACGTTACCGAGCTTGAGCTAAACATGAAGCGCGTGCACGACTTATATATAGGTGAAATTAAGCCGCGTGAAGTTAAAAAAGTGACCTACTACTAAGTAACTGGCCAGTACTTTAAATAGTAAAGCTACATTAAGCTGCTATTTTAACGGCTGGTTTTAGCGTTAAGCGCGTGGAATATACTCGTACAGCAATACATAACTTTGCTATTTACGGGAGCGTTTTTCTGTAAATCTAGGGTTTGATAAATCAGCTTTAAATACAACGATGGTTCAATACGTTAGTTAATGTATTAAGCAATGTTGAAATGACCGAGTTAAAATTTAAATCTAGTAAAAAAACACATACAAAATATCTCATCCTTTTATATTGAGTGCTATGCTGTTGTTACGAATAATATTTGAACAAGTAGTGTAGCGTTTGGTGTATGTTTTTAATTTTTCTTTTTTTGGGCTGTGAATGACACTTAGGCCCACTCTTTCCTCAAATAAGCTATTTTTTTGGTGCAAAAGCAATTTGCGCTATTTACTGCTATTTTTTTTACTTTCAAGCGGCGTGTTTGCGAGCCGTTTAACTATTCAATTTAATACCTTTATAGAATTAATGGGGCAAAAATATGGCCCTGCGCGAGTCACTGTAGCGCGTAATTGGCAAACTATGCTGGTGCGCACCCAAAATAAACCAGAACAACAACAAATTTTAATTGTTAACGACTTTTTTGCACGCAATCTTCGATACCAAACCGATATACAGCTTTGGAAGCAAAACGACTATTGGGCTACACCATTAGAAACCCTTGGCCGTGGTTTAGGTGATTGTGAAGATTATGCCATTGCTAAATACATTAGTTTACGCGCCTTAGGCGTAAGCGACGACAAGCTTAGGCTTATATATGTAAAAGCTAAGCTTGCTGGTACAAACAAAACACAAGCACACATGGTATTAGGCTACTTTGCTACGCCTAATGCTCAGCCGCTTATTTTAGATAGTTTAATAACAAAAGTGTTACCTGCAGCAAAACGCGTTGATTTAAGCCCGGTATTTAGTTTTAACAGCCAAGGTTTATGGGCAAATAACTCGACTAAAAGTGTAGCCAGCCCGACAGCAAGGCTATCGCGTTGGCGTAAAATTTTGGAGCAGACATCACAAGAAGGGGTTATGTGGTAATGGCGTCATTTTCCTTATTTAAGTTTTTCAAAAAAAGAAAAATCACTCTTAGGCAAGAGCTGTGGATCACCTTGCTGGTGGTGATTTTTGTTGGCTTTATAAGTAGCGTTTTAATTAGTACTAACTCTGCTAGAGACTATTTTTCTACGCAGCTGTATTTAAAAAATGTTGATAATGCTAGCTCTTTGGCGCTGATGATTAGTCAGCTTGAAAAAGACCCTGTAGAGCTTGAGCTGTTAGTGTCGGCCACTTTTGATACCGGCCACTACAAACGCATAGAACTGCAAGACCCAAATGGTGAGGTTATTGTAAAGCGCGTATTTACCGACACGTTAGAAAATACCGCACCAGCTTGGTTTAGAGCGGTATATGGGCTAAATGTTCAGCCAGGTGTAGGGCAGGTTAACAACGGTTGGCAGCAATTTGGCACCTTATTTGTTGAAAGCCACAGTCAATATGCTGAGCAAGCGTTGTGGGAAAGCGCCCTTAAACTGTTTTTTAGCTTTTTAGTGGTGGCCTTTTTTGCCTGTGCCATAAGTGCGTATTTATTACGTAGAATTTTAACGCCACTTGATGATGTGGTGTACCAAGCTAACGCCTTTGGCGATAAGCGTTTTATTAAATCAAAAGTGCCAAAAACCTTTGAGTTTGCACGCCTTGTGCAGTCGATGAATTTATTATCGACACGGTTTAGTCGCATTATAAAAGAAGATAATAAACGCTTAGAGGAGTTGCGTTTTAAAGCCCAGCACGATGAGCTAACAGGGCTTGCCAATCGAGAGTATTTTAGTGCCACATTAGAGGCTCATTTACAAAAAGTGAAAGATCATGCCCATGGTGCTTTGTTTTTATTTAGGGTGGTTAATTTAGATAAAATAAGTGAATCGATTAGCCGTGTAGAAATGGTTAACTTTTTACGCCGTTTTTCTCAGGTGTTAACACAGTTTTTAGAGTCGAATCAGGCGCACTTTTCAGAAAACTATATTGCGCGTATATCACATACCGACTTTACTGTGTTGTTTAGCGATACTGATGATATTCAGGCGCTTAGCGAGCAAATAACCGCACTGCATAAATCGATTGTTGATGAATACAAAAATATTGATTTGGCCATTGTACACAGTTGTACCTACATAGAGAAAAATGACACCCGCTTTGATTTATTACGCCGTGTAGATGGTTTACTAAAAACAGCAGGTAACAAACCTGGGGTGCAAGCAAAAGTCATTGATAATAAACAAAAGAGTGAAATTTTTGATGACTCTACTGGCTGGCAAAAGGCTATTGAGGATGCGCTTGAGCAAAAAACTATACAGTTAAATTGTTTAGAGGTTATGGGTTTTAACGACACCTTGTTGCAGCACCAGCTTAGTTTAAGTTTAGAATTTGGCGGCCAACATTATAAATCCAGCTACTACTATCAATGGGCTAATCGCTTAAACCTATTAGCGCGTTTGGATTGGAGTTTAATCAAGCAAATTGTTAAACAGTACGGTGAAGCGCCGCCAAATGAATTGATTGCTGTAGAGCTTTCGGCGCAAACATTAATGGATGATACCGCGCTTGCCTCGGTATTAACCTATGTGTCAGCCTTTCCTGGTTTGGCAAAAAATATATGTTTTGATATACGCGAAAACATTGTCGTAAACGAAAAGGATATATTTAAGGAATTTTGTGAGCAGGTGCGTTGTATGGGCGCTAAAGTGGCACTTAAACGTGTGGGACCTGAATTTACTAAGATTAAGAACATTCAAGAATTTGGCTTAGAAATGCTTAAAATAGACAGCATTTACGCGCATAACATTAGTTACAGCCAAGACAATCAAACCTTCTTACGCGGTGTTTGCACATTAGCGCATTCTATTGGTATTAAAGTGGTCGCGCAGGGCGTAACAAGCCAAGACGATATAGATACACTGGTTAATCTTGGTTTTGATGGGGTAATTAAAGAGTCGTAAAGCGACTCTTTAATTAAAAGGGGAGCGGTTTAACAATGGCGACGAATAGGTAAATGCAATTTAGTATTTAACCTATAAGCCTTTGTTTATTAGGTTAACTATAACTGGCGAAGGTTTTGTTATTCTAGCCTAGGTTAGTTACCTTTAACGGCTAACATAAGTTGTATACGGTCACGCACTTTTAACTTAGTGAAAATTGAGCTCATGTGCTCTTTAATTGTCCGCTCTGTAATATTAAGTGACTCAGCGGCTTGTTTATTGGTTGCCCCTGTTATAACTATATCAACAACTTGGCGTTCGCGTTTAGTTAAGCTTTGAATATCGCAGGCTTGGGTGTAATTTATTTGCTGCTGACTTAGTGCCCCAACAATATTAGATAGTAGCTGCCCAGGTAACCACAGGCCGCCTGAGCAAATAGTCTCAAGTACCTGTTGTAATATTACTTTAGATGCAAGTGCTTCTACATAGCCTCTTGCGCCCGCTTGCAGGGCTGCTCTAAGTTCCTCTATTTCTAGATTTGTGGTCATTACAATAACCGGTAAGCGTTTTTGGGCATATTTTTTTACCAGTTCAAGCCATCCCGAAGTGCCCGCCAGAACCCATATAATACTTGATGCATTAATTTGTTTTGGTTCTTTGGTGCATATTACACAACCTGCAAACGCACTTCGCCAGTGGCTCGATTCAAGTTCGGGTTGTGTAATAAATATACTTTGACGCATTAATTTACTCCAATAAATTCAGTTTAGCGTTCTGTCATTGCTTGCGATGTAGCTCTGAGTACGGGTTTAAGTAAATATTCCAAGACGGTTTTTTTACCAGTAATAATATCCACTTGTGTGGTCATTCCTGGAATTATAGTCAAGTCTTCTGAAAAGTTATTTTTAGTGGTTTTTAATTGCACTAAATAAAAAGTATTTTCTCTGTCGTCGGTAATTGTATCTGCACTTATATGCAGTACCTCGGCTTCTAGTCCGCCGTATACCGCAAAATCATAGGCGCTAAATTTAATCATGGCGGGCTGCCCTGGGCGTAAAAAGGCAATATCTTTAGGCGGTATTTTTGCCTCAACAATAAGTTGATCGTCTAAAGGGACTATTTCTAAAACGTCACTGCCGGGTTGTAAAATGCCGCCTACGGTATTAACCAATAAACGTTGTACCGTGCCTTTAACCGGTGATTTGATCTCAGTTTGGGCCACTTTGTCGGCAAGCCCTGATTCGGTTTCTTTAATCGACTCTAAACGCAGCAATGCCTCCGAAAGCTCGTTGTTCCAGCGGTTGATCATCGCAAGTTCGACTTCTGTTACTTTGTTTTTAGCTTCGTTGATAGCCGATAAACTCCGGTTAATAACGGCTTTAGTGCGGTTTATTTCGCCGTTTAAATCAACTATTTCACGTTCTAACCTAATGATGTCTATATCAGATACAGCACCAGTTCTTAACAGTGGGCGTGTTACTTGCAGCTCACGATTACTTAGCCTTAGAGCGCTTGTGTGTTGTTGCAAAGCGGCTTTTGCTTCAATGTGATCTTGTCTGCGTTGCTCTAGCTGGCGTTTATGAATTGCCACTTGCTGCTCTAATTCTTGGCGATTACTTAAATATATTGAGCGCTCATGAGCGACCGCCTCGGGTACTTGCTTAACAAGCTCATCAGGAAAAACGAGATCTTCTTTTCTGGTAAGGGCTTGTAACCTGGCTACTTTTGCAGTGAGTGATTGCACTTTAGATTGGTTTTCTCTAAAGCTTGAAATAAACCGAGTAGGGTCGATTTTTATTAATACGTCACCTTCTTCAACAATTTGCCCTTCTCGAATGTTTATTTTTTCTACCATACCGCCATCGTAAGATTGCACTAACTGTAATTTATTTGATGGGATAACGCGTCCTTCACCACGGGCTACCTCATCGAGTGGCGCAAAGCCTGCCCAAATTGTAAGCAAAATAAATGCAATGCAAATGAGGTATAACAAAAAACGTGCGCTGGCAGGCTCTTGCTGCATTTTTTCCCACTGCGCATCGACTACCCAATCTTGTGATTCAGGAGGCGAAAGCCAGCCTTTAAATAAGCGATTAAAGATTGAAGGCTTACCTTTTTTACGTGCTTCTATTGCTTTACTTACCGATTCAAAAGAGCGCTGCTCTAGTGGCTTTTTATTGTCACTCATGATGCTTGCTCCACTGTTTGGTTATTCAGTGCGGCAATTACTTTTTGTTTAGGCCCATCGGCAACTATTTTTCCGTTATCGAGCACGATGATGCGATCAACCAACGAAAGTAAAGACGAGCGGTGAGTAACTACAATTAAGGTTTTGTCTTGGGTGGCGGTTTTTAAATTTTGAATAATTTTATTTTCACTATTGTGATCAAGCGATGAGGTAGGCTCATCTAACAGCATAATAGGAGGGTCGTTTATTAATGCGCGCGCTATACCAATTGCTTGTTTTTGGCCGCCAGATAGCAAGCGACCTTGCTCACCAACTTGTAGGTCAAACCCATCGGGGTGAGAGTTGATTAACTCGAATAACTGGCTTTTTTCGCATGCGCTAATAATTTGCTCATCTTTAGCATGCCATGCGCTAATAGTGAGGTTGTCTTTTAAGCTACCAAAAAACAATGCTATATTTTGGGGCACGTACCCTATGTTATGACGAAGTTCTGCGGGGTCTATTTGTTGTATATTGTTGTTATCGACCATTACGGAGCCTGCGGTTGGGTCATAAAGGCCTAAAATAAGTTTTTCGAGGGTGCTTTTACCCGAACCATTGCGCCCTAAAATAGCCACTTTTTCGCCCGCTTTTATTTTAAAACTAATATTACTAAGCGCATCGGCCGCGTCGTCTTCATACTTAAAGCATACGTCTTTAAATTCTATTTCGCCGTTTAATACGGGGTGGCTTAACCAATGTTTATTTGGCGGGCGTTCAACGTCTTTCTCCATTATTTCGTTAAGCGATTGCATAGCAATAGCAGCATGATGATATTGCGCGAGTACGGCGGCGCATTGCCCAAGCGGCCCCATTGCCCGCGATGAAAGTAAGTAAGCGGCTATTAATCCCCCTTGCGTGAGCTCGCCTTCAATAACTAAATGAACACCGATGATCATAATGATCACGCCAACACATTGTTGTATCCACGCTGCGCTATTAGAGATTGAGCTTGAGATTAAGCGACTTTGCGCATTAACCTGAGCAATATAAATAGTTGATTTTTCCCATGTTGATTGGGTTTTGCATTCGCTGTGAAAACTTTTTACATCTTCAATGTTGGTTAAGCTTTCTACAAGTATGGAGTTGCGCATTGAGCTTGCTTTCATGGTTTGCTCTGACAGCGCTTCAAGTTTTCTGTGGGCTGCTATGCCATAACTTAAAAGTATTAGGGCACCTGCGATAATGGGTAGGCTTAGCGGTACACCTATTATTGCAATAACAATTAGGTATATAGCAACAAAGGGTAAATCAACCAGCGCAACCAAGGTTATTGAACTAAAAAAGTTACGTACGGCTTCAAACGATTGTATGTTACTCGCAAATGACCCCGCTGATGAGGGCCTATTTTTAAGCTTCATACCAAGTACGCGCTCCATAATAACCGCAGACACTTTTACATCTATCCGACTTGCCGCAAGCTCTACAAAGTAGCTGCGTACTAAGCGCAGTACAAAGTCGGCGGTCAGTGCTATTAAAATACCGATGGCTAAAACCCAGAGGGTTTCTGTTGCATGGTTAGGAACTACGCGGTCATATACATTCATTACAAATAAAGGCATGGCAACAGACAAAACGCCTAATGCAATGGCGGAGATTATGACGTCTTTGTACAGTGCGCGGCATTCTTTTATTACGCCCCAAAACCAGCCGTCTTTAGAGAGCTTTTCAAGCACCGGGGAGCGCTCATCAAACATAAACTCTGGATGAGCATAAATAATTAAACCTGTTGATTTTTCAATTAACTGTTCTAGGTCTTCTTCTACAACAGACTCGGTTAGCTCGGGGTAAGTAACTTGCGCTGTTTGTTTTTGGTTATCAATAGCGGTTACCACGCACGCTTGGTTATTATTTAAAATAATAATGGCGGGTAGTAAAGCAGTATTAATTTGATTAAGAGGCTTATTTACAACTTTTGATTTAAAGCCCACACGTTTTGCAGCACGTGCAAACCCTGAAGGCGTTAAGTTTCCATCTGTTAGTGGGAGGCCATTTAATAAGGCCTCCCTTGAAAAATCTTTATCATGAAAACGGCACAATACTGCAAGGCAATCTACCAGTGCGCCGCCATGATCAAGTACATCATTTAATTCCATATACCATCCAATGTTATGTAAAACATTTTAAATTTATTTGTTTTAAGCACCTCTTAACTATCGGTAATAACCGCCTCAATACGGCGGTTTGCCGCATTAGCACGTACCGAAATTTCATTAACGCGTGGCTGATCAATACCATAACCAAATGATTGAACACGATTAGGCGCTATACCAAATTGCTCAATAAGTAATTGTGCTACGGCAAAGGCGCGTTGCTCTGAAAGTTTGCGGTTGTATTTTCTATCGCCATCTAATGAGGCGTGACCTTGGATCTCTACCTTTTTGTCAGGGTTATTTTTTAAAAACTCCGCGAGCTTTTCTACCTCTTGCAAGTACTCTGGGCGCACTTGGCTTGAGTCGGCTGAAAAGGGAATGCCTATTTCAACTGAGTCGGTCGCTTGGTCATACAAAGTACACCCGGACAGATCTACATTTGTTCTCGCTGGGGTGCTTGGGCAAGTGTCTTGCTCGTTAGGTACGCCGTCGTTATCGTCATCTGCAAAACTCGATGCGCTAGGGGTCTCTGGTGGCATTTCTAAATACCTAGGCATAGCTGTAACGCTCATGTAGGCGTTATCTTGCTTGGCTTTTTTTTGTAAAAAAGCTTTGCGTTTAAAGGTGGCAGCTACATCGTAACTTGGGCATATATTTTGTGCGTTATGCACGATTGGGTCATCTGTTAACTCTGTTAATGTTGGGTACTTGTCAGACATAACATTTAGAGCTGGCAATAGTTTACCCATTTCGTTAAGCATAGTTAAAATGGCTGTTTGTCTATCGTATTGAGCAACAATGTACGAGCGGTTAGATTGAAATGCTTCGTTTTCAGCGTCAAGTACATCAAGCAAGGTGCGTTGGCCAATATCAAATTGGTCTCGGTAGGCTATTTTTACTCTGTTTGACGAGTTTTTATAGCTTTCAAGCGTGGGTAGCTTTTGCTCTATATTGTTCACATTATGATAGGCAATTTGTAGGCTTTGACGAATATCAACACAAGCTTGATCGCGTTGATACTTGGCAATATTTACATCTTGGTATGCTTGTTCAAGGTTGGCGCTATCTAGGCCCCCGTTGTACAGGTTATAGGTTATGTCTATACCTACCCGTGCTTCGGTTCTTGTTTCGTTTAAACCTAGCTCGTCTCTGTCTTGTGTGCCGTAACGGGCAGATAAGTCTACGTTTGGATGAAACGCTGCCTTTTGTGCCTGAGCGTTGGCTTCTTGCGCCTCTATATTATAAAGCGATGCGTAAAAAGCAGGGCTGTTTTTATAGGCTATATCAAGCGCTTGGTTAATAGAAATGGGCACGTTTTGCTCATCTAATTTGGCTTGTTTTATATCATTAACGGGTAGCTCGCCAACAACTCTTAAATAACGCGCGGTTACATCGTGCAGGTTAGCGTACTCGGTGAGCACATTAGATTGCGCTAGCGATAAGCGCCCGCTAATTTGCTCTAGATCTGCTGCTCGGGCAACACCGGCTCCTACACTTTGTTCAATTTGTTGGTATACAGACTCGTGCTCTTGCAGGTTTTCTTCAGCGAGTGTCACAAGTTCTTTAAATTTTTGCACATCTAAAAATGCAATAGATGCATCTAATGCAGTTTGCTCTGTTTGTGAGAGTAATTCAAAATACCGAATGAGCTGAATACGCTCAAACCTTTCAACGGTGTTAGATGTTCTAAACCCGTCGTAAAGCATTTGAGTAACACTAAGCTCTGCAGTGTTGCGGTTGTATTCGTCTTCTATACCGTAGTTTCGGCGCTCATAACCTGCGCTGGCAGATACATCAACGCTAGGTAGGTAGCCTGAGCGGGCTGCATCTACGCCATAAATTGAGGATTTAAATGTATGCCATGCTTGTTGTACCTCTGGATTATTTTCAATTGCTTTACTGGTGACGTATGTAAGCGGTGCCACAGAGCTGTCATCGGCTTTTACCACGTTAGTTGCGCCAAGCGCACTTAGCGTTATACCTATAAGCAGCTTTCCTTTTTGCTTTAGTAAAGTATTTTTTGTAATCATTTCTTCCTCTTAGGGTTACTTAGGCTATCAATACCTACCTTATGGTTTAGTCAATAAATGCACTTTTCGCAAATAATCGTTTTGGCTAGCATAAAATTTATTATCTACCACTTTTTTATTTTTAATGTTTTTTTAAAAACTGTACTTGAGTACAGTATCTAATGCGTTTTGCTGTTCTACATTTTAATTAATAGTTTTTAATTCTTATGTTTGAGGTAAGTAAAATGGAATCTAATCAATTATTAGTAATAGACTTAAAAGGGTCTGCTGGTGTTGTTTTAGAAGATGGCACAATTAAGCCACTTGAAGTGGGCGATACTATTACTGTGGGCGATTTAGTGGTTACCGCCGATAATTCATCGCTAACAATTGATGTGCAAGGAGAAACACTGTCGATTCCTGCTAATCAAAACGTAAAGATCACCCCTGATTTATTAGCACAAGAAACCCGCGATAGCAGCGAAACCACAGTGTTTGACGAAAGCCTAGATGCGGCCATTGCAAGCTTAGAACAAACAGATAATAACGATGGCCAAACGGCGGCTAATTCTGATGTTACTGACTTTTTAGATGCCTTAGAGGGCGATGGTGATATTTTAGATAATTTAGAAGCAACGGCCGCAGGTGGTGCTGGTGGTGCGGGCTCTGGTGGAGGAAGCTCATTTGTTCAGCTTACACGTATTGCGGAGGGAGTTAACCCTAATAGCGTTGCATTTGATTCAAGCTTTGATCCTGATTCTACAGAAGCGCTAAATATTCGCGACACCTCTGATGGGGTAGTTCCTGATGATGGCACCGCGTCTATATCATTAAATGAGGTAGGTTTAACTAATTCATCTCAGCCAACAATTAGTGGTACAAGTGAAAACTTAGTGGGTGAAACAGTGAATATTACTGTGACAGATGAAAATGGTAACTCTCAAGTAGTAAGTGCGGTTATTGGCCCTGATGGCACGTTTGAAATTACATTGCCTAACCCGATAGCCGATGGACCCGTGAGCGTAGTTGTAGAAGCCACCGATCCAGATGGTAATGCGTTTAACGATGCTATTTCTATTGAAATAGACACCACCGCGCCAGTAATTAATATTGACCCTGTTGCAGACTCTGCATCTCAAACAGTAACGGTTACGGGGTCGGTAGCGGGTTTGAATACTGGCGACAACGTCTCTGTAACTCTTACCGATAGCACAGGCACACAACAAACAATTGTTACACAAGTTGATGCACAAGGTAATTGGAGTATTACCACTACATCGCCTTTAGCAGAAGGGGAGTTTAATGTTAACGCAGTAGCAGTTGATGCCGCTGGTAACCAAGCAATTGACCAAGCTGTTGCGAGTATTGATTTAACCGCTCCAGAAATTACAGTTACAGTAGCGGGTGAAACTAATAATGCTACGCCGCCATTAACCGGTACTACAACCGGTGTGCCACAAGGTACTGAAGTAACAATCACAGTAACCGACAGTGCAGGCGAAGTGCAGCTTTTAACAGCCATTACCGATGAAGATGGTAGTTGGGCTGTTGATGTGGGTGTGGCACTACCAGAAGGTGACTTTACTGTTGATGCGCAGGTGAGTGATAGCGTAGGCAACCAAGCACTTGCAAGTGATGTTGGAGTTATTGACTTAACGGCGCCAATTGTAGAAATTAATGCGATTGCCGATACGCAAGATACAACCCCAATTATTACTGGCTCTGCGCAAGATGTGCCAGCAGGCTCGGTAATTACCGTGGTTATTACTGATATTAATGGGCAAGTTCAAACGCTGTTAACGCAAACAAATGATGATGGCAGCTGGTCTGTAAGTGTTTCTACACCTTTAGCACAAGGTGAGTTTGAAGTTAATGCAACCGTGACCGACACTGCAGGTAATGAAGCACAAGCTGTAGAGCAAGGGTTAGTTGATTTAACTAGTCCTGAGATAACGGTTACGGCCATTGCAGACACTAATGACACAACGCCTACTTTTGTAGGCCGTGTTGAAGGGGCACCAGAGGGCTCTTTAATTACTGTTTTAGTAACCGATAGCGACGGTAATATACAAACCTTAACCACGACACTTGAGGCTGATGGCACGTGGAGTGTTGAATCGCCCAACGCTATTCCTGGCGGAGAGTTTAGTGTTACCGCGACAGTGAGTGACCCTGCGGGTAACGAAGCATCCGCGCAAACAAGTGGTGAAGTTACATTTGCCCCTATTTCTATTCAAATTGACTCTATTGCAGATACAAATGATACCACGCCATTTTTAAGTGGTAATACCGGTAACGTGCCTGCTGGTACCACTATAACCCTAACGATTACCGCAAGTGATGGCAGTACTTTTAATCTTTTAGCGGTCACGCAAGAAGATGGTTCTTGGAGCGCTCAAGTTACAGAGCCTCTGCCTGAAGGGGATTTTACCGTAGTTGCAGCCGTTATAGACGATGCGGGTAATGAGGCACAAGCAAGTACGGTCGGTAATGTAGATTTAACCGTAAGTATTAATTTTATTATTGATACTAATGATACCACTCCAACAATTAGCGGTACTACGCAAGATGTTGACGCAGGTGCGGTTGTTACTGTTACCTTTACAGGCAGCGATGGCGCAACAGAAACTGTGCAAGTAACCACAAATGCTGATGGGTCGTGGTCAATCGAAGCAACCGAGGAGTTGGTAGAGGGTCAATTTACGGTGGTTGCAACAGTAACCGATGCTGCTGGCAATACAGCCTCTGCTACTGAAGTAGGGGAAATTGATTTAACTGATCCTGCGATTACTATTAACCCAATTACAGATACAAACGATACAACACCGAGTGTGACAGGTAGCGTAGTAGATGTACCCCAAGGTACTGAGGTTACCTTATTAATAAGCGATAGTGACGGTAATCAACAAACTATTACAGCGGTTACTAATGCCGATGGAAGCTATAGCGCCGATATACTTAATGAGCTTAGCGAAGGTGACTTTACAGTTACTGCAAGTGTAAGTGACGAAGCAGGTAATAGCAGTACAGCGACGGTTACTGGCACCATAGATTTAACCGCACCTAGCGTAACTATAGATAATATTGGTGATACAAACGATACAACGCCTACTATAAGCGGCTCTACTCAAGGTTTAGCAGCGGGTAGTGTGGTTACAGTGATTGTGACTGATGATGCTGGCGCTGAGCAGCAATTTGTCACTGCTATAAATGGTGATGGCACATGGAGTATAGATGTCCCACAAGCATTAGCTGAGGGTGAGTTTAGTGTGGTGGCAAATGTAAGTGATAGTGCTGGTAATAGCGCGCAAGACTCACAAACTGGCACTATAGATTTAACCGCACCAACTATTAGTGTAAATGACTTTACTGACTCTAACGATTCAACACCTGTATTTAGTGGTACCACAACTGATGTAGAGCCAGGTAGCTTGATCACTGTATTAATAACAGACTCTAATGGTGATTCGCAAACCTTGACGGCAGTTGTCGCAGAAGATGGTTCTTGGCAAGTAGGTGCGACGACTGCAATTGCTGAGGGGGAGTTTACAATAACGGCCACAGCCACTGATGCAGCTGGAAATGAAGCCCCAGCCACAACTACAGGCGTCATAGATACTGCAGCGCCTACAGTAGTAATTGATTCCGTGGGTGATACAAACGACACCACACCC
>BJUT01000067.1 GCA_007988745.1 Pseudoalteromonas atlantica
AATTTTTTGCCTTACTATCAACGCGTTTTTACATCCTCAAAATAGATCACTTGATTATGCGCATTGGTATAACAGCTAGGCTTTGGAGTAAATAACATGAACATTGCTTTTTTTAGTACGCAAAAATACGAGCAGCCTTTTTTTGAGCGCAATATTAACAAACACCCTCAAATAGAGATTTGTTACTTTGAGCAAGCACTGAACGAGCAAACAGCACTGCTTGCTAAAGGGTTTGATGCTGTGTGTGTATTTGTAAACGACACGGTTAACGCCCTCGTTATTGAGCACCTTGCTGAGCAAGGAATTAATACTATTTTACTTCGCTGCGCAGGGTTTAATAATGTTGATTTAGTGGCTGCCAAAGCACACAACATTAAGGTATTACGAGTACCCGCATACAGCCCAGAAGCCGTAGCTGAGCACTGTGTTGCACTTATGCTTACCCTTAGCCGTAAAACACATAAAGCCTATAACCGCGTACGCGAAGACAACTTTGATTTAAACGGTTTATTAGGCTTTACCTTACACGGCAAAACAGTTGGAATTATAGGCTGTGGCAAAATTGGCCTTGCCCTTTGTAATATTTTAAATGGCTTTGGCGCGCATGTTTTAGTGTGCGACCCTTATGCAACACCTGGCAATTACACCATCACCGATTTAGATTCGCTGCTTACTCAAAGCGATATAATTTCACTGCACTGCCCCCTGAATGAGCAAACACACCATTTAATAAACGCCGATGCATTTAATAAAATGAAACCTGGGGTAATGCTAATTAACACTTCGCGCGGTGCGCTACTTAATAGTAAAGCGTGTATAAATGCGCTTAAAACTAAAAAGCTAGGGTATTTAGGGCTTGATGTGTACGAGCAGGAGTCAGAGCTATTTTTTAAAAACCATAGCGACGAAATAAACCAAGACGATATATTCTCGCGCTTAGTTAGTTTTAAAAACGTATTAATAACTGGCCACCAAGGCTTTTTTACTCAAGAAGCCCTTAGCGAAATTGCCAATACCACCATACAAAACGCAATAGAAATTAATGAACAGAGACCTTTAACCAATGAGGTTTTATAAAGCCGCGGCCCATTAATTTGCTTTACCCGTTTTGCTATTTACATAACGGGTAAAGCTTAAAATACTTTAGCCAAACGCAACGTTTGCAAAAACAAGAGTCATTAATACTGGGCACACAAAACGAATGTATTGAGCAAACCAGTAATGCGTGCCGGTGCTAGCTTTATGAAGCTTATTACCGCGTTTCCACATCCAACCTGCGGTTATAAAATAAAACAGCCCCATAAGTGGAAGTTGGTACTGAGTAAATAGCATGATTACTAAACCAAATAACCACTCAAAGTTTAATATTATTGCACTAGCGCATATTAACACCACTAGGCTAACGGCCCACGTTGCTTTAGTACGCTCTACGCGGTGGTTTTCTACTAAAAACGCTACCGGTATTTCTGTGGTAGAAATAGTCGATGTAACCGATGCAATCGACATAAGTACAAAAAACAGTAACCCAATTAGTAAACCAATTTCGCCCATGGTACTAAAAAGCTCAGGTAAAATAGCAAATATAAGCTGCCCTTCACCTATAAGTTTTCCGCCGCTAAACACCTCTACCCCGTTATGTTGCGCTACATAAATTGCAGGCACTATCAGTAAACCTGCTAAAAATGCCACACTGGTATCAAGTAGTGCAACGCTTGCAGTTAGTTTTGGCAGGTTTGCATCTGGCTGCAGGTACGAGCCATAAATCATCATGCAGCCAACCCCTAATGAGAGCGAGAAAAACGCCTGCCCCATTGCAGCAATAATTAAATTTGGGTCAAGCACTTGGCTAAAATTAGGAATTAAATAAGCAGCAAACCCTTCGCTGGCGCCTTCTAAACTGGCTATATAAAAAATTAAGCCTATTAGTAGCACCAATAACAATGGCATTAATCGACGTGACCAAGTTTCAATCCCTGATTTAACCCCTTTTAAAATAATACTGGCGGTTAAAATAAGCATAAGCGGCGTAAATATAAAATTACGCACCATAGAGTCGCTGTGTAAAAATTCGCTTGCGGCGGTAAAACCAAAAAATGTAGTAATAGGCTCTATCGCGTAAGAGAGCATCCACCCAGCTACAATAGAATAAAAGCTAAGCATAACCACAGCGCCCGCAAGGCCAATATATCCTGCGGCAGCCCCTACTTTTTTGTTGGTATTTTGCCACGCATTACCCAATGCTTTTACCGGGTTTGCTTGCGCTTGGTGGCCTAAATAAAGTTCGGTATAAAGCGCAGGTAGCGCAAGTAAAAATATAACTACAAAGTAAACCAATAAAAATGCACCGCCACCATGGTTGGCCGCCTGCGTAGGAAAACCCCAAATATTACCTAAACCCACTGCTGCGCCTGCAGCGGCTAAAACAAAACCAAAACGGCTTTGAAATCCATCACGCACTTGTGCCATACATCTACAAATTCTGTTATTCTTTGATTATTGTGAATTAAACCATATTTAATGCCAACTGAGTAATAAAATTGCTTTTGGCATAAATAAGCGCTGTTAACCGCTCATAATTACAGCACTCACTTATTTTAAGCGCGTATGACTAACCACTTTTTTAAAAACACCCTAAGTATTGCTCCCTCTTTTTATAGCGATTTACCCCCTAGCAACAATACTATTTTAGTGTTTAATGCCAACACACTTAATGTAGAACACCTTGATTTAACCCAGTACCTAAGCCCATTTGAGCTAAGCGTTATAAATCGTCGTAAACGCATGCAAGCAAAGCAAGAATACCTAGCATCGCGTATATTACTAAAGCAACTTGCAAAGCATACTCAGCCCCAATATGCGCACATACCGCTTAATAAAATGAGCACCCACTTTAATGAAGAGTGCTCAAAACTGCAGCTCCATATAAACCACACCGTTATTAATACCTGTATTTCGCACTCACATGGCTTAGTTGGCGTTGCACTTAATGTTACTAAGGCGGAGTTTGGCTTTGATATTGAAAAAATAAACTTAAAACGCCCATTCGAAAAGCTCGCTAAGCATTTTTATCATAAGGCTGAAATTGCCTTAATTACCGCGCCTTTGGCTATAAAAGAGCAAGCTCAGAGCTTTTTTAGAATTTGGACCTTAAAAGAGGCACTCGCTAAAGCAACTAGCCGCCCAATAGCGCAATTGCTTAGCCCAAATGTATTTGATGAATTTTCTTTGTTAAACCTTACAGCATCGAGTAACAGCATAACGGTTGCCAATAAGGAATTTGATATAAGCGTGGCGCATAAAAAAAGCACCGACTGGCGGTGCTTTATACTTAATAACTTGGATACTTAATAACTTGGCTTTAAAAGCTTAGGCAGCGCTTTCTAATAAGCGGCTGTGTATTGCTTGTACCACGGTATCTGACTCGCTTTGCTCTACTAAAAAGCATAAGTTGTGCTTGCTTGCACCATGACAAATTAATCGAATATTAAACTCTTTTAGTACGTTCATTAGGTTCATTTCGTGCTGGCGTAGCTGTATTTCAGACCCTATAAGCGCCACTAAGGTTAAGTTGTTTTCAACCGATACATGACAAAATTCGGCCAATTTATCTAAACACGCTTGCTCAAGCTCAGGTCGCGAGGCATTAGGCGCGTTATCGAGCGTAATGGCAACACTAATTTCTGAGGTAGTAACTAAATCTACCGATATATTAAATTCACTTAAAATAGTAAATACACGGGCCAAAAAGCCACTTGCTAATAACATTTCTGGGCTTTTAAGCGTTAGCAATATTTGGTTTTTACGCTGCGTAACGGCACGAATACCTGGCTGCTGCGATTTTTCACGCTCAATCCACGTTCCTCCGCGCTCTGGCTCGCGGCTAGAGCCTACAAATACATTAATATGGCTACGGCTTGCTGGTAAAATAGTTGCAGGGTGCAATACTTTTGCGCCAAATGTCGCCATTTCTGCGGCTTCATCAAAGCTTAAACGGGCAATTGGCGTTGCCTTAGCGCATAAACGCGGGTCGGTGCTAAAAATACCCACTACATCGGTCCAAATGTGTACACTTTTAGCGTTAATAGCCTCTGCTAATAACGCCGCACTGTAGTCAGAGCCACCACGGCCAAGCGTTGTGGTTTGACCAAATTCATCACTACCAATAAACCCTTGTGTAACTATTACTTGCTCATCTAATAACGGAATTAACAGATCTTTAGCGGCTTGTGCAGTGGCCGCAATATCGGGCGTTGCTTTACCAAATTGGCTGTCGGTTTTGAGCACTTTGCGCACATCAAACCTATCTGCATTTAAGCCTTTTAAGCGCAGCACTTGAGCAAATAAATAAGACGATAAACGCTCGCCAAAGCTAAGCAGCTCATCGTGTTGTTGATCAGTAGTGAGTGTTTCAAAGGCTAACGTTTGAAACGCTTTTAACGTCTCGTTAAAACCCACCGCTAAATCGGCATCAAGCGACAGCTCATCTAAAATAGCCTGTTGAATAGCCAATACGCCATCTATGTGTGCTTGGCGCTGCTCTTTACTAAGGTCGGGTTTGCACAGTGCAACTAAGTGGTTAGTTACGCCGGCACTGGCGCTCACAGCTACAATACGTACGCTTTTATCTGCAACAATAATTTCGCTACAGCGACTCATCGCTTCAAAGTTTGCAACACTGGTTCCGCCAAATTTGGCAACGATGTAATCTGATTTTGCGCCTGATACTGTTTGTGGCACTGATTGGGTAGTCATTTCGTCTCCTTTCGCGGTATCCAAACCGCTAAAAAACAAGAAGAACTTGGCAAAGGAATGCAAATAAGATGTGTCCGCTGCCAGAAGCTCTCCACCTAAGTTGGTGACAGTTTTGGGGATTCAGCCCCATAAACCGAAAAACTCGGTTGACGTAACCTTGTTTTCCTCGGCGAGTACTTCCCTCTTTAATGGTTATGGGCGTTCGTCACCTACCATTAAATACCTAAGTATCGCACCTCTTCTGAATGTTGTATTAACCTGTGGCTAATAAAACAAAACCCCACAGTGTAGCGGGGCTTTGAAAGTTATCGTTTAGACGTCTAGCTGTCAAGGTGTTTTAGTTAATATAACGCGAATAATTTAGCCAAGGTTTATATTGCTGGCTACTTTTACAGCGCTTAATGTAACTCGCCTGTACGCCAGCTAAAAAAATGTGTAAATTAAGCCAGTTAATAACGAGTACTTTTTATTATAAAATATAAAAACTACGCTCTGCTTTAAGCGTAGTTAACTCAATACTAGGATGTATCACCGCATTATGATCCCAGCTAAAAAGCTGCTTAATACCCTTAGCGAACATTGGGGTGTTTTAGAGCTATTATTTAAACGTTTTAAAATGGCCGACTTTAGCCTCAAAGACGTGCAAAACGCCATTAAGCAAAAACAGCCCACATGGACAAACGAGCGCATTTACAAAGAAACAAATCGTTTGCTCAATCAAGATATACTTATTCCATTGGCTAAATCATCCCAGCTTGAAATAAACCGCGCCATTGCCGATTTTGCGACCTTTTTATTACAAGAAGAACACCTAGGTTTAGCACAAGAAATTAGCGTTTTGGTTGATGATTTAGCACGCCTAGGAAACCGATTAGATAATGCCGGCGAAATAGAAGACTTTGACGATTTACGCCGCTATAGCCGCATTATGGATGATCGGGTGCGTAAAATAATGAAGCTTTACGCGCACAACGAAAACGCAATTTTAAACATTGTTGAGCAAGCTAAATCTGATCACGCGGTGCAATCTTTGCAAAAGCGCTACAAAGCGGTAATAGAAGCCTTTGACGAATACATAGAGCCGATGCTTGAAATGGTCGATATTCGCGGTGACTTTCATGCTTGTTTTACACTTATTGAGCAACAAATAAGTAAGCAAATAGAGCACATTGAACGCTCAGGCAAAGCCTACAGCGACAAACGTATGCTTGAGCAATTGCGTACTCGTATACTCGAAATGCATTTAGTTGGCCGAGAAAGCTTACGCAAAAGTGCCGATATGCTTATGCCACTGCGCGAAGAGCTACGCCGTAATAACCTAATTACCCGCCAGGCAGCCAAAGTGCTTGGCCTTGTGCGTAAAAATGGCGTAGACAACATGCTAAGCACGGTACAACCAAATTTTGTAAGCGATGCGCAGCGTTATTCGCTTGGCCAGCAGCGTCATATAGTTGCCTATATGGCAAGCTTGGTAGAATTTGAACACGAAGAATACCAGCTCCCAGAGCAACAAGACGTGCCGGCATTTGTTACGCCAAACATTCCTGATTACCACGATGTTAAAACAAGCTTTGCAAAACGCTTTAATAAAAAGCGTAAAAAGCCCCAGCCATTGCTTCAATTTTTAGATGAAAGCTACCCAGAATTAGACGCCGACGAAATGCTATTTTTATATCAAAAACTAGTCAGCGACAGTGAAATTCACATTAGCCAAAGCGATGAAAAAACACGCGTAAAAATTGCCGGCCAGCATTTTTCGTTATACCCATTTAATTCTGCGCCTCAGCCAGATACACAGGCAGACGAGTAACACATGACACATATAAACTTAGACGAGCTTACGCACCTACAAGCCATTAATAAAAAATTAGGTGCGGGTTACCATATTTGCGAACAAGACAACGTAATGTGGCAAGAGCTTGACCAGCACATAGAATCTTATAGCGCCTTATTTAGCGCCCTTGGCCACGATTTAAAACACGATAGCCGCGGCTTTTACTACTTTGCCAGCGACGAAAGCACGCCAAACATGGGTAAAATATCCCGTGCTATTGCACTGACTATTTACATTTTAATTGAGCACTTTGCCAATACGGGTAAAGACCCAATGCGTGCCCTATTTGATGAAGTAAACGACTTAGAACTGATGCAAACCTTAGTGCAAATTAATAAACACTTGTTTGATCAGCTTGAGATATTTTCGGGCTCAGATTTACGAAAAGACGTATACCTGCGCATGGTACGTTTAGGCCTTGCCCGCGAAGTAGAAGGCGGCTTTATGCTACAAGCGCCTATTCACCGCTATATTGATGCACTTATGGAAGTAAACGAAGAAACCTACATTACTGAGGACGAGCAATGAAAAACTTATACGGACTAAGTAAACTCGCCCTACTTAATACCGCAGGCTATGCAAAGTGTGTTATTCCGCTTGATAAAAGTAGCTCTATTTGTGCACCAAACAATACCGGTAAAAGCTCGGTTATTAACGCCCTGCAATTTCCGCTAATAAATGATTTGCGCCTAACCGAATGGGACGGGCACGATTTAGATGAAACCCGTAAATTTTATTTTTCATCAGATCAGTCGTACATTTTACTTGAAGCCAACCTCCCCCATGGCTCGGTGGTTATTGGTGTAGCAGGCCTTGGTAAAATAGCCGGTTACGCGCACCAGTACTTTTGTTATCAAGGCAAACTTGATTTAGCGCAGTACACGCAAGGTAATACCATTATTAAGTTTACCAAGCTGTTTAATCATTTAAAAACGCAAGGTTACAACCCTATAGAGCTTAAAGCACAAGAGCTAAACGCCCTGCTTACCGGCGGCGCAACCCCTTTTGACGGCGACATTAATTTAAAAATGATCCCGCTTAATAACGTGCAAGACTCCGCCATTTATAAAGAAATTTTTAGGCGTATTCTTAACTTACACAAATTGGGGGCAAGCGATGTTAAACGCTTTATGCTGCGTGTGTTTGAACGCCATATGTCTAACTCTAAAGTGGACTTTTACGAAGTATGGCGTCGCTCGTTTGATAAAGTAAATCGTGCTAAACGCGAATTAAAAGCGCTTGAATCAATGCAAGAGCCAATAACAGCGCTTGAATCTATGCTTGAAAACCAAACCGTGCTTAAAGGTAAGTTAGCGGCCTACGCGCCTAAAATTGATCAAGCATTAATAGACTTTGATACCTACCAAGAAGAGCAACTAAGCGAACTAGCCATTGCCCTTGAAGACATAGAGCACGAAAAACACGAGTTTGAGCAAAAGCAAAGCTTATACGTACAGCAATCGCGCGATATAGAGCGCAGGCAAACCCAAATTGAGCAATGGTTTTTAGATTACAGCGCTCTTAAAAGCGAATTTGAACTGGTAAATAAAGCTACCCTTAAAGCCAACCTTGGCCAACTTAAGCAAGACTACGAGTCACTTTCGCACTCTATTACCAGCGCACAAGGGCAAAGCCTACACACGCTTGATTACCGCATCAGCGAAACGCAAAAGCAAATTAAAAGCTTAAAACTGCAGCTTAAAAACCTTGAGTTTAATTTGTTTACTCGAATGCGCGAAGACCTATCACTTAAAGAGGTAGAAGAAATATCGCGCATTTTAAACCCCGATATTCTCTCGTTTGCCACCACCAGCAATGGCGATATAACCATTGATGATGAAGACGCCTTTGGGGAATTTTTATCGCTATTAAGCGAAAACGTTAAAGGCGGTGTACTAACCCTGCCAGGGGCAAGCATTAAACTTAAAAAACTTTCGCCAGTGCAAATGCAAAGCGGCGAAAATAAAGCCCAGCTTAGCGCTCAGCTAGACGCGCTGGAACGCTCGTTAAAAGAGTTTAAACAACAGCGCGAAGTAGCCGCTAACGTGGCCGATAAACAAAAAGAAAAAGATGCACTTTACGATGAGCTAATGAGCGCAGAGAGCGCCCTAAAACGCTTAGAGCAATTTGAGGTAATGCAGCAGTCGGTAGAAGCGCAATCCATGCTAAAAGAGCAGTTATTAGCAGAGCGCGAACAAGTTGACGACTACCTACAAGACATTCAAAAAAATAGTGGCTCAATTGCAGACAGGCGCTCGTTAATTAAATCTAAGCAAGAGCAAATTAATCGCCAAACCGAGCGCCTACGCCAAGTTAAAAGCGAGCGAATTGACCACACGCTCGATTTATACAGCGGTAAAGTAACCCCATACATGATTGATATAACAGTCGACTTTGATAACTTAAGCGACTTAGTACATCACTATAATAAAGACTGCCAAGAGCTGCGCAACTTTGACATAAACGTGCGTAATACCTATTTGCATGTATATAACGCAGGCATTACTAAGTTCGATAACGAAAATGACGAATTTACTAAATACCAAAAGCTTATTAGCGCGTTTCATAACCTTGATAACGAACGCGATGCCGTTGAGCGCCAAGGCCGCGTAGCCCTGACCGAAGTAGCCGCCACAATTAAAGGCTTGCGTGAAGACTTAGACCGACTTCGCCGCGAAATGAACAGCTTTAATAAAGGCATAAGCCAGCACCGTATTTCTAACCTTCAAGCGTTTAAAATTAACGTAATACCGCGCAAAATGCTGGTTGATAGTATTGATACCATTATCAGCACGTCGCATCAGTTTGAACAAGGCGACACCCTTGATTTATTAAGCCAAGAACCTTACAGCGAAAGCGCGGTAAACGAAGCAAAAGATCACCTAATAAAACTTGCCTCCGACAAAGCAGGCCTTACATTAACTGATTTATTTGATATTCGTTTTGAAGTGGTTAACCGCGCAGGTGAAACCGAACACTTTGAAAAAATCGATTCAGCCGGTTCAAACGGGACGCGGATTACTATTAAGTTATTATGTGGCATGTTGTTTATTCGTTACTTATTAAGCGATCAGGAACAAAACCTTTACCGTATACCTATTTATATTGATGAAGCGGCCGACATTGATCCGCAAAACCAAAAAGCAATCATAGAAACGGCACTGAGCTTTGGCTTTGTGCCAATTTTTGCCTCGGTTAAGCCGCAGGTAAGCTGTGATTACATTGTACCTATTCGTTCAGTAAAAGATGGCGCCCAAAACTGGGTAGACGAAAAAGACTGGATTGAAGTTGAACACAATTAATTGGCCGTTAAGGCAAACCAACTAAACTAAAATATAGGACGTTAAACTAATACACATTTAAACGATGTGTGTTATTTTAAATTAACGCATTTTATTGGAGCAAAGGTAATGAAAAATATACTTATTGTTGCAGCGCTGACATTTCTTACAGCCTGTACGCAAACCCCAGACTGGGATTACGACAAATCAGCCAACTTTAGTAATTTTAAAACATTTGCTTGGGTAGAAAACGCGAGCCTAACCAAAGACACCACAAACTACCAAATTAACGGCTTAATGGAAAAACGTGTACGTACTGCCGTTAATAAAGAGCTTAGCCAAACATTAGGTATGAGCTTAGTAGACCCAACCCAAGCTGACGTACTAGTTAACTACCATGCATCGGTAGATAAAGAGCTAGAAGTAGACAGCTTTAACGTAGGCTACGGCGCACGTTGGGGATACTGGGGTACGGGCTTTCAACGCGATATTAGCGCCCGTGAATACGAAGTGGGTACTTTGGTGATTGATATTATTGACCGCGAATCAAACCAGCTTGTATGGCGCGGCGCAAAAGAAGGCCGTTTAAAGAAAAAACAATCGCCTGAGCAACGCGAAGCATCAATTAAAGAAACAGTCGCTAATATTTTAAGCAACTTCCCGCCGCAAAAGCAGCAGTAAGTTAAAATTAGCGTTGAGTAAGTTTTAAGAAGCTCACAGTATGTGAGCTTTTTTGTTAATAAAGGACTCATACCTTGGCATTTTTAAAATATTTTACAGTCACTCTGTTCGTCTTTTTTGCTTCGCTCCCCGCACATGCGGAAAATTTAAAATTAACTCCAGGTTTGTGGCAAGGCATTTACAAAGATAATTTCGAATACAATGTACTGGAAATAAAAGAAAACGGAGAACACCGTTTAATCATTGCAAATATCGCCAGTGCATTTCATAGAAATAAATCAATTGCGTTTAATGATAACGATATTAAATGCAATCGCATTAATTGCACTATCAAACTCATTAGCCCTAATAAAGAGCATCTGCAATTTACATTAATTTTAAGCCGTTATTTAGATAATTCATTTGAGGTGTTAGAAATTTATTCTAATGCAGACGATGATTTTGTCATGTCAAAAACTTACCGGTTGGAAAAACAAGAAAGGCAATCTACCGTCCATACATTTATAGATAAATACCGCTCTAGAATAGATGAATTAGCAGCTATAGAAAAGTCAGGTTTATATGGTTTTTGGGTAGGATTATTAAATTTAGACGGCAATCAAAAACTCGTAAGTATTGAATTTCACCCAAATAAAGAGTCATATTTCACCTATTTTGCAAGTGGAACCAATGACATAATCAGCACCACTTTTATGCCACAAGATATTCAAGAAATAGACAACGTACTGAAAATCACTACCAGCAATCCACTCTTCGCAAATAAGCTAATTATTCATAAAGACAACCGAGAACTCAAAGGCTATATGTATTCAAACCACAAAGGTACAACTCTTCAAACTGGCTCGTTTAAATTGTATCGCTTTGAAAGGCCTGAGTAACCTGTAATCTAAGTATAACTCTATGACAATTTATACTTATACAATAACTCAAAAGGTATATGGCAATAGTCATCTGGGTGGTTGGTTAAACGGTCTTGATGCTCAGGATCGCTTGGTACGTAATTAGTTAGCGGCTCTACCTGTACTACAATTTTATCGGCATCGCTGCGCTTTTTGATATAGTTGTTTGCTGCCTCTAAATGGCTTTGGTGTTTGCTGTAAATAGCAGTGCGGTATTTAGGGCCTACGTCATCCCCTTGTTTATTAATGCTGTATGGGTCAATAATTTCAAAAAAGTAGTCAAACAGCTTATTTAGGCTAACGGCGTTTAGGTCAAAAATTACCTTTACGCATTCTGCGTAACCATCGTATTCGCCATCTGTAGTTTTACTTAAACCATTAGCGCGCCCTGCCTGTGTGCTAACAACACCTGGCAAATGCTTCATAAACTCTTGTACGCCCCATAGGCACCCACCAGCAAAGTAAATAGTATTATGTTCTTTAGTATTCATTATAAATGTTACCTGATGAGAAAAGTGTGAATGATTATCAAATGCAGATATTAACAAATTAATGTACAATCGCGCACAAAATGACTGCTGTTACATTTAGCTATTTTATCATGCTCAAATATGAGCTTTGAAATTAATTGTAACCGCAGCTACAAATAAAAAACGACGAGAAACACATGAACCGCACACCACACATTATATTGCCTGCACTATTATGCAGCGTTACTCCATTTGCTTATGCTAATACGTTATCTGATGAGTCTTCAATCGAGCAAATAACAGTGGAGGCTTCGCCTACTGCGAATAAACTGCCTGTAGGTACATTTGACTCGCCTATTTCTAATTTAGAATACGATCCGCGTGTAGATCTTCAATCACGAAATATGGCTGAGGCACAAGCTGATGTAACTATTCGTGGCGGTATTTTTGAAAACACCGGCTTTAGAGTAGGCAGTGCTACCCTGCTTGACCCGCAATCTGGTCATTATTTTGCTGAAATTCCCATTGCACCGCAAATGCTAAGCGGCCCAGCAGTTTTAACCGGTGCCGATAACGCACTGTACGGTATGAACAGCTCTGTAGGTACGGTTTCGTTTGGTTGGAAACCGATTATTACTGGCGGTAGTGTATCGCTTGGTACTGGTACGAATGACTTTAATCTTCAAAGCATTCATGCTGCTAAAAACACACAACTTGATAGCTTAGCTGGCTATACCTTAGGTTTTGAAGGTGAATATTCTCACTCGCAAAGTGATGGCACTATTGATAATGGTGACCATGACTTTTCGCGCGCCTCAGCTCGCGTGCAATTGGCAAGTGAGAATAGCCAAACCGATTTATTTTATGGCTCACAGGATAAGTTTTTTGGCTGGCCTAATTTATACACTCCCTTTGGCGTTAACGAAACTGAAGATTTAGAAACCCGCCTTTGGATGCTTAATCACAAACAAAATTACGCTGAGAACAGTAATTTTGAAGTATCGGCGTATTACCGCACCCATGACGATCACTATATTTACTCGCGCGAAAACCCAAGTGCATTCGAAGCGTTTCATAAAAGCGAGGTTAAGTCACTTGCTCTTTCCGGCCGCCATGCACAAAGCAATGCATTTGCAGTCAATTACTCAGCACAATTTATTGATGACTCGATTGAATCAACCACACTTGAAAACAACTTTACCTCACGAAAATATTATAAGCTGAGCGTATTGCCCCAATACACAATGGCGCTAAAGGCTAATCAACAGCTTATATTTCGTTTAGGGGCTGCGTATGACGATACAAACCGTGATGATGCTGAAGTATCAGCCATTGGTGATATAACCTTAAATACCCAAAATAATGACGGCACAGCGCAAAGCCTTTATTTATCGTACGCGCAGGCGAGCCAAGTTGCAGGCTATACAGCCATTGGCGGCAGCGATTCTGGCGGGTTATTTAGAAGTAACTACAACCTTGAGCGCGAAACTACTTCAAACTTAGAGCTAGGTTTACTACTTGAAGAGCAAAGCTGGCAGTTAAACTCGGCTATTTTTTATCGAAAAGATAATAACTTAACCGACTGGACCTTTAACTTTGACTCTACCTCGGCGCGCTTTGCCAACCCCGTTGATATTGATACTGCAGGGGTTGAATTTTTAGCGACTAAGCACTTTGATACTGCAAAACTTATTGCTAGCTACACCTATTTGCATAAATCAGAGAACTACGGCGCAGCCGATATTGATGCCAGTTTTTACGCGTTAAACTTCCCCGATCACCGTTTAACACTTGGCGCTGTGTATAACCCAACTGATATTTTAGAATTTAGAATAGATAACGAATGGCGTATACAACATAAAAACGCCCTTAGAAACGGCGACGACAACGCGCTTTTTACCCAGCTAACGCTTAAAATAACCCCGCCTCAGTTAAGCAATTTATTTATTACTTTAGCGGCAGATAACGTATGGGATGAGTCGTTTGAAGAAATACCTGGTACACCAGGGCGCGGTGAGCAATATACGTTAAGCGCAACGTATAGTTGGTAAAACTAAAGCGGCGTTTACAAACTCAATTTAAACTTTGGTTTGTAGACGCTGTGTTTTTTATAAAAGCTCTATATTAGGCAGAAAATATTGCACAAAGAGAAGCGAATGAGGAGTAAATAAGAAAACAAAAGCCAACTATTGCTTAAAGTTAATCTCTTCCTCTAAAAGCGCCGCGCCTCTTGCCCTCTTTGTAAATAATCCACTTTTACAGGTTTTACCTGTCACGTAAGCAAGCTTTACGTCTACAAAACAACCATATATCTGCACATTTGCGGTAGACGCAGAGCTTGCTCGCGTGAAAGGCGCAACTTTTAATTACTTAAAAAATTACTCAGTAATAGATAAATGTAAATATATGTGTATTAACTTCGTAAGCTAGGTTAACTGCTCAAGTTCGGTAATAAGCGCTAGAGCCTCTGCATTAGTTGACCCACATACATCGCGCGTGGCGCTAAAATCGCTACATACTTTAGGGCGGCTTTCATCGCCAAATAGTTTACATAAATTGTTCTTATCAAGCTGAATACAACGCTCTCCGGCTTTTTTACCGTTTGGCATACCGGGTATTGGCGAGCTAATACTTGGGGCAATGCAACATGCGCCGCAGCCTAAGCGACATGCCATTGGCTCTGTTTTCATAAATACCTCTGTTAGTTAAAGCCAGGCCTTTGAATTTAAATTAACACCCTGCCTAGCCCATTATTTATTTGTAATACACATATGTAATGCTTTGTTACATCTTAAAACGCCTTGTAAACACTTTATTGCGTATTATTGCCTTGTCACCAAATATATGAAGGAATGCCTTGTGGCTACTAAAAAACAAATTTTATTACCAGTCGCGGTTTTAGCAGCCGGGATTGCACTCGCTTTTGGCCTTTCAGCCATGAAAACGCCACCAGAAGAAAAACCAGAGCAAGACACTCGCCCACTTGTTGCTGCGCAAAACGTAAACATTGATGCAATAACGCTCGATGTTAAATCGTACGGCGTAGTAAAACCTAAAGACCGTACAGAGCTGGTTGCACAAGTAAGCGGGCAAGTTATTTCAGTAGCCGAACAATTTGTTGAAGGCGCGTTTGTTAAGCAAGGCGATATTTTAGCACGAATTGATCCAAATGATTACGAGGCCGATTTAATTGAGGCCGAAGCAGGCCTTGCCCAAGCAAGTTCAGCGCTTGAAATAGAACGCGCGCAAGCTCACGTAGCTAAAGCCGAATGGGAACGTATTAAATCAGACTCAAGCGATGCAATTGCGTCGGAGCTTTATTTACGTAAACCACAACTTGCAGAAAAAATGGCAAACTTTCGCTCTGCCCAAGCCCGTGTAAAACGCACTAAACGTAATTTAGAACGCACGTACATCAAAGCCCCTTACGACGCTATAATAAACCAACGCACCATTAGCTTAGGCTCAGTGGTTAGTGCGGGTAGTAAGTTTGGCGAGCTAAGCGCTACCTCAGTTGCAGAGGTGCGTTTACCGGTTGCAGATAAAGAGCTGCAATACTTAGATAACGGCGGTATTGGCGCGTTGGTTACACTTAACGCTGAATTTGCAGGCAAACAGACAACATGGCAAGCCAAGGTTGTACGAAGCGAAGGTGTGGTTGATCAAACCAGCCGTATGAGCTATTTAGTTGCTCAGTTACCGACTCCGTACGCTGATAACACCAAACCACTGCGTTTTGGCTCTTATATAAATGCCACCATAAAAGGCCGCGCGCTTGATAACGCGATTATAGTGCCGCACCATTTAGTTAAAAATAACAAAATTGCTATTTTAAACGACGATCACACCCTGAGTTTTAAAACGCTTAATATTGTACGTGAACAAAACGGTATGGTGATTGCAAACCAAGGCTTAAACAGTGGTGAGCAACTTATTACCTCTGCCCTTGAATACCCAACAGAAGGCATGGCGGTTAAGCTGGAGGGCACTGAGCCTAAAAGCGATGTGACGCAATTAGCACTTAAAGAGGATACACCATGAGTACCTCAGAAAAAGGCTTAATTGCATGGTTTGCACGTAACCCAGTGGCGGCAAACCTCATCATGATTTTTATACTTATTGGCGGGCTTTTAACAGCGCTGACAATTCGTAAACAGGCATTTCCGCAGTTTGAAAGTAACTGGGTGAGTATTCAAGCGGTATACCCAGGCGCAGCCCCGCAAGAGGTTGAAGAAGGCATAACCATAAAAATTGAAGAAAACCTTGAAGGTACCGAGGGTATAAAACGTTTAATCACTTACTCTAACCGAGGTTATGCGCAAGCGTGGGTAGAAATAGAAGAAAAATACGACCTACAAGAAGCCCTAGACGAAATAAAAGCGCAAGTTGATTCTATCAATACCTTTCCGGCAGGAATGGAGCGCCCCGTTATCCAACGTGAAAAATTTCAGCAAGAGGTGATGATCCTCGCGCTTTATGGCGACATGAGTTACTACCAGCTTAAAGAGCTAGGCAACGACATAAAAGATGAACTACTCGCCTTACCTGGCGTTAATTTAGTCGATTTTTACAGTGGCCTAGATTACGAAATAGGCATAGAAATAAGCCCCGACAAACTACGTGAATATGGCCTAACTTTTAGAGATGTTTCAAGTGCGGTGCAAAATTTTTCTACCAATATGTCGGCAGGGCAAATTCGCTCTGACACTGGCTATATTTCAATGCGTGTTGAAAAACAAGCCTACCGTGGTGGTGAATTTGCAAAGCTTCCGCTTATAACGCTTGCCGATGGCGCACAGATTAACTTAGGCGATGTAGCAACGATTAATGATGGCTTTGAAGAAGGCTTACTTTACTCTAAATATAACGGTAAAAACTCACTCACGTTTGAAGTAGATGCCTCAAAAGATCAAGACATTACCGATGTAGCTAAAATTCTTAAAGGCTACATGGCAGAAAAACAATCGAAACTTCCACAAGGCGTAAAGCTCTCCCCTATTGTTGATTTAACTTACTACCTTGAAGGTCGACTCGATATGATGATCGACAACATGGTATGGGGCGGTATTTTAGTAATGATAGTGCTGGCACTGTTTTTACCGCTGCGTTTAGCTTTTTGGGTAATGATGGGCTTACCGGTGTCTTTTTTAGGTGCCTTTTTGTTTATGCCAATTGGCTTTTTAGACATCACCATAAACATGGTGTCGTTATTTGCCTTTATTATTGTACTTGGCATTGTGGTCGACGATGCCATAGTCGTGGGTGAGTCTGCCAGTGCCGAAATAGAAAAACACGGCCACAGCCTTGATAATGTTATTCGCGGAGTTAAGCGCGTTGCAATGCCTGCCACTTTTGGTGTTTTAACCACTATCGCGGCGTTTTTACCGCAAGCTATGGCATCGGGCCCAGGCGCTGCGTTTTCTAAAGCCATTGGTGTGGTTATTATATTGTGTTTGATTTTCTCGCTGATTGAATCAAAGCTAATATTACCTGCGCATATTGCAGCCATGAACCCACGTAAACCTAACCCTAAAAACCCATTACATAAACTGCGTAATGTGGTTGATAGTGGCTTAAAACACTTTGTACAAAACTATTACACGCCTTTTATAGGTCATTGTATACATTATCGTTATACCGTAATTATTGGCTTTTTATGCATATTAATAGTCAGTGCAGGTATGTTTGCAGGCGGCTTAGTTAAGTTTGTGCCTAACCCTAAAATACCGCATGATTTTCCGCGTATTACGCTTGAAATGAACCTGGCCTCTTCGGAGCAAGCCACCCTTGAAACGGCTCGTAAAATTGAAGATGTATTACTCAAAGTAGATAAAGAGCTTGAAGAGCAATACGGCCAAAGCATGATCCGCGATTTATCGGTAAGCTTACGTGGGCGTACTCAAGCAAACATTATGGCTATTTTAGTAGAGCCACACTTGCGCCCTATCGACACCTTTGCATTAAGCACCCTGTGGCGCGAACAAATGCCCCCGCTTCCAGGTGTTAAAACGCTTAATATTCAAGATAATATTTTTAGCGGCGGACGTGATGACGGCGACGTAAGTTTTAGGCTACAAGGCAAAGATGCCGATGAGCTAAAAGAAGTCGCTGGTAAATTAAAAGCTAAACTACAAAGCATGGAAGGTGTAGGCGATGTAAACGACTCACTGCAAAGTGCCACCGACGAAGTACAGCTTGATTTAAAACCTCTGGCCTACAGCATGGGACTTACACTTGCCGACGTTGCATCGCAAGTAAGCTTTAGTTACTACGGATTAGAAGCACAGCGTATTTTACGCGAAGGCGAAGAAATTAAAGTAATGATACGCTACCCAGAAAGCGAGCGTAACTCAATTAGCAACATTCAAAATGCGCGTATTATTACCCCAACCGGCGCAGAAGTACCGTTAAGCGAAGTAGCCGAAGTTAGGCTAGTAGATGGTGTAAACCGTATTCGCCGCGAAAACTCAAACCGTACTGTTAATGTGTGGGCAGCGGTAAATACTGACCAAGTTGAGCCGTTTGCTATTGCACAAGAAATTCGCGATACCTATTTACCTTCATTGCTTAAAAGCTACCCAGGCGTTAAAAGTAATGTGGCTGGACGCGTACAAGAAGAAATGGACAGCGCCGATGAGCAGTTACGCGACTTTGCTATATCGCTGATGATTATATTTGCCTTATTAGCCATTCCGCTTCGCTCTTACTCGCAGCCGCTTATTATTATGTCGGTTATTCCATTTGGTGTAGTAGGTGCAATGTTTGGTCACGTAATATTAGGTATGACCATGAGCGGGCTGTCTATGTTTGGCATTATTGCTGTAGCGGGCATAGTCGTAAACGACTCACTCGTAATGGTTGATTTTGTAAATAAAGCACGCGCAGAAGGCATGGCCGTAAAACAGGCCGTTATGCAAGCCGGTGCAAAGCGCTTTAGAGCTATATTGCTCACTTCAATCACTACATTTATTGGGGTAATGCCAATTATTATGGAAACCAGCTTACAGGCTAAAATAGTTATTCCTATGGCGGTATCGCTGGCCTTTGGTGTGCTATTTGCCACGGTAATTACTTTAATACTTATACCTTGCCAATACGTAGCACTAGAAGACGCTAAGCGCCTTACCCGTAAGCTACTTGGTAAATCGCAGCCTATAAGTATTCAACCGGCACCCACTGCCAAATAATTAAAGTTTCTCTCCCAACCATTAAAGCTCGGCCTAATACGCCGAGCTTTTTATTGCCTAAATATTGCACTGCATTATTAATAGTTTTTATAAAGTGTTTCAAATAAATTATGGATAATTATTTTAATTATATCAGCGTATTATGCGCCCTCAATTTAAAGCATCGCTAACGCATTATAATTTTATTGCTTAGCATTAAGCTCACACCGCAATGGTTTTGAGCCGCTTGTCAGTTAAGTGCCCTCCACTTAGCTCTAATAACGTGGG
>BJUT01000068.1 GCA_007988745.1 Pseudoalteromonas atlantica
TTATCAAAAACCGCTTAGTTGCGGTTTTTTTGTGCCTGAAATTTAACAGCCAATGTATCCAAGGAGGGTGAGAATCCTCGCTAGGGTTCGATAAAATGTCTGGAACAGTTTAAGCCGCCGCAGGCGTTGCGAAGCAATTAATCACATGGATGTAATTAAGCTAATCCCTCCTTCTCCACCATTTCTTATTAAAATAGGTGAATCAAAACACATTGAATACACTGAGTAGTTACGGCATTATTAATAACAACTCCACTAACGTAAGTTTAATTATGTTTCGTTTAATTGCACCTTTAATAGGCCTTGTGGCTTTAAGTACACACGCAGCCCAAGACATTACGGTTTATAAATGCACAATTAAAGGAGTCGCTACATTTAGCCAAACACCCTGTGCTGACAATGCAGAAGTTATTAAGCTAAAACAGCCACTAGTTGCCGATAAGTACGGCAATAATGCAAACTCACCCGCAATGCCTGGTGCCTCTGTAGATAACTACATTGAGATTAAAAAAATTGAGCGTGAAATTAAACGCCACCAGCTTACTATCAAAAACTGTAAAGAAGACTTAGCCGACGCCAAACAACAAGCCAGCTATGTTACTCAAGATCAAGCTAATAGAATGGGCGCCGAATCAATAGCCGATGCGATAGCCACTAAAACTACGGCGATTCAAAACCGCTATAACGCCTTAATTAGCGCAGTAGAGCAACAAATCTCTATTTTACAGCAGCAAAAACAGCAGCTGAGCAAACAACCTTAACTGCTAAAAAAGCAGTTTACACGTTGCGCAAGGTACACCTTTTACAACATATATTAAAAAATACCGCAAATAACATACTGTTCGCTATACTGATATTTAAAATTAAGTACTTTTAAAAAGTCAGGGAGCTATGTGAAAAATTTTAACTCAAAATATCATTCAGTTATCTTTTACATAATTTTTTCATTAGCGTACTTTTTAATTGGTATTTCACTCACTAAGCTCGCCTTTAATACTCAAATTATCCCGGTATGGTTACCTGCAGGTATTGCCTTAGTTGGATGCTATATGTGGTGGTGGCGCTTCATTCCAGCGCTTTTTATAGCGGCCTTTGCTTTTAACTTTAATATTTTTGACAGCACAGCTCACGATATGGTGTTAGTTGGCAATACCTTCAGCCAAGCCATGTATATTGCTATTGGCATTGTATTGCAGGCAATGGTGGGGGCTGGTTTACTTAAATATTGGCTTGGACACCCGCTGTATTTTAAAAAACGCGCAAGTATCATTTATTTTATTTTTGTTGTGGGCATTGCGGTTAGTTTAATTTCAGCAAATTTTGGGGTTTTTGCGCTGAGCCAATTTAACTCCGCATACGATATTAAAGATCATTGGCAAAATGTGTTATTTTGGTGGCTAGGAGACTCATTAGGCGTAATTATTGCCACTCCTCTGCTATTGGTGCTTACTCAGTTTAAGGGGCAAAATAGGCCTATATCGCCGCTGCCTACGTTAGCGGTATGTAGTATTTTATTTGTATCTGTTGCAGTAACTACTCAGCTTTATAACCAAGAAAACAGACAAAATACCGTTAAAGTCGCCGAGCGAGAAGCTCACATTATTGAAAATAGCCTATATCGCTACATCAACCAAAGTTTAATAGCGGTGCAAAGCTTAGCCAGCCAAGTACAATCTAACCCTGATTTAAACCAACAAGACTTTTACGCCTACGCCAGCGAGTTACTGGCACAGCATTCGTTTATTAAAGCGCTTTCGTGGAATCAAAAAATAGCGCAAAGTGAGCGAGCTTCGTTTACCCAAGAAGTTGCCGATATATACCACCTAGACTTTGAAATTGTCGGCGAGCCCCTTGAGCCAGACGATCCTATGGTCATCGTTAAATACATTGCTCCTTTTAATGGCAACCAAAAAGCGGTTGGTTTTAATGTGTATTCAAACCCAGACAGAAAAGCATCGCTAGTAAACCCTGCAATTAGGTATCAGCCAGTCAGCACTAAAATTATTCAGTTAGTGCAAACAGCTGAGCCTGAGCCTGCCTATCTGCTATTTGCCCCCGTGTACGAACAACAACAGCAAAAAGCTATTATAAAGGGATACGCAACAGGTGTGTTTTTAGTGCGTAATATTATTGAGCAAGCGATTAACGAGCAACAATCAGAGATGTTTTCTATTGCGCTCTATGAAGATGTAAATAAGCCCGCATTTTATAGTAACTACGGCAAAAGTTTAAATATTGCTCAGGGCAGCCGTGTTATGAAACTAAAACTCAGCTTTGGTGGGCAAACATGGAATGCACATTTAGCCTTAAAAGAGAAATACCTTGCCCCCCATAATAACCAATTAACACTGTTTTTAATGGCCTTACAATTGGTGGTATGTGCCTTAATTTTAATTGTTTTACTGCTTTTTAATCAGCAACAAATTGCCCTTACCCGAAAAGTCGCAGAGCGCACCCATTCGCTTGCGCAAGCTAAAAAGCAATCTGACTTAGCTAATCAGGCTAAAAGCCGATTTTTAGCCAATATGAGCCATGAAATACGCACACCATTAAATGCTGTGATTGGCTTTTCATCATTAGCGCGCAAAGAAGACAACGCACACACTCTTATTGGTTACTTAGACAAAATAAACTCTTCTTCTAAAAGCTTACTAAACCTGATTAACGACATACTTGATATTTCAAAAATTGAATCACATAAGCTCAAGCTAGAAAGCACAGCGTTTGACCTTCATGCAATTATAAAGCGTATTAACACAATGTTTGAGGCCAGTGCAGCCAATAAAGGCATTGGCTGGCAGGTTAGCAGTCATCTTCCGGTAGATACTTGGTATGTAGGCGACCCTTTACGCTTTGAGCAAGTAGTGCTAAACCTTTGCAGCAACGCGATAAAATTTACAGAGCAAGGCAAAGTAGAGGTAGACTTTAGCGGAGAGTTTATCAGTACTGACAAAGTTAAAATAACCGTAACCGTTACAGATACGGGTATTGGCATAGAGCCTACCCAGCAGTCCAAGCTATTTAGTGCCTTTACCCAAGCAGACGAATCAACATCAAGGCGATACGGTGGCACAGGCCTGGGCTTAACAGTCGTAAAAGAGCTCAGTAAATTAATGGGCGGTAACGTCACATTCCAGAGCGAACCAAACGTTGGCTCTACGTTTAAATTTGACGTTGAGCTTCGCACCAGCCCAGTACAAGAGCAAGCCGAGCTTGTATACTCGGGTACTAAATTGGCGGCTTTAAAAGTGCTAGTAGCAGAAGATAACCCGGTAAACCAAATGGTAATTAAAGCCATGCTAGGCTCATTAGGTATTGTTGCCCATATTGTCGAAAATGGTGAAGCGGCAGTAGATATAGCAAAAGAGCAACACTTTGACTTAATTTTAATGGACTGCCAAATGCCAATAATGGATGGTTACAGAGCCACTGCCCTAATTAGGCAATTTAAAAGTGAGGTAGAGCTGCCTATTATTGCGCTGACCGCCGATGTTATGCCTGAGGATAAAGCCCATGCTCAAGCCGTTGGTTTTAATCAGCATCTTGCAAAACCGCTAGAACTGGTTAAGCTAACCGCGTGCTTAGCCCAATACGCCGAAATTGAAGAGCACTAATACAATAATGCGCTAAATAAATGCGCTTGTGTTAACTTAGTTTAAAACGCCACCACCCACTATAAAGCAGCCCAAGGTAAGCAGTAATGGCAACTTTTACCCACCAATGGTTTAGTGATATTAACCAAATAGACGTACACGAATGGACTCGTTTATTCGGTAATGAACCTTTTACCCGCCATGCATTTTTATATGCATTAGAGCAAAGCCACTGTGTAAACAAAGAGACAGGCTGGCAGCCTCAGCACTTAGCGATTTATGAAGCCGACAAATTAGTCGCACTCGCTCCTGGGTATTTAAAAAGCCACTCTTACGGAGAGTATGTTTTTGATTGGGCATGGGCAGAAGCCTACGAGCAACACGGATTAGCCTATTACCCTAAATGGCTAAGCGGTGTACCTTTTAGCCCTATTGAAGGCCAGCGTATTGCCATTGCACATACGAATACACAAAGCGTATACGAGTACATAAAAAAGCAATTAAATTTAACCAGTGTGGAGCAAGGTTGGTCTGGCTGGCATGTTAACTTTTGCCCAAAGGTTCAAGCTCAAGCCCTGTGTACTGACGAAATAATGCAGCGCGTAGGCGTGCAGTTTCAATGGTTTAATAAAGGCTTTAAAACCTTTGACGATTTTTTAAATACACTCACCGCACGCAAACGAAAAACGCTAAAAAAAGAGCGAGCTAAAATAGCACAGCAAAATATTACCATTGAATGGCTGCAAGGCTCGCACCTAAGCCCTGAAACAATGCAGCTATTTTGTGAGTTTTATCAGCGTACTTATTTAAAACGTTCTGGGCATTTAGGGTATTTAAATATTGAGTTTTTTACTTTATTACAGGCGCTAATGGGCGATCAGCTAATTATTATGCTTGCCAAAAAAGACAACAAAATAGTGGCAGCAACGCTAAGCTTACAAGGTGAAAACACCTTGTATGGCCGCTATTGGGGCGCCAGCGAAGAAATAGACTCCCTTCATTTTGAGCTGTGTTACTACCAAGGGATTGAGTTTGCGATTAAGCATAACTTACATTGCTTTCACTCAGGCGCTCAAGGTGAGCATAAAATACCTCGTGGGTTTGAGCCTGTTTTTACCTACTCCAGCCACTATATTGTTGAACCCGACTTTAGAGCAGCAATAAACGACTACCTAAAGCGAGAACGCCAACATATGACAATTTATAAAACACAGTGCGCTGATTTACTGCCGTTTAAAAACCAATAACTGATTGTTAGCTGGCATAGCTGTATCACTTATGAGTGTAAGGCCTGCTTGTGTTGCTAATTGCTCTATGGCCTCAAAATCACGAATGCCGCTAAATGGGTCACGCTGTGTTAAAAAGCGATCGAACTCTTCATTACTTGCACTTGTAAACTGCCCTTGGTATTTGAAAGGGCCATAAATACACACTACACCTTGGCTTACTAAGTGCGTTGAAACCCCTTTAAAAAATTGCTCAACCAACTGCCAACTTACAATATGAAACGTATTTGCTGTGTAAATAGCATCTACGTTATTTACCGGCCATGCATAATTCAAATCAAGCTCAAGAGGGCCGTGTAAATTAGTTAAATTTGCCTCCTTAAGCCATAAATTTATGCCCTCATGGTTAATATGGCGATCACTTGTATACCACTGTAAATGCGGTAATTGCTCAGCAAAAAACACACTATGCTGCCCCGTACCCGAGCCTATTTCGAGTACCGATTCTGTCTTATTAAAAACCGTTTTAAGCACTTCTAAAATAGGACCCTTATTGTTTTCACACGCTTGTGAGAAAGGTTTGATCATGACCTGCACCAATATTGAAATTTATTGCACAACATTAACGCAAAAAAATGGCACTGAACAATTAAAGTTTTATAGATAATTTATAAAAGTGAGTTAATTCATGGCACTAAAATAAAAACAAGACGATGGTATGTATTATGCTTTAATTAAATCAACCCTAAGTAGGGTGTATTACCAATATTAAATACGAGGATAAAATTATGCATACTCCCCCTTACACCGCTGTAGACGCTGTGGTCTCAGTGACAGAAAAAAGCACCGAAAAACCAAGTAGCACCTGTGATAGTAGAGCCACTGTAATCGACTTACTTTCTCACTGTAACCAAAATCAACAGGCGCTAAAAAAACATGAAACAGACCAAATATTCATTCTTGGCTATAATTGATACTCAATTAAACGCTGCAAATAATTTTTATAATAACTGTTTACACTGAAACCGATTAAATGTAATGATAACTATTATCGTTAACTTAAATCGGTTTTTTTATGTCTCCCTTTCAGGCATTACAGCCTTATCATCATGAACTTGCTTGTAACTGCTTACGCCCAGGCTTACATGCGCCTATGGTGGTAGCTCACTACATAGAAACCGCTTTAAACGTTGCTAAAAGCTTTGAAAAACAGCGTAATCCCTTACTACAAGAGTTATATTTATTACGCACTCACCATGAAATTATCAATAAAATGTGCGACCCTCTAATACACAATGCCATTCGTAAGCAGTGCCTTGAGCAATTATATAAACCCTTATTGGCATTAAAACGCTTTTACTATGCACATAACGATACTGAAAAATTTTTAAAACTTGAGCGCGAAGCTCGCGTACTCAGTCACGAATTTAACCCTTTTTAAGGAGCGACTTATGAGCAATTTTAGAACCGAATCCGACAGCATGGGTGAATTACAGGTCCCTAGTGATGCGCTATACCAAGCGCAAACCCAGCGTGCAGTTAACAACTTTGCTATTAGCGGCTTAACTATGCCAAAACAGTTTGTAACAGCGCTTGCATACATTAAGCAAGCTGCAGCACAAAGTAACTTTGAGCTAAATCACTTAAGTAAAAGTAAAGCCAACGCTATTGAGCAAGCATGCCAACAAATTATTGATGGCGAGCATTACGAGCACTTCCCGGTTGATATTTTCCAAACTGGCTCAGGCACCAGCTCGAACATGAACGCGAATGAAGTTATCGCAACGCTTGCAACCCGCATTGGTAATGAGCCAATTCACCCCAACGATGATGTAAATATGGGGCAAAGCTCTAACGATGTAGTGCCTACAGCCATTGCACTAAGTAGTGCTATTAACGTGGTTTATGAATTACTGCCATCTCTTGAAAAACTATCGCAGAGTTTAGAGCAAAAAAAGGCAGACGTTGGCAAAATAGTTAAAACAGGCCGTACGCATTTAATGGATGCCATGCCCGTTACGTTTGAGCAAACGCTAAGCGCGTGGCAATCACAAGTAAATAATGCAGCCTCAGGCATTCGCCATAGCTTAGAGCGAGTATGTGAGCTTGCCCAAGGCGGGACAGCTGTTGGCACGGGCATTAATGCTGATGGCGAATTTGCCTCAAAGTTTGCTAAAAACTTAAGCGCAAATGTGGGTATAAGCTTTAAGCCAAGCAGTAACTTTTTTTATAATATTGGCTCGCAAGATGCCATTGTAGCGCTCTCAGGTCAGCTAAAAGTGCTCGCTGTAGCACAAATGAAAATAGCCAATGACTTACGCTGGATGAACTCAGGCCCACTTGCCGGGCTTGGCGAAATAGAGCTTGAAGCACTGCAACCAGGCTCATCGATTATGCCGGGTAAAGTAAACCCGGTGATCCCAGAAGCGGCAGCCATGGTAAGCGCTCAAGTTATAGGTAACGATGCAACCATCACCGTGGCAGGCCAAGCGGGTAATTTTGAGCTAAACGTCATGCTACCTGTTATTGCGCACAATATTTTACAAAGCATTGAGCTACTTGCTAATAGCGCCCAAGCATTGGCAGATAAAGCCATTGCGAGTTTTAAAGTAAACCAAACCAATATTGATAAAGCACTGGCCAAAAATCCTATTTTAGTGACTGCGCTTAACCCGGTGATCGGTTACGAAAAAGCAGCCAAAATAGCGAAGCAAGCCTACAAAGAAGCCCGCCCAATAATTGATGTCGCAGAGCAAGAAACCGACCTTCCACGCAGTGAATTAGAAACACTGCTTAACCCCACTAAACTTACCCAAGGCGGTTTATAAAGGTAAAACAAAAACGGCTTTAATTACTTGATAATATAGTTTTTATTGCCGTTAAAAATGCACCGTGTATGATAGTGATGAATAATTCATCACTATCAAGGTTTGTTATGCGTACTCCACTGTTAGCCCTACTTTTACCACTTTGTTTAACTGCATGCCTCGAAACAACATCGCAAGATGCACCAACTAACTCGGTGAACGAGCTTAAAGAAGTACCGCATAAAGAAGTACCTCAACAAACCAGCAGTGAAAACAAGCACAAAACCCCTACTGATGCATCACAACCCATAAAAACCGCTTTAAAAGCAGTATCACTTAACGACATTAAAACCGCAAAAAGCGAGCTTAATACGTTAATTGCCAATACACAGTGCGATACCTCAGCACAATGTAAGGTTATGCCTGTAGGAAGCAAAGCTTGCGGCGGACCAAGTGATTATGTTGTTTACTCAACAAAATCAGCTAAAGAGGGGCAAGTCAGTTCGCTTGCAAAGCAAATAACAACGCTTGAAAAAGCCTACAACACACAAAATGAAATGATGAGCACGTGCCAACATTTAACTTCTCCAAGCACGCAGTGTGTTGAAAATAAATGTGTTAAACTTGAAGGTTCAGCGGTAAGTGTATTTTAAGGACAAGGTTATGAGTTGTTTACCATCAGCAATTAAATTATCAATTGTGAGTGTTGCCACCAGCGCTATGCTATTACTTAGCGGCTGTGCAAACACATCATCAAGTACTGAGCAAAATCAGAATTTGTCTGACTTGAACTACGATCTTAATAACATTGTTAGTGATAATAGTTGCACCGCGAGCTTTCAATGTAAGGTACTCGAAGTAGGTGCACGAGCATGTGGTGGGCCAAGTAAGTATGTTGTGTATTCAACGCTTAATACCTCTCAAGAGCACGCCGAAGAAGTTGCCCAAAAAATTACACAACAACAAAAAGCGCAAAACACAGCGCAAGGTTTAACCGATTGCTCACCGGTACTTGAGGTACAAACCCTGTGTATTAATCAGCAATGCCAGGCATTTGATATAAAATAGCGCAAACGCCAATTTCAGCGTTAACCTATAAAAGGTATAAACGCTGAAATAACCACCACCAGCACCACACAAATTCCTGCTTTAACAATATATTTCATTGGCATTTCTTTTTTTACCCAGTACGCATAAATAAATCGCACAAAGTAACTTGCAGCTGTGCCAAATAAAGCAAAAATAATTAAGTAAGCAATTAAAATAATATTCATATAAATCTAAATTAACTACTTAGTGTTTTTTTTAGTATAAGCAATTAATAGCTCTGCTACTTGTTGCTTTACGGCTCGCTTATCATCACTTTGGACATTAAACCGCGTTGCAAGTTGGGCTATTTCATCATCGTTTAAATTAAACGATAGGCGCTGACGTGTTTTTTTAGATTTCACATCTAAGCCTAAAATTTTACGGATCATATCTGAGGGCGTAAGCTCTTGGTCAATGGCCTGCTTTTTTATCGACTTTTGTACTTCGCTGCTTAAATCAAATGCCATTTGTGTGGCACGCACGGCTTGCTCTTGACGTAACCACTTGTCTTTAGCATCACTCACTTCGCATCTCCTGGAAACAAGTCGACTATATCGGTAATTGGGCGTGTTAGCGTTAGTGACACTTCGGTCTCACCGCCATCCCATATTTCAATATTTAAGCCATGCCCTTCGTCTGGCGATGCTAAGCAAATCATTTCACAAAGTTCGCCACCCTCTTGCTCATAGCGCGGTAATGACTGGCCACGAAAATCTTTGTTATGGAAATAGCACACATAAGGCGATTCACTTTGCTGATAGCTTTTAGCTAAAAACTGCATAAACTGCTCTGGCGTATTTTGTACCTGTATATGAGTTAACGACTCTTCATCAAAAATACGTGCAAATTCGTCTAGCCCAAATATTTGCTCTACGTCGTCACGCTGAATTTTGATTGAAAAATTAGCCCACTGCTCGCCATCATCTTGCTCAATTTGTAAAAATACCACCTGTCCGCTGTTCGTCTCTAGCACAAACTCAGTATCACTACTGTGTTGATATTGATAGGTTTGAATATCAATAACACGCAGCGTTTGCCCTTTTAACCACGACGGATACGCAAATGAATCGATAACGCTAAACATGTCACCTTTTTTAAGCTCACTTGCATGGTTAAGCTGACGTTCTGGCTCTTTTTTAGATTTGAAAAAATTAAACATAATGAGGCATCCCTTAAGCAAAAAAGGTAACTAAGCCACGCTTAATTACCTTTTATTATAAATGTACGAACTATTAGCCGTTTTGCTTGGCTTTAATGCGCGCTAAAATATCGGCACTTTTTGGGCTTGTATCGCCAATACCGGCTTCAGCCATTTTTGCTTTTAAATCGTCGCCATTTGTATCTGACTCAAGTTGCTTAGCAGCGCCTAACTGGTCACTACGATCTTGCTGGCGTTGTTTAATACGCTCAAGCGACTGACGGGCCGATGTCATAGACGAGCTATTAGTATTAAGCGTGCTGTTAACCGCCATTGTTGCTTGCTGTACGCTTTCTGTGGTTTTAACCATAGTAAGCTGACGCTGGTTTTCTTTAATTGACTTTTCAGCGTCTTTAACTTGTTGTTTAAGCGCTACAATATGATTGCTAAAACCTGCTAATACTTGCTCGTTTTCAGCTTTTTCAGCTTCAAAGTCGCCAATTTTTTCGGCAATTTCTAATGCTAAGGCCTCGTTACCTTTTTCAAGTGCTTGGCCTGCATATGCTTCGTGCTCAGCAATTGATGCATCAACTGCGCTAATTTTACGCTTAGTTTGCATTTCTTTAGCCATTACTTCTGTAAGGCTCTTTTTGGCACGATTAAGTGCATTTTGCGCATCTGCTATTTCTTGTTCAAAAATACGAATGCCGTTTGCATCTACAATTGCTTCGCCCGCTTCACGCGCGCCGCCACGTACTGCTGTAAATAATTTTTTTAATATACTCATAATCTTAACTCCACTAACTAGTTACTAATCGTTTAAATACAAGGTCACGGCTTCTAGTGCGTCAATAGCGTTGTCAGCTAGTGTCACTAGTTCGTGGGTAATATCATCTAATGATGAATTTACCGACAGTGCACCAAAAATCGCGTATTTGTTATCGATTTTAGCAAATGCACTCAGTGGAATTGGCACGTTTAAACGTAGTAGTGTTTCGTTTAACTCGTTGCGTAATTCACTTTTTACTTCATCTTCGCCAAACAAATAGCTAATACATAACAACTGCTCTTGTGTTTGCGTAACAAAAATTGGAAGTTCATCGTTTCCATCAACTATGACTTGTAAAACATCTTGCTCACCAGGGTTGGCAATCAAGAAAGACTCAAAGTTAGCGCCTTCTGTTTCAAAAGAAGCTAATTTTATTGAAAGTTCATTTAATTCCATGTCTCTGCCTTTTTGCTGTTTGACATATTATGTCTGAGTTAAGATTCGCACGGTCGACATATTATGTCAACCGTGTTTTATTAATTTTTATACAATTCGCTTTCTATCTGCCACGCATTACGGTAGTAATCATATAGCTGACCCGAACCTAACCTATTGACCTCAATACTTTTAACTTGTTCAAAATACTGGTTAGGAAATACAAAGCTGGCTAATAAATATTCTTTACTTACCCACCTTGATGGCACCGGCATAGCGCTTATGTTTTTAATTCGCCCACTGGCTGGTTGACCCATTTTAGTGGCTATTGTCCACCCCCATTGCCCAAACGAAGGAATATTTTGCTGGTACTGCTCAACATAATCAAAACCCGCCGCTTTTACCGTTTTAGCAATACTTAAAAATGCTTTTTTGGCATGATAAGGCGAGGTAGACTGCACAGCCATTGCGCCATCGGGAGCTAACAATTGACGTACATGGTTATAAAAATAGTCGCTGTACATTTTGTTTAAATCGGGATGATTAGGGTCCGGCAAGTCAATTAAAATAGTGTCAAATTGCTTACCTTGATCAAGGAGCCTTTCAACCTCTAAAAACGCATCTCCCACAATAATATTGGCGCGTGGGTCTAACATCGATTGTTTATTTAGCGCTAATAACCGCTTACTTATAGACTCAGGCGCTGTAAAATCACCGTCTTTATGGCCAAATAAATTAAGCAGCTGTGCATCTAAATCAATTAACGTTACGTCGTTCACTGGCCACTTTAAAACATCTCTAAGGGCAAGCCCGTCGCCACCACCAATAATTAATACGCTATCGTGCCGGTTTGATGCGAGCATTGCCGGATACACCAGCATTGAATGATATATTTGCTCATCAATACTCGAGAACTGTAAACGCCCATTTAAATACAAGTCGGTAATAGGCGCTGGCTGGTTTTTACTTAAGCGCTCGGTTAATACTACATGCTGGTATTTAGTTGCTTGTGAGTAAATAACTTTATCTTTATAAAGTACATTACTTAAGCTGTTCATCCAGCTACTTCCCATCACTAAAATAAACCCAAACAGTGCCAGTAACACTATATGGCAGATCAGAAGTGCCTTAGCAAAGCGCACATGAGCATGGTAGCGCCATAAAAAGGCGAGCCCTGCCAGTATATTAAAAAGAGCTGTCCACGCTGCAGCTTGCATTATAGGCATCGCCAGCATAATGCTTACCCAAATAGCCGCACCAATACCCGCGCCAATATAATCGGCACCATAAATAGTGCCTGCATTGTTTTCTAAAAAACGCCCGTACACATGTTGGCGAATACGTGCAATAAGCGGTATTTCCATACCAATAAATAAACCCAGTACTAAACCAAACACATAAGGTAAAAAGCGTGACCACTCTTGCAGCTTTTGAAATAAATAGCCATTGAGCACAACATCTGGAGGTAAATTAAAAATACTAGAAAACAAATGAGGAAGTGAATAACTTACAGCAATTACACCGGCTATTGCCAAAATACAGCCCATGCCAACCAGGGCAATAATACTTTCAAGCCAAGCAAAGGCGGTAAAGGCATCTTTAAACCAACGGGCTAAAAATGCGCCTAAGCCCATGGCAACTATCATTGTGCCAATCATGGCATAGATAGCACTCTCTACAGAGCCCAGTACCCGCCCTGCGTAATGCGAAAGTAAGTATTCATAAATAAGGCCGCACCCAGCGAGTACGGCCATAACAGTTATTAGTAAAATATCGTGCCCAAGTAAACGTGATTTACTTGGGCTAGTTGTAGTTGATGACACTGATTATGCGCCTAGTAAGGTTGCCATAGTAATACCGACAGCAAACGACACTGCAGCAGAAATAGCACCTACACCTACATTTTTCTGACGGTTAACTTCATCTGAAATATCACAACCTGATAAAATTATTTTGATGGTGATTAAATGCAAAATGATGAATGCCACTAAACTTACAATCGCACTAATAGCCCAATAAAGCAGGCTAGCATTAATGTTATCGGCCGCATACGGTGCAATACCTGATGCCGCAGTAATAGCTAAGGCACTTCCTACTAAAAAACCTGCGTAGCGTATACCTACAGCTAAATTGCCATCAATAATAGCTTGTTGTAAACAATCACCGCTTTTATTGGTACGCTTAAATAATTGTACGCGGTATTTGCTTACAAGCAGTAGTGCAACACTGCCAATAATAAAGGCAGCAATAACGATAGGCAGCCCGTGCCAACCCTCTGTTGCTACCCATAAAAGTGCAGAGCGAATCACAATAGCCACACTCACTACATGACCAAAGTCGATAATAGAGGCCGTTACGTTACCTTTTACAATTTCGTCGTGCAGGCTGACTTTGCGAAGCGCGACCTTATCTTGAAAAAAGTGGCCTAATTTAATCAGTACAATGGCTAATACACCATAGCCTAGCATTTGCAGGGCTTCTTGTTGTAACGACGCAGCAAAGGCGCCACTACTCACACCCGTTAATACAATGGCAAGTGCAACTAAGCCTGCCGCAAAGCTAATACCAAAAGCAAAGTTATCGCGTTCTGTTATTTCGTCATTTGCATGAAGGTTTGAAACCCAGCCCTTAATGTATTTTAGGCTTACAAATAACAACACGATAATTGCAAAATCAATCGCCAAAGCTTGTAGCGACCACGTAGTTATTCCATTAAATTCGTACATATTTCTAACTCCAACTTATTCTTTACTTACCACGGCTCACGCCACGAGAGGTTCTGCTACCGCTATTGCGTACCGATCCAGAGCTGTTGCTATAACTACTCGAACGCGAGTAACTACTGCGGCTTTTAGGCGGTGTATAACTACTGCGGCTTAAACCCGAGGCACCCGTTTTTTTGCTCGCATAAGGGCTAGTAAACTGTTTGCCTTGGCGTTGGTACGATTGACGCGTACGTGTTTCTAAAGCACTTTGCGTTTTAATTTGTTTAGGGCTTGAGTAACGATAGCGGCCGTAATCGTTGTAATAGCTATATTTACGGCGGCTGCTCCAACGTCCGTATTCAACACGGTCAAATACATCGCCTAAAATACGGTACATGCCATACCACTGCCAAAAGCTAATACCATTACTATTAGTTTGCCAGTTACCGTAATTAGGGTTGCCCACCAATTGATTACCCTCGCCTGCGCCCTCTGCCTCTTTACTAATAGCACCAACGCGCGCAAGGCTGCCCTTAGACATATCCGCTAGCATATTAATCGGGTCCGTTAACGCATCAGAAAACAGCGTAGGCTTAGCCGCCTCACGTAGTAAATCAATACTGTGTAGCGTGTCTTCGTAGGGAGGAATTAAATAAGTGCCTTTAATATCTTTAAGTCGTTGTGTTAAACCACTGTAAAGGGCACCCTGCCTTGTAGCATCAAGGGTAATTACATCAACAACCTGACTAAGTTCTGGCTGTTGCTGTTTAAGGAGTTTGCCATATTCTTTAAGCAATACAGCATTACGTATGGTTCCATTATCAAGCGCGGTACCAAGCTGTGCGAGCTCAACATCTGCCTTTTTAATAGACTCTTGAATTGTTTGTTGTAGTTGCTCTTCTTTAGATTGACAACCCATAAGCACTGCAAACAAACAAAACAGGCTCATAAGTTTCCAAGCTTTTATATTCGACATTCATGTCACCTGATTTAATAAATAACCGCATTAGTCTTACACAGGTCACTTATTAAGCCAAGAATGAAATTGCAACAAAGTAAGTCTGCCTAAAATAAAATAACCAGCTATAGTTACTCTATGAATTTAAACACATTCTTTTACTTACAAATTTAGTAAATAACATCAGCGCTACGCGTAAGCCTTCTATTAATAAATAACAACAATAAGTAATAACTCTTTTAGTGAAAGAGCATGACAGTAAGAAGGGATTTGTCTAAATGTTTCATAGTATTCGTAACAAATTTATTATTATTACGACTTGTCTAATCGTACTAAGCGCTAGTTTTGTTTTTTATTTAGCTATTAATGAGCACGAGGATTTATACCGCCAATCAGTTGAAGAAAACCTCGATGCTATGTCATCAAATATTTCAGATAATTTGTTACGTGTTATGTCGCAAGAGATAGATTTATTTTCTATTACAACTGAGCTTTTGGGGTTAGATAGGTACGAGCACATAAAGTTTGTAAATGTATTTGATAGTAATTGGCAGCTAATACAGTCCTACGTGCACCCTAATTACTTAAAGTTCGAGGATTTTTCTCCACAGCTAAAGGGCATCAAACCGCAAAGTTTGCCCCGTACCGTTAGTGTTACTAACCAAGGCTTAGTTGCCTTAAAAACAATTGGTGAGGAGCAGTTCCCTGTAGGCTACTTATTAATTGTTCAGGATTTTAATAAGCCCCTTAATGAAAGCAAAGCGAGCTTATTTTATAGTGCAGCCCCTATCGTTATTTTTAGTATCGTGATCACCATCCTCATCTCTTTTTGGATATACCAACATTTATTAAGCCCGCTATTAAAACTTTCTAAATTCACACAAAAAGTAGAAAAAACAACTAACTATCAACTCCAATACCAAGGCTCGGGCAACGACGAAGTATCGCAACTTGGCAAAGATATTAATAACTTACTTAACACTATTAATGCCCAAGTACTCACTAATCAAAAAAACACCGCACAACTACTAAAGCAAAAGCAATCAATGGAGCACTTAGCTAACTTCGATATATTAACTGGCTTACCTAATCGCATGTTTATTATGGGCTTACTAAAAGAAGAATTAACACGCTGTAAAAATAATCATCAAGATATAGCTATTATGTTTTTTGACGTAGATAGCTTTAAAGGTGTTAACGATACACTTGGCCATGAAACGGGCGACCTACTTTTAAAGGCGGTAGCCAGTAATATCAAAAAGCACTTACGCGAAAACGATGTTATTGCACGCTTAGGGGGTGATGAGTTTTTAATAATGCTGCGTAATATAAATAATTACACCGACGTTATTAATATTGCGGAGCAAATTATCAGCTCAATGCAAACGCCTTTTACTATTAACCAGTGGGATATACCCACCGGGGTAAGTATTGGTATTGCCCACGCTAAAGAGGCAGAGTTTGATATTAATACGTTAATTAGTAATGCAGACATCGCAATGTATGCCTCAAAAGAAAAAGGTAAAGGGTCGTACACCGTTTTCCATAGAAAAATGTTAGAAAACAGCAAGCGAATGGCTCAAGTGGCTAATTTAATTAGTCATGCGATTGCGCAAAATGAGTTTGAAGTTGTGTATCAGTTAAAAATAGCTGCCAATGGTGAGGCTAATGGCCTTGAAGCCCTTATTAGGTGGCACAGTGAAGAGCTTGGCTTTATTTCACCAGGCGAATTTATACCCATTGCAGAGCAAGCAGGTAAAATAAAAGCAATCACGCAGTGGGTTGTCTCCAGGGTATTTCAAGATTTACCCACACTAAAGCAAACTATAGGTAACCATGTACTCGTTTCTTTAAACCTATCGAGCCATGATCTTAAAGATAATCACTTTATTGATGTTGTAAAAAATAAATTGGTTAAATACAACGTCGACATTGCAAATATCCAGTTTGAAATAACCGAATCAAGCTATCTCGATAATTTTGAAAACTCCAATGAATTCTTTAACCAAATAAAACAAATGGGTGGGTCTATAGCCCTTGATGATTTTGGAACGGGTTATTCATCGCTAAGCTACCTGACAAAAATAGATATCGATACCATCAAAATTGACCGTATGTTCGTTAATCAATTTGACAGCTCAGAAAAGGATGCGGCGGTATTAAAGGCCATACTCGATTTAAGTAAACGCCTAGGCTTAAAAGTATGTAGTGAGGGTATAGAAACAGCCAGCCAGGCTAACTACCTGATTGAAAATGGCAGTGATGAAATGCAAGGGTATTATTTTGCAAAGCCTGTAGCCATAGCACACATTCCAGCAGCTAAAGCCCAAGCAAAAGAGGCATTTAAAGCGCTAACTTTAAAATAAGTCAGCGCTACTAGTTAACCATAAATTAAGGCGTTAGCGTTACAACAGTTAGCTCGTCCGGAATTTTTGTATCAGCAGGTAAATAAGCAACTGCATTTTCTTCTTTCAATAAATACGCAATAATTTCTTTAGTCGAGCTAAATTCTACGGGTGGCTTGCTACGCCCTGTAAATCTCATCTGAGCCCAATAAGCCTGAATTCTCGATTCGGTTAAGCCAACCAATTTCGTATTAAAGTCGATTCGTAACGGATTTCCGGCGGGTAAATTTACTGCTTTAAATTGATTACTCATCGCGCCGCCCATATAAATATGGCGAATTTGCTGCTTACTCAAAGCTAAGTTTTTATTGGCCGTATTAACAACAATGATCACTTTACTTGTGTGGCTATTATCCGCGTAGGCTTGTACGCTGATAAACAATAATGACCAAGTAAAAATACACAGCAGTATTATATGTCTAATCACGTAAGTTAGCTTAGAGTACATCATCAAAATACCCAATCTAAGCCAATAAGGTAAAGATTCGTTTTTCTATTAAAGCTAACATCCTCAGGGATAACAAAAAAAGAATTACTAACCTCATCGCCCTCTAAAGCAGATACTTCCGCCTTTAATGCCAGATTAGGTAGCACATCCCATCGTATACCAAGTGTCCATGTTTTTAGTGAGTCGGGCGCCGACTCTGCAAACACGTTGTTATAAGCCTGTGCCAGCTGATCAAGCTCTACATTAGCACCAATAGGGATTTCATTCTGATTGGCATTAATTTCTACATCGCTGTCCGCAAAGGTTAAATGATAAGTAAAAGGTGCATCGTTATAGCCTACGGTTAAGTAATAGCTTTGTATAATCGGAATTATATCTAACTGTGTCTTAATCTTTACCCACTCACCTCTAAAAAAATAATCTAAATTATCATAAATAACACCAAATTGATCTGCATGTGCACTGCCCTGCGTTGTCAGCGATGCTGCACTTTGGCTAAAATTAAAATTCTCTAAAATATCTTGTAGTTGGTTAATCGACTTAAGATCTAACGCTATGTTACCGTTATACCTTGAAGCCCTAAATTCTATATTTTCAATATTCAACTTCCCTATTACACCCACTAAATTATCCACCTCAAAACCTGTTTTAAAAGGGCCTATGCCAATACTTCCCGACTCTTCGCCATAGTACCCTTCAATACTGATATCAAAGTCATGTGAGCCAAATTTGTAGATAGCATCAATACCATTAAATGTTTTAAATAAGTACGTGTCGTATACTTGTTGTGGCGGATTGATCCATGGGTATGCAAACCCTACATCAGAGAAGTCGCTCATTGTAAAAAATGGGGTTCGCAGCTTACCGATTTTTATCTGTAGGTTTGTTGTGGGCGTATAAGTTAAATACAGCCATTCAAGTCCACTCTCACCAGATACCGTTGTGCTATCAGATCTAAATAACCCTTGTGCTGTCACTGACCAATTTGTATTAAACTGATACTCAGCTTGAAGACCTATTAAACTTGATGGTGAAAAGTTAAGACTGTCATCGTAGCCTCTATATTCGACATCTTTTTCATCTAAATAACCACCAATAACACGTGCGTAGCCTGAAAAATCAAACTCACCTGATTTAGCCGGTAAATGGTGTAGGCTTACGATTAAAACGAATATCTGAAATATTTTATTTCGCATAGACACTCAGCAACCTAGATAAAAAGCGCTGAATATTAAAAAGTAACGACATTTTATAATTCTGCAGAATAATTATTATGAGATATAACTATAGTCAAAGTTAAAGAGTGTGGATCAAAATAGTCTGAACTATAAGCTATTATTTTTATACACCTTAATAGATTAGTTAAGTTAAGAGACTTGCGTGTACTGTAATACCAATTCGCTTAATTATGTGATCTATTTTGAGGGTGGAAAAACGTGTCGGTATTACGTAAAGGCAGGTATTTCACTTTTTTGCAGACGTAAAAAAGCCCGCCTCTTTCGAGTCGGGCTTTCTTGTATTTGGAGCCTGGCGATGTCGTGGTGCCTACAGCGGTAGAGAGTCACATAGCAAATGCGACATTATCATTGCGTCGGGA
>BJUT01000069.1 GCA_007988745.1 Pseudoalteromonas atlantica
AGTGCATTTCCCCCTTTAACTACCGATTTATATCTTCCTGCTTTACCTACTATGGTAGAGAAACTAAATACTAACCAAGCCATGGTTAACTTAACACTTAGCGTATACTTTGCAGCCTACGCCATAGGATTATTGTTTTGGGGTCCATTAAGTGAAAAATTTGGCCGTAAACCTGTTTTGCTTATGGGCCTTGGAATATACGTAATAGGCAGTGTGCTTTGTGCGTTATCTAATTTTGTAGAAATGCTTATAGGCGCGCGTTTATTACAAGCCTTTGGCGGAAGTGCAGTAACGGTTGTAGCCACGGCAATAGTAAAAGATTTGTACGATGGCCGCGAGCGAGAAAAAATTATCGCCACTATTATGTCGCTGGTTATTATTGCCCCTATGGTGGCGCCTGTGCTGGGCGCATTGCTATTAAAAATTGCTAATTGGCATATGATGTTTGCTGCTTTAGCCGTGTTTGGCTCGGTGGCTATGTTATTTACCTTTTTTTACCGCGAAACCTTACATACACGCTACGCCGGCTCTGTTTTTCAGTCGTGGGGGCGATTAGCTGTAGTAGTTAAAAATCCGCCATTTTTATCGCTATTGGCTGTTTTTACTATTGTGCCTATGGCGTTAATGTCGTTTTTAGCGGCGGGCTCTTATGTATATATCAATGGGTTTGGTTTGTCTGAGCAAACCTTTAGTTACGCCTTTGCAGCGAATGCTGTGTGCGCCTCGTTTGGGCCAACGATTTATATGCGGCTTTCTAAACGTGTATCGATAAAAAAAATAATTACTGCGAGTTTTTTAACCCTAACAGCATGCGGTATAAGTACCATTTTTATAGGCGGTTTATCGCCTTGGGTATTTGGTGCATTAGCAGCAATAGCTACCTTAACCGTTATTATTACCCGCGTGCCCGGTACTAATTTAATGTTAGAGCAACAAACAACGGACACGGGCTCTGCTGTGGCCGTTATTCAGTTTTGCTCTATGATTGCAGGTGCAATAGGTATGGCGCTTGTATCGCTTAACGCAGAAACATTAATTAAAAACTTAGGTGTTATTCAGCTAAGTATTGGCCTTATAGCGCTTACTTTGTGGTTGGTATTTAAAAATAAGGCGTATGTAAGCGCCTATATGTCTAAGGTTTAAACACGCTAAAACCCAAAAAGGCAGTACAGTAAATAAAAGCTGGCTGTACTGCCTTTTTAAAAAAACTATTCCCCCGCTTTTATCGCCTCAATTACCGTGTGCATGCGCTTTGCCATTGGCCTGTTTCGATGATGACACACATAAATATTTTCGCTGATTGGGTTGGCTAAATGGTGCGTTTTTATAAGCGCTGGTTTATTAAATGCGCCCACCGCATAAGCAGGTAAAACAGTAAAACCTAGCCCTAAACTTACTGGTTCGAGTATTAAACTTATTTGGTTAGAAAACCCCGTACGCTTAATTTGATCAACATGTTCAAACTCACTGTAGTTTTCGCTAAGTAATAGCTGCGCGTGGTGTTTTGCATCGGGGTGGCCAATAAAGCCAAGCTCACATAAAACCTCCCATGTTGGGTTTTTAATATGTGCGGGGGTTACTAATAATAAAGCTTCTTGGCCAATTTTATGGCTGGTAACTTCGCTAAGCGTGGGGGCTTGGGTTAAAAAGCCTATGTCGGCACTGTGGTTTGCCACCGCTTGCTCTACACTGGTATTAGGTGCAAAGCGATAATCAATATTAAGCTCGGTATGCTCAGCCTGTAATGCTAATAATTGGCTATAAAATTGTAGCCCACAACTACCAGGCGATTGTATTTTTACTAGGCCACTGTAAGGCGAGTCATCTTTTAATTGTTGTTCTAAAAATTGCCATTCTTTTAATAACAAGCTGCCTTGCTGATACAAGTTTTGCCCATGTACGGTAAGGGTAAATTGTTTGCCGTGGCGCTCTAATAGCGCGCAGTTTACTTGCTGCTCTAGCTTTTTAATATGCTGGCTTACGCCTGATTGGGTCATAAATAAGCGCTCGGCTGTTTGGGTAAAATGATTTACCTCAACCAACGTACAAAACGTGTTTAACCATGTCGGGTTTATCATTACAAAACGTACTCAAAATGATGATTAATGATAATTTTACTTAATATTGGTCAATTCGTAAACTAACTCCATCAACTAGTCACAAGATAAGTCACACGTTAAAGAGGAAGCATTATGAGTCATACATATCCACGTAGTTTTTCGCACATTGGTATTTCAGTACCGGATGTTGAAAAAGCCGTAGAGTTTTACACTAAGGTGATGGGCTGGTACACCATAATGGAGCCTACCGTGATCACTGAAGATAACAGCCCCATTGGCGAAATGTGCACCGATGTATTTGGTCCAAATTGGGAAAAATTTAAAATTGCGCACCTTTCAACAGGCGACCGTATTGGTGTCGAAATTTTCGAATTTAAAAACCAAGAAAACCCTAAAGACAACTTTGAATACTGGAAAACCGGTATCTTCCATTTTTGTGTACAAGACCCAGATGTTGAAGGCTTAGCGGAGCGTATTGTTGCTGCAGGTGGTAAAAAACGTATGCCAGAGCCACGTTACTACTACCCTGGCGAAAAGCCGTACCGCATGATCTACATGGAAGACCCGTTTGGTAACATCCTTGAGATTTACAGCCACAGCTATGAGCTTATTTACAGCGCAGGCGCTTATTAAACGTAGCTCGTTTAAAAAAGTTTAGCTAAAAGCAAAGGCCGCAGTATTTATTTACTGCGGCCTTTTTGTTTTAAATAGACTTGTAGATTATTAATTTGGCTAATATAGGGTGTATAAAAATCAATATCTTCATTTGATTTATTATAGGTACATACACTGATAGCTTACTAATTGCACAAAGTTGTTCTAAAGAAAAAACATGAATCTGTCACTGGAAGACATCACCGCCGATAACTATGAAGCCATATGCGAATTGGATGTTACTAAAACGCAAGAAGAATACGTAGCGTGTAATATGTGGTCGTTAGTAGAGGCGCACTACAATAGCGGGTATACCTGTAAAGCGATTTACTTAAATAGTACACCTGTAGGCTTTTTTATGTGGGTACAAGAAACCCCTAAAAAGGTTTCTATTTGGCGCTTTATGGTAGATCAAACTTATACCAACTCCAATAAATAGCTGCTCTATTTTACTTGCTAAAACAACCCATTTCTTTGTTTTAAATTTCGTAAAGGGAACAACCATTTACATCAATTTACGCCTAGAACTGAATTGTTTTTTCGGCGTAAAATTTAGAACACATACTTAATGGAGTTGGTATTATCAAAATAAAGGCATTGGGCGCAAAGCACTGGCTATGGCAATTGAAGAGATTAAAGCAACTCCTAAGCTTGAACAAATCGAGATTTGTTATAACCCGCAAAATCCTGTTGCTAAAAACTTTTATACAAGTTTTGGGTTTGAGGAAGTGGGCCTCGATGAGGACGAAGACGATATGTTAGCGGTTATTAAAATTAGCCGTTAACTCATTTATAAGTAAGCCGCTAATTTTAGATAGTAATAATAGTTGTAAGGAAATACTGTGATCATAAGAGCATTTGCAAAAAACGATTTTTTAGCCGTTCAAAACATTTACCAGCAAGGTATTGATACCGGCAATGCGACTTTTCAAACTAAAGCTAAAAATTGGGAACAATGGAATAGTTCTATGCTCAACTGTTGTCGTCTTGTTGCAGTTGAGGATGAAAAGGTGCTTGGCTGGGCTGGGTTATCTAGGGTTCAAGCCGTGAGGTTTACTCGGGCGTTGCCGAGGTAAGTGTATATGTTGCAAACCAAGCCCAAGCCCAAGGTAAAGGCTTGGGGCACGCATTACTTTGTGCACTCATTAAAGAATCAGAAAAAAACGGTATATGGATGCTACAAGCCAGTATATTCCCTGAAAACATAAGCAGCATTACACTACATACTCGTAATGGTTTTAGGCAAGTTGGAAACCGAGAAAAATTAGGCCAACTGCATGGCGTATGGCGCAATGTAACTTTAATGGAAAGGCGCAGCGCCGTTGTAGGCCTCTAAACCTTCAAATAGCATAATAAATACAATGTGCGTTCATTATTATGCTTTTAAATCGCATTTATTATTCAAATTATTTAAGAAAAACTCACAACCTCAGAATGTATATTGCTCACCTTCCCTACTCTTTTCTCAAAAACCATAAATTAATTATTTTAAATTTCAGCTCCTAGCTGCGTTGTTTTTTTACTTTATAACCTATTGCTTTAATTTAAAAAATAAAAACAAAGTCGCTTCAAATTAATTTATGAGTGCGGCTTTTTGAGTGTTAATTTTACTTATTTGTGGAATGAGTGTTCTATAAGTTGTTGACACTCGCTATTCTTGAGTGTAAATTTCGGATCAATCGATCCACAATTGTGCTGGGTAATGTGTTTTAAGTTGATATTTTTAAGAGTTTGTTCCTCTTATTTTAAATAGCATCTTTTTAAAACACGTTTATAGCTCTGATATTTATTATGCGTAGTTTGCATATATAAATAACCTGTTAGGCGAAATATAGGTGTGTCACTGTGGGTCGATTTTTACTTTTAACTAGGAGCCAAAAATGACTAACCAAGTAATTAAATTAAATGATGAAAACTTCGAATCGCTAAACAAAAAAGACGCCAAATTAGTTGTAAGACTATGGGCCGAGTGGTGTGCTCCATGCCAAATGATGTCGCCTATTTACGAGCAAGTAGCCGATAACCTCGCTGATGAAAATATTATTATGGGTGAGCTTAATATTGATGATTTTCCATCAGTTGCAGCCAAATTAGCGGTAAGAAGTATTCCTACTGTGGTTGTATTTAAAAACGGTAAAGAAATAAATCGCTCTGTAGGTATGATGCCTGCGCCAGAGCTACAAGCGCTAATTTTAAAAGATTAGTACGCCAAAGAGGTGATAAATGAGCACACATCGAAAGTTGATAATTTTGGGTTCAGGGCCTGCTGGTTACACTGCCGCTATTTATGCAGCTAGAGCAAACCTTGAACCATTACTAATTACTGGCCTTGAAGTGGGTGGGCAACTCACAACAACAACTGATGTTGAAAATTGGCCAGGATACCCAACGGGTATTCAGGGGCCACAACTGATGAGGCAGTTTAAAGAACATGCTGAAAATTTTAATACCGAAATCGTGCATGACTACATCACACATGTTGACCTGCAGCAAAGGCCATTTGTGCTTAAAGGGCAGCAAACTTACACAGCTGATGCGTTAATTATTTCTACGGGTGCATCGGCAAAGTACCTTGGCCTACCAAGCGAGACCGAGTTTAAAGGTAAGGGTGTATCGGCATGTGCAACCTGCGATGGCTTTTTTTATAAAAACCAAAGCGTAGCTGTGGTTGGCGGTGGTAATACCGCTGTAGAAGAGGCTTTATATTTAGCTAATATTGCCTCGCACGTTACGCTTATTCACCGTCGTGATTCACTCAGTGCCGAAAAGGTTTTACAACAGCGCCTATTTGATAAAGTAGCGCAAGGTAAAGTAACTATTAAGTGGAATAACCAAGTAGATGAAATAGTGGGTGACGCTAACGGCGTTACAGGAATTACTATTAAATCAACGTTACCGGAGCAAGATAGAGAAACACTGAGCGTTAATGGGGTGTTTATTGCCATTGGGCATCAGCCTAATACAGATATTTTTAAAGATCAGCTTGATATGAGCGATGGCTACATTAATGTGTATTCTGGGTTTGAAAATGGTGAAACATTAACGAATATTCCCGGCGTATTTGCCGCAGGTGATGTAAGCGATAACCATTATAGGCAGGCAATTACATCTGCAGGTTCTGGGTGTAAAGCTGCACTAGATGTAGAGCAATACTTTACACGCTTAGGTGCTTAGCACAGCAACTGTATTTAAAACTTATGATATGATCAGCACAATGCCCGACAATACTTAGTATTTCGGGCTTGAGTGTTTTAACTAACAATACACTTATTTAAAATTTACTTACTTGAGGTGATTTATATGGCCCGAACCGGACGCCCACGCCAGTTTAACCGTGAAGATGCAATAAAAAGTGCAATGGATTTGTTTTGGCAAAAAGGCTACGAATCCACTTCTTTAGCTGAGCTACGCAAAGTGTTAGGCAATATTTCATCTGCGAGTTTTTACGCAGCATTTGGCTCAAAGCAAGCTCTATACAGTGAATGTTTAGCACTTTATACCAGCACCTGTGGAGAGACCTTTTCGGAGCTAGAAAACGAGTCGGTTCCTGCAAAAGCAGCGATTAAAAACATGGTGTTTAAAACCATTCATATGCAAACCTCAACGAAGCAACCATCGGGCTGCATGATTGTTTTATCTGGCTTAAACTGCGGCGACGAAAATAAAGAAGTTGAGCAAATGGCACTGTCGGTACGTAACGACATTCGTAAAGCGCTTGTAAAATGCATAGAGCGCGGAACAGCCCAGCAAGAGTGGCAACAAGAAATGCCCGTAGAGCAATTTATGCTAATTTTAGATACCTTTATTAATGGCCTTTCTATTCAATCAAGAGACGGCATTGCACGGGAAAAGCTTTTAGAAGCCTGTGAGTTATTTTTAGATAGGTGGTAATAAGTAGATTGCTTTAAGCGCGTAGAAAAAACAGATTTAACGTAACTAAATTAAATTTATATATAAAAAAACAAGGCGCACTTTTAATAAAAAGTGCGCCTTGTTGGTTTTAGCTACGGTATTTAATGTTAAACCGTTTTAGCAGGTAACTTTGCGGCTGTTACTGCTAAATAAGTGAGCCCAATAATACCTGTTAGTGCACAGGCCGATAAAATAAATGGGTCAACTAACAGGTTATCTTTAAATTCAAAGGTGCCTGCTGATATTTTTTTCCAGCCCATAAAGTGCTGATTAGCGGCCACTGTAGCGCCAAAAAAACCAATTACTAAAGCGAAATATTTGCCTATCCAGTGTGTAACCGCAGGCGTTATTAATAATAAGCCTAACAGGCCTATTACTGAGCGCTGCACTCTACAATAGGGGCACGCATACACAATGCCTAATAAATCTGTGCTCCACGCAGCTATTGAAATAACAATAGCTAATAAGCCCACTATTTTTATATGCGTAGAATAGGTGCTTAAATTTAAAATGTTCATAGTCTGCTTTCCTACTTAAAATTATGCTAAAACCAGTGCGGCTAAAAACATGCCTAAGCCAAATATGGTGTGCCCTACAAAGCTTTTTATGCGCGTAACGGTGGGGTTAGGTGTTTTTGCACCGGCCATACCCGCCCCCATGCCTGGCATCATAATAAAAAAGGGGGCAACTATGCCAAACCACGAAACAAGTAATGCAGGTAGTATGGTTGGCAAATCAAGCCACTGCGTGTTTACACACACCATTAATATTAACCCGTACGCTATGCCAATTAGGTAATGTACAACCCAACCAATACCAAGCTCACCCGGTATTTTTTCGGCCTTAGGTAGTGCAGGCTGATAAAATTGCCCCGACTTCATATGACCTACCCAGCGCCCGACTAATCGCCAATTTGTGGCGGGTAAATCAAAAAACTTAGCGAGTAACCCCGCGTAAATATCTAACACTAGTGTGCCCCCTATACCTATTAATATAAAAGTATAGATAGAGTCGCTAAACATAGGCTGTATCTCCTGGTAATACGTTAAATGCTAGGTGTTTTGCTGGTGTGTATACATAGCACAACAGCAAAGTGCATAGACTTGAGTATGTAATGTGATAATATTACCAAAACGCCATTATGAACACTAATGGTAAAATCTGGTTTTGGAATGAATATAAATCATAATGCTTGAGCGTAATCATCTACACATTATTAAAGAGGTTAATCGCCTTAAAAGCGTGACCGCAGCGGCCGAAAGTTTAAACTTAAGCCAATCGGCTGTGAGCCATACTATTGCTAAATTAGAGCGCCGATTTGGCGTTAAACTGTGGCATCGTAAAGGCAATACGCTTGTATATTCTCAGGCGGGGCTGTATTTACTTTCACTTGCAGACAAAATGGTCACCGAGTTTGAGCACGCCGAGCGCGTATTGCAAGAATTTGCCCAAGGCCGGCGAGGAATCATGCGCATAGGAATGGAGTGCCACCCGTGTGAGCAATGGCTAATGGGTAAAATTCAGCAATTTTTAAAAGCATGGCCCGAGGTAGACGTAGAAATAAAAAGTGCCTTTAGATTTGATGGCATAGCAGCGCTCAAAGCCAACGAAATAGATGTGCTAATAACCCCCGACCCCGTAAATACAGAGGGCTTAAACTTTAGGTCTGTGTTTAACTACAATTTATGTATTGTCGTGAGCGAGCAAAACCCGTTATACAACAAAGCGTTTGTTACAGCACACGATCTAGAAGACCAAATACTTTACACCGTGCCCGTAGGCTACAACCGCTTAGATGTATACACTCGATTTTTAGACCCCGCTAACGTGCAACCCAAACGCAGAGTACCCATAGAAAGCACCGAAATGATGCTGCAATTAGTGTCTGCCAATCGTGGCGTGGCAGCGTTACCAGAGTGGCTAGTGTCATCGCACGAAAGCCGTTTAGGCATAAAAGGCATAAGCATAGGTAATAAAGGGCTGCAAAAAAGCGTTAATGTAGGCGTACGTGATGACGACTTACAGCTTGATTATGTAAAAGGGTTTATAGAATCAACGCGCTCAAATGTGTAAATGGCTTTGCTGTTAAATGTAGGGTGTTAAAGTGAATTAATAATATTGGGGAGTATTAACTTAAGCTGTTCGAGGCGCACTATATAACACTTTCCCTAATGTTATATGCTTTTAAATTAAGATGTATATGAGCACAAAAATAGCAGTGACGCTAAAAACGACACCAGTTAAAAAACCAGACTCCCCTTCTCTACACCACGTACCAAGTGAAAACTGTTTATTACATTCTTGCTTTAACTCAAAAACACTCATGTTCTTATTTGTTTTTAAACGATAACCAGGGAGAAAAACCTTACCGCTTCTAACAGCACTAATGAGATTAATACAAAACAAAATGATCAATAAAACCGATATTAAACTAACCATTTCAATCCCTTACAATCCAGTCAAAACTTTAAATAAATTTATCTACATATTATCACACAGATAAACTCGCCCTCATTGCATGTATCAGCAAGGTAGGTCGGATAAGCGAAGCGCCATCCGACACAGTAAAATACTTTGCCATTTATTATCAACATTTTATGTTGTTGAGTGGCTGGAGAGTGCCAATTGCGGACATTGGTAACTTTTCAATAACGATCGCAGTCACTTAGAGCATAATAGTGAGCCGCTTGCATGTAAGTGTCCCAGCGAACGAAGTAAGTGCGTTTATTGGTTTGTTATAAAATTTTAAACAATTCTGTTTTTGAATGTTCTACTTCTCCAAGCAATACAGCTTCTAAGTGCTTTAATGACGAAACAATGTATTGACACTTTTCTTGCTCAATACTTAAAAGATGATTATTCATTAATTTTGAAATATCATAAGGTAAGCGGAAACTTCGACCACCGTCTTCATCTGGCTCATTATAGTCAATGTCTGTTTCTTTATAAAAATCTTTGCTATGCGCCGCTTCATTTCGAAGTTTTATTAAGTTAACTAATGTTTGATAAATCTTACTTTCATTGTCTGTAATGAATTTACCGGATGATAAAAGGAATCCTAGTGCATCTAATTTTTTACCTAAGTTCATTGAAAGAAATGCAGTAGCATGTCTTTTGTGATCACCTTTGGGAAAAAGCTGAAAAGCCCATGAGATAATGCTCTCATTAAGTAAGCTTTCTAATGAAGCGGCAGCAACTAAGATAAAGGAATACTTATTAGAATTAAAAAGTGTGTCGTTATCTTCAATGTGAGCTAACAAATATTCTGCTGATTCAATTAGTCCTTTAGAAGAAGTAAATACAAAATGCGTTTCCAATACTCTGATGCCTCCTTGCTTTATAATGCCTAATTAACAGGCAAAAAGTAGTTGGCTAAAATAAATGAATGGACTGAACAAAAAGCCAACTTTTTTGTCCTTATTTAGTTTTTTATTCGATTAGTTCTGGTAAATCAAAACTTTGTTCTTTAGCTATTTCTCGACGAATTTTCATTTGCATGTTTCTGGAAGCTTCAGTTGACGAATAAGATGTACCAATAAAGGTTTTAAAAGGTAACTTAACTCCTTTAGTAACATCAAGGTTGATGCCTTGTATCTTTTTTTGAATTTCATCCACTCTAATTATAAGGTTAGGATCCATTTCAAACTGCTCAGCTTCTTTCTGAAATATTTCAGGTAAACTACCCGAACTATAAATTCTAGTAAGTACATCCATTGAGCGCTGAATTTTTATATTACGAAATTGCTTATCTAAGAATGATGTTATACCTGCAGAACAGTGCCCAACTCTACTTATGCGATTTGGGTATAGGTTTGAGCTATTCATGAACAGAGTCTCAGCAAGTTTAGAAACTGCACGGCCAATACTATTTAATACTTCACCTCCATGAAACTTAAACTGAAAGTCTTCGTAAATTTTAATAAAGCTTTTCCCATAAGTTAAGAGGGTCATCATTACTCTAGCACCAAAAAAATCAGCAAAAGCTTCAATACTTTTACTGTCAAATTTTGATTCATCTTTATGCTCATTATGAGCATGTAAATAATGGGCGATCTCATGACTCACAACGAATAAAAAGAAATGTAAGTCACCAACACCGGATACTTGGGCAGAGCAATATTCTTTGGATAATCGAACCCTTAACTTATCTCCGACTCCAACAACACTCGCATGTTGCGCAGAATTTGAATCAAGTTCTAAATTTAATACAAAACCCGCATTATTTTCGAAAAAACTTTCTAAATCTTTTTTAGCAGCTAGTGCTATATCTTTACCAGTGAGCATCAAAACCTTCGACTAACCTAATAATTAATAGTGCACTCATCGCGCATATTTCTGCTGACTGAACGCCCATTTATCTACTTTATATAGTTTTAACAAATTACCTAAGCCATTACTATCACTAAGTTTTCTAAATTTTTTAGGTAGAGTTGAATGAACCCATATGCGCGTAGCACTCATTTACATGAATATGTGTGCAAAGCGTAGATTCACCAATCAATTAACGACGATATTTAGCCAACCTCAATGACGCTCATAACCTCCCATCAGCTGCCGTTATGAGCTATCCATTAAAGCACTAAGCTCAAACCTCAGCCTCTACACATCATGCGTTAACATTTTTTAAATACAGCTCAACGCCTATGTTTGCTGCATCAACCGCACCAGCTACATAGCCCGGAAATTGCACCGACCATTCGCTGCCAATACCGACTAAATTTTGATGCCATGGGCCATTTTGCGCGGTTATGTAAGGTGCTGGTGTATGCGTATTCGCAGCATGTGTATCTAAATGTGTTGCTGTGAGTGGGTCTTGTGCCCAGTCTTTAATAATATCGGCTTTGGGAGTGGCGGCTTGAGCGCCAAAAAGCCTGACTAATTGCGCTCTGCAATGTGTGATTAAATCTTCATTACTAATGTGTTTTCGATCATCAGCGGGTATGCCAATAAAGCCAAATAATGCGGCTTGGCCTTGAGGATTTGATGCATCGTGTATTTCTGCCATTGGCCCAACACTGCTGCGGGCGCTGCCCGAGAGCGTTTGCTTACGCCAAAATGGCGTATCGTACACTGCAATATACTTAGCGTGGGGTGCCATCCAGGTTGCGGTATTTTGCCACTGCGTTACTAAATCGCTTGGCAATGCGGGGGTAAATGTTATTTGGCTTGCGGCTAAGCGTGGTGGTAGCGCAAGCATTACGTACTCAACGTTTACTTTATTATCGGTTGTGTTTGAGGTGCTAAAGTTAACTTCAATATTACCGTGTTGATGGGTAATTGTTTTAACCAAAGCGCCGGTCACTATGTGTTTGTTGCTAAGCTTTGCATGTAAGGCATTAATAAGGGTGCCCATGCCACCTTTTAACCGCATAGACGTAGGCGCATGCGTATAACCGGGCATTGCTGTGGGCGGTTGTGTATGTGAGCGCTCTACTAACGTATTGCCTTGCTCGTACTGGGCAAATGTTTCTAGGTTTAGGGTTTTAATAATGGCATTTAATTGCGGCTGAAACTCTGGCCAAAACCACGTTGGGCCAAGATCAAAGCTATTTTTTGTCGCTTGCGACAGGCTCGTAAAGTCCATAATACGGCCACCTAATTGATCTCTGGCTTCAAGCAATATGTAATCGGTAATGCCGCATTGCTCTAACTGGTAAGCTGCATACACGCCGCTTAGCCCACCGCCTATAATCGCAATTTTTGTACGCATTATTTAGCCTCCACAGCCTATGTTTTTAAAATTACCTACTTTTAGGTAAATTGTAGCGCTGTTATTTCCCGCTGATATAAGCGCTTTACTCGTGCTTGGCAGCCTTAGCCAGCTTCCTTTTGAATATTCTACCTCGTTGTGTATTACGCTGCCGCCCAGTACAAATAGCTCTAAGGCATTATGTGCTTTTAGGTTATCAAATAGGGGCTGTTGCGGGGTTAACTTAACCAGTTTAGTTACTTCGTTATCATCTTTATAAAGCGGGCATATTAGGCGGCTATTTTGGGTTATCCACGTAGCCGGATCGTGTGTATTTATGCGCACTGAGGTGGTTTCTGTTACGCACATTTGCCACAGCTTTACAAAAATGGTTGCGCCACTTTTACTTTTAGGTGCATGTGAAGACCCAGGCGGGTTTCGTAAATAAAAGCCTTGTGGGTAGTCGCCCGACTCATCTGAAAAAGTGCCCGAAAGTACCATTACTTCTTCACCACCTGGGTGAGCATGGCTTGGAAAAGTAGACTCAGGCGCGTAGCGTACTACGCTAGTTGCTCTGGCTTTTTCAGCGCCTATTCTGTCGAGCATTACCCGCTCAACACCCGCCTGAGGCGATGTTTGCCAACTATATTGAGTTGGCAGCATTAAAGCGTGTTGTGAAAAATCTGAATTGACTCGCATTTATCCAACCTAAATTAAACAAGAGCAATAACATACATTATTGCTCTATAAATTTGCGCCCATCGAGGGCTTTAAAATTACGTATTAATTACGACCAGCCATTACACCGCCGTCAACATCCCATACAGCACCCGTTACCCAAGCGGCTTTGTCGCTGAGTAAAAACGCAATTGTATTGGCGACATCTTCGCTTTTACCTACACGGCCAATTGGGTGGAAGCTGTTAAAGCCTTGTAGGGCATCGTTTATTTGTGCTTTAGGAATAAAACCTTCGTAAATTGGCGTTTGTACAACCGCTGGCGATACTGCATTAACGCGAATGTTGTGCGCGGCTAATTCCATTGCTAAATGTTGAGTTAGCGCATGTAAGCCCGCTTTAGCCATTGAATACGCTGACGATGGTGTAGCTGCAATAGCTTGCTTACCCCACATAGAACCCACATTTACAATGGCGCCTGCGCGTTTTGCTGCCACTAAATTAGCGGCTACTTTTTGTGTAATAAAAAATAGTGCGCGGTTAATTTGCATGTACTGATCGTAATCAGCCGCTTCGTGCTCTAAAAATGGTTTAGGGAAAAACACACCGGCCGCATTTACCAGTAAATCCACGTCTGTGTGGTCTTGTGAAAGTGTGTTAATTAAGTTTTGCACGCCTTCGTCGCTGGTTAAATCAGCGGTTAACACCTCAACAGTTCCTAAAGCTGATAACTGCTCTTTTGCTGCTTGGTTTTTTTCTTTACGGTGGCCAACAATAACAGAGTGGCCGCCTTGCTCTAAAATTAATCGAGCCGTGTCAAAACCCATTCCGCTAGTACCACCAATAACGAGTAATTTTTTACCTAAAAATTGTTTAGTCATGTTTATTGCTCCAAGCGCCACTAAGCGCTGTATTTGTTATATAAATAAAAAGTATTGGGTTGCCTAATAGCAAGTAACTTGCTGGTTGGCTTGGGCGGTATTTTTTACTTATTTACTTGCTTTAACAAACGAGATAATCTGAATCATCAGTAAAGAAAAAGTTTATCGTATGAAATCACCTATACACCTCAATGCATTAAAAGCGTTTGAAGCAAGCGCAAGGCACCAAAGTTTTTCAGCGGCAGCTGAAGAGCTAAATGTAACGCCTGCAGCCGTTGGGCAGCTGGTAAAAACATTAGAAGAGTGGCTCGACACGCCGCTATTTCATAGAATGAGCTCAGGTAAAACACGGCTAGTAACTACCGAAACCGCGCAAAGTGCCCTGCCACTAATACGCGAAGGCTTTGATAAACTTGCCCAAGGACTAGACATTTTAAAAGACAACGCCATAAGTGGCGCGTTAACAGTGGCAGTAAGCCCCGCATTTGCCGCCAAGTGGTTATTACCTAGGTTGCATTTCTTTCAAGAGATATGCTCGCAAACCAGTGTAAATTTAAATACTAATTTAAAACCTGTTGATTTTACTGAGCAGCGTATAGATATAGGCATACGCTTTGGTGTAGGCACTTGGCAAGGCTTGAACGCAGAAAAACTAATGGATGAAGAGGTATACCCGGTATGCTCACCTAAGTTTTTAGAAGACTCAAACCGCTTAAACACCATAGATAAATTATTGAACGAAACCCTAATACACGATCAATCAATGGACGACCATACGGGGTTTCCGTCTTGGTCGGCGTGGTTAAAAAAAGCCGGAGTAACAGGCCCTTTAACCACTAAAAGCATTCAAATAAATAACTCAGCGGCTGTATTGCAATCAGCTATTGATGGTCACGGCGTGGCGTTAGCACGCAGTGTTATGGCTAAAGATGATCTAGCCGCAGGGCGATTGGTCAGGTTATTCCCTGATATTTATTTTGAATCGCCTTTGGCGTATTACGTTATTTACCGCCCCGAATGTGCTGACCTGCCAAGAATACACGCATTTAAAGAATGGCTGTTTAAAGAGGTAGGAAACCCGCGGGCTAAAAGAGATTAAAGCTCAGGAGTACTTTGATAAAATACAGCAATAAAGAAAATATTTACCATGGTAAAAGATAATCTCTGTGGTTAAGTACGTTCATTCCCCGTAAGCTTTCGCTCCAAGTTAGCCACTTTAATGACTAAAGTGGCGTTTAATTAGGAGTAAACATTATGTCACAAGTAAGAGTAACGCCATGGCAAGATGGCGAGCAAGCCCCAGCCGAACTACTAGCCGAAATGCAAGGTCGTCGTTCAAACGGTGAACTAATAGGCATAGATAGAGTACTACTAAAAAGCTTTCCTTTAGCTAAAGGCTGGAATGAGCTGTTAGGGCGCGTTAGAGCAAACTTTGGCTTATCGCTTGAGTATCGCGAACTTATTATGCTGCGTGTAGCGGTATTAAACAAAGCCGATTTTGAATGGAATGTGCACTACCCTGCATACATACAGGCTGGCGGTAGCGATGAAAAAGCAACGGCTCTTAAAAGTGTGGTAGTAAATGCTGAGTTATTCTCTGAGCAGGAGCTGGCTTTGCTTGAGCTTACTGAGCAATCAACCACTAAAGTAAATGTTGATGGCGACGTTATTGAAAGTTTAAAAGCACTATTTGGCGAAACGCAAACAGTAGAAGCGGTAGCAACGGTTGCTGCTTACAACATGGTATCGCGCTTTTTAGTGGCGTTAGACATTTAAATACCTCAACCATAAATTGCTTTTAAGCGCCTTCAATACTTTTAGGAAAGTGAAATCATGGAAAAATTAAACGCTATAGACTCAGATAGGCTTGAGCAAAGCGACCCTCAAGTTCAAACAGCTAACTTATGGCGTTTAATGTTAGCCCAGGCACTTTCTGGGGCTAATAGCGTTGTGCTATATGCAACAGGTGCGGTAGTGGGCAGCTTGCTTGCTCCTACTGCACTTTTAGCCACTTTACCTGTTTCTATTTTTGTTTTAGGAATGGCGTTGTGTGTTTTACCCGCCGGTGAATTAGCACGAAAATATGGCCGGCGTGCAGCCTTTATGGCAGGCACTGGCGCGGGTGTTTTAACCGGACTATTAGCGACTATTGCGTTGTATATAGACAGCTTTTGGCTGTACTGTTTATCTGCGCTATTGGGCGGCGCTTATGCGGCAGTGGCTTTGTCATTTCGGTTTGCTGCAACCGATGGCGTGCCCGAAAATAAACGCCCGCAAGCGCTTTCTATGGTAATGGCCGGTGGCGTAGCTGCAGGTGTTATTGGCTCGCAGTTAGTTACGCATACCATGCACCTGTGGTCAGACAAAATGTTTGCTGCCACATTTATTGCGCAAGCCATTGTCGCGGCTCTCGCTGGTGTTATTTTGTTTGGCGTTAAATTGGCTAAGCCTTTAGCAAATCAAGCATATTCAGGAAGACCATTGAGAACAATTGCTTTGCAACCACGATTTATAAGCGCGGTTATTTGTGGTGCAGCATCGTATATGGTGATGAACTTTTTAATGACATCGGCACCTTTGGCAATGCATATGCACGGGCATAGCCAAGAGTCAGCAAACTTAGGAATGCAGTGGCATGTTATTGCTATGTATGCACCTAGCTTTTTTACTGGTAAGCTCATTGCGCGTTTTGGGGCTGCTCGTATTTCTGTTTTTGGTATTATTTTAACTGCAATTTCAGCAGCTATAGGCTTTTTAGGTGAAGGTGTATATCACTTTTACGCGCTATTAACTTTGTTAGGCATAGGTTGGAACTTTGGCTTTTTAGGGGCATCCGCATTAGTGTTAGAAACGCACAAGCCAGAAGAAAAAAACCGTGCTCAATCGTTTAGTGACTTTATAGTGTTTGGCTTAATGGCGGTAGGCTCTTTTTCATCAGGTGGGTTATTAAGTGCGTACGGTTGGCACACCGTTTTATGGGCGTCGTTTGTGCCTTTATTACTGGCCGTTATTGTTGTGATATTAACCAAAAAATACCAAGCCAATTTTAGCGAGCAAGCTTAAACACACTAACTGCCCTACAAGCCGCTTTTATTAGCAAGCTAAAGTTTACTTTTATTTTTTGTGGCGCGGCTGTTTTATATGAAATATAAACTCAATTAAAATTAAAAAGTTAAAATGACACCCATCTTAAATTCTTCACAAGAATATAATTTATTTAAGATGACACCCACTTTAATTATTTCAAAAAATCGACTTAATTAAATGGCTAATTTAAAAACACGTAAGCTCAAGGCATATTAAAAGGCATATACTGCGGTTATTTTAAAAATGTGCTGCTATTTATGTAGTTAACTAAATTGAGGGCACGCTGAAACCAGCATTTAGGCTGTTTTTTAAATAAAAGAAGGTTTTTTTAGGCTAGTAGCTTTTCGCAATTACTAAAATTAACTCGTCGCTTTTTATTTAAATGCTCGCAGTAACTTACATGTGATTGCGGCTTACCTACAGCGCCATGAAATACGCGTGTAAAATCAGTAGTGAGTTTTAACCAATTCTCTGGCGATATGTTTACTCTTTCTAATAAAGGGAGCTGTGTGTTTTCAATAAAACCTGGTTTGTCATCGCGAATAATACGCCCTGTGAGCTCAACTAATTCGAGGTAATATTTAAGCTCGAACGGTAAACC
>BJUT01000070.1 GCA_007988745.1 Pseudoalteromonas atlantica
GAAAGATCAACAGACCCTAGTCAAATAATCAAAGTACATCGTATTGTTGGTTTGATGTGTCTAAAGCTTAGTGTTGTTAAGGTTAATGCTTCCTAGGTTGTTTGAAAAAATTAATGCGTAGAATATGAGTTTATCAGGAGTCTCAGGTTACACAAATCTTGTGCTGAACTTGCACTTAACGCATAGAGTGATCGCTTGTATTGCAGCATTAATAATTATATATTGTTCAAAAGTTATTACATACGGACGTGTAGTATTTAGTTATTTTTACTCTATAATGCCGCGTCTGCTTAACACCTTGAGGCGCAATTTTGGATAAGAATAATAATAAAACTAAGTACGTGTTTGAAATATCTTATGATACGTCTGAAACCAAAGACCATACCATTGACGCTGAAAAACTTGGCGCCGCAATTATTAGTACATCAAAAGCGCTTAAAAATGCCGACAAATCATTGAATGGTGAAGAGTCAGACTTAGAGCTGGATGTAAAAGCTCATTCTGAAGGGTCGTTTGTTGTTGAATTTGTAACGTATCTCAATGCAGCTGGCATAAACCCATTAACTCTGTTAGGTTTTGCAGGTGGTTCAGTAGCAGCATCGGCCACTGTATTAGGTGCAATTGCAGAGATTAAATCACGTACAATTAAGCTGACAGAAAAGACCGAATCAGGGAAAACAAAACTACATTTTAGTGATGATGAATCATTGGAATTAGACGATGATGTCGCTAAATTAGTATTAAATAGAGAGCTTCGCAAAGACTTAGATACAGTTATTAAAGCACCTTTAGAAGGCACTACAGACGCTAAATTTAAGATTACCGATCAAGATGGTAATGAATTGATTTATGAGAGCGATGATGTTCAAAATTTCAAAACACCGGCTAAAACTGTAGTAGATGAAATTACTGAAACCGAAGAAACTAAAGATATTCGATTTGTAAAAATTAACTTTGAAGGTTCGAGTGGTTGGCAAGTACGATTGCCTGATGGTGATGTGGTTACAGCTAAAATGTCAGATGAAGGATTTTTAGCTAGAATTAAAGGTAATGAACAAAACTTTGTAAAAGATGATTTATTCAGCGCCATTATTAAGACGACTAAAAAGCACAGAACAGGTAATAGCCCAATTTATAGCAAAGAAGTAAAACGTATTTTGCGGCATAGAACTAGGCCAGAAGCGAAGATCATAAAAGATAATGAGTGAAACTGAAGCATATATACAACTAATCGCGATGGTAGGCATTTTATTATGTCTACCTTACTGCGGGTATGTGTTTTATAACATAGGTAGATGGTTAACAGCTAAATTTTTTCCTCCTAAGTATTTAACCATCGAAATAACAGATGAAAATGGCACTATTCGATTTGAGCGGATAGATTTGAAAGATGATGAAGAGTTAGTAAACAAGCTTTTATTAGCAAGGGGGGGCTTCTGAAAGATAATACAAAAAAAATAGGAGCCTTTATTGCTGGCGGTAATACCGTTGCGTTAGCAATTTTTCAATATTGCTACTCAGAGTCAGATTTTTTAAATGTTTTAACAGTTTGTACTCCTTTAGTTATAACTGTAATTGTGTATATAGGCGACTGGTTGCTAGCGATGTTGAATATCCAAAGCCCTGCATTGATGCATGCGAACAATAAGTTAGACAAGCGAATTGGATATTTAACTAAAAGGCGTAAAGAGGCCGAAGACATGGGTATTTGCACTAAAAAAATTGATGCAGAATTCCAAAAAGCTGTTATCGCTCAATCTAATTTAATGGATGCTAAAGAAGCTAAATAGCCTACTGTCAAGTTGATGAGTAGGCTAAGAACATATCTACTTTGTATTTTTGTCTATTAATTCATGCCAACTTTCTAGAGCTTCAATCATGGGGACGTAATCAAATAAAGTGAGTTGTATTGGTGAGTCTTTGCGCCCCATATCTGTAAAACTCATTAAGTCAGTTGTAAGGCCATTGCCTCCTATTACATCATCAAGGTATTCCAGTGCCTCCATTTCATCGTAAAAGCGTGTTATTTCAAATATTTCTTGCTGCTCATTAGTGATCCATGAGTCTTTATATTTTGGTTTTTCTGTTTCAGTGTATGTAAATAGATAAGCCATTTTTTACCCTTAATTAAAGGGAAAGTTAGATATTCTCTAATTTTTGGTTAAAAATAACACTAGACATTGCAAATGCGATATCCTAAGATCGCAGTAGTGCCTTATTGGTATCTGAGGAGCGTTATATGTTAGCTAAAGTACAACATAAGCAAGAAAACAAAGTGTTCAATAGAGAAAGAATGGAAAAAGCCATTGCAGGTAAGGTTAACACTGTACCTGCTGGTTTGTCTCGTGAGCAAGTCAGACAATTGATCCTATCCAGAGCGAAGTAGTATTGACGTATACATGGACGTTTAGTGACGACTTCGCTAGTCAATTTCAATATTTCCCCGAAGACCAGCAAAACAAAGTTCTCGATTTTACAGATGTTTTTACCGAGCATGGGTTAGGTGATTTTAGTCTTTACGAAGGCAAGATTTCTAGCTCTTTTAGTGGTAACTATATGGATCAAGATGATTATAATTTTGCTCTAAACAATCACCTATGGCATTACCACATTGGTATTCCTGAGTATGAGCAAAACCATAGTAAGTATAAAACCTCTGATTGGGTGCTTCATTTTCAATGGTTTGATCAGGGCGATAGTATCAATATCGTGGATTTGTATCATCATTACGATAATGAAGGTAACTTCTATTTACCAACAGAAAGAAGCTTAATCATTTTAAAGTGATAAAGCCCACAAATTAAGCGGGTTTTTATGGGCTTGGTATTTGTGGAGCATGTGCCTTAATCGTTCGTAATGCCCCCATTCTTTTTGCTGAATAAATCCGCTTAGTTTTGTTGCTTGCGGATTTTTTGTGCCCATATTTTGTATTTAGAGTTGCCGTGGTAATATTGCTTCCCCATAAAGATGAGGGATTTTTATGCGAAAACCAGATTTAATGATAATTGCTGCTGTTGTGCTATGTGTCTGTACAGGTGTAATCTTAGGCCAAAGCTTTTCATTTGAAGTTAAGTTGAGTGATTTAATAGCACTTACAGCTACATTAATTACATTTATTTTTGCGTATTCAGGTCTGAAATCTAACAAAGCTCAGTACATAAATTCAATAACACCGATAGTAACAAAATTTGAATCTGGACATAACAATAATTTTTCCTATGCGATTTTTGTAAATAACTATGGGACAGGGCCAGCTCTTGATTTTAGTGTAAACGTTCTTTTGGATGGTAAGGAGTTCTCCTTAGCTGGTTTCTTGAATGAATTAGTGAAACTCCATGGTGATATGGAAAATAGGTATAGCCACCCTGCGGTTTTAGCTGCAAGTACCGAACATGAAGTCCTAAGTCTTAAAGCAAAAGATTATTTTCAGTATGTAAAAGTGCATGACACATTGCAAAGTGCGCAATTAGTCGTGCAATTTACCTCTATCCAACAACGCGAATTTACAGAGACCTTTTTACTTGGTTTCGAATAGATATTATTCAATTTATTGAACCCGCTTATTGAGGTTTTTTTATGCCTGCAATAAAGGTCTAATATGAAACTTTATTCAAACGTTTTCCAACTCCCGCTGGTATCTTTGGTTCTTTTGGCGAACTGTATGTAAATGGTGAGCTGTTTTATTACACAGTTGAGCGTGAGTGGAAGAATAATGAAGGTTATGTGTTGTGCGTTCCTAATCGGCGTTTATGACTTCTTGCCGCATGAAAGTCAACGCAATGGCGATTGCTACGTACTTGGACAAAAACAATGCGTTACTCACTGCTGAACATTTTTAAGAAAAGCATTAGAAAAAATAGCAAAGAACTCTTGAAGGCTACGTTAAGTATTAATAATTCTCATACCTAAAATTTAAACTAAAAGTCATTTTGAAAATTAATAATACAAATGGAGTTTATGAGGAAATTGATTTTTGTGTAAGTGAAAGATATTAAAGGGGAAGATGGTCGGTATGGCAGGATTTGAACCTGCGACCCCTGACACCCCATGACAGTGCGCTACCAAGCTGCGCTACATACCGACGTTGTTTGCAATAGTACGTATATTTTATTAAAAATCAATAAGTGATTGTTTGTTTGCGTGTTTATTGTGCAAATGAGCTAAAAAACTTTAAACTAAGGGCGTATCGCCCTTAGTAAGCACATGCCGTGTAGCGCATGTTAAGCCACCAAAGAACAACACGCCCTAATCTTTATTTAGCCATTGGTTGATCGAGTCATACATTTCATCGCGTATCAGCGGTTGTGCTTCTTTATTTGGATGTAATTGATCTTTTTGCATTAAGTTTGGCTTATCTGCCACATTAAGCATAAAAAAGTTAAGTAAATGAGCATTTGTTTTTTCACTTACTTGTGTAAAACTGTCAGTGAACATTTTACTGTAACGCGGCCCGTAATTAGGGGGAATGTAAATTTCCATTAACGCGACCATGGCATTTTCAGCTTGGCTTTTTTCGATTAAATCCGTTAAGTTGGCCTGCATTTTTGTTACCGGAAAACCACGTAAACCATCATTAGCACCAAGCTCAATAAGTACATGGCTTGGTTGGTATTGCGCTAGTAAGGCATCTAGCCTGCGTAAAGCGCCACCGGTAGTCTCGCCACTAATACTGGCATTAATTAGCTCTATATTACGCTGCTCTGCATCGTATTTATCTTGTAACAATTTAACCCAGCCTTGCTCTTGTTTAAGCCCATAGGCTGCACTTAAACTGTCTCCAAGTATTAAAATCGTGTTGTCGGCCGCCGCACTAAGTGGTTTGATAACTAAAAATAAAACGAATACAAAACGTAGGATTGAATGAGTCATATGTCAGCGCTTTCTCAATTAAATATTATTCAAGTAAATGGTTTGTCTAAAGTAGTTTCTACCTTCGAAGGTGAGTTGCCCATCCTCAGCGACATCAGCTTTAATGTCAAGCATGGCGAGTCAGTAGCTATTGTTGGCACCTCTGGCTCAGGAAAATCCACGTTATTAAGTTTATTAGCGGGGCTAGATACCGCCAGCAGTGGTGAAATTACCCTTGATGGCGAGCCGCTACATAAATTAGATGAAGAGCAACGCGCGGCATTGCGTGCTGAAAAAGTAGGTTTTGTATTTCAATCTTTTATGTTGGTACAAAGCTTAACCGCACTTGAAAACGTGATGCTGCCGGCAGAGCTTGCTGGCGAAAGCGATGCCAAAGAGCAAGCTCTAGCCCTATTAGAAAAAGTGGGGCTGAGCCATCGTATTGACCATTACCCATCTCAACTCTCTGGTGGTGAGCAGCAACGCGTAGCCATTGCCCGCGCTTTTATTGGCACACCTAAAATTTTATTTGCCGATGAGCCTTCTGCAAATTTAGACAGTAAAAACGGCAAAATGGTGGAGTCACTATTATTTGATTTAAACCAGCAACACGGCACAACGCTAATTTTAGTAACTCACGATGAAGCACTCGCGCAAAAGTGCCAGCATATTGTACAAATTGAAGCGGGCTGCTTAGTTAAAAACTCAAAAGAGGACGTAGCGAATGTGGGCTAAGTTAGCACTTAAATTATTTGCGCGTGAATTTCGCCGCGGCGAACTAACGGTAATTAGTGCCGCCATTGCGCTGGCGGTATTAACGGTGCTTACACTGTCTATGGTCACTGAGCGAATAGCACAAAGCATAGCGCAAAAAAGTAGCGCGTTTATTGCCGCAGATAGAGTATTGGCAAGCGCCCATGAGCTAGATACGGCGTTTATTAGCAAAGCCAAACAAGAAAACTTACGAACTGCGCAAATGATCTACTTTGACACCATGTTATTTGCCAACGACGAGATGCAATTTACCTCGGTAAAAGCGGCGTCTAACGAATACCCGTTAAAAGGCGAGTTAAAAGTAAAATCATCATTGCTTGGCGAAACACAAGTAGCGCAAGGCGGCCCGAAGCCTGGCAATGTGTGGCTAAGCGAATCAGTTTTTTACAGCTTAAATATTGATATTGGCAGCCAAGTAGAGCTAGGCGCAGCAGTATTTAATGTAGAAAAAGTGGTGGTTGAGGAGCCAGATGCGCCGTTTAATGTATTTTCGAGCAGCCGCAGAGTGCTTATAAATATTGCTGATGTTGCAAAAACTGAGGTTATTCAACCTGGCAGCCGAGTAAATTATCGCCAACTCTATGCAGGCGGTGAATCAGATATAACGCGGTTTTATGAATGGTTAAAGCCGCAAATGGCTGAAAATCAACGTTGGTATGGCGTAAAAGATAGGCAGTCGCCCATATCAAATAGCTTAAACCGTGCAGAAAGCTTTTTATTACTGGCCGGTTTGCTGGGCATTATTTTGGCTACGGTTGCTATTGCTGTGTCGGCAAAGCGTTATTGTGAGCGCCAATACGACCCCGTAGCAATGATGAAAACACTTGGCGGAAGCCGTGCATTAATTCGTAAAATATATTTTATGCACTTACTCATGGTGTGTGCTTTAGCGGTTATTGTGGGTTTAGCCATAGGCTACGGTTTACAAGAAATAGCCACTGGTTATTTAGCAAAAAGCATGGATATGAGCTTACCTGCCGCCGGGTTTAAACCTTGGCTGGTGGCCATTAGCACAGGTGTTATATGTGCGGTTATGTTCTCTATTAAGCCACTGCTTGATTTATTTGATATTCCACCGCTTAGAGTATTGCGCCGTAATTTAGGCGACAGACTAGCGGTAAGCCGTGTGCACTTAGGTTTAAGCGCGCTTACGGTGTTTTTATTAATGTGGTTATTTAGTAACAACATTAAAATAACGCTTATTTTATTTGTCTCTACGCTTGCTTTGATTGCGGTTTTGTTTGTTATTTCAAAACTAATATTTGGCGGTGGCCGTAAATTAGGCTTAAAACCAGGCAACAGCTGGTCGTTAGCTATTGCCTCTATACAAAAACGTGCCAACGTAAATGCGGTGCAGCTTATTAGCTTTTCGTTGGCGATAAAATTGCTATTGTTTTTGATTGTGCTTAAAAACGACATGATCTCAGATTGGCAGTCTCAATTACCCGCCGATGCACCTAATGCATTTTTAGTTAATATTACGCAAAACGAACTAGAGCCTGTAAATAATTACCTAGCAGAGAACGATATTTTAGTATCAGATTTTTATCCAACCATTCGTGGGCGTGTAAATGCGGTAAACGGCGAGCTTGTGGCGCGTAAAGTGTCGTTGCAGGATAACGAGAAAAAAGATGAAGAAGCGCGTTCAGGCATTGGCCGTGAGCTTAACCTAACCTGGCTTGATAATGTGCCAGCCCAAAACGAAATTGTGCAAGGGCAGTGGTTTGGCGAAGGCGCAGTGGGTGAGGCATCGGTTGAGGAGTCTATGCTGGAGCGCCTAGACGTAGAAATAGGCGACACTTTAACATTTTTAATTGGTGCGCAATCATTTGACGCTAAAATTACCAGTGTGCGTAAAGTAAATTGGGCTACGCTAAAACCTAACTTTTTTATTATTTTAAGCCCTGATGTGCTAAAAGATTTTCCGGCTACGTATATTTCATCTGTGCGTATAGAGCCAGAGCAAAAGAAAGCGTTTAGCCAGTTACTGCGCAGCTATCCAACCATTACCGCCATTGATGTAGATAACTTTGTTAAGCAAATACAATCAACCATTGAGCAGGTGTCGTTAGCTATTGGCTTTGTGCTTGCTATTGTTGTTTTGTGTGGCGCATTAGTGCTTATATCTCAGGTGCAAGCGAGCCTTGGCGAGCGAATGCAAGAAATAGTAATACTGCGAACTTTAGGCGCCAAAGGGCGGCTAATAAAAAATGCGACGCTCTATGAGTTTTTGCTATTAGGTGGCTTAGCCGGGTTTGTAGCTGCATTATTTAGTGATGTAGCCTTATTGATTGTTCAGCAGCAAATGTTTGACTTAGCCGGTAAATTGCACCCAACAATTTGGCTAATAGGGCCTGTGTCGGGCGGGGTGTTTGTAGCCGCGCTTGGCTACTTTATGATTGCCCGTAAACTTAAACAAAATACCCAAGGCTTAGTACGTGCTTTAGCCTAAGCTATACTTTTAACGCCAAACGCCCGCACTAAATTGCGGGCGTTTTTGTTTTTACTCGCCACTGGTAATTTATACAGTGCTCTGGCATTATTACCGTTATTGAAAAATAACAATAATGAGTGTGCTGTTTGGCCATTATTTTAGGGATAGACCCAGGTTCGCGTTTAACCGGTTATGGTGTGGTTGCGCATCAAGGTGCTAAATTTACCTATTTAGGAAGCGGGTGCATTAAATTAGCCGAGCATGAGTTCCCCATACGATTAAAAATGATCTACCAAGGGATCACGCAAATAATAGAGCAGTTCTCCCCCGAAACCTTTGCCATAGAAAAAGTATTTATGGCGCATAACCCGGATGCCGCGCTAAAACTTGGCCAAGCCCGAGGAGCCGCCATAGTGGGAGCCTCTATGGCCGACTTACCCGTATTTGAATACTCAGCACGGCAAATTAAACAAGCCGTGGTAGGTAATGGCGGCGCCGATAAATCGCAAGTGCAACACATGGTAAAAAATATTTTAAAATTACCAGGTACACCGCAAGCCGATGCGGCCGATGCGCTTGCCATTGCAATTTGCCATGCGCACTCAGAACAAAATTTAATAAAACTAGCGGGTAGCGCAAGCAAAACCGTTAGAGGACGTTTAAGGAAATAAATATGATTGGCCGTTTAAATGGCATTTTAGTTGAAAAGCAGCCGCCTGAAATTTTATTAGAAGTAAGCGGCGTAGGCTACGAAGTACAAATGCCCATGACCTGTTTTTACGACTTACCCAATATTGGCGAAAACGCCATAGTGTACACACACTTTGTAGTACGCGAAGACGCACAACTATTATTTGGCTTTAATAATAAAACCGAGCGCGCGCTTTTTAGAGAACTATTAAAAGCAAATGGTGTGGGTCCTAAACTAGGCCTAGCAATATTGTCGGGCATGTCGGCGCAACAATTTGTTAGTTGCGTAAACAACGAAGATGCCACAACATTGGTTAAATTACCTGGTGTGGGTAAAAAAACCGCTGAGCGTTTAGTGCTAGAAATGAAAGACCGCTTAAAAGATTGGGGTAACGATTTATTTACGCCATTTAGCGATAATGCCGTTATAGAGCCTCCTAGCGATGCAACGATAGCCAATAATGCTGCAGACGATGCCGTATCGGCACTTGTTGCGCTTGGTTATAAATTGCCACAGGCGCAAAAAGCAGTAAAATCGGTAAGTAAACCCGATATGTCTACTGAGGTTCTTATTAAAGAATCTTTAAAATCAATGTTGTGAGTAACCCATGATTGAAGCTGATCGTTTAATTGACGCGAGCGAAAAAACCAACGAAGACACCATAGACCGCGCAATAAGGCCCAAGCTTTTAGCCGACTACAAAGGTCAGCCGCATGTTAAGCAGCAAATGGAAATATTTATAGAGGCAGCGCGAAGCCGCGGTGAAGCGCTCGATCATCTATTAATATTTGGCCCGCCGGGCTTAGGTAAAACCACGCTTGCTAATATTGTTGCCAATGAGCTTAATGTAAGTATTAAAACCACTTCAGGCCCAGTACTTGAAAAAGCCGGCGACCTTGCTGCATTACTTACCAACCTTGAAGAAGGCGATGTGCTGTTTATTGATGAAATACACAGACTCAGCCCACAAGTTGAAGAAATACTTTACCCCGCAATGGAAGATTACCAACTCGATATTATGATTGGTGAAGGCCCCGCTGCACGCTCTATTAAATTAGACTTACCGCCGTTTACGCTTATTGGCGCGACGACACGCGCAGGCTCACTTACCTCACCACTAAGAGACCGTTTTGGTATAGTGCAGCGCTTAGAGTTTTACTCGGTAGCTGACCTATCGCATATAGTGGGGCGCTCTGCACATTACCTAGATTTACAAATGTGCGACGATGGCGCTACCGAAATTGCAAAACGCTCACGAGGCACACCGCGTATAGCAAACCGCTTATTGCGCCGTGTGCGCGATTACACGCAAGTAAAATCAGATGGTACAGTAAATGCCTCCGTTGCTGAGCTTGCCCTTGATATGATTGACGTAGATAAAAGCGGGTTTGATTACATGGACCGTAAATACTTACTTGCCATTATCGAAAAATTTATGGGTGGGCCTGTAGGGCTAGATAATTTAGCCGCCGCCATAGGCGAAGAAAAAGAAACCATTGAAGATGTAATAGAGCCGTTTTTAATTCAGCAAGGTTTTATACAGCGCACACCGCGCGGGCGAATTGTATCAGACAATGCGTATCATCACTTTGGTTTACTCCCAAAACAAGATTAACCCCTCTTTAGCCTGTTACAGTAAATGTAGCGGGCTACTTCCTCTGTTAAATGTAATACCAATTTGCAATAACACTTAATCATTTTGCGAAGCAAACGTATCGCTACCTGCGTTACAAACTCTCATTTACGACTGCATGCAAAAGGTATAGCAATGCAGGAGCAATTGCCAAGAACAACTAAACAGCAAATTTTTGCCTAGCCATCAACACGTTTTTCCAGCCTCAACATAGCTCACTTAATTAAGAAAATTAGTATAATTTTTTAAAACTTACTCAGCTTTCATCCACTTTGTTGCAAATGTAACCAATAAATTAAAATCGTTTTGTAATTCACTTAGCGTTAAGACTGGCGTGGCTATGCTGCGTACCATTAAACCAGTTAGCTTTAAAACAGTAGCAGCATATGAGACTAGATGTGGCGCTAATTGTGTTAATAAGTTTTACCTTGTTATAAACATGCTTTTTACTGAAAGTAGATAATTTAAAGATACGAACTGGTAAAAAAAGATAGTAAATACACCGTTGGCAATTAAACAGATTGTGTAATTTATACTTATTGTATGCCAAGTTGGCGGTAAAATTTAGGCAAAAAAAAGCCCGCATATAATGCGGGCAAACAACAAGTTGAAGGAAGTAATCCAGGGAACTACGTTTTACTTAATCAGGTTTTATCCAAAAAGAGTAAAACAATGTAATACGATTAAAAATCCTATTACTAAGAACTTGGCTTAATGAAAAATGTTTCATTCAGTGCGTAAGCTCGGTATGGGAGAATATTACGGAATAAGCATTTTTTGTTCAAACTAGAAAATTTAAAATTTCAGATAAGAAAAACTAATCTGATGAATTTTTTTGTTGTTCGAATCTTGTGCGTTAATTATTCGTTAACTTTATAAGTGACTGAAAATTAATAAATAACTGGTCTGAGCTGTATTGTTACAGTATTAGTTATATTAGTACATGCAAAGTGGCGTGAATTACTTTTGCGTGCTTATGCACTTTTTATGAATAAACGGTGCGTTTTATTAAGTTTACTGCGTATATTTACGCACTTTTGTAGTATTAAGTTGTGTTTTACTAAACGCGGTAGTCGCGTTCTAGAAACAAACAAGCGATTAAGCGTATGTTTAACGTTTTTTGTTGCCAATTCATAGCAATATCGTTGTCAGTAAACCCTTGACTCGATACACTAGATGCAACTTATGGCCGTTACAATGGTCTTATTTACACAAAATAACCAAATTGACGTTTTTTGAAATTATTTAGGAGTTTAACGTGGGATCAGGGCTTAATTTTTTAGATCTAATTCTAGAAGCCAGTTTGCTTGTGCAGTTAGTAATGCTAGCGCTAGTAGCAATGTCTGTTATGTCATGGGCAATTATTTTTCAGCGCAAAAAAGCAATTAGCGACGCCTTGTCTGATGCAAAAAAATTCGAACAAAAATTTTGGTCAGGTATCGACTTAAGCAAACTATACAACGAAATCTCATCACGTAGCGGTCAATCTCATGGTATTGAAGCGTTATTTACATCTGGCTTTAAAGAATTTGCACGCCATAAAAAGAACACCTTTCAAAGTGCTGGCATTGTAATGGAAGGTACGCATCGCTCTATGCGTGTGGCGCTGTCGCGTGAAATTGAAAAACTAGAATCGAGCTTATCGTTTTTAGCAACAGTGGGGTCAATTAGCCCGTATATCGGTTTGTTCGGTACGGTGTGGGGTATTATGAATGCCTTTATTGCACTTGGTGAAGTGAAGCAAGCAACATTACAAATGGTAGCGCCAGGTATTGCTGAGGCACTTATTGCAACGGCAATGGGTTTATTTGCGGCTATTCCGGCTGTTATTGCGTATAACCGCTTTGCTAATAAAGTTGAAAAACTAGAATCACACTACATCAACTTTATGGAAGAATTTGCCAACATTTTACACCGTCAAGCAGCTACTCAAATAGAGGCTAAAGCGAATGTATCAGCGTAAGAAGCGCCGTCCGGTCGCAGAAATTAATGTAGTACCTTACATTGATGTAATGTTGGTATTGCTAATTATATTTATGGCAACAGCACCGCTTATTACTCACGGTGTGAAAGTTGATTTACCAAAAATGGAAGAGTCGGATTTAGTTGATACTAAAGACACGCCGCCCATTATTGCCTCAATTGACTCGGCAGGTAAGTACTATGTAAGCATAGGGACTGATCCAGAAGAGCCAATGGAAGCACTTGATGTGGCCGCGGTTATTAAGCTACAGCTAATGAAAAACCCTGATGTACCAGTAATGATTAAAGGCTCTGGTAAGGTTTCTTACCAAGAAGTGTTGTTATTAATGGACTTTTTAAAGAATGCTGGCGTACCATCTGTGGGTTTAATGACAGAATCCTTTGAGGGGACACAGTAGTAACATGAATAGTTCTATAATCAAGTCAGTACTTTTACATTTAGGTTTAGGGGGCTTTTTGTGGGCAACTGCAAATATACACCCACCGGCACCTAAAGTAATGGAAGTGACTCTTAATTCGGCTATTCCTGAGCCTGATAATGCGGTTTCGGCGGTCACTGTTGATCAAAAACAAGTTGAGCAAAAAATTGCTGAGCTACAAAAAAAAGAAGATGCTAAAAAACGCGCTGAAGATAAACGCATTCGCGACTTAGAACGCAGAGCCGCCAATGCGCGCAAACAGCGTGAAGCCGAAGCGCGTAATATTAAAAAGCTAGAGCAACAGCGCAAAGCAAAAGAGAAAGAAAAAGCACAAGCGGAGGCTGAAGCTAAAAAAGCGCGCGAAATTGAACAAAAAGAGCGTGCTAAAGCAAAACAAGCTGAAAAGCAAAAGCAAGAAGCTGAAAACGCCGCTAAAGCTGCTGCAGATAAACGCAAAGCAGAAGAAGAGGCACTGAAAAAAGCCGAAGCAGAGCGTAAAAAGCGTGAAGCAGAAGCTAAAGAACGTGCAAAAGAAGCCGAGCGTAAACGTCAGCAAGCGCTGCAAGAGCAAATGTTACAAGAACAACTTGCTAAAGAGCAGGCTGCACGTAGTAAAATACGCCAACAGCAAGTAGTGAGCGAAGTTGATAAGTACCGTGCTTTAATTATGGCGCGCATTCAGCAAAACTTACTGATTGATGAAAAAATGAAAAACCAACAGTGTCGAGTAAATATTCGTCTTGGATTTAATGGTTTAGTAACGCAAGTTAAATCGTTAGGGGGTGATAAGCTAGTGTGTGAAGCTGCACTTAGAGCTGTGCGCATGGCCGATACATTACCTGTATCTAAAGACAAAGACGTATTCGAGCAACTTAAGAATATTAATTTAACAATCAAGCCAGAATTTTAAAGGAATGATATGTTCAGCAAAATTAAAATAGCCTTTGTAGTTATATTATTAGGGTTTCAGGGTGTAGCAAATGCGGCACTTGAAATTGTAATAACTGAAGGTGTAGACGGCGCACGTCCTATTGCCATCGTGCCTTTTAAATACAACGGTGTTGGCCCAATTCCACAAAAATTGAGCGATGTAATTGCTGCCGATTTAATGCGCAGTGGTAAATTTAAACCGGTAGATGTAGCACAAATGCCACAGCTTCCTAATAAAGACGGCGACATTGACTACGCAGCATGGGTAAACCAAGGTGTAGAAGCGGTTGTAGTAGGCGAGGTAGAGCAACAAACTGATGGGCGTTACTTAGTACGCTACGAATTAGTTGATGTTATTCGTGGGCAAATTACCGGTGGCCAAACTCAAATGATGAGCAGCGGTAAACTAGTAAAAAGCCAAGATCATATTTTAGAAGCGCGCGAAAGCGTAATTGGTGAAAGTGGCTTTCGCCGTTATTCACACCGCATAAGCGATGTAGTATATGAAAAGCTAACCGGTGAAAAAGGCGCGTTTTTAACTAAAATTGCTTATGTAATCGTACGTGAAGACCAAGCTAAGCCATACCAATTAGTGGTTGCCGATTACGATGGCTTTAACGAGCAAGTATTATTGCGCTCAAAAGAGCCGTTAATGTCTCCAGCTTGGTCACCAGACGGTACTAAGCTTGCGTATGTAACGTTTGAAAACCGCCAAAGCCAAATTTACATTCAAGACCTATACTCAGGTAAGCGTGAGCTGATCACTAGTTACCGCGGTATTAACGGTGCACCGCAGTTTTCACCAGATGGCAAAAAAATGTTATTGGTGCTTTCTAAAGATAAAACAGGTGCAACCGAAGTTTACGTTTTAGATTTAGCAACCCGTAAAGAAACACGCCTTACACGCCACCGTAGTATAGATACTGAACCATCTTGGTATCCAAATGGCCAGGATATTGTGTTTACATCTGAAAGGGGTGGTAATGCCCAGATTTATAAGTTAAATTTAAGAACTGGTAGGTCACAACGATTGACCTTCGACGGCGATATGAACCTAGCGGGTTCTATAACGCCAGACAGTAAAGAATTAGTGATGGTTAACCGTACCAACGGGCAGTACCATCTTGCTAAGAAAGAGCTGGCTACAGGCGCGTTTCAAGTATTAACGCGAACTCGCCTTGATGAATCACCGAGCATAGCGCCAAACGGTTCGATGATCATTTATAGCACGCTTCATAATAATAAACAGGTACTCGCGCTGGTATCGATGGACGGTCGCTTTAAAGCACGTTTACCCGTGCTAGACGGACAAGTAAAGGCACCAGCTTGGTCGCCATATTTACAGTAATATTTGCTGGTTTACTCAAAAATAGGAATCTACTCAATGCAACTTAACAAAGTACTTAAAGGCCTGCTAATCGCTGTGCCAGTAATGACATTAGCCGCTTGTAGCTCATCTTCAGATATTGATGAAGGCGCAGCTAACCAATCAAATCAAAGTGCAGTTGAGCAATCAACAAACACGGATACAGTTGAAGTAGCAACAATTTCACCTGAACAACAAGCAGAAGAGCAACTTCGTCAAAAGTATGAAGCGCTTCGTCAAGAACAAATTATTTACTTTGACTTCGACAAAGCAACTGTTGAGAACAAGTACGCAGAATTACTTCGTGCACATGCTGAGTTTTTAGTTCAGAACCCTTCAGTAAAAGTATTAATTGAAGGTCACGCTGATGAGCGCGGTACGCCTGAGTACAACATTGCACTAGGTGAGCACCGTGGCCAAGCTGTAGAAAAATACCTACAAAGCTTAGGTGTTTCTGCTAGCCAAATGTCAGTAGTTAGCTACGGTGAAGAGAAGCCAATGGTTAAATCTCGCACTGAATCAGCTTTCGCTAAAAACCGCCGTGCGGTACTAGTTTACTAAGATAAGAGATATTATGAAGCCGAAAATTATTTTGGCAGCCATGATATTGAGCGGGAGCACCCAAGTTTTGGCTGCTCCCGCTCCTGTTTCAGAAGCTGCAAGTTCACAGTCGAGCATAGAGAAGCGTTTAGCGTCACTAGAAAACATGATGCAGTCGCGAAACTTATTACAAGTTGAATTACAGCAACAACTTAATCTACTTCAAGATGAAGTAAGCCAAATTCGCGGTGTTACTGAAGAGCAAAGTTATAAACTTGAAAAAGTACTTCAGCGCCAGCGTGAGCTTTATCAAGAAATAGAAAACCGCGTAAGCCAAGCGTACACACAACCCGCTGCTGCGCCTGCAACCGATTACACGCAATCGAGCGACGCACAAACCTATAGCAGTGACTTATCTGAAAACGAAGCGTATGAGCGTGCAGTAGCGCTAATAATGAAAGATAAACGCTACGACCAAGCTATTCCTGAGTTTCAAACATTTTTAACAACCTATCCTAATTCTGTGTATGCCTCTAATGCACATTATTGGCTTGGGCAGTTGCTGACTATTAAAAATGATGGTGTAAAAGCAAGTGAGCACTTTAAAGTTGTGGTTAATGAGTTTCCTAACTCAAATAAACGACCAGATGCCATGTTAAAGTTAGGCACGCTTTTACAAGAGCAAGGCCTGAATCAAGAGGCACAAAAAATATTGGGTGATCTAATTAACCAATATCCAAGTACAACTGCTGCAAAACTTGCAACCGAGCGTCTAGCTAATTAGGACGCATTTAAGCGGTGTATTTAAAGCTCAAACTACATAGAAATACTCGGCGAATCTTGTATTTGCATGTAGTTTGAGCACAAACGCTTTAATTTTGCTCACCTAGGCATAAAAACTGAAAAAAAGAGACATTTTCGGTTGCACTCATTTTATAAATAAGTATTATAAGCGCCCGCAGCAAACGAATGGTTACCCCACTCAAAATGCGGCAAAAA
>BJUT01000071.1 GCA_007988745.1 Pseudoalteromonas atlantica
TGAAGATTCATCTGCCGCTCAAGTAGCAACAGATAATAATACTGAGCGAGATATTGATAGCGCATTAGCTGATTCAGTCGAAGATCTAGCTGATGCACAGGAAGATTTTGACGAAGATGATATTGAAACATTAGCGTCTTCACTTATTGATGAGCCAGAGCTTCTCGAGGAACCAGAGCTTGTAGAAGAACCCGAGCTTGTAGAAGAACCCGAGCTTGTAGAAGAACCCGAGCTTGCAGATGAGCCTGAACTTGTAGATGAGCCAGAGCTCGAAGAAGAGCCAGATCTCGAAGAGGAGCCTGAACTTGTAGAAGAGCCTGAGCTCGAAGAAGAGCCTGAGCTCGAAGAAGAGCCAGAGCTTGAAGAGGAGCCTGAGCTTGAAGAAGAACCCGAGCTTGTAGAAGAGCCTGAACTTGTAGAAGAGCCAGAGCTTGAAGGTGAGCCTGAGCTTTTAGAAGAGCCAGAGCTCGAAGAAGAGCCAGAGCTCGAAGAAGAGCCAGAGCTCGAAGAAGAGCCAGAGCTCGAAGAAGAGCCAGATCTCGAAGAGGAGCCTGAACTTGTAGAAGAGCCTGAACTTGTAGAAGAGCCTGAGCTTGAAGAAGAACCCGAGCTTGTAGAAGAGCCTGAGCTCGAAGAAGAACCAGAGCTTGAAGGTGAGCCAGAACTTGCAGATGAGCCAGAGCTTCGCGAGGAACCAGAGCTTAATGCTGACTTGCTTGAAAACACTGACTTTACAGATAGTTCAGAAACGTTACTCGACCCAGAAGATGCACAGGAAGAGTACACTGACGATACCCTAAAAAGTGTTGATGAATTACTCAACGAGCTACAGCAGGCTACAGACGAAGACTATGTTGAAAACCCTGATTGGGCGTTAGATGATCTTGATGATGACATTGAAGAGGTAGAGGTTGATTTAGGTGACGATCCGCTTGATTCACAAGAAACACCAGCGAGTCCGCTTTTAGATACTCAACCTGAAAATGATGCTATAAATGATACGCTTAGTGATGATATAGACTTTTCAGATGATAAGCCCGAGACGTTAGATGTAACAGAGCAACAGCAATATCTTCCTGATGAGTTATTGGGAGATGAGCTTGATGGTGATGCAACAGGCATGCAGCCAAGCCAAGCTGAACAAGACTTAGCAAACGCACTTTCAGGCAGTGAATTAGATAGCTTAGAAGACGACTTTGATGATGAGTTACTCATTGATAACGATTTTTCAGAGCCAGAGCTTGAGCCGAAGCATACCGATGATATAGGTGCAGATGATAACCACGCTCAAGTGCCGTCATCACTAGATGAATTAACTGATGATGAAAGCCAGCTAGATTTATCTGAAAATACGGATGGAGACGAAGGGGTTTTCGATGATGATTTATTGCAAAGCGTTGATGAGCTAGACGACGAGCTCAATGCATTATTAGATGAGCAAGTAACTCCAAGTGAAGAACTTGACGAGTACCCTGAGTTAGAGCTTGATAACGATGACGAAATTGATTTAGATGATCAGCAATCATATAGTCCGCAAGAGTTACAAGGTGATGAACTTGATGGGCAAGCAAGCGGTATGGCGCCAAGCCAAGCTGAGCAAGACTTAGCAAATGCACTTGCTGGTAACACTGGTATTGATGCATTAGAAGCCGACCTAGATGACGAGCCGCTGATTGATGATGAGCTTGATGCGCCTTTACCGCAAGAGGAACCTCTAGGTGAGGCGAAAACAACGGATAGTGCGCAGGAACAGCCTGATTTTGACGATGCAATTTTAGAACAAGCACTTTCAGAAGACGTTGAAGATGAAATAACAAATTCGCAATTAGAAGCCGAGCTAACACAGGCTGCTGATGATCAAACTAATGAAGACGTTATACCCGACGAGCAGCTAGACGATGAGTTTATGGCTGACTTAACGCAAACCGATTTTGATGCGTTGCTTAGTGAGTTAGGTGAACCGGATGAGTTAAATTTAGAAGATAGCAGCGAATTTGATGTCGACTTTGATAGCCTATTAAACGAAGACTTAGACACTGAAGTTGAAGCGAAAGCGGTGCAAGAAGAGCCTTCGCAAAATGATCAGCAGGCTACAACCGATGATTTTGTTGATATTGACGCGCTACTTGAACAAAGCGATGACTCAGTACTTGAGCATGAACCCTATGACGAGGTTAATATGGACGTAGGGTTAAGTGACTTTGATTCGTTACTTGCAGGCGATAACCCAACAGATGTTGACTTAGAAAGCGGTGGTTATTCTGCCAAGCTTGATTTGGCACGAGCATACATTGAAATTGACGACTTTGACTCAGCCCTTAAAGTGATTGAAGATGTTATTGAAAGTGGCCCTGAAGATGTACAAGAAGAAGCGCAAAGTTTAAAAGCTAAACTTAACTAGAGCATTCATGATTATAAAAACCGCATTAGCTTTGTTAATGCGGTTTTTTTATAGGTACGAATAACTCTAACCTATAAAAAGCACTTAATTAGTTTTAGACGTTTATTAAACCCAGGACGTTAAAAGTTCACTAACTTATCGCTGTGTTTTATTGGGGTAAAATAAATTACTTAATTTTGCGAATAACTATAAATAGACGAGGTTACTTTTATTGCACCGCGAGATAGCATAAAATGCCCCGTTCATTAGCACAGTAGGTAAAGCAGTAATTATGAGAGTAGCACTTGGAGTTGAATACAACGGCGCACGTTACAGTGGTTGGCAACGTCAGTCTCATGTAAATAGCGTACAACAAGAAGTAGAAAAAGCGTTGTCGAGCATTTGTAATCATCCGGTTGAAATAGTGTGTGCGGGCCGCACAGATGCAGGTGTGCATGGCACTGGTCAAGTTGTACACTTTGAAACCCATGCTCCCCGTGAGATGGTTGCATTTACTATGGGAATGAACACGTTACTCCCTAAAGATATAGCGATTCGTTTTGCTCAACCTGTTAGTGAAGACTTTCATGCACGCTTTAGCGCAACAGCGCGTCGTTATCGTTATGTTATTTATAATTACGCTTATAGAGGCGCAGTTATGAATGAAGGCGTTACGCACTTTCATCACCCACTTGATGAAACAAAAATGCAAGAGGCGTGTCAGTACTTAATTGGCGAGCACGACTTTACCTCTTTTAGAGCGCTGCATTGCCAAGCTAATACAGCAAACAGAACTATTCATCATTTATCGGTACAACGCCAGGGCGATTACGTTATTATTGATATTAAAGCGAACGCTTTTTTACACCATATGGTGCGTAATATTACCGGCTGTTTAATGGATATAGGCCTACACAAGCACCAACCTGTATGGTTAAAAGAGCTATTAGATTTAAAAGAGCGTGCTAAAGCCAGTGCCACAGCAAAAGCCGCGGGTCTTTATTTAGTAGATGTAGATTACCCAGAACACTTTAATATTCCTAAAACCCCACTAGGGCCATTATTTTTACCTGACTCGGAATGTTAGTGTTGAATTTATAAGCGTTTATCTAACTACTAAGACCAGTTTTTTATACCGTGTTTGTGTAATTCATGTTTTAATTGAAAAAATCTGTCTGCTACTTATTAGCAGACTCGCGACACAGAACAGCATTAAGAGAGTTGCAAATGAGTTGGTTAGAAAAAATCTTACCTAAAACGACTAAGTCGTCAGGTCGTAAAGAAATTCCAGAAGGCGTTTGGGCTAAATGTACAGCTTGCGATTCAATTTTATATAAAGCTGAACTAGAAAAATCGTTAAACGTATGTCCTAAATGCGACCATCACATGCGTGTGAGCGGCCGTAAACGTTTAGAGCACTTTTTAGATGAAGGTGACCGCACGGAGCTTGGCACTGAGCACGAGCCTAAAGATGTATTAAAGTTTAAAGACTCTAAAAAATACTCAGACCGTATTAGCGCAGCCCAAAAATCAAGTGGCGAAAAAGACGCGTTAGTAGCAATGAAGGGCCGCTTAAAAGGTATTCCTGTTGCCGCGGTTGCTTTTGAATTCTCATTTATGGGTGGTTCAATGGCTTCGGTTGTAGGCGCACGTTTTGTTGATGCCGTAGACCAATGTTTAGAGCACAATATGCCATTAGTGTGTTTTTCTGCCTCAGGTGGTGCACGTATGCAAGAAGCACTTATGTCGCTTATGCAAATGGCTAAAACCAGCGCTGCGCTTGCTAAAATGAGCGAAAAAGGCCTGCCGTTTATATCAGTAATGACCGACCCAACCATGGGTGGTGTATCTGCATCATTAGCGATGTTAGGTGATATTAACGTAGCTGAGCCAAAAGCTTTAATTGGCTTTGCGGGTCCGCGCGTAATTGAGCAAACAGTGCGTGAAACCTTGCCAGAAGGTTTTCAACGCAGTGAGTTCTTATTAGAGCACGGTGCAATTGATATGATTATTGACCGTCGTGAAATGCGCGACACATTAGCACGCGTACTTGCTAAATTTATGAACTTGCCTTCTACCGAACAAGAGCATAGAGTAGCGTAAATTTCAGCTTTACTGATTACACGCTATGACAAATACAATTCCTAGCCAATCATCAAGCCTTGATGATTGGCTTTGTTATTTAGAGAGTGTTCACCCTGCAAATATTGAAATGGGACTCGAACGCGTTGCTACTGTTGCAAATAACATTGGCTTATTAAACACTTCCAGCAAAATTATTCTTATTGGCGGCACAAACGGCAAAGGCACAACTGCACGCTGTTTAGAATCGCTATTACTTGCGCAAGGTTACAGCGTAGGTACGTATGCCTCTCCTCATTTAATTAGATACAACGAGCGTGTGCGCATAAATGGCCAAGAGCTTGATGATCAATACCATGTGGATGCCTTTAACACGCTAGAGCAAGGTCGCGCTAGCACGGCGCTTACGTATTTCGAATATGGCACCCTAGGTGCGCTGGCTATTTTTAAACGCTTTGAGGTTGATTATGTGCTGCTTGAGGTTGGTTTGGGCGGGCGCTTTGATGCCACCAATATTGTTACACCTTATGCAAGCGTGATCACCACCATAGATTTAGATCATAAAGAATACCTAGGCGATACACGAGAGTTAGTTGCTTATGATAAAGCAGGTATATTTCGTCAAAACACGCCGGCTATTATTGGTGATTTAAACATACCACATACAATGACCGATTACGGTGCTGAGATTAAAGCAGGCATGGTTATATCCGGTACTGATTTTATATTCAAAGAGCACGAAGCGCATTTTACATGGCAATATAAAAATTATAATTTGCTGTTAGATAAGCCAGCTATCCCTGCACAAAATGCAGCAACGGCCTTAACAACCCTAGCTGTGCTAAATTTATTGCCAAGTGATGAGGTAATTAAGCATTGTTTAGCTAACTTAGTTGTTGAGGGGCGCTTTGAGCAATTAAGCACTGCACCTTTAGTGTTTACCGATGTAGCTCACAACCCCGAATCTGCTCGTTATTTAGCACTAAAGCTTGCAAGCTATAAAGATAAAGGCTTTAAAATTCATGCATTAGTCGCTATGCTTGCTGATAAAGATAAAGCGGGTGTACTTAAAGAGGTAAGCCATGTAATTGATCACTGGTCTCTTACTAGCTTGCATATACCTCGTGGCGATAACGTTGAAAATATGGCCGCGGCGTTGCAAACTATACCTCATACAGGCACGCATGAACGCTATAATAGTGTGCACGAAGCACTTAATGTAATTATGCCTACACAGCAAAGTGATACGCTTTTAATTGTGTTTGGGTCATTTTTTACTGTTGCAGATGCTATAAACTACTTTAAAAAATAGAGAGAAAGTCGGTGAACTCAGGTTTTATAAATCGTTTAGTCGGAACCAGTATTGTGGTGATCGCAGCAATTGTGTTTATTCCTAATATACTCGATGGCGAAAAGGTCCACTACAAAGAGGGCTTTAAAGCTATCCCTGAACGCTCTGAGTTTAAAACTATTGACCTTCAAGAGTCTATAGATGAAAAAGTAGCGCAGGCTGAGCCTTTAAAACAAGAGCAAATTGAAGACATAGCTGCCGATGACGATGTGCTAACAAGCAAACAAAGCCAATACGCAGCAGAGCCTGAAATAGTCGAAGCAAGCATAGAGCCTCAAACTGCGCCAGAGCCTGTAGCGAAAGCGCCAGAGCCGGTAAAAGCAAAACCTATTGCACCACGTAAAAGTGAAGAAAACCTCACTGATATGGCCTATGTAATTCAGCTAGGTAGTTTTTCCCATGCGGCTAATGTTAAGGCCTTACAAGCTAAGCTTAAAGCGAAAGGCTTTAAAACGTTTACAAAACCAATTAAAACGCCAAACGGCACATTGACTAAAGTGTTTGTTGGGCCCTCGCTTGATAAGGGGGAGCTGACCAAAAAGTTACCCGAGCTTAAAGCGCTTACCAAGTTAAACGGTAAAGTCACCCAATACAGTGTCTCTAATTGATTTTAAAAGGCCTTACTATAGTAAGGCTTTTTTTGTATTTAAGGGCTAAAAATAGCCGTTAAAGTGATAAGTTTTTGTACGTGCTAGTTGCTGGTTATCTCCCGCTTTAACTTGCATATTAACGAGGTTTGGGTATAGAATGCGCCCCAAAATAGCGACTAATTGGTTAATATGATCTGGGTTGATTACGCCATTCTTGGCATCATTGCACTGTCTACCATCATCGGTTTAATACGCGGCTTTGTTAAAGAAGCTATGTCATTAGCAGTATGGGCTTGCGCTTTTATCATCTCTAGTTTGTTTTACCAATATTTAGCTTCCTTCCTAACAAGTATTTCTGAACCCCTTTTAAGAAATGCGGCGGCCATTGCCATACTCTTCTTTGCGACGCTACTGTTAGGCGGTTTACTAAACTACATTTTAGGTGAGCTTGTACAACGTACTGGTTTATCTGGCACCGATCGTGTCTTCGGCATTGTTTTTGGTGCGTTACGAGGCGTGTTGGTCGTGAGCGCGTTACTCTTCTTTCTTGATGCTTTTACTGGTGCACCAAACACGCACTGGTGGGGCAATTCTATTTTGATTCCAGAATTTGGCTTTGTTGTTGAATGGTTCTTTTCGTACCTAGAAAACAACTCGAGCTTTTTAAATTCAGTAAACCGTTAATCGGCGAGGATAAATTACATGTGTGGTATCGTTGGGATAGTCGGAACATCTCCTGTTAATCAGGCGATTTATGATGGCTTAACTGTTTTGCAGCACCGAGGTCAAGATGCCGCGGGCATCATTACCATTGAAAACAATACGTTTAGCTTGCGCAAAGCAAATGGCCTAGTAAAGGATGTGTTTCACACCCGCCATATGAAACGACTACAAGGCACAATTGGTATTGGCCACGTACGTTACCCTACTGCTGGCTCGTCAAGTTCATCTGAAGCGCAGCCGTTTTACGTTAATTCACCATTTGGTATTGCGCTTGCGCACAATGGTAATTTAACCAATGCTGAAACTCTAAAGCAGCAACTGTTCTCAGAAGCGCGTCGTCACGTTAATACAACGTCTGACTCAGAAATACTACTTAATATCATGGCACATGAGCTAAGTAAGTCTGACAAATTACATTTAGACGCTGAAGACATCTTCACTGCAGTGACCGAAGTAAACAACAAAGTAACCGGTGGCTACGCCGCTATTGCGATGATTATTGGCCACGGTGTTTTAGCATTTCGTGACCCTAATGGTATCCGTCCTTTGGTATTTGGTAAGCGTGAAACCCCTAAAGGCACTGAGTACATGTTTGCCTCAGAAAGCGTAGCATTAAAGCCAGACGGCTTTGAATTTGTGCGTGACGTTGCACCAGGTGAAGCGATTTACGTAACTGAAGATGGCCAATTTCATTCACAAAGTTGTGCTGAAAAAGCCTCTTATGCGCCGTGTATTTTTGAGTTTGTTTATTTTGCTCGCCCTGATTCAACCATCGATCGTATGTCGGTTTACGCAACGCGTGTAAACATGGGTACTAAACTGGGTGAAAAAATTGCGCGTGAGTGGAGCGATAAAGACATTGATGTTGTTATCCCAATTCCTGAAACCTCATGCGATGTGGCGTTAGAAATTGCCCGTATGCTTGATTTACCTTACCGCCAAGGCTTTGTTAAAAACCGTTATATTGGTCGTACATTTATCATGCCTGGCCAAGAAATGCGTAAAAAGTCAGTGCGTCAAAAGCTAAATGCGATTGACCGTGAGTTTAAAGGTAAAAACGTTTTACTGGTTGATGATTCAATTGTACGCGGTACAACCTCGGCACAAATTGTAGAAATGGCCCGTGAAGCCGGAGCAAAAAATGTGTATTTTGCCTCAGCAGCACCAGAAATTCGTTTTCCTAATGTGTATGGTATTGATATGCCATCTGCCGCAGAGCTTATTGCGCATGGCCGCGAAGTTGAAGACATTAACCAAAGCATCAGTGCTGATGGCTTAATTTTTCAATCGCTAAACGATTTAATTGCCGCTGTAAGCCAAGAAAACCCAGAAATTACTAAGTTTGAAACCTCTGTATTTGATGGGCAATACATTACCGGTGATATCGATCAAGATTACTTAAACCATATTGATCAATTGCGTAACGACTCGGCTAAAAGTAACCGCGAAAACGCCATGTCATCAGGCCTTGAAATACACAATCAAGATGCCAACGAAGCTGATTAATGTGTGATTAAACATAATCAGACATAAAAAAAGGAGCTAATTAGCTCCTTTTTTGCGAAGGAAAGAAAGGGAACACTTCATATCAAACAACGTGGTTGATTAGGTAAACATTGGACTCACAATGCCGTTAGTCCAAAGTATTGCGGTTACAGCTAAAATTATTACCAATAAAATTAGCCCGCAGGTAACAACAGAGCTGGCATAAATAAAGCCGCGCTCTTGTGGAATATGCATTAGTATTGGCACGCCTGTATAAAGCAAGTACACCGAGTAGGCTAGGGCAATCATACCTACGCAAACAACAAACCACAGCTCAGGTAAAAAAGCGGCTAAGGCCGACATAAACACGGGTGTAGCAGTATAAGCGGCAAGTTCAAGCGTTTGTGTAAAGGTAGGTTTAGCACCAAATGTAACGGCCATCCAATGGGCTAAATAGGCCAGTGCAAACACACCGGCTATTAACGCACCATACATAGCCACGGCAATTAGCAGTGCGCTTTCATGCGTTAAAAATACTGGGTTGCCCGCACCAATACTCCAGCCTAAATACACCGATGAGTAATACCCCATAATCGATGGAAATAATGCAATAAGTAAAATATGCGACAGGCTATAAGTCAGGCTTTCGTGGCGGTTATCTATTGTTTGCCATTCTTCGAGTGGGTGGGCATAAATGCCCCACAGGTGGTTCAGTATCATAGCGGTACTCCATAAAAGGAACGTATTACTGTTGGTTATAATTTAGTTTTAGTTAGTTTGTTTTTTATACAGTACCTATATTTATGGTTTAGTTCATATACAAAGTCAAGTTAACTGCTTATTAACATTTTAAAGAGGTTGTTTTAGCTCGTTTTATTCTTCGTTATTTTTCGTGTTAAAATGGCTTTTTATTATTTGAAGTAACGAGCAGCCCTGTGCCACATAGCGAACTTTTAGCCCCTATTAATAATTTTTTATTGTGTGAAACCCCAAATGAATGGGTTATTGAGGCAGTAAAAAAAGAAAATTTATCGATTATTTTAATCGATCACTTAATTTGTGAGTTAAAAGCAGCGCAAAGTGCAATGTTTTTAATTCGTAAGTACGCGGTAGATAAAGACAGCAGCGATGCATTACTTGAATGGCTAAAGCCCTTTGAAACACTTATTTATAAACGCGAAGGTAATTGGCGTGATTTAGCGGCTAAAAATAAACTTACAAAATCTATTATCCCAAAGTCTAACTCACCTTACGGGCAAGATTTAATAGATAAAATGGTGATGCTAATAAAAGAAGAATTACATCACTTTTATCAAGTGCTCGAAATAATGGACGAGTATGGAGTAGAGTACCGCAGTATTACACCGTGTCGTTACGCTAAAGGGATGCTACGTAACGTTAAAACGTTTGAGCCTAATGCATTAGTCGATAAACTAATTGTAGGTGCTTATATTGAGGCTCGCTCATGTGAGCGTTTTGCTGCACTTGCTCCACATGTTGATAAACGCTTAGGCGATTTTTATATTTCATTGCTTCGCTCTGAGGCGCGCCATTATCAAGATTACTTAACACTGGCACAAGAAATTGCTGATTTTGATATTACTGAGCGAGTCGACTTTTTTGGTAAAATTGAGGCTGATTTGATCACTAGCCCTGATGAAGACTTTAAATTTCACAGTGGCGCTCCTGCACTAGTTACTAATTAAAGCAGTGTTATTTAGCTCTTCAAGCACACCGGTTAGTTAGGTGTGCTACTTCTTTCTATAAAGTCTATGAGCTCAAGCGCCGTGCTTTGAGAAAAGCCATGTTTTACTAATAGCTCTTTTGCGGTGCCATTGTATAAAATAGTAGAAAAGCCTTGTTCAAGCGCGTCTCTTTTTTGTTTTGCATCAGGGTCAGACTTTGGAAACATAACATGCAGTTGATGATGCTCTAAATCGGGCGAAATATATTCAACTTGTGGCGCGCCGGGTTCATTAAGCTTTTCGGTGTTTTTTAACCAGTATTCACCCACTTCTTTAGTGCCTGCTACTAAGTCTATTCGTCCTTTTTGAAGCATATATAAACTGTTAATTAACCCGCGAGTTGAGGTTACGGCCAGTCCATTACTTTCAGAAAAAACTTCACTTACTGCGTAGCCAACGCCTTTACAAATACTGTATGGCTGTAAAGAGTCCATACTGCCGTCATAGTTTATTTGTCTGTCTTTGAGCTTAAATAGTCCAACGTATACGTTAGCAAGTGGGCGCGAATAATAAAAAAGATCAGTACGCGACTTTGTATAAAAAGCGCCTAAAATTGCATCTTTTTTATTTATTTTGGTAAGCTCCAGCGCTCTGTTCCAGCTGGTAAACTCGATGTCGTTATTAATATTTTGATTAGCTAAGGCCGCTTTAGTTAAGGCAGTAACCCAGCCGTTATCAATTAAGCGCTCACCAATATAGGGTGGGGAGTTTTCGGCGACAAGCTGCCAATTTTCTGAGGCGTACCCTTTGGAAAAAATGCAACAAAGCACCAAACAATAAATAGCTTTATACATATATCCTTATCCTATTACCAAAAAGTACTTAAATAATAGTCAGGATTTGAGATTATGCGAAGGGCGTATTAATGAGTTTTTGACCTTGTGGAGTAACCACTAAATATGAGCCTTGAGTATACCAATCACCAAGCACAGTGCGTGTTAGTGTTTGCTTACCTACAGTGTAAGTGTGTACGTTAGGGCGGTGGGTGTGGCCGTGTATCATGTTGCTTACATTATACTTGGCAAACATCGCTAGTACGGCGTCATCTACTACGTCTAAAATTTCTATGGGTTTGTCGGCTTGGCTTAATTTGCTTTTTTCTCTGGCATTGCGAGCAATTTTTTTTCTGTACCATAGTGGCATTGCTAACATTAATTTAGGCCACCACCAACCGCGACTTTTTTTACGAAACTTTTGATACTCAATATCTTGAGTACACATTTCATCACCGTGCAAAATAACAGTGGGAGTGCCATATAAATCTATAACCGTTTGCTCGTTTAGCAATACCATACCTGCGCGTTTAGCGTATTGCTCACGCATAATAAAATCGCGATTACCGTGTATAAAGTACACTGGTGTACCGCCATCTTTAACGGCTTTTAAATGCTTTGCAACCTCACTAGCCAATTCTGTTACGTAGTCATCCCCAACCCATACTTCAAAAAAATCACCTAAAATATACAGTGCATCTACGGGCTTACCAATAATGTGTGTATTTATAAAGCGATAAAAAGCCTCGCTAATATCTGGGCGGTTTTCACTTAGGTGTAAGTCTGCAATAAAGTAGGTTTGAGAAGTCATAGAGGCATCTAGTTAGGTTAAATAAAAGCGGGCGCATACATAATGTACCATGCCCGCTTAATTACTCAGTGTATGAGTAAACGTTTAGCTTACAGTAACGTTTTCGATGATTACATTTTCAAGCGGTACGTCTTGGTGAAAACCAGCGCTGCCTGTTGCTACACCTTTAATTTTATTTACTACGTCCATGCCTTCAACTACTTCAGCAAATACACAGTAACCCCAGCCTTGCGAAGTTTCGCTGCTGTGGTTTAAAAAGTCGTTGTCGTTAACGTTAATAAAAAATTGGGCTGTTGCTGAATGTGGATCAGGCGTACGCGCCATTGCTAATGTACCTACTTTATTAGATAGGCCATTATTTGCTTCGTTTTGAATTGGGTCGTTAACGTCTTTTTGTTCCATACCAGGTACAAATCCACCGCCTTGCACCATAAAGCCGTCAATTACGCGGTGAAAAATAGTGCCGTTGTAAAAACCTGAGTTTGCGTACTCTAAAAAGTTTTTAACTGTGTTTGGAGCTTCTTGCTCAAACATTTTAATGGTGATGTCACCAAAATTAGTGTGTAGAACAACCATGTGGTTTCCTATATCTGGTTTAATTAGTCGCGCTATTTTATCTTAGTTAACTAAGATAAACAAAGTGCTTGTTCAATATATCCAAAGCTGCCCAAGGTATATACTTGTGCGTTTTACAGGGGGTTAATATCGAGGCGGTATTTTGCCGTTGTGGTATTTTTTTCAATATATAACCACGCACAGAGCAAGAGCCTATTAAGCAATAAACAGGGTGGTTTAAAACTGATTTTTACAGTGTTATTAATTTTAACAACAGAACCTCTATTACATACAATCAAGGCCTTGCCTAAATTGGTTTTAATTCCAGCTTAAACACGCGCATTGAGGTGGTTTGGGTATAAAAAGCGCTAGAGCGGGGGCTTTTCAAGTGTTAACATAGCCAACTCAGCAAACAGTCAAGGACTAAAAGTAAATGGTACAAATATACAACACACTCACGCGACAAAAAGAGCAGTTTAAACCTATGGTCGAAGGCAAAATCGACATGTATGTGTGTGGTATCACCATTTATGATTTTTGTCATATCGGTCATGCGCGTACATTTGTCGGGTTTGATGTTATTGTCCGCTACCTTCGCCACCTTGGTTACGACTTAAAATACGTACGTAATATTACCGACGTAGATGACAAAATAATCAAACGCGCAAACGAAAATGGCGAGTCAATTAATGACCTAACTTTGCGTATGACCCAAGCCATGCACGAAGACTTTGATAGCCTAAACATGCTGCGCCCAGATATTGAACCTACGGTTACAAACCATATGGATGAAATTATCGAAATGGTTGAGCGCTTAATTGCAAAGGGCCATGCATACGTAGCAAACGACGGCGACGTGCTTTTTGATGTTTCTACGTTTGAGCAGTACGGCGCACTATCGCAACAAGATTTAAGTATGCTCCAAGCAGGCTCTCGCGTAGAGGTTGCACAAGATAAAGACGATCCGCTTGATTTTGTATTGTGGAAAAAAGCAAAAGCAGGCGAGCCTTCTTGGTCATCTCCGTGGGGAGAAGGGCGTCCGGGTTGGCATATAGAATGTTCAGCAATGAGCTCAAAGCATTTAGGTGAGCATTTTGATATTCACGGTGGCGGCTCTGATTTACAGTTTCCGCATCACGAAAACGAAATTGCGCAATCATGCTGTGCAAACAATGGCAAGTATGTAAATACGTGGATCCATACAGGCATGGTACAAGTAAATAAAGAAAAAATGTCTAAATCATTAGACAACTTTTTTACTGTGCGTGAGGTATTAAAAACATATGACGCTGAATCAGTTCGTTACTTTTTAATATCAGGGCATTACCGTAGCCAGCTAAATTACTCGCAAGAAAATTTAGATCAAGCACGTTCATCGCTTGAACGTATTTACACAGCACTTCGTGGTGTTGAGCCAATTACGTGCGATATTGAAAACAATGAGTACGTGGCTAAATTTAGAAAAGCCATGAATGATGATTTTAATACACCAGAGGCGTTACCGGTGTTATTTGAATTGGCTAAAGAGCTAAACCGTGTTAAAGACACCGATACACAGCAAGCAGGGCAGTTAGCATTTGTGCTACGCAGCATAGGCGAAGTACTTGGTGTTGCCCAGCAAGCACCTGAATCGTTTTTGCAAGGCGGGCAAGATGATGATGAAGTGGCCACTATCGAAGCGCTGATTGTAAAACGTAATGAAGCGCGCGCAAACAAAGATTGGGCTGCTGCTGATGAAGCACGTGATGCACTAAATGCACTCGGTGTTGTGCTTGAAGACTCAGCAGGTAAAACAACGTGGCGTAAAGCGTAAATGCGTTAAAGTAGCTTTTAAACTAAAAAGGGTTGCCAGTTGGCAACCCTTTTTTAATGCTAAGGCATTAAATTAACTGTGGTATTTTTCACATGCTTCGAGGGTATTTTCAATTAAACTTGCTACAGTCATTGGGCCAACGCCACCCGGTACAGGAGTAATAAAATCAGCTTTTTGCTCTGCAACACTGTACTGAACATCGCCCACTAACTTGCCTGTATCTAAACGGTTAATACCTACATCAATCACAATCGCACCTTCTTTTACCCACTCACCAGGTATAAATTCAGGTTTACCTACGGCCACTACTAATAAGTCTGCGCGGCGCACATGGGTTTCTAAGTCTTGTGTAAATTTGTGACATACCGTTGTAGTACAACCGGCAAGTAATAACTCAAGCGACATAGGACGGCCAACAATATTAGAGGCACCAACAACTACCGCATGCATCCCTTTGTAACGCACGCCCGTTGAATCTAATAAGGTAATAATCCCTTTGGGTGTACATGGGCGCAGCGCCGGCATACGTTGCGCTAAGCGGCCAATATTGTAAGGGTGAAAACCGTCTACATCTTTATGTGGTGTAATACGTTCTAAAATCTTTTCTGCATCTAGGCCTTCAGGTAGCGGTAGTTGCACCAAAATACCATCTACTTCGCCATCGTTATTTAGCTCATCAATTAATGCTAGTAGTTCTTCTTCGCTGGTTTGCGCAGGTAAATCAAATGACTTTGAAATAAATCCTACTTCTTCACACGCTTTACGCTTAGAGCCAACGTAAACTTGGCTTGCAGGGTCAAGCCCTACCAGTACTACTGCTAAACCGGGTGCACGTAAACCGTTTGCAACGCGTTCGCTTACGCGCTCAGCCACTGCACTACGTACTTGTTTTGCGATTGCCTTACCATCAATGATGTTTGCCGTCATGGGGGACCTTTAATTGGGGTTAAATAAACTTCGATACTTATATTTTAAAAGCATTTGCATATAAAGAGGGGTGTATGCAAAAAATTAATTTTATTAATGCTTTTTTAATATGCAGGCTATTTTCGCAGAAAAGGCCCGAAGCGCCAAGTTGCTTTTAGGTTATAAACCGGTGTTTTCAAAAAAAGCGTCTAAATTTCAGCTTAGTTTTGCAATATTTAACCATTATGAACTAAAAATGACCGATTGATTTATTTTATGCAAAAAACGTTTGACCTCTCCCAGGCAAATCACTATTATGCACCCCGTTGTCAACGAGGTCACTCGCAGGCAATCGTAAGCATCGGCGATTAGCGCAGTTTGGTAGCGCACTTGGTTTGGGTCCAAGGGGTCGCAGGTTCAAATCCTGCATCGCCGACCACTTCTTTTATTTTTATAATAGAATAGCTTACAGGCAAACTATGAAGTTTTCGATGCGCCCGTAGCTCAGCTGGATAGAGCAACGCCCTTCTAAGGCGTTGGTCGAAGGTTCGAATCCTTCCGGGTGCGCCATTTGAAAACAAAGTAAATACCGTGGTGATTGTAGCTCAGTTGGTAGAGCCCCGGATTGTGATTCCGGTTGTCGTGGGTTCGAGCCCCATCAGTCACCCCAATTTACTTCGAGT
>BJUT01000072.1 GCA_007988745.1 Pseudoalteromonas atlantica
GTTAACCTAGATAGCTATATGAGCCATTTTTCGGGGCCTTATTTGAGCGATCAGCGGTCATTGAGATTGGATAAATTTTAAAAATAACCAATATAGTTTATAAATACAGCAACCCAGACGACTGAACATATCAATAGAGCAATTAGTACTGCTGCGGAGCCTAAATCTTTAGCGAGACCAGACAATGGATGAATTTCTAAGCCAACTCTGTCTATTGTTGCTTCTATTGCTGTATTAACAATCTCTGCGAATATCACAAATAAAACAGAGATTAGGAGCATGACCTTTTCGTAAATACCTATCTGCCAAATAGAAATAATAGTTAGCGATAAAGCAAGTAATAAAAGCTCTTGTTTAAAAGCAGCTTCATTTTTGGCAAGCCATTTAAATGCACGCTGTGAATTTTTAAAAGCTAAAAATACTCGATTAATACCTGACGGCTTATTTACATTATCAAACTGCATTGGGAATTCCCTCATTGTAGGCTTCGGCCTTACAGGCGTTAAAAATATCGTATATAGGTTGGTATTGGTTGCTATTTACATGAGTTAATCCAAGCAAAGTGTCAAAAATATTGTCGTGTGAAAATGTTTTTGAGTGTTGCAACTCAACACAGCGATTGAATTCAGAGTCAGTAAGCTTATTACTCCAAAAAATCATTGGGATATGAGTTTGCTCGGTTGGTGCTAGTGCATAAGGAAACCCATGAAGGTATAAGCCTTTTTCACCAAGTGACTCACCGTGATCTGACACATACAAGAGTGATTTTTCCGTTTCGTTACTTTCTTGTAATACTTTTATTAATTCGCTCAATACCCTGTCTGTGTATGCAATAGTGTTATCATATGTGTTTGTTAGCTCTGTTGTAGTACAGTTCTGAATATCGCTTCGATCGCAGTCAGGTTTAAACAAACTTGCGTGTTCAGGGTAACGACGATAATAAGTTGGCCCATGTGAACCTATCATATGTAGAATAATCAATTTATGCTTAACGTTACTTTTAGCTATTCTGTCTTTGAATTTCGAGACTAATATTTCATCAAAACAGTAATCACCGTCACAGAGCGAGTGCTTTTTGTTCGGCTCAATGTTTTCTGATTTGACGCGAGCACACACTCCTTTACAGCTGCTATTATTATCAATCCATGTCACTTCAACACCACTACGCTGGATAATGTCTAGGACATTTTCTTGACTATTAGCAAGGCGCGAATCATATTCTTTGCGATTAAGCCGTGAAAACATACAGGGCACGGAGATAGCCGTTGCCGTTCCACATGATGAAACATCACTAAAATATTTCACGCCTAGCTTAGAGGTATAAGCATTCGTTGCTCTACTATAGCCTTGCAGTGAAAAGTTAGCAGCCCGAGCAGTTTCTCCTACAACCATTACTGTTAGCGAGGTGGTCGTTTTATTTTCTAAAGCTGGTAAATTATCAAGTACCTTAAAAGGTAGGGGGGGGTAAAAGTAATTATCTCTCAAATATTTATAACCCGCTGTATAAAAAGCAAACGGGGTGATATAGCTTGTAAGCTGTCGGTTATTACGCCCTACAGAAGCGTACTCTTTATAAAAGGTTGCTGCTATTAAAGCACAACAAAGCAAAGCAAATAGATTTAGCTTCACAAAGCTCTTTAAACGTACTCTAAAACTACCAATAATTATGAACTTGGAAAATAAGTAAGTAGGTACAATTCCTAATAAAACTACAAATATTACAAGCTGAAAATTTAAATATGAAAATGCTTCACCTGAGTTTGTCTCAACAATATTTTGTAACATGCTTTTGTCAAAAATAACGCCATAATTAAGTGTTGAATAAAACAATAATGAGCAAAGTAAAACGCTAAATAAAAGTACGGGTTTAACAAAAGTAACTAAGGACAACCAACTCAAAACTAAAATAGTCAATGAGAAAAGCATTAAAGGAATAGACGTGATAAAAAGCCAATTTATATGGCCTGGCTGTGTTGCAGCAATAAAGGTGTTGTATAAAAACAAGCCATTAAATACGATAACAATATACATCGAAACTAAGCAAACGAAATGACTATAACTTACATGCCAAGACGAAATGTTAAAAATTTTAAAAGCATTTTTCATAATTATTCCTTATCGCTATTTTTATCAGCTAAACGATAAAGCTGCTCTGTGTAAGCTAAGTTGCTAAATAACACATGAGCGAGTGCTTTTTCAGCTAACGTTTTATCTGCGTTTTCCGGTTTATTTCTTTTTTGTATTTTGGTTTTTTTGTTATAGCGCCAATAGCTAGTTTGTTGATTTGGCATTAGGATGACAGCGCGATCATTTTCTAGGTATGCAAAATTGTCGTAGTACTGCATCATCACGCGTTCAACTGGATAATTTTTGGTGAGATCAAAGCCCACCATTGGAGTTGCTTGTTCAATTCCTAAAAGTGACAACAAAGTAACTGGTAGGTCAATTTGACTAACAAGTCTTGAGTCGCGTTTAGCCTTCATATCGCTGTTTAAAATAACCGCAGGTATGTGAAAAGACTTTAAAGGGACGGGCTCAGAGCCAAAAACACGCACATCATGGTCTGCCACAACCAAAAATACGGTGTTTTTCCAGTACGATTGTGTTTTTGCTTTATTTATAAACTTCCCTAGTGCGTAATCTGCATACTTAATTGCAAGATCACGTTTATAGTTTTCAGGGCTATACCCTTCAGGTAGCGATACCTTACCTTGTGGGATGTCAAATGGATCGTGATTGCTCGAAGTAAATACAAGACTAAAAAATGGCACTGCCGCATTACTTAGTTTAGTCAGTTCCTTATCTGCTTGTTGGAATAAGTCCTCATCACTCGCGCCCCAAGATGAGATAAACTGAGGGTTTTCAATGTGGTTGATGTCAACAATATCGTTAAATCCGTTTCCTAGGAAAAAGCTTTTCATATTGTCAAAATGACTTTCACCGCCGTAGATAAATTGGGTAATATAACCTTGTTGACTCAATACATCAGCTAATGAAAAAAAGTTATGCTGGGATTTAGATAGTTTAACTACCGAGCGAGATGGAGATGGCATAAAGCCAGTGGTAATTGCTTCAATACCTCTCACGGAGCGCGTTCCCGTAGCATAAAGGTTGTCAAACCCCCACCCTTGTTGATATAGCTCATCAAGTTCAGGAGTTATACCTAACCCACCAAGTTGTCCAACAAATCGGGCACCTAAACTTTCCTCAAGTATAATTACTAAGTTTTTTTTAACTCCAGAAACAAAAGGTTTGTTGTGTGCCAAGGTCGGAATATTTCCGGTGACAAACTGCTTACGATAAGAAGCCTTTTTGACTATATCTATAACTTGCTGATGAGGCATTGTGCCATACAAATTGCTAGCACTTTTTTCGTTACCCATGTTTTTCAGCGCAAACGCAACACTGTAAGTGGAGTTAAGAACAAGTGAATTTACTAGTGAATCTTGAGAAAAATAGACTAATGCAGGGTTAAGTGGCCGGTGGCTCAATGTACCTCTGGCAGCAAGGAAACAAAGTATTAAAACACCCATAAGAATAGATAAATTAGCTACTTTTTTCAGTGGCTGTACTTGTGGTTTTGTGAATGCTCTATATAAAAGGCGATAGCTGTAAATACTTGTTATTGTCGCCACAAGTAATGTACTTAGCATTGCTAAAAGGTGACCATGAATTAGCATCGAGAATACTTCTTGTGGGTAATCAAGATATTCAATATATAACCGGTTAGGCCTTACATCATATTGAGTGATGAATGCAGCTGTTGATGTTTCTAAAATAACAACAACAGTCGCAATAATGCTACCGTAAAGCGAAAACATGCGCTGGAATAGCTTTGTTTTAGAGCGTGCAATTACATGCAGCATCAATATCAGCACTCCAATAGTTGCTAAGTATCCAACGCTACTTAAGTCTATTTTGATAGCACCTGAAATGACTGGCCAAATATCACCATCATTTAATCTTGAATGTTGCCATATCAATAGCCCAATTCGGGAAGTTATAAAGATTGATAACAATATAAGTGTAAAACGTAACAAGGGTTTTAAAACGGAAGTATTTGCTGACATAGTTGTACTCGTCTTTAAAAATTGCAGCAATACTAAAAATCGAAACTTAAGAAATCCTGATGATAAACTTAATAATGGCTATACTATAAAAACTTAAGGAAGCCTTAAGTAAAACTTAAGTTATATAGCGTAACCTAGTGATTAAGATGTATTTTCAGGTGAACAAATAGAACATGAAGTTATTAATAATTGAAGATTCAGGGTCACTGCGACGTAGTTTACGGGTTGGCTTAACAAATTTGGGCTTTGCGGTGGATGAAACCGGTGATGGCTCACAAGGGTTGAGTATGGCAATGACAGGTGAATATGAGCTTGTAATACTTGATATTATGCTACCTAGTATCGATGGCATCACTGTACTGCAAACCATAAGAACAAAACAGCTTGATACTAAAGTTTTAATTTTATCCGCAAAGCAAGAACCTGAAGACCGCGTTTTAGGGCTTCTAACCGGAGCGGATGATTACCTCACTAAACCTTTTTCATTTGATGAACTTCACGCTCGACTCTTAAATTTAATGCGTCGTGGTGGACTAAAAATGGTCAGTGATATTATAGTTATTGATAATTTAGCCCTGAATTTACAGTTAAAACTGCTAAAAGTTTCTGACAACGTTATTGATTTAACACCCAACGAGTACAAAATTGTCGAATGTTTATTTAGCAATCAAAATAAAGTGTTTAGTGCGGAAAAGCTAAGTACCTATCTTGCAGGACAGTATGATTTAATATCGAAAAACTCGATTGAAGCCCATTTATCATCTGCTCGTAAAAAAGTAAGAGTTGCAGGGGGAGAGCTACCAATTCAAACCAAACGTGGCTTTGGTTATATTGTGCAAGGGCAATGATGAAATCTATTCGCAGTAAACTAGTAATTACTCTCTCAGTAACTATAACAGGGTTAGTTTTATGCATATTGTTGGCCACTGATATTGCTGTTGATAGCTGGATAGACAATGAGTTTGATCGCAGCCTGCAATCTAAAGCAGGTATGTTAAAGACCTTAGTAAATAAGACCGATAATGGTTATTCCTATAATTTTTCCAGTGAGTTTATGCCTGAGTTCGCAGGAGAAGTTGAGCCCGAATACTTTCAAATATGGAACAAAGAAGGTACCTCCATCCGCTCAAAAAGTTTAGATTTATTTGAGGTTAAAAACCTACCATTTGAAAACTTGGAAATTGGCGAATCAAAAATACGACCTATTCAACTACCTGATGGTCGAGATGGCCGAATTTTTTACAGTCGTTTTATACCACAAGTAAAAGATAATGCATCAGTTGACACCTCTAAAAAGACAGACGGTGAGTCAATGATTTTAGCTTATACAGCATCCTCTGAGGAAGTTGATTTTGTACTTTGGTTGATTGACGTTATTTTTATAGTCACGACGATTACAGTTATTGTATTTATTCGATTGTTTGTCAGAAAGGCCATAGATACATCACTTGCGCCATTGGTACAATTAAATAAGGATATCAGTCAGTTAAGCATTATCAGTGAAGGCTCAGAGATATTTATAAAAGAGCCAGTTAAAGAGCTCTTGCCAATTGTTGAAAGTTTAAATGCCTTTATTAAAGAGAACAGGCAACTTTACCTAAGAGAGAAGCGCCTCACATCAGATATTGCCCATGAAATAAAAACGCCCATTGCCGAACTAATTAATATGGCAGAAGTCTCCATACGGTTTCCAAATGAAAAAGAGCTCAATGATGACTTTAAGCCTGAAGCTTTGAAGATAAGCCTGAGACTTAAAAATATAGTCTCAAATTTATTGCTATTACATAAATACGGGGGAGGTAAGCTGAACAAGCGAGATGCCTGTGATTTAAATCAAGTTATTAGCAGAATACTGGAAACCCATGATTTATCACGTGTAAATTTGCAGTTGGATGAAAATGCACCAGCAATTATGAGCAACTTGTTTGCCCTTGAATCAATTTTTAGCAATTTAGTTAACAACGCGAAACAATACAGTCCACTCGATTCAAAAATTTTAGTCTCCACGAGAGTTGTAAGGGATAAAAACTTAATATTATCAGTTACTAATTCCCTTAATGAACCTTTGAATGATAGCGATATAGACCAATTATTTGACCCATTATGGCAAAAAGACACTTCAAGAACATCGATTGATAACTTTGGATTAGGGCTATCAATCGCTAAGACGCTTAGTAAAGCAATTGATGCGCAATTAAGCGCGAAAGTTAGTGACAAAAAAATTACATTTTCTTTAGCCTTAACTACGGATTAGCTTATTCACTAACTACATAGAAATAAAGGCTGGGGTGTACAATTATGTGAAGAGGCTCCTATATACTTAATTTTCTGGCAGCTATAAAACAATCAACACCTTTTCTGCGGCTTAGCTGGGTGTTGTTATCACTGTCCGCTCATGGAATAAATGCGTCTGTTCGATTTGATTGACTTTATTTGTTCAAATCTGACAGTTTTGGTTAGATCTTATTAAATGAATACATTACGCGCTTATCTTGTTAAGCAAAAATGCTAACTAAATCACTGTTAAAAGAAAGTCCGCTTAAGCTATTTTCATTAACCAGAGATTTAAACGCAGCATTACAATAAAGTGCTGTCCCACCTTGCATGCATGATTTAAAAACAAGATTTTTGTCTGATTTAAATGATAAGGATTTGAGGCCATCCTCAATACCATTCAGGTAAGCCTTTTCAGTAAGAGATTCGTCTTCTTCTTCGAAAACGAGTGGATTAAATAAAATTAGCTCTTTATCACACCTAAGCGGTATAAACTCCCCGTATACTTGCAGATAGTTCCCTAGGGCAATATACGCTTTTTGGTTCAAAACAAGGTAATTCGTAAATAAGTTTACGTCGTAGGCTTGCTTTAAAGCTTCTTTTTCAACCTTGCAGCTAAATCCGTTTTTGACTATATCCGTTATTCTAGTTTTGCCGCTTGGAAAGCCAATCTTGGCTAATATTACTGCTTCTTTATAACTGAGGTTATTTTCTTCGGCAATTTGGTCTGCCATCGATACGATATCTAGGTCAATTATATCGTATGTTCTATCTGGTTTGTGTAATTTATAAATATCGAGTTCCTTTCCCATAAGTAATCCTTTGTGAAGTAATATTTGTGCTTATTAAAGATTAATGAAGCCAGAATATCAACTCCTTCGGCAACGCAAACAGAATCTTATTGAATATTAGCCAAATTTTATTAGGCTGGATTACTAAGGGAGTGCGCGTTAGTTATACCTGTACTCTATTCATTTATTAGCTTTTACTGTATTCATTTATTAGCTTTTACTGTATTCATTTATTAGCTTTTAATGTATTCATTTATTAGCTTTTAATGTAGAACTAGCAATATTTACATAATACAGATTCTCATCTTTGCCTACCAAAGCCCCTAGGTATCTACCGTAATGTAGAGCTCATGACCTTTAAAAGTAAAATAGACAGATTAGAAGGCGATAATCGCCTTATTTATCTTCCATAATATCTTTAAGTGCAATGCGCTTTAGCTTAGTACCATCGCGATACCCTTTTACTAACAATTCATCTAATACAGCGCCAGTGTAGAAGGTATAGCCATTTTCTTCATCAACGGGAAGCTCGTATACAGAGCCTGATATTTGAGGCCAAATCCAATAATTCCCACAGGGTGATAAGTGAGGTAGAACCATTGAACCTGAGCTTACTCTCCATTCATCATCATTTTTCCACGAACAAAACAACACATAGCAGGGTTTGCTATCAATAGTTTGAAACGTTAAAACAACCCACCCTTCTGGCTTGTGTTTCATATGTCACTCCATCTTGTTTACAAAAAAATTTAAGCCTCCATTAACCTTAACTTAATAAACAAGAACACCCCCTCTTTTTTCTTAAAAAACACAAAAAATAAAAATGCTTAAATTAACCTAGAATTAATATCGTTGGCATTTTATGAATTTTAAAACCCAAATCAAAGACACTTAAAGAAGATAACGAGAGGTCTGACCAGTTTAACCTTCTCTATTTCTGTAATATCTGCAATCATAGTGACTGCCTTTTGAAAAGCATCAACCTTGCTGGGGGCTAGGTGTGAAATTTTAAATTTAAGCTTTTAGGAGCAGCACTGAATACTAATTTCACTTTGGGTGTTTTACTTGAACATAACAACTTCATGTTAAACACAAACATAAAATCGGTTTGGATAAGGTAAAAACAACTCGAGAAACCTTCACAGTACTTTAAAGATAAATTTTTTTTGAGAATAAATAATTTGCTCGTAGAAAAAACATTGAACTTAACTTTTGAATTTTAAAGTGAGATTAACCCTTGAAAATAAAACAAAATTTTCAGTGGCTCCAAGGATTGATAAGCCTAATTATGACGAAAGGAATAATGTAAAAATGCTTACCAAGAACAACTATTCTAAAGATAAACCTTTTAATTTATCACCCATTATCTATAGTGTAAAGACATTTATTTTTTGGGAGGTAAAATTATGACCGTTACAAAGACGAACGCTAACGTTCACAGAGGTCGATTTGTTATACGATTTTACTCCCATAAAAATCAGTGCGCACTTAATCCCGAGTCATTTCAGGAGCTGATCCTGGCTTTTAAACTGGAATGTGACCCTAATGTGAAGCTGTTTGCCACCCAGCCTGAGCAAATAGAAGTGACTATAGACAAAAAAGTTTACCGCTATACACCCGACTTCTTAGTCCTATATCATTCTGGCTTCGCTGAATATATTGAAGTTCATCATGAGTCTCAGGTTGATAAAGAGTATCACTCGAAAATTCATCTTTTTAATGAGTACACCCGAAAAAAAGCACAAATAGGTTTACGGTTAATCATCGTCGATAAGCTCAATACTATCTTTATGGCGAACCTGAATCTGATAACAATGTATTACTCGGAGCATTCATTCCCATTAACAATGCTGCCTGATGGAGATTTAACCTTTGGTCAACTCATCGAATGCTTGGAGGGTATAGCTAAAAACCCAGTGTCAGAGGCTTATGGACTAATTGCATCAAATGTATATAAATTCGATATGGAGAAGCCGTTAAACGCCTCTACTACATTGATGCGAGGTCACCTCAAATGATCGGATATGCTACGGGCACTGACTTGACTAATAAGTACGGTAACGTTGAATCTATTGCGTTTGTTGACAGTACATCAATACTCCTTTCCGGTGATGGTATAGAGACTAAGAAGCGCCTATTACCTCGAGACGACTTTGAGAAATCAATTGATGATCAAGGCTTTATATTAAGAAACGCACAGCATCCACATATTGAACTAACAGAATATCAAAAGTTAACGGTTACATCACGATTGATGTATCAATCTATCTTGAAAGAACTGGTTAGTGAAGGATACCCTGCTACAACTAAGAAGACATATGATGAGCTCATCAAACGAGTCGAGAGCCAACATCCTGCAACTATTGCCACAAAACACCCGCAATGGAAAACGGTATGTCGCCATTGGCGCGTATGGGTTCAATCAGATTTTAATGATGAGGCGCTTGCGGGAGTGAAGCGCAATAGCCCTGTACGGCTAAATGCGGCCACTGAGGCTTTCATACAGCACTACATCGCTACCGTCTATTCGTGTAATAACTCTGCTTTCAAAGGCGCATATTACAGTAACTATAAACGAGAAGCGCAAGAAGCTAGCTTGAAAAATAATGAGATTCAAATCGCATCACAACGCACCTTTTACCGCCGGTTACAAGAGCTTACTGATGCCGAAAAACTTGCTAATTTTAAAGGCCTTTCACAAGCGGAAATCAATAAGCGACTAACAACGCTACGTAAACGAATAAAAACCTATTACGCAATGCAGCGCGTTGAATGCGACCGTGTTGTGCTAAATATGTGTTTAATTGACGACAAAACAGGCCTTCCGACACCGCCTATTTCTTTGTATGTAGCAATAGACGTATACACACGCGCACCTATCTCTGTGGTGCTTAGCTTTGAACCTGAAAACTCTGCCGGTGGGCTTAACCTTTTACGTCAAATATTTATGGCGGATAGTAATCTTACAATGAATGGACGCAAACCGACTACATTGATTATGGATAATGGCCCAGGGTTTAATAATCGTTTGATAAAAAAGGCTGCGGAGCGACTTGAGTTAAATATTCATTATACACCATCAAATCAACCTGCTAAGAAGCCATTCATTGAGTCATTTTTTAACGTATTAAGAGATCACTTTTTTTCAGGTATGAAGATTGAAACGCAAAGTGGTGAGACGAGTATTGGATTTCAAAGTTATTCAGGAAAACGTACTAACCCGAACTCACTCGACACAATTCCATTAGCTAAACGTGCGGATATAAAGGTATCTGATTTTACAAAGCTACTGAATATATTTTTGACAGAATACATGCACAAACACCATAAACAGGCTGGCCATACGCCTATCAAAAAATGGAATCAGTCCATTATTGATACGCCTATGCCCTCATTCACATATGATCAGCTACAACATTGCTTCCACGTGTCCAGAGCCCAGGCCTCACATAAATTACAGCAACGTGGAACTATCAGATGTTTAGGTCAAGATTATTACAGTGATGAGCTAAAACAACTATACGCGGCTACTAAAACAGACATGGAGCTGGGTGAAAACCCCTCTGTTTATGTGTTTCATGACGACCTAGATGCCAGAAAAGTAACAGTTCAAGCAACACTGCCTGGCGAGAACAATCCTGTGGAAATAGTGGCTGATAATATTGACCATCATGATACTAAACTACCAGTCAGCTTTGCTGAATTAAATGGCAATCAAACTCTGACCCAACTCGGAATATATACAGAAACTTTCTCCCATACTCCTACTGGTCACTATGTCGGTGAAATAACTGAATTCGTAAAGCAAAAGCCCAAACGCAAACAGCACAGAGGCCCGAAGGTAGCGTCTTTCAATAAAAATACGAAAGAGAACTTATCCATTGTAGAGCGAATAAAAAAATCTCATAAAGTGAATGAACTTAAATCACAGATATCGCACTCAGGTGAACAAGATACCTACGCAGATACGATAGTGAGCAAAACCAGAGAAATGGCCTCTACCCGTTATAATGATGATGAAGGAAATGAAAAACAATGGTAACTATGCCCAGTACAATTTTCGCATGTGACATTCAAATGAAGATATGGCAGAGGATAGCGGAAATCCACAATATGTATCACGTACCTTCAGAGGATAAACGAGCTCAACTTATTTATGGTGCCTCGGGTGCTGGCAAGACGTATATATTAAAGCAGTATCACGCTCAGTTTTTACCTGTTACTAAGCCAGAAAAAACGACAAAACCAATCTTTTATGTCGCTTTTAAGGAGTTTAAAAAAAGTACTGCAGAGATAACTCGATTTTTAATTTCAGAGCTAGAGGGAACAACACAAAACTCTCGCACTACTGCAGCTGAATTGGATGCCCAACTTATCTCACTTCTCAAAGACCTAGAAGTGGAGCTAATCATTCTTGATGAAATTCAGAATATTGCCTCAAGTTATGATGGGATAGAGTTTCAACGAATTATTAAATATTTTTGCTATCTGATCGATAGCAACAAGATCCGTTGTTCGATTATTTTCGCCGGTACAAGCAGTGCTAAGCGCCTTATTACATTTGGTAGAACCGCCGGTAAATTTGACGATGACGAGCAGATGTCTCGTCGACAAATGCGCCCCATTGAAATTAAGCCAATCCTTCCTAAAACGAAAAACTGGATTGCCTGTTGTAATTGGTTCATTCAACAAGTTGGGTTGCCAAATTTAACAAAGGATGAGCACAGTGAGCTACTTGATCGTATTTACCTTGCGTACAGTGAGCACACCATGAGTACAATGCGCGATTTATTTTTACGTAATAACACACGAAATGCAAAAAACTATGATCAGCTTATAGAAGCCTTATTTGAAAACTTTGAGAAATATGCAATTGGGGCTGTCAATCCATTTGATTATGAACTTTTAACAAAAAAACAATTAGATGCATATCTAAATGAGCAAGATAAAAACCTTAGAAGTCAGTTCTATTCGGGGTTATGCTAATGCGTTTCCCAATAAAACCCTCTTACTATGAAGCGGAGTCAGGTATTGGTTATGTACTTCGTTTACTTAAAAGAAATGGCATACAATCAGAATCTCGCGTACTCAATAAGGCTATGCTAACCAGTATCATCAAAGGTAGATCAACAAAGAACGGACTCCTTGATCACCTTATTCCTATAACTCGCACTTTATCATCATTAAAGATAAAGTGCTGGACACATGCGAGATTGCTAACGCCACAAGTTTGTCCAGATTGTGTTAACCAATATGGGTATTTTAGGGCCCAGTGGCAAAATCCATTTTTACGACACTGTATTATTCATGAGTGTGCCCTGTTATCCGAATGCCCTCATTGCAATTCACCGCTGCAATTTACCATTAATCTTCTAAATGGCCGCTGCACATCACCTTTATGCGGCTTACGCTTAACGCATATACCATTGAATAATCAATTAAAATCACCTGAACAAGTCCACGATGCATACCTCATAGCTAAAGTGATAGTTGACGATAGTAATACACGAACGAGTTTCCCACCAAAGGAGATTACCTCCACATTATTAAATAGAGCGGCTGATATTCTTAATAACCCAGATAGTGCTAGAGTATTCTTAAGTGAAAGGGCTAAACGTGTACCAACAGATCTACCGTTGAACATTGAGTTTCACAAAATTGAAATTATTGTTCAGAATTTGCTATGTGAATGGGGGTCATTATCCACACTATATGAAATGTATAATAGCGAGTATATTCGTTCAAAAGCTCCCATAACTCAGCTTTGGTTTGAAGCTCAAACAGCCTCCTCTATAATTGGGGTAACGTTTAAACAAATCGCTCTTTTAGTCGAAGTTGGATTGATAAGAACTGATTCAAAAAAGGCCTTAAGAACAGATACTCGCGTTGAAATATCAGGTGTTTATACCTTTTTAGCCGAGTTCAGCCACAATAAAGATTACGTCCCCCTTTCTGAGCTACGTCGCTTTATGGCTCTTCATAATATCTGTATAACTGATGTACTGATAGCTGCTAAAAATAAAGAATTATTAATAACATACAAACCTTCATTAGACTTAATGCATTCCATACACGTTTTGCCTGAAGCATTCGATACCTTTTGTAAATTACATACTCAACTTATAAGAGATAAAACGATGTCCGTTGCAAACGTAGCTGAAGTCACCGGTATACCAAAGGTAGAACTAATGAGGTTGATTAATACCGGTAAGCTCAGGCCCGTTTACATTCATGGCAATAATTCAAAACGTATACTTAATTGTGATACTTTGAAGTTGGCGAAAACACAAAACAAACAGCTATCACTCGACATTTAGCACTTTGTAATTTCAACTTTAATTTTTAGGCCGAGACTTGCTCTCGGTCTATGCTTTATTAATAACAATACCGGCAGTTCACTAAAACTAACCGACTGAATATCAATAAGTTTAACTTTCCCTTTTTTAATAAAGGTTTAGTAATTTAATCCATAACTAAACCTAAATCAAACCAAATTTGAATTAACTTAACATTACAAATGAAGCTTCGCATATCTGCATTTTAGCTTTCACTTAAATGGCTTCATTTCTCTTTATCCTAAAAATCCATTTTCTAATCGATTTACTACACTTTTACTAAGTAAATATTAGCGTATAGTGTTCGCCACTAATTTACCGAATACAGAATCTACTTAATTATGTGCTCATTAATATCAAGTCAGAGTTCTTCAGTGGCAGAATGAGAATATGCAAGGCAGAATGAGAACTTTTTGGCTGGATGAGAATTTGTGTTGGGGCAGTTTTTAGCTATAAATAATTCTCAATTTAAGAGGCGCAGTACCCATAAAGAATACAAGCTAAGTTATTGTTTTGAAATCTTATTACTTGGCTGAGATTCTCAAGTTATATGGCGCCGATCAAAATTGATCAGTGCCACTTAAATCGAGAATTCACGGCGCGTTGAGAACTTATTGATTTATAATAAAATATGGCACTTAAATTGAGATTTATTAACTTAATTACACTCTAAAAATAATTATGTTTTTTATTAGGTAAATTTCTTAATCAACGTAAAATCGCTTACAAACGTATATGAAGGTAACTAGTTTTAAATGATAATTTGGCTATTTATTGTTTACTTCGAGGTAGAGTTTATTTAGGCCGATGCCTTCCATAGTATCGACATCGCATCTTTATTTTTCATTACGTAAAGAGCCTCGACTCTTGGCCAGTCACAACTGTCGATTGCATCACTCAAAAATTACCGGCGGTCTGCTCTGTACCATAAGCCGACTATCAGCCGTAACTCGTTTCTGCCCCAAAACAACTTAGCTCGAGATTCCTAACCACTTTCTCATGCCTGTTCTTGACCAGCTTTCCCAAATAACAGACTATAAGCTTAGTTGAGCATTCACGACTATACAGACAAATTCTGCTAAAAAGACACTGTTATATCCTAAGGAAAGTTATGATAATTAGAAACTTGGTGAGGTGTAATTCATGCAAAGAAACGCAGTGGTTAAGAGTTGACCGCCCTGAATTAAAGAAGGATACATATCTCTATTCTTGCCCAACGTGTTCAACTGAAATATTTATAGATACGAAAAAAACAAGCAAAGGAATATCTATTGAATCGGATGAATGTGAAACAATAGATTTTGATGAATATCATAATCAAAATCTACCAACAGGAATAGTTACATTATCTTCGCATTACCCCATCTTTACGGATGTTCACCACAAAGAATTGCTCGAAGGTGGATCACCTAAATTATATTACTTTTCAAGAGACATACGTGGTGCTAAAAAATATGATGATGTAATTACTTTTTTCTCTTTGATAAAAGAGCATATGTATGGTGAGCACTCTAGGGTACTAAATGCACTTGAGTCAGGTAATCTTAGCTTAGTTAGAGAACTTTTATCTGCTTCTAAGTTTGAGGCTAACTCAGATATTTTAAAGTCAAACAACGCACAATTAATTTATGAGGTTTACTCGTATTTATCAGTAATATTTTTTACATCTCTAGAAATTGATGATAGGCAAAAAGTCTATTCTGAGTATTATGATGAATTAAATAACTGTATCGATAAAAGCTTAGTCAAATATTCTGGATTGTTAATGGACCTTCATCATAAACATGAATATCTAGAAAATAGGTCGAAATTATTTAACTTGCACAAGCGTTTATTTCGCCAAATTGAATCATATATGGCAGGTTTTATATATGAGTATGCATCAGATGATTTTAAAAATGACATTGATAAGTGTCGACTTTATAGAGCTGACTTTGATACTGTAAAATCCCTATATGTTGATATATTTGAATTAATCTCCAAAACATCTACTTATATTGTTCTGATTGCGAACCTTTCAAAACGAGGTGACGTTAATCTATTTTCAGATGGTTCTATGTCAGTCAGTAAATTCAAAAAGCTAACTTCTTTTAAAAAACTTCAGTTTCTTAGTGAGTTGCCGCTAGTTAGTTCCCTATTTCAATCCGTTAGCAGAAAAATGAGAAATGAAATAGGACACTTTAGTGCGAGATATGATGTTAAAAGTGGCAATGTGATTTTTGACTCAGGAAAAACTGAAAACTACTTAATATTTTTAAACAA
>BJUT01000073.1 GCA_007988745.1 Pseudoalteromonas atlantica
TTTTTACTCATAAGTTGAGTAAGTCTGGGGTTAAAAATCGGTTTAAATAAGTCTGTTTTTAAGTTTAGATTTTAATGGATTAACCCTGCCGTTGTGTAGGGTTGTTGTGTCTGTAGTTAAGGTAATAATATTATGAGCACGAATGTAGAAACACCATCAAGTGCGATGGAGTCGGTAAAGTGGTTAGTAGCAATCGCGCTACTTGCAGGCGCAGTTGTTGGTAATCACATGTTTGCAGATCAGTCTGTATTACTACGTGCAATTGGCGTTGTGGTTGCTATAGCAGCAGGTTTAGGTATTGCCTCGCAAACCGCTAAAGGCCGTGACTTTTTAGCATTTGCTAAAGAAGCACGCATTGAAGTACGTAAAGTTGTTTGGCCAACGCGTCAAGAAACTACCCACACGACATTAATCGTAATGGTTGCAACAGTGATTATGGCGCTTATCCTTTGGGGATTAGATGGCATTTTATTCCGCGCTGTAGGCTTTTTAACTGGATTGGAGATCTGATCCCATGTCGGATGAGAACAAAGAAATTAAATTACGCTGGTACGTTGTACAAGCATTCTCTGGTTACGAAAAGCGTGTAGCGCAAACGTTATCAGAGCACATTAAAATTGAAGGTCTTGAAGAGAGCTTTGGTGAAATATTAGTACCAACAGAAGAAGTTGTTGAGATGCGCGCTGGTCAAAAGCGTAAATCTGAGCGTAAATTCTTCCCAGGTTACGTACTAGTACAAATGGATATGAACGATGCAAGCTGGCACTTAGTGAACAGCACTGAACGTGTAATGGGCTTTATTGGTGGTACTTCTGACCGCCCAGCGCCTATTAGTTCTAAAGAAGCAGAACGCATTCTTAACCGTCTTCAAGAAAACGCTGAAGCACCTAAACCAGCTACATTATTTGAGCCAGGTGAAGTTGTGCGTGTTACTGATGGTCCATTTGCTGACTTTAGCGGTGTTGTTGAAGAAGTTGACTATGAAAAGAGCCGCGTGAAAGTGTCGGTACTTATTTTTGGTCGTTCTACACCGGTTGAACTTGAATTTGGTCAAGTTGAACAAGATAAGTAATTGATTAAAAAAGCTTCGCCATTATTTACTTAAATTTTGGCACGAAGCTTGAAAAAGGCCGCTGATTAACTTATAATCAGCGGCCTTTTTGTATTAAGGCAAAAATTTATTTTTGCTCGCAAAAAGTACGAAACCAATTTTTAAACTGGGAAGCCGTTAGAGTACGCGTCCTCGCGCGCACAAGGCTAAGACCCACCAAATGAGGTATTTATAATGGCTAAAAAAGTTGAAGCTTTAATCAAGCTACAAGTTGCCGCTGGTATGGCTAATCCTAGTCCTCCAGTAGGTCCTGCACTAGGTCAACACGGTGTAAACATCATGGAATTCTGTAAAGCGTTTAACGCGCGTACAGAGTCTATCGAAAAAGGCGCTCCAGTTCCTGTAGTGATCTCTGTTTACGGTGACCGTTCATTTACGTTCGATATGAAAACGCCACCTGCTGCTTACTTACTTAAGAAAGCTGCTGGTATCAAATCAGGCTCAGGCCGTCCTAACACTGAAAAAGTAGGCACAGTAACTCGTGCTCAACTTGAAGAGATCGTTGAGACAAAACGAGCTGACCTTACAGCGGCTGATATGGACGCTGCGGTTCGCACTATCGCAGGTTCTGCGCGTGCGATGGGCTTGAACGTAGAGGACTAAGAAATGGCTAAATTAACTAAACGTATGCGTACTATCCGCGAAAAAGTGGAAGTAACTAAAGATTACGAAATCAATGAAGCAGTTGCTCTTTTAAAAGAGTTAGCGACAGCTAAATTCGTAGAAAGTGTTGACGTTGCTGTTAACCTTGGTATTGACGCTCGTAAATCTGACCAGAACGTTCGTGGTGCAACTGTACTACCTAACGGTACTGGCCGTGATGTTCGTGTTGCTGTATTCACTCAAGGCGCTAATGCAGAAGCTGCAAAAGAAGCCGGTGCTGAATTAGTAGGCATGGAAGATCTTGCTGAACTAGTTAAGAAAGGCGAGATGGATTTTGACGTTGTTGTTGCATCACCAGACGCTATGCGTGTTGTTGGTCAACTAGGTCAAATCTTAGGTCCACGTGGTCTTATGCCTAACCCTAAAACTGGTACTGTAACGCCTAACGTTGCAGAAGCAGTTAAAAATGCGAAAGCAGGTCAAGTACGTTACCGTAATGACAAAAATGGTATCATCCATACTACTATCGGTAAGGTTGATTTCACTGCTGAGCAACTTCAACAAAACCTTGAAGCTCTAATCGTTGCGCTTAAGAAGGCTAAACCTTCTCAAGCTAAAGGTGTTTACGTTAAGAAAGTAACCATCTCTACAACAATGGGCGCAGGTGTTGCTGTTGACCAAAACACTTTAAGCACTTCTGTAGCTTAATAGGTGTTTACATGGCGTGAAATTTGTACTATAATTTTGCGCCATTTTGTTGAATAATTTATTATTTAACAAGTAAAGAATTCGGGTTGAAGTCCATAATTTCGCTAAGCTCTTGAGTGATGCGATAAATTGGGCTTCCGTCCAAGACCGTAGGCGGCTTCGGCCTTAATATTACCTACGTAGACGGTGTGAATCCCCAGATAGATTTTTCCTAATCTCTTCTGGCTCTCGCCGTAAAAAGCATCTCTATCAAGTTTGTTGATAGGGAAGAGTAAAACAGGGAAGCCGAGTGTCGGTGACCCATTAAACCAGGAGTAACACCCATGGCTTTAAATCTTCAAGGCAAAAAAGCAATTGTTGCTGAAGTCAACGAAGCAGCCAATGGTGCTCTTTCTGCAGTTGTTGCAGATTCTCGTGGTGTAGCAGTAGGCGCAATTACAGCCCTTCGTAAAGAAGCTCGTGAAGCTGGTGTATGGATGAAAGTTGTTCGTAACACTCTAGCAAAACGTGCTGTTGAAGGTACTGAATTTGAATGTCTATCTGATTCGTTAGTTGGTCCAAGCTTAATCGCTTTCTCATCAGAGCACCCTGGTGCTGCTGCGCGTATCTTCGCAGATTTCGCGAAAAAGAATGAGAAATTCGAAGTTAAAACGGCCGCTTTTGAAGGAAATGTTGTAGATGCAGCAATGCTTGCTACATTACCTACATACGATGAAGCTGTTGCACGCTTAATGAGCGCTATGAAAGAAGCGTCTGCTGGCAAATTGTGTAAAACAATTGAAGCAGTACGTGTACAGAAAGAAGAGCAAGCTGCTTAATTTTAAGCTGTTTAACCTCCCTTTCGGTGTAAATTTATTTGGACCTAGAGTCCGTTAATTATTAGGAAATTTGTAATGTCTGTAACTAAAGACCAAATCCTTGACGCAATTGCTGAAATGTCAGTAATGGACGTTGTTGCTCTTGTTGAAGCAATGGAAGAAAAATTCGGCGTAACTGCTGCAGCTGCTATGGTAGCAGGTCCTGCTGCTGAAGCTGCTGAAGAGAAAACTGAATTTGACGTAATCCTTACTGGCGCTGGCGCTAACAAGGTTGCGGCAATCAAAGCTGTACGTAGCGCAACAGGCCTAGGCCTTAAAGAAGCGAAAGCTCTTGTTGAAGCTGCTCCTGCACCTATCAAAGAAGGTGTATCTAAAGAAGAAGCTGAAGCACTTCAAAAAGACCTTACTGAAGCTGGTGCTGAAGTTGAGGTTAAGTAATCTAGCTCACGCTAGGTTCGCTGCCTGAGTAATCAGGCAAGGGCTGGTGATTATTTAATCACCGGCCTTTTTGCGCTATAGAGTTATGTATTCCTATAGCTCAAATAAAATCTGATTTTCTCTTTACTTTCAACGCTTTATAGTTTGCTAGTGTTGCTAAGACGGAGTTAATTAGAACAACAATTAAATGTTGTAAATCTTGGCATAGATGCCAGTTAAGTCTGTTCTTACAAGAACAGGTCGGGTCAAAGATCAGCAAGCTGAGGAACCCCATGGCTTACTCTTATTCTGAAAAGAAACGTATCCGTAAGGATTTTGGTAAACGTCCACAAGTTTTGGATATACCTTTCTTACTGTCGACACAGTTAGAATCGTTTAAAAAATTCTTAGTCCCAGACGCTGATGGCGATCATGGTTTGGAAGCAGCCTTCCGTTCTGTGTTCCCTATTAAAAGCTACTCGGGAAATTCTGAGCTTCAATACGTAAGTTATCGTATTGGTGAGCCAGTATTCGATGTAAAAGAATGTCAAATTCGCGGTGTGACTTATTCTGCTCCACTTCGCGTGAAACTGCGTCTTGTAGTTATGGACAAAGAAGCTCCAGGCACAGTTAAAGACATTAAAGAGCAAGAAGTTTACATGGGCGAAATTCCGCTCATGACTGATACCGGTACTTTTGTAATCAATGGTACAGAGCGTGTTATCGTTTCTCAGCTACACCGTAGCCCTGGTGTATTCTTTGATAACGACCGCGGTAAAACCCATTCATCGGGTAAAGTATTATATAACGCACGCGTTATACCTTACCGTGGTTCATGGTTAGACTTCGAATTTGATGCAAAAGATAACTTATATGTACGTATAGACCGTCGTCGTAAATTACCGGCGTCTATTATTTTACGTGCACTTGAGTACTCTAGCGAAGAAATCTTAGATATGTTCTTCGATACTACCGCGTTTGAAGTAACTGACGGTAAAGTTCTTATGGAACTTGTGCCTTCACGTTTACGTGGTGAAACTGCCGCTTTTGATATCAAAGGCGAAGACGGTGAAGTACTTGTTGAAAGCGGTCGTCGTATTACGGCTCGCCACATCAAGAGCATCGAGAAAAAAGGCATTAATCAATTAGAAGTACCACATGAGTACATCATTGGCCGTATTGTAGCTAAAAACTATGTTGATGAGTCAACAGGTGAAGTTATTGCAAACGCTAATGACGAGCTATCACTAGAGTTGATGGCTGAATTGGTTAAAGCAGGTCACACTAAAATTGAGACGTTATACATCAATGAAGTGGACAGCGGCGCTTACATGTCAAATACATTAAATATTGACTCGTCTAGCAACCGTTTAGAAGCATTAGTAGAAATTTACCGCATGATGCGCCCAGGCGAGCCACCGACGAAAGACGCGGCTGAAGCCTTATTCGAGAACTTATTCTTCTCTGAAGAACGTTATGACTTATCTACTGTAGGTCGTATGAAGTTCAATAGCCGTGTTGGTTACGATACAGACACAGGCCCTGGCACATTAAGCAAAGAAGACATCGTGTCTGTTATGAAAGTATTAATTGCTATTCGTAACGGTCAAGGCGATGTTGATGATATTGACCACTTAGGCAACCGTCGTATACGTAGTGTTGGCGAAATGGCTGAGAACCAATTCCGTGTTGGTCTAGTACGTGTAGAACGTGCTGTACGTGAGCGTTTAAGCTTAGGTGACCTTGACGCGATAATGCCGCAAGATCTTATTAACGCTAAGCCTATTTCGGCAGCGGTTAAAGAGTTCTTCGGTTCGTCTCAGTTATCACAGTTTATGGACCAAAATAACCCGCTATCAGAAGTAACGCATAAGCGTCGTATTTCTGCATTAGGTCCGGGCGGTCTAACACGTGAGCGCGCTGGCTTTGAAGTACGTGACGTTCACGTAACTCACTATGGTCGCGTATGTCCAATCGAGACTCCTGAGGGTCCAAACATCGGTCTAATTAACTCGTTATCTACGTACGCACGTACAAATGATTACGGTTTCTTAGAAACACCTTACCGTAAAGTGGTAGATGGTGTAGTAACTGATGAAGTTGATTATTTATCAGCCATTGAAGAAGGTCAGTTTGTTATCGCACAGGCGAACTCAAACTTAACTGAAACCAATGAGTTTGTTGATGAACTTATTCCGTGTCGTCACAAAGGTGAATCTACCTTTATGGGTCGCATGGACCAGCAATATATGGATGTATCACCACAACAGGTGATCTCTGTAGCGGCAGCACTTATCCCGTTCCTAGAACACGATGATGCTAACCGTGCATTGATGGGTTCAAACATGCAACGTCAAGCAGTACCAACATTGAAAGCGGATAAGCCGTTAGTAGGTACAGGTATTGAGTTAACACTAGCGAAAGATTCTGGTGTAACGATTGTTGCTAAACGTGGTGGTGAAGTAATGTACGCCGATGCTAGCCGCATCGTTGTAAACGTACATGACGATGAGCGTATTCCTGGTGAAGCGGGCATCGACATTTACAACCTTACTAAATACACACGTTCTAACCAAAATACATGTATTAACCAAAAACCAACGTGCATGGTTGGCGAACCGGTTACTCGTGGTGACGTGTTAGCAGATGGTCCTTCGACTGACTTAGGTGACTTAGCCCTTGGTCAAAACCTTCGCGTGGCATTCATGCCATGGAACGGTTATAACTTCGAGGATTCAATCTTACTATCAGAGCGCGTAGTTGAAGAAGATCGTCTAACGACTATCCACATTCAAGAACTACAGTGTGTTGCCCGTGATACTAAATTAGGTCCTGAAGAGATCACTGCAGATATCCCGAATGTGGGTGAGTCTGCGCTAGGCAAGCTTGATGAATCAGGCGTTGTTTATATTGGTGCTGAAGTTAAAGGCGGCGATATCCTAGTAGGTAAAGTGACTCCGAAAGGCGAGACGCAATTAACACCTGAAGAGAAGCTACTGCGTGCTATCTTCGGCGAAAAAGCGTCTGACGTTAAAGACAGCTCTTTACGTGTACCAAACTCTGTAACTGGTACTGTAATTGACGTACAAGTTTTCACCCGTGATGGTGTTGAAAAAGATAAGCGTGCGTTAGAAGTTGAAGACATGCAGCTTCGCGAAGCGAAGAAAGACTTCAACGAAGAGTTCCGTATTCTAGAAGCTGGTGTATTAGACCGTGCTCGCAAGCTACTTGCTGCAGCAGGCTTCGATGAAGACAACTTAGCGTCACTAAATGCTGAAAAGCTACTTACTCAAAGCCTTGCACAAGAAGACAAGCAAGCTGAACTTGAGCAACTAGCTGCACAGTACGATGAGCTTAAAGCTGAATACGATAAGAAGTTTGAAAACAAACGTCGTAAAATTACTCAAGGTGATGACTTAGCACCAGGCGTACTTAAGATTGTTAAAGTATACCTAGCTGTTAAACGTCGTATCCAACCGGGTGATAAAATGGCGGGTCGTCACGGTAACAAAGGTGTTATCTCGACTATCGTACCAGTAGAAGATATGCCATACGATGACAAAGGTCGTACGGTAGATATCGTACTAAATCCACTAGGTGTACCATCACGAATGAACATCGGTCAGATCCTTGAAACACATATGGGTCTAGCTGCACGTGGTATTGGTGAGCGCTTAGAGGAAATGATGAAGGAACAACGTGAGCTACATGAGCTACGTGAATTCATCAAGCAAGCTTACGAAATCGGTGAATCTCGTCAAGAAGTAGATATTGCTAGCTTCTCTGATGATGAAATTCGTCGTTTAGCTGATAACTTAAAAGGTGGTTTACCAATCGCTACTCCTGCATTTGATGGCGCTAAAGAAGACGAAATCAAAGACATGCTAGAGCTTGGTGGATACCCAAGAAGTGGTCAGGTTACACTCTATGATGGCCGTACTGGCGATCAGTTTGAACGTCAAGTAACTGTTGGTTACATGTACATGCTTAAACTTAACCACTTGGTTGACGATAAGATGCACGCACGTTCTACTGGTTCTTATAGCCTTGTTACTCAGCAGCCGCTGGGTGGTAAAGCACAGTTCGGTGGCCAGCGTTTTGGTGAGATGGAAGTATGGGCACTTGAAGCTTACGGTGCTGCTTACACTCTACAAGAAATGCTAACAGTGAAATCGGATGACGTGAACGGTCGTACTAAGATGTATAAAAACATCGTTGATGGTAACCATAAAATGGAACCAGGTATGCCAGAATCGTTCAACGTATTGTTGAAAGAAATCCGCTCACTGGGTATCAACATCGAGTTGGAAGAAAATTAAGCCAATTAGATGCTGCAGTTAACCCTGCAGCATCTGTTACGGCTGAATAGAATGTAGGGGCGAGATTATCCGCCCTCAAGATTAACTCCGACAGGAGAGCTAAGGTGAAAGACTTACTTAAGTTTCTGAAGCAACAAAATAAGACCGAAGAATTCGATGCAATTCGCATTGGTCTTGCTTCACCAGACATGGTTCGTTCATGGTCATACGGTGAAGTAAAGAAACCTGAGACTATTAACTACCGTACTTTCAAGCCTGAGCGCGATGGCTTATTCTGTGCCCGTATTTTCGGCCCAGTGAAAGATTATGAGTGTTTATGTGGTAAATATAAACGCCTTAAACACCGTGGTGTGATCTGTGAGAAGTGTGGCGTTGAAGTTACACTTACAAAAGTGCGTCGTGATCGTATGGGTCATATCGATCTTGCGAGCCCAGTAGCACATATATGGTTTTTAAAATCATTACCGTCTCGTATTGGCTTAATGCTTGATATGACACTTCGTGATATTGAACGTGTTCTTTACTTCGAATCATTCGTAGTAACTGAGCCTGGTATGACAACGCTTGAGCGTGGTCAACTATTAGGTGAAGAAGAATACCTAGATGCACTTGAAGAGCACGGTGATGAGTTTGAAGCTAAGATGGGTGCAGAAGCAGTATTAGACTTGCTTCGTGAACTTGATCTTGGCCAATTAATTGCAGAAATGCGTGAAGAGTTACCAACAATTAACTCTGAAACGAAGCGTAAAAAGATCACTAAGCGTCTTAAGTTAATGGAATCGTTCCACCAATCAGGCAATAACCCTGAGTGGATGATCATGACAGTACTTCCAGTATTGCCACCTGACTTACGTCCATTAGTACCGCTAGACGGTGGTCGTTTTGCGACATCTGATCTAAACGACCTTTACCGTCGTGTTATTAACCGTAATAACCGTCTTAAGCGTCTATTAGATTTAGCTGCACCAGATATTATCGTACGCAACGAAAAACGTATGTTACAAGAAGCGGTAGATGCGCTACTTGATAACGGTCGTCGTGGTCGTGCAATTACAGGTTCTAACAAGCGTCCGCTTAAATCTCTTGCTGATATGATCAAGGGTAAGCAAGGTCGTTTCCGTCAGAACTTACTTGGTAAGCGTGTAGATTACTCTGGCCGTTCTGTAATCACGGTTGGTCCTACACTTAAGCTTCACCAATGTGGTCTTCCTAAGAAGATGGCACTTGAGCTATTCAAACCATTCATCTATGGCAAATTAGAGCGTCGCGGCATGGCTACGACAATCAAAGCTGCTAAGAAAATGGTAGAGCGCGAAGTAGCGGAAGTATGGGATGTACTAGACGAAGTAATTCGTGAACATCCAGTATTACTTAACCGTGCACCTACACTTCACCGTTTAGGTATCCAAGCGTTCGAACCTGTACTAATTGAAGGTAAAGCAATCCATTTACACCCATTAGTATGTGCGGCTTACAACGCCGACTTCGATGGTGACCAAATGGCGGTACACGTACCGTTAACGCTTGAAGCTCAGTTAGAAGCTCGTGCACTAATGATGTCTACTAACAACATTCTATCTCCAGCGAATGGTGAGCCAATCATCGTTCCTTCACAGGATGTTGTATTAGGTCTTTACTACATGACGCGCGATCGCATTAATGCGAAAGGCGAAGGCATTGTATTTAAAGATCCTAAAGAAGCAGAAAAAGCATACCGTAGTGGTAACGCAGAACTTCACGCGCGCGTTAAAGTGCGTATTAGTCAGTCAATCACTAACGAAGCAGGTGTTGTTGAAGACACTGTGACGCTTATCGACACTACTGTTGGTCGTGCAATTCTGTCTCTAATTTTACCTAAAGGTATGCCGTTTGAGTCAATCAACCAAGCATTAGGTAAAAAGCAGATTTCTGGCTTATTAAACGAGTGTTACCGTCGTCTAGGTCTTAAAGACACTGTTGTGTTTGCTGACCAAGTTATGTACACCGGTTTCCACTACGCAATGAAGTCAGGTGTTTCAATTGGTATCGATGACTTAGTTATCCCACCAGTTAAAGCATCAATCATTGAATCAGCTGAAGCTGAGGTAACTGAAATCAACCAACAATTCCAATCAGGTCTTGTAACGGCTGGTGAAAAGTACAATAAAGTTATCGATATCTGGTCACGTGTAAATGAAAACTTATCACGTGAAATGATGGCCAACTTGTCTAAAGACACGGTTATCAATGCCAAAGGTGAAGAAGAAGAGCAACCGTCATTTAACTCAGTGTTTATGATGGCCGATTCAGGTGCTCGTGGTAGTGCCGCTCAGATCCGTCAGCTAGCAGGTATGCGTGGTCTAATGGCACGTCCAGATGGTTCAATCATCGAGACGCCAATCACGGCTAACTTCCGTGAAGGTCTAAACGTACTACAGTACTTCATCTCAACGCACGGTGCGCGTAAAGGTCTTGCCGATACAGCACTTAAAACAGCTAACTCAGGTTACCTAACGCGTCGTCTAGTAGACGTTGCACAAGATTTGGTGATCAATGAAGACGACTGTGGCACAGAAGATGGCTTAACAATGAAACCGCTTATTGAAGGTGGTGACGTTGTAGAAGCACTTCGCGAACGTGTACTAGGTCGTGTTGTAGCTGAGCCTGTGGTTATCCCTAATACAGATACTGTATTAGTAGAACGTAATATCATGCTTGATGAAAAACTGTGTGACCTTTTAGAAGAGCACTCAGTAGATGAAGTTCGCGTACGTTCTGTTATCACGTGTGATAACGACTTTGGTGTATGTGCTAAGTGTTATGGTCGTGACCTTGCACGTGGTCATATCATCAACGCGGGTGAATCAGTAGGTGTTATCGCGGCACAATCAATCGGTGAGCCGGGTACACAGCTTACGATGCGTACATTCCACATCGGTGGTGCGGCATCAAGAGCATCAGCTGAAAACAATGTACAAGTTAAAACTGACGGTACGTTAAAACTACATAACGCTAAGTATGTACTTAATACCGACGGTAAGATTGTAATTACTTCACGTTCAACTGAAATCACTATCATTGATAGCTTCGGTCGTGAAAAAGAGCGTTATAAAGTACCTTACGGTGCGGTACTAACAGTACAAGACAATGCAGAAGTTCAAGGTAACGACATCGTTGCTACTTGGGACCCGCATAGTCACCCAATCGTTCTTGAGCATAAGTCAAAAATCTCGTTCAGCGATATTGATGACTCAAATACGGAAGCACAAACTGATGAACTAACCGGCTTAACCCGTGTAGTTGTTAAAGACCTTGCTAAAGTAAATGCGAAAGAGCCTAAGCTTATCATCGAAAGTGAAGAGCGCGGCTTGCAAGAAACACGTCTACCTTCATTCACTACGATTGAAGTGACAGATGGCGTTACAGCAAACCCAGGTGACGTACTTGCACGTATTCCGCAAGAAGGTTCGAAAACTCGTGATATCACGGGTGGTCTACCACGCGTAGCCGACTTATTTGAAGCACGTAAGCCAAAAGATCCAGCTATCTTAGCTGAAATCACAGGTACTATTAGCTTCGGTAAAGAGACTAAAGGTAAGAAACGTTTAGTTATTACACCAGCTGAAGGCGATCATTACGAAGAGATGATTCCTAAGTGGCGTCAACTTAACGTGTTTGAAGGTGAGCAAGTGTCTAAAGGTGAAGTTATCGCCGATGGTCCTGAATCACCACATGACATCTTACGCCTACGTGGTGTGACTCATGTTGCTAACTACATTGTTAACGAAGTGCAAGAGGTTTACCGTTTGCAGGGCGTTAAGATCAATGATAAGCACATTGAAACAATTATTCGTCAGATGCTACGTAAATGTACCATCCTTGACGGCGGTGATACTGAGTTCTTAGCGGGTGAGCAAATTGAAGTAGCTCGCGTTAATATCGCTAATCGTGACCTTGAAAAACAAGGTAAAATCCCAGCGAAGTTTGAAATACAACTTATGGGTATCACGAAAGCATCACTAGCAACCGAATCTTTCATCTCGGCAGCGTCTTTCCAAGAAACAACACGTGTTCTTACAGATGCCGCAGTGAATGGTAAGAGCGATGAGCTTCGTGGTCTGAAAGAAAACGTAATTGTGGGTCGTCTGATCCCAGCCGGTACTGGCTTTGCGTATCACCAAGACCGTATGGCTCGCCGCAAGCAGGGTGAAGTTGTTGAAGAGCAAACAGTAAGTGCAGAAGAGGCAACTCAAGCACTAACAGATGCTCTGAACGCAGATTTATCTGGAAATCAATAAACTCTTATTAATCAACAGATTAATAAATCGTAAGACAGTTATCTACTGTCTTACGATGAGTTTAGGTTGACAGGTTAAACTTTGCTCATTAAAATTCCGCCACCCATTTACTTGCATGTATGTTACAAGCTTGTAAAAAGGGCGGATTTTTTTATTTTTTTCAGTAGTAATTTTAATTTCAGGAGCTATTTAAATGGCAACTATTAACCAGCTAGTGCGTAAGCCACGTCGTAGCAAGGTTACTAAAAGTAACTCAGCTGCGCTTAAAGCGTGTCCGCAAAAGCGTGGTGTATGTACTCGCGTATATACAACTACACCTAAGAAACCAAACTCAGCGTTACGTAAAGTAGCTCGTGTACGTTTAACTAACGGTTTCGAAGTAACATCATACATCGGTGGTGAAGGTCATAACCTTCAAGAGCACAGTGTAATCCTAATCCGTGGTGGTCGTGTTAAAGATTTACCAGGTGTGCGTTTTCACACTGTACGTGGTGCACTTGACTGTGCAGGCGTTAGCGACCGTCGTCAAGCTCGTTCTAAATACGGTGCAAAACACCCTAAAGGCTAATTGTTTTCCGTTAGTAAGGCCAAGCACTAAATATTATTAATTATTGTTTTGGGTGATTGTTCCAAAAGGACAAACCTGAATAAACCGGAGATACAAAATGCCTAGAAGACGCGTAATAGGTCAACGTAAAATTCTTCCAGATCCTAAGTTCGGATCGGAACTTCTTGCTAAATTCGTTAACATCGTAATGCTAGACGGCAAGAAATCTACTGCTGAAAAAATTGTTTATGGTGCGCTAGACGTGGCTGCTGAGAAATCAGGCAAGTCGCACCTAGAAATCTTTGAATCTGCACTTGATAACATCCGTCCACAGGTAGAGGTTAAATCTCGCCGTGTTGGTGGTTCAACTTATCAAGTTCCAGTTGAAGTACGTCCAGTACGTCGCAACGCATTAGGTATGCGTTGGTTAGTAGACGCTGCACGTAAGCGTGGCGAAAAATCTATGGGCTTACGTTTAGCTCAAGAAATCGTTGACGCTGCTGACAACAAAGGCACTGCGGTTAAGAAACGTGAAGACGTTCACCGTATGGCTGAAGCGAATAAAGCATTCGCACATTACCGTTGGTAATCTGTCCTTAACCTTTAAGAGGATCATATGGCACGTACAACTCCACTTGAGCGCTACCGTAATATCGGCATAGTAGCTCACGTAGATGCAGGCAAAACCACCACAACAGAACGTGTTCTGTTCTACACAGGTCTTTCTCATAAGATCGGTGAAGTACATGATGGCGCCGCAACTATGGATTGGATGGAGCAGGAACAAGAGCGTGGTATCACAATCACTTCTGCTGCAACAACGTGTTTCTGGAAAGGGATGGACGCTCAATTTGACGACCATCGTATCAATATCATTGATACTCCAGGACACGTAGATTTCACTATTGAAGTAGAGCGTTCTTTACGCGTACTTGATGGTGCGGTAGTTGTTCTTTGTGCTTCATCAGGTGTACAGCCGCAAACTGAGACAGTTTGGCGCCAAGCGAACAAATACGAAGTTCCAAGAATGATCTTCGTAAATAAAATGGATCGCACCGGCGCTGACTTCTTAACGGTTGTTGACCAGGTGAAATCTCGTCTTGGAGCAACGCCTGTTCCAATCCAGTTGCCAATTGGCGCTGAAGACGACTTTAAAGGTGTTATTGACCTGATAAAAATGAAAGCCATTAACTGGAACGAAGCGGACCAGGGTATGACTTTCTCTTATGAGGCAATACCGGCAGAACTTCAAGAGCTCGCTCAAGAATGGCACTCTCATTTAGTTGAAAGTGCAGCTGAAGCCTCTGAAGAACTAATGGATAAGTACTTAGAAGGTGAAGAGTTAAGTGAAGCAGAGATTAAATCTGCCTTACGTCAACGCACATTAGCGAACGAAATTGTTCCCATTACGTGTGGTAGTGCATTTAAAAACAAAGGCGTTCAAGCTGTGCTTGATGGCGTTGTTGAATACATGCCTGCACCAACACAAGTGAAACAAATCCAAGGTATCCTAGAAAATGGAACTGAGGAAGAACGTCCAGCTGATGATAAAGCGCCGTTTGCTGCACTTGCATTTAAAATTGCAACAGACCCGTTTGTTGGCACTTTAACCTTTTTCCGTGTTTACTCTGGTACTGTTAAACAGGGTGACGCGGTTTATAACCCAGTTAAAAGTAAGCGTGAGCGATTTGGTCGTATCGTACAGATGCATTCAAACTCACGTGAAGAGATCAAAGAAGTTCACGCAGGCGATATTGCGGCAGCTATTGGTCTTAAAGACGTAACAACAGGTGAGACACTGTGTGATCCGAACTCTATCATTACGCTAGAGCGTATGGAGTTCCCAGAGCCAGTTATCTCTGTTGCGGTTGAGCCTCGCACAATCGCTGACCAAGATAAGATGGGTATTGCACTAGGTAAACTAGCCGCAGAAGATCCGTCTTTTCGTGTACAAACTGACGAAGAATCAGGCCAGACTATAATCTCTGGTATGGGTGAACTTCACCTTGATATCATTGTCGACCGTATGAAACGTGAATTCAGTGTTGAATGTAACGTTGGTAAGCCGCAGGTTGCATACCGAGAAGCTATTCGTTCAACTGTTGAAGTTGAAGGGAAGTTTGTACGTCAATCAGGTGGTCGTGGTCAATATGGTCACGTCTGGGTTAAACTTGAACCGATGGATATTTCGGATGATGAAGCACCAATTTATGAGTTCGTTAACGAAACTGTAGGTGGTTCGGTTCCAAAAGAATTTATCCCTGCGGTAGACAAAGGTATCCAAGAGCAAATGTCTCAAGGTGTACTGGCAGGCTACCCATTACTTGGCGTTAAAGCGACTTTATATGATGGTTCATTCCATGATGTAGACTCGAATGAAATGGCATTTAAAATTGCAGGTTCAATGGCAATGAAAGCTGGGGCGCTTAAAGCTGACCCTGTACTTTTAGAGCCAATGATGAAGGTTGAAGTAATCACTCCTGACTCAAACATGGGTGATGTAGTTGGCGACTTAAACCGTCGTCGCGGCATAATCGAAGGCATGGAAGATGCAATAGGTGGACTTAAGCAAGTTAATGCTCAGGTTCCTCTTTCTGAAATGTTTGGTTATGCAACTGCTTTACGATCTGCAACACAGGGCCGTGCTTCTTACTCTATGGAGTTTTTGAAGTACGCTGAAGCCTCTAAAAATGTTGCAGATACAATAATTTCAGCTCGCGCTGTTATATGATTTTAGCTTGTCTGGCTCAATAGTGAGTCAGGCTTTAATTTCTTAATTAGGAATTTTTTAAG
>BJUT01000074.1 GCA_007988745.1 Pseudoalteromonas atlantica
AATTTTTTGCCTAGCTATCAACACGTTTTTCCAGCCTCAAAATAGATTACTTAATTAAGCGAGTTGGTATATAACGCGCCGTTATATTCTTTATACAAATTTTAAATCACATTTTATTCACATAATGTTTGCAATAGAACATAAGTTTGTTTAAGTTTATATCTCTTATATAAGACATAAGAGATATAAGGAAAATAACTACAACACTCTGGCACCGCTTTTTAGCAACCCACACACTTGCTAGCGCGGTAATTTAACAGCACACACGCACAATTTGGAGAATGACATGAGAGCTAAAAAGTCCGTCTTAAGCTTGGCAGTCACGTTAGCAATGACAACGGGTTTAGCACTAAGCACGCAAGCACATGCGCAGCAGGAGCAAACTGAACAACAAGCAGAGCAAAACAATAACGACCAGTTTGAAAAAATTGTTGTTACCTCACAAAAACGAACGCAAAGCCTAAACGAAGTACCACTTGCGGTGTCTGTACTTAATAGCGACCAGATTGATTCGGCGTTTGCTAATAACATGGAAGGCCTGCAGTCACTTGTGCCTTCGGTGAGCTTTAGAAAAGGCACCACAACCCGTAACTCAGCGCTAACAGTGCGTGGTATTGGTACTATTTCGTTTAGTATTGCTGCTGAGCCAAGTGTAGCAACCGTGGTTGATGGCGTGGTGCTAGGTCGCTCTGGTCAAGCCTTTGCCGATTTATACGATGTATCTCGCATTGAAGTACTGCGCGGCCCACAAGGTACACTATTTGGTAAAAATGCTTCGGCGGGTGTGGTAAACATTACAACCAAAGATCCTTCGTACGATACCACCGGCAGCGTAGAAACCTCGTTTTATCAAGACAACGAATACCGCTTTAAAGGCGTGGTAAGCGGCGGCTTAACCGACGACTTAGCAGCAAGCTTAACCGTGTTTAAAGGTAAGTTTGATGGCTACATTGATAACGTTTACAACAACGAAAAAGTAAACGGTTACGACCGTGAAGGCGCACGTGCTGTATTTAAATACGAGCCAAGCGATGATTTAAACGTAAAATTTATTGCCGAATTTTATAACGCCGACGACGACTGTTGTGCCGATTTAGAAGCCCTGCCAAGTGGCCGTAACCCAGATTCAGACGCAGCCCCTAACAGCAACGGTATTGTTGATGGTGTGGCCGATATTGACCTAGACCAGCGCAAAGTTGATCACGACTATGAGTCGCGCACCATTGACGAACACAGCGCGTTTTCGGTACAGGTTGATAAAACTATTGGCGACTACACATACACCTCTATTACTGCGCAGCGCTCGTGGGATAACACCGAATACCGCGAAGGCGACTTTACCTCAATTGCCGGCTACAGTAACGAACCTGTATTTGGCGCGCCCTTTCAATTACACGATTTAGGTGCCCAGCAGTGGGATCAGTTTTCGCAAGAATTTAGAGTTACTTCAAACCTAGCGGGTCCGTTTAACTATGTGGCAGGCTTATTTTACTGGAACATGGACTCACAACGTAACTTTACCCGTGACGCAAGTTGTCAAAATAACGGTGGCCAACTAGACGCTGCAATGGCGTATTACGCACAAAATAACTTAACCGGTGCAGAGCTTGATGCCGCATTGGCCGACTTAGACGGCTACACACAAAGCTTAGGTGTAAGCTGTAATGCTAACGATATTGTATCGGCAACCGCGTACATGAGCACCGAGTTTAACAACTGGGCAGCCTTTGCCGATGGTACTTACGATTTATCTGAAGACTTACGTGTACTGTTTGGTATTCGTTATACCGACGATGAAGTGTCGTACACACACCGCCGCGTAAGCAATGACGAATTTGGCCGCACCGGTGTAGGTGTACGCTCAGCAGCACTAAATACTGACGAATCAGGCAGTGCAGAAGAAACCAATGTGTCGGGTCGTTTAGGTATGCAATACGACCTAGGTGATGGCCAAATGGTTTACGGTACTTACTCGCAAGGCTATAAAGGCCCTGGTTTTAACGTGTACTACAACTTTAATCCAGATAACGATAGCCGCGAAATATCGCCAGAAGAGTCAGATGCATACGAGTTAGGCTACAAATACGCAAGCCGCGACTTTGTATTTAACTTTGCCGTGTTTAGAACCGAAATTGAAGGCTTTCAAGCCAATAACTTTGACTGTTCAGACGGCACCTGTATTACCCGTTTAACCAATGCTGGTGATGTAAGTACACAAGGTGCTGAGGTTGACTTTATGTGGGCGGCTACCGACTCACTTACTTTAACCGGTGGTATTGCGTACATTAAGGCCGAAATTGACGAGTTTAATTGTCCGGCAGAGGTAGAAGCAGGTTCATGTACTGACCGCTCTGGCTTAGATGTCCCGTTTTCGCCAGATTTAAAATACTCACTAAGTGCTGATTACTTTATTGAAACCGAGCACGACTTTAATATTCATATAAACGGCTCTTACATTTACACCGACGAGCAATACTCAGACCTACCAAACAATGTAGGCGAGTTTAACCCAGCAGCGTTACTGCCAGATTACGGTATTTTAAACGCAAGTGTGGGCTTATCGTTTAAAGATGATGCATTTAGAGTATCGCTTATTGCTAAAAACTTAACCGACGAAAGCTACGTAACCACCTACAGTGGCGACAACTTCCGTTACCAAATTCCGCGTGATGCAGAGCGCTACTTTGGTGTATCGTTTAAGGCACGTTTTTAATTTTATAAATATATCCCTGTGAAAATTGTGCTAAGCGCAGCGTTTAACCGCTGCGCTTTTTTGTGTCTTAATTTAGTCATGGTTTAGTCATTGTTTTTTAATTAAAAGTACTCTTAGAGGTCACATCTATTTTCTATAGTGCAGCGGTTACTTATTTGAGGTTTACGCTTCAAGCAAAAAATAACCACTACACAATGGGAATAATAAAGGATGAAAATTAAAAAAGTTGCTGCGGCAGTTGGCTTAACGTTTATGTTAAGTGCTGCAAGTCATGCCGATGTATTACCACAAAGCCAAACAGACAATGACTGGTATACAAATGCCCAAACCACACTCGCCACAAAAACTGCGCTTGCACAAAGCCAGCAAACAACAAAAGCTAAAAACGTTATTTTATTTGTAGGCGATGGTATGGGTGTATCTACCCTTACCGCAGCACGTATTTTAAAAGGACAAAGAGCGGGCGATTTAGGTGAAGAAGGTTATTTAAGCTTTGAAGAGTTCCCGTACTCAGCACAAGTAAAAACATACAACGTAGATGCACAAACACCGGATTCTGCAGGCACAATGACCGCGATGATCTCAGGGGTTAAAACCGATGTAGGCGTTATTGGTGTAGACGAAGATATAGAGCGCGGTGTGTGTTCAACTGTATCGGGTAATGAGCTTTTAACAGCAACAGAACTTGCTGAAATTAAAGGCCTAGCAACCGGTGTTATTTCAACAGCGCGTATTACCCATGCAACGCCAGCGGCAACCTATGCAAAATCGGCAGACCGTAACTGGGAAGATATCTCAGACATGCCAGAAACCGAAACTGCATGTGAAGATATTGCCTCGCAATTAGTTAATTTTGAAAAAAACCTAGAAGCACGTTTTATAGGTACCGACGTAGACGGCCTTGATTTTGTAATGGGTGGCGGACGTCGTCACTTTTTACCAAAAGATGAAGCAGCTAATTCAGCAGATGCACTTAGCGCTGTAGAAGGCGATCGTACTGATGAGCGTAACCTAGTTACTGAGTGGCAAACACAATACCCACAAGGTACTTATGTTATGGACCAAGCAGGCTTTGATGCTATTGCTGATGATGCCACTAAAGTGTTTGGCTTATTTAACGAATCGCACATGCAATACGAAGCAGACCGCGCAAACGATATTGCCGGTGAGCCATCGCTGAGCGAAATGACTAGCAAAGCAATTGATGTATTAGGTAAAAACGAAAACGGCTTTTTCTTAACCGTTGAGTCGGGCCGTATTGACCACGCACACCACGCGGGTAATGCCTACAACGCACTTAACGACACCATTGAATTTGCTAAAGCCGTGCAAGCTGCGGTAGATAATACCAACCCAGAAGAAACCCTTATTTTAGTAACCGCCGATCACAGCCACGTATTTACTATTGCTGGCTACCCTAAACGCGGTAACCCAATTTTAGGCCAAGTAGTTGCCGTAGGTGAAACCACACCAAGCCTTGCTGCCGACGATATGCCTTACACCACAGTAGGCTATGCAAATGGTTTAGGGTTTAGAAATTTAGTTGATGAAACAGATGCCGATGCAGCATATACAACTGGCCCAGTTGCTGGGCGTGTAGAGCTTACTGGCGTTGATACTACCAATGTTGGCTTTCACCAAGAAACCACTGTCCCTCTTGGCTCAGAAACCCATGCCGGTGAAGATATTTCGCTGCATGCAAAAGGCCCTGGTGCACAGCTAGCTCAAGGCGTAATTGAGCAAAACGTAGTATTTCATTTAATTAATCAAGCTCTTGAACTAACTCAGCAATAATGGCGGCTAACATGAACAAATTAACAGTACTTTCTTTAGCAGTAATGGTCGCGCTAGCAGGTTGTAGTGACGACGACAAAGACGAAAATAATATTCTCGCGGTAGATAACACCATTGCAGTAGGCTCTGAGCAATGTGTTAATGGCGGCGTAGAAACCCAAACTGGCGTAGATACAAACGGCAACGGCGTGCTAGATAGCGACGAAGTTACCTCTTCTAACTTAGTGTGTAATGCACCTGCTACGTCACTTACCAGCGAGCAACTTGCCACCCTAACTACTAACGCATGGTATGGCGATGCACAAACAAAGCTTGCGGCAACACAGCAAGCTAATAGCGAAGTGGTTACTGAATCTGGCAAAGCGAAAAACGTTATATTATTTGTTGGCGACGGCATGGGTATTTCTACCGTAACAGCTGCACGTATTTTAGCAGGCCAGCTTGAAGGCGGTTTAGGTGAAGACTACCAGTTAAGCTTTGAAAAAATGCCGTACTCAGGTTTTGTTAAAACTTACAACGTAGATGCACAAACGCCGGATTCAGCAGGCACAATGACGGCAATGGTATCAGGTGTTAAAACCGATGTGGGCGTAATTGGTGTAGATGAAGACATTGAACGTGGCGACTGTGCCACGGTAACAGGTAACGAACTAGTTACCTCGTTAGAGCTTGCTGAAATAGCGGGTAAAGCAACCGGCCTTATTTCAACCGCACGTATTACCCATGCAACACCTGCAGCAACGTATGCTAAATCGGCTGACCGTAACTGGGAAGATAACTCAGATATGCCAGAGGGCACAGAAGCCTGTGAAGATATTGCATCGCAACTAGTAAACTTTGAAGCCAACTTAGAGTCGCGTTATGCGGGTATTGATGTAGATGGCATTGATGTTGTAATGGGCGGCGGACGTCGTCACTTTTTACCAAAAGATGAAGCAGCAAACTCAGCCGATGCAGTAAGCGCAGTAGAAGGCGACCGTACTGATGGCCGCAACCTAGTAACCGAGTGGCAAACAACTTATCCAAGCGGCACTTACGTTATGGACCAAACCGGTTTTGATGCAATTAGCGACGATGCCACTAAAGTATTTGGTTTATTTAACGAATCGCACATGCAATACGAAGCCGACCGCGCAAACGATGTAGCGGGCGAGCCTTCGCTTAGCGAAATGACCGAAAAAGCAATCAACGTGCTAGATAACAACGACAATGGCTTTTTCTTATCGGTAGAAGCAGGTCGTATAGACCACGCGCACCATGCGGGTAATGCCTACAATGCCCTAAACGACACAGTAGAATTTGCAAAAGCTGTGCAAGTGGCAATGGAAAACACTAACCCAGAAGAAACGCTAATAGTAGTAACTGCCGATCACAGCCACGTATTTACTATTGCAGGCTACCCTAAACGTGGTAACCCAATATTAGGTAAAGTTGTTGCCGTAGGCGAAACCGAGCCAAGCCTAGCTGCCGACGATATGCCATACACCACAGTTGGCTACACCAACGGTGGCGGCTTTAGAGATTTAGGCGATGAAACCGATGCCGATGCAGGTTATGCATTTGCACCTGTTACAGGGCGTGTAGATTTAACCGATGTTGATACAACTTCAGCCGGCTTTCACCAAGAGGCACTTGTACCACTTGGCTCAGAAACTCACGCAGGTGAAGATGTTGGCGTATACGCAATGGGCCCAGGCGCTCACTTAGTTACAGGCACTAACGAGCAAAGCTTTTTATTCCATGTAATGGACTTTGCAGCAGACTTAGTAACTACCGCTGATGAAAAAGTAACGCCATAAGTAATTTAATACGTACGCTCAGCACATAAAGTACGTATAAAAATGGGGTATTTAAAAACAACTCGTACGCTGTGCGAGTTGTTTTTTTATGTCATAAAAATGCCACTGTAAATGGGTATGGTAATGCCTATTACAGTGACGTTTAAATAAGAGATAATTTTATGAAACTAGCATTCTTTTTAATGGCAACACTTGCCAGTACCAGCACCCTAGCGCAGCAATGTAAAATTGATAGCGCGCATTTAAAAGCCGACTATAAAATTACCAATACTCATAAAAACGAGCAAAGCACGCAATCACTTACGCTTTGGCGAAACAACTCACAAGTTGCGCATCAGCGTGAGGTAATTACTGAGCTTTGGCAGCACTTAGCTAACAAGCAAATTCGCCCAATTCGTTATTTTAATGCTCAGCAACGCGGTATTGAGTATCAGCCATCTGAGGTACGCGGTGTACAAAGTTGGAGCGCTAAAAATCAGCTGGTGGATACGCATTTAATCGAAAAAATGACCCTAGTTAACACCCAAAGCAGCGGCTGCGATGAAGTAAAAAACTACACACTTTCTGAGGGCGACAACCAATTTAAACTCGCTTTATTTACTAAATCAAACTTGGTTAAAAGCTTTAGCGTAACCAATAAAAAAAGCGATACCCATACTTTGCTAAGCCTTAACGAAGTAAACAGCAATAAAGCAGAAATAACCGCACAGTTTGCCAAATGGGATCGCTTTCAAACCACCGACTACGCCGACATTGGCGATAACGAAAACGACCCGTTTTTAGCAAAAATGATCAACCTAGGTTTTATAGAGCACAGCGCAACGGGGTTTTATAACCAGCAAGGTAAAGCGATTCAAGGTGGACACCATCACTAGGTTTTAGCGTTTTTAAATGTAGTAGCTTATAGCTGAAAGAATGATAGGCGGCTATGAGCTACAAGTAGGTATTTAAAAATAGATTAATTTAAGCCATTTCCGCCCAAGCAATACCGCAAACACTTTCCCATTTTTATAAAACACACACCATCAGCTGCATAATATTTATAGTTGGTAATAATTTAATCTATTTGATATTAATAGAAGTTCACACAATAGGGACATTTTGTGAAAGTAAGGAAATGTCCTCAGATAGAGCTGTTACGTAATCTACTGAATTAAACTTCAGTCTCCTAGGGACAAAATAAAATGTTACTCAAAGAAGTCATTACTATTAATTATAAAAGCGCCCAAAAAACGGCTCTTAAAGTTAAGTCTAATTCTCCAACCATGCTAATTGGAGAGAATGATTGTGGTAAAACCACATCACTGAATTCGATAAGGTTGTTACTAGACCAGTCTTTTTCTGCATGTATTCCAAATGATAAAACTGAGAAAAACGATCTGTCTCATACAGCTCTAACTAAAGACGAAATTAATGCTCACTTTCGCGAACTAGGTCTGCCGGAGCTATTTATACAAGATGAAGACGACCAACAACAGTTCATCGTATGTCTTGGTAAGTTTCAAGTTGAAGACTTTGACAAAGATTCTGTCGATATATCTAACCACCTAAGATGGGTACTCGAATCAGCTAAGCTTAATGATGATCAGAGTAAATACTTTTATAAAGCAAGGGTAATAAACACCACTACGGGCACCTCTGATATATATTATTCTCATGAACACCCTAGCATGGAGAGTTTAGCTGGTATTTACAGCGCCACCCAAGCCCAAATTAATTCAGCTATGACCACTCATAACCCTGAGAATAAGAACCTTATCAATGATAACGGTGAAGGGCGTCACACAATTTATGAGAAAATGCGCTCAATACTAAATACGGTTCTTTGTACGTATAAGTTTATTAAGTTTAATGATGCTGCTGGTCAGAAAAAATGGAAGCAAGACTTGCAGTCTGCTTTCCCTGAGTATGCGTATTTAAGTTGGAACGAATCACTTGAAGGGATAACTAAAGCTGCAAATGCCATCTTATCGGAATCTATCGAAGCTGAAGTTGCCCAAGCTAATAAGATTTCAGGCATGCTCCGAAAACGAGCACAAACAAAGATTAATAAAAAGCTTGAAGAGCTAGGTATTCATAATGAAGTCCCAAGCATTGAAAGTATCAGTGCCAATGTAAACTTTGAGCTAAAGAATCAGCTTACAGATTTGTTTGTAGGTAAAGATAGTTCCGAAGAGAGTGTTCATATTGAAAATCAAGGCGAAGGTATAAAACGACAAATTTGGTTTGCATTGCTTAGATTACAAGCCGAACAAGAAACAACAACAAAGAAAAGGTATGTCTGGTGTTTTGATGAACCTGAAACACATTTACACCCGAGAGCCCAAAGAGAGTTTATCAAAACTCTTAGTTTGTTAACTGAACAGCATTTTCAAATATTAGTCAGTACCCATAGTACGATTTTTGTTAATGCCTCAAAACTAGGAGACATAAATACTTTCAAAATTGAGAGTAATTATACCCAAATAGGAGCAATTTCAGAGATAAGAGACATCTTTGATACACTAGGTGTAATGAATAGTGATTTTCTATTCTTCAATAAGTTCCTTATTGTCGAAGGTAATACTGAACAAGCCTTAATTCCGTTGCTTTATCATAAATATACAGGTTGTACACTCCGCGAAAATAATATTCAGTTGATAAATTTAAAAGGTTGTACAAACGATTTTATAGCTAATGAATTGTTAGATAATCTAATTGATGGTTTTGCTAAACGAGATGACCTCTCGGTATATATCTTTGATGCCGATACAAACAAGCAACAAGATACACAAACATTTGTAGTAGGTAAGCAAGATCTAGAAGATTCTCTTCCTAGTAGTCTATGGCCACTAATTGTGCGAGAGGTTTATGGTGAAGATATTGAAATAACAGAGCAAGATGTAACAAGTATTATTGATGCTATTCCTATGGCACAACAAGGGCAAACCTTACAAGCAAATCAAAAGTTCGCACCGAAATTGCGGGATCTTATTCGTCAAAGGCTAAACGCAATAGGCTGCGCAGATAGAATTGACGAGTGGCCAAACAAAAGTTTTGATTGGGGTAAAATCATTGGTAACCATCTTGGTGCTCCTGAAATTCCAGAGCCAATTAAAAGTGCATTTGATGCTCTTGGTTAGGCTGTTCATAAATCATTTATGGATAATTCCCAATTCATCGTATTTATTTAATATGAAGCTGATGAAAGATAGTTAGTAAGTCCACTAAACTATTGGAAAAGCCTATTAAGTTTGGTAGCTACCTAATTTTACTCCAAATGAGAATCATCAGGCTTTTTAGGCCTATCAGCTAGCTCTGTTAGGCCGTCTTCACAGTCGCCGCTATCGCAGGTATTTAAATCACTTTGTGCCTGCTTGTCTTGTTGCAGTACTTGTTTTAAATCTTCCATGCGTTGGCGCACGGCTACGCCGTAGCTGGCGTCGTCGCCCCAAAGTTCGGCTAGTTGCAATACGGCAGCGCGGTCGTGGTCTCTAAATAGTTTTCCGGCGCGCTGGGCATCTTCTTTATTGTTACCTAATAGCTCTAATGCATCGACCGCTAGGTTAATGGCGGAGTCGACCGTTTCGCGGTTAAAGGCATCTACTTTTAAATTAAGTAATTGATACGCGTGGCGGCGGTCGATAGCGCGGGCAACAATTTTAAGCTGCGGGTAGTTTTTATGTGCAAGCTTAATAATTTCGAGGGTTTTGTCTGCATCGTCTATTGCCACAATTAGCATTTGCGCGGTGTGCGCGCCTGCGGCTTCTAGCAGCTCTTGGCGGGCTGCATCACCATAAAATACGGTATTGCCAAAGCGGCGTAGGAGTTCTATTTGGCTTGGGCTGTGATCAAGTACAGTAATGTCGTAGCCTTGGGCGTGTAATAAGCGACCCATAATTTGCCCAAAGCGACCATAGCCTGCAATTATAACGTGTTTAGCACTGCTAATTTGCTCGGGCTTATCAAACTCGGGCGCGCTGTTACTGGTGCGTTTTTGTAGCTGCTCGTAAGCCATTAATAACAGTGGCGCAACCAACATTGAAACAGCCACCACTAACGTGACTAAGCTTGTTTGCTCTGGCGTTAATATGCTTAATGTAGTGGTTACGCTTAAAAGTACAAAGGCAAATTCGCCGCCTTGTGCCAGCGCTAGTGCAAACAGCAAACGCTGCTTTTTACTAATATTAAAGGTGATGGCAAGGGCAAACAAAATACAGGCTTTTACTACAATAAGCAGCGCAACGAGTGCAATAACGGTTGTAAATTCATCCGCTAATAATTCAAAGTTGATTGATGCGCCAACAGTGATAAAAAACAGCCCTAAAAGTAGGCCTTTAAAGGGCTCTATATCGGCTTCTAGCTCGTGTCTAAATTCGCTTTCAGCAAGGACCACACCGGCTAAAAATGTACCGAGTGCTGGTGATAAACCAATACTTTGCATTACAAGGGCAATAGCCACCACTAAAAATAGCGCAAAAATAGTAAATATTTCACGCATGTGGGTTTGCGCTATGTATCTAAATAACGGGGCCGACACATATTTACCGCCGGCAATAATAGCGGCGATAACCGCTACCGATACGCCAACTTGCTGCCATACCGGCCAGCTTGCAATAATTGAGTCGCTAATGTCTTTTGAGCTACTTTGCGGCGCAAAAGCCAGTAGCGGCAGTAGCGCTAAAATAGGAATAATGGCGATGTCTTGAAACAGCAAAACCGAGAATGCATTTTGCCCGGCTTCTTGCTTTAGCCAGCCTTTTTCTTCAAGGCTTTGCAGCACAATAGCGGTTGATGACAGCGCCAGCATTAAGCCAATGGCGAGGGCGGTTTGCCAATGCATGGTAAAAACCCAATAACAAAACGCAAAAATAGCCGCGGCGGTAAGTACGACCTGTAAGCCGCCAAGCCCTAATATTGAATGGCGAAGCTTCCATAAACGGGCTGGTTGTAACTCAAGGCCAACCAAAAACAGCATCATCACTACACCAAACTCGGCAAAGTGCATTACATCTGTTTGATCGCCCACAATACCCAGGGCGTAAGGGCCAATTAGTATGCCCGCAATTAAATAACCAAGTACCGAGCCAAGTCCCACTCGCTTGGCAATAGGTACAGCCACTATGGCCGCCGCTAAGTAAATTAAAGCTATTTCTAACACGCGTATATCCTAATAGTATCAAGGCTTTTAGCATGGCTTAGTGGCTTTAAAAATACAATGGGTCATGTGGCTGAAAATGGATCATTTAGTCATAATTAATCGGCTACTTTTACAGGGCCGTTAATGTTATCAATGCTTACATCGCCAGAGCCCGATTCGGTAATGGTAAGCCCCATAGCGTGGTTTACACGAATATTGCCCGAGCCATCTTCAATGGTTACGCTTGCTTGCACGTGCTCAATGACTAAATCGCCAGAGTTATCGTCTACATCTACTGCGCCATTAATGTTATTAATAGCAATGCTGCCTGAGCCGTCTTCAACAGTTAACGTGCCGCGCACATTACTAATACGCATATCGCCCGAGCCATCATCAACAACTGCATTGCCGCTAACATTATTAATATTTACGCTGCCAGAGCCATCGGTAAGCGCTAAGTTACCGGTGATGTTTTCAAGGGTTATATCGCCTGAGCCATCTTCAATAGTAAGGTTTTTAGCACTGTTTATAGATAAGCTGCCTGAGCCGTCTTCTATATCTATATTATTTTGCATGGCGCTTATTGCAATGTCGCCAGAGCCATCATTAATATCGAGCATTAAATTACTTGGCACGGTAACCACTAAATCAATGTGTGGCGATTGGCCGCTGTAAAAACGCATACCGCTGGCAGTATTATTGTTAGCAACTAAGGTAGCTTTTTTGCCTTTTTGCTCAAGGGTAAGCGTGTATTCGTCTTCAATGTCGGCGGTAAAAATTGTGGCATCTACACTTATGCTGGTGGCATTGGGCGAGCCTTTTATTTCAAGAGAGCCTGCACCGCTTAATACGTTTAAGTATTCTAGGTTATTACCTGGCAGTGATAACTGCTGAGTTTGTTTTACTGAGGCAACGCTTGGCGATATATGAAACACACAGCCGCTTAATAATAAAATGCCGCCAATAAGTGAAAGTGGTTTTGTAATGTTAGATACAGTTGATGAGCTCATGTTTAGTCCTTTGTGTTTGTTATTTATGCTTGTTTTGTATAAGCATAGTAGAGCAAAAACGAGACCAATTGTAAGTCATTGATTTTATTGGGGTGAGATGTGTTTATGAAAAGTGGATTTACTAATAAGTGGTTAAATACACTAAGAAGTAATTAAAAAAGGATGCACATGGCATCCTTTTTAAGTGTTTGCTTTTAGGTTATTTATTAAAAGCTGTAAGTAATATTACCGTATAGGAAACGCCCGTCTAATCCGTACGGTGCATATGGCGTGTACGGAAATATTTGGCCAAAGTCAGAGTAACCAATGTTATCTACCGTTGCTTGCGGGTACTGATCGAACAAGTTGTTTGCACCTACTGCAAATTTCCAGTATTCGTCTGGACGGTAGGCTACTTCTAGGTCGGTGATCCATTTAGGGTCTATGTACTCATCGCGATCGGCCGTGGTAGAAATATCAGCCACTTCACCGTAGCGCGTTGCACGAAGGGTAGTTTGCCATTCGTTAAAGTTCCACACTGCTGATAGGTTCCATTTGCTATCTGGCGTGCCTTCTTCAAATCGGCCTACTTCGCGGCGTGCAAATACTACGTAGTCGTCACCTAGTGAGTTTAGCTCGCTTGGGTTGTCATCTACATGTGTTACTTCGGTATCGTTAAAGTTAGCCGCTACGTTTAAGCGTAAGTCACCTAAATCGCTTAAATCTAAGTTGTAGGTAGCAACAATATCAACACCTTGCGTGCGCGAGTCGATAGCGTTAGTAAAGTAACGTACGCTTTCTGTGTTTAGCTCGCCGGCATTTTGCAGTATTTCTACTACAGCATCGCCCTCTAGGTTTTCAGACAATACAATACGGTCATCAATATCAATGCGGTAGGCATCTACAGTTAGGCTAAAGCTGCCTTGTGTGTACATAAAGCCAGCCGTTACGTTTACAGATTCTTCGGCATCTAGTTGTTCAGCACCTAGCGCTTGCGCTGCCGCTGAATCGGTAGGGAATAAACCTACTTCAAACGGTTGGTTGTTCTCAAGTACGGTAGAGATTTGGCGGTACGAGCTTTGCGCAAGTGATGGCGCACGGAAACCTGTGCTAATTGCACCACGCAATGATAGGTTTTCGTTAATGCTGTAACGCGACGCAAGCTTTGATGTAAATGTATCGCCAAAGTCGGTGTAATCTTCGTAGCGACCCGCTAAAACAAGGTTCCAGTCTTCTGTTAGGTAAGTATCAAACTCAACAAATACAGCTACGTTATGGCGGCTTTCATCGGTTATGCTTTCTGGGCCAAAACCAGCTAATACTTGTGCGCCACCGGCAGCAATTGGATTGCCATCGCTATCTAAAGCGGTAATGTAAGAAGCTTCTTCGCCTTGCTCAATTTTGTAGCTTTCGTGGCGGTATTCTGCACCTACAGTAAAAAATACGTCATCTGGCAAGCCAAAATCTAGCACTGTATTTGCCGTAGCGTTTACTAAAAACTGATCGTAAACCAATGCACCGTTGTCAAATTCGGTTGGGCTGTCGGCACCTAGAGATGTATTTATACTATTTACAACCCCAAAGCCAAAGTCGTTGCGGCCGTAGTTGGTACTTACATCCCAGGTCCATTCGCCAGTTTCGCCTTGCAGGCCTAGGGCAAATGAGTAATCTTGTACGTCGGTTTCAATTTGCGGTAAAAAGCCATCCGGATACACTTCTAAAACGTTGCGGCTGTCTTTTGCACGGCGGTAAAAACCACCTGAGTTACCTTCGCGTTTTGAGTAGCTACCAAACGAGTACAGGTTATAGCCGTTATCAAAGTCGTAACCCATGTTGTAAAACAGCGCGTAGTCTTCAAGCTCTGCTTTACCAAAGCGGTGGTTGTAACGGTCGATGGTAAATTCGCGTGGGTCTAGGCTGCCATCTTCTAAGCGGTCGTATTGCTCGCGCGGGTCAAAGCCTGAGCGCTGCGTAGAGTCGTTATCGCGATACTCAATTGATACGTTCACAAAGCCGTTATCTAAAAGCTCAAAACCAGAGTTTGCGCTAATTGTACGACTTGCGCCGTCGTTTACTTCGCGGTCGGCGCCGGTATTAAAGGCAAGGTTGCCATCTGCATCTGCGTAGGTGCTCTCTAGCTGAGGTACGCCAGCCATTTGGGTGTCGTACTCGCCGTAGGTTACGCTTACGCTGCCCCCTTCTGAAGCATCTTTAAGTACAATGTTAATTACACCGGCAATGGCGTCTGAGCCATACTGCGCTGCTGCGCCATCACGTAGTACTTCTACGCGTTTAATGGCTGATGTTGGGATCATGTTTAAATCAACAGCGGTAGAACCACGGCCAACAACACCCGCTAAGTTTAATAGCGCGCCAGCATGGCGGCGTTTGCCATTAATAAGCACTAGGGTGTGATCGGGTGCTAAACCACGTAATACAGCAGGTTTAGCGTGGTCTGTACCATCACCCATGGTGGCGCTTGGGTAGTTAAAGCTAGGTACTTGGTTGGCCAGTATTTGGCTAATTTCTAGCTGACCCGTGCTTTGCATATCACCACTGGTAATAATATCTACAGGTACGGTACTTTCGGCAATACTGCGCAGGCTTCTGCGGGTACCGGTAACCGAAATCACTTCAATACTTTCTTGTGCTTGAGTGTCTTGTTCTGCAGCAAATGCAGGAGAATAAGACGCGCCAAGCGCAGAGGTAACGGCCAGGCTAAGTGCTACTTTTTTGGCTGATAATTGCTTTAACATGATGTTGATTCCCTTAAGGGCTGCTGACTATTGATTTTTCAAAGGAGCGCATAATATAGAAGGCACTACCTGTGTGCAAAGATAAAAACTGTCTAAGTTATTCTAAGTTGTTAACAACTAAAATGACAGTTTACGCCCGCTATAGACGTTTAGATCGCTCGAGTTGCAATCTTGTGTCGAATAGCTGCAAATTCAAGGTAAGTTGTCGGTTTTTTTGAAAAAACAAAAAAGGCCAAGTTAGGGCGTGTTGCACTTTGCGGATTGAAATTTGTTCAGTCTAGGGGCGA
>BJUT01000075.1 GCA_007988745.1 Pseudoalteromonas atlantica
CTCCAAATAAAAGAAAGCCCGACTCGAAAGAACCGGGCTTTTTTACGTCCGCAGGAAAGTGAAAAAAGCACTCGTAATGAATTCACTTTTAAACCTAAAATGTAGGTCGGGCGAGCGAAGCGACACCCGACGCAATGATAATGTCCCATTTGCTATGTGACTCTCTACCGCTGTGGGCACCACGACATCGCCAGGCTCCAAATACAAGAAAGCCCGACTCGAAAGAGTCGGGCTTTTTTACGTCTGCAGAAAAGTGAAAATACATTCCAGATATTATACGCACAGTCTCCACCACCTCCGTATCGTGGGTTGAGTATCCCAAAACCCGCGGATAAGGCTCGCCGCACATCTTTGTATGGTAAATATAGCGTTTCAGCAGTGAGCTTTACGAGTACTTTAGCGTAATTATGCTTGTGCGTAGTTAGTTTTATTACCTAGCCAGCGATGAATTAAAGGGTCTATAAGGTCGGGGTTTTGCTTTAGCATTTGTTGAGCAATGGGCCTGACTTGATTTAGCGTGTGTTTATCTCGAGTAAGATCCGCTATTTTAAATTCTGCTAAGCCAGTTTGTTTAGTGCCGAGCACTTCACCTGGCCCACGTATTTCTAAATCTCGCTCTGCGATGACAAAGCCATCGTTACTGTCTCTTAATACACCTAAACGTTTTTGAGCGGTGTGAGAAAGGGGAGCGTGATATAACAGTACGCAATGCGAAGCGGTGGCTCCTCGTCCTACGCGCCCGCGTAATTGATGTAATTGTGCTAATCCTAAGCGTTCAGGGTTTTCTATGATAATTAAACTGGCATTAGGTACGTCTACACCTACTTCTATTACTGTTGTTGCAACAAGTACGTGAATATTGCCTGCTTTAAAGTCGCTCATGATCGCTTGTTTTTCAGCGGCTTTCATACGGCCATGGACGAGCCCGACATTAAGCTCTGGCAACGCCTCTTTTAATTGTAATGCGCTGTCTTCAGCTGCTTGGCATTGTAGGGCTTCTGATTCGTCAATAAGGGTACATACCCAATAAACCTGTCTGCCTTGTTCATTACAGGCAAGCTTAACACGGTTTATTATATCGTCTCGGCGTGTATCAGGAATAGCAACGGTGGTTATAGGTGTGCGCCCAGGTGGTAACTCATCTATTACTGAGGTTTCTAAATCGGCATAGGCCGTCATAGCCAATGTACGTGGAATGGGGGTTGCGGTCATGACTAACTGATGAGGATAACAATTACCAAATTTGCCTTTCTCACGCAGTGAGAGGCGTTGATGAACACCAAAGCGATGTTGCTCATCTATGATAATTAATACTAAGTTATTAAATTTTACCTCCTCTTGAAATAGGGCGTGCGTTCCCACTATCATTTGCGCTTCCCCTGAGGCGATTTTTTCAAGTGTATTAGTACGCTCTTTCCCTTTAGTTTTACCGCCTAGCCAGGCAACGTTAATCCCAAGACTTTCAAACCATTGCTTAAAATTTATTCCGTGTTGTTCAGAAAGGATTTCTGTAGGTGCCATTAGGGCAACTTGAAAACCTTGTGCTATTGCTGTTAATGCACTTAATGCTGCAACCAGTGTTTTACCTGAGCCTACATCACCTTGTACTAATCGCATCATGGGGTAGGCATGCTGTAAATCCCCTTTTATTTCGGCTACAACTCTATTTTGTGCATTAGTCGGTGCAAAAGGGAGTTGCGCTAAAAATTGGCTCTCTAATGTATTTGTAGGGCTTAGGGAAACTGCACTTACTTGCTGCCCTTGCTCGCGTACTTTTAATAAGCTTAAGTTTTGGGCAAGTAGCTCTTCAAATACTAAGCGTTGTTGTGCCGGATGCATGCCTTGTTCAAGCGAAATAATGTCAACATCATTCGCAGGGCGATGAAGTAGTAATAAAGCGTCACTTAATTGCATATGTGACGGTTGCCATTTTTCAGGGATAAGCTCTTCAACAGAATACTTATGTAATAAATCGATGGCTTGTTCACTTAACGCTCTAATTGATAATTGTTTTAAGCCTTCGGTGGTTGAATACACGGGGGTTAGTGTTGCAGCGATTGGTTGCTCGTTTGGGGTATCGCTAATGCTGTATTCTGGGTGGCTCATTTCAAAGCCAACGCGCCCGCGTCTTACCTCACCAAAGCAACGGATTATTTTGCCACTACTAAATGCGTTTTTTTGCGCTGCTGTAAAATTAAAAAACCGTAAAGTAAGCCTACCTGTACCATCGTTTATTTGCACCACTAACATACGCCGTTTACCAAAGGTCACTTGGCTTGTTTCTATTGTTGCTTCAACAGTACAGTGGCTGTGTAAAGTAACATCGTTAATAGCATAAATACGGGTACGATCTTCATAGCGTAAAGGCAAATGAAAGAGCATATCTTGCACGGTAGCTATACCTAGCTTTTGTAGGCGTTCGGCCATTTTTGGTCCTACCCCTTTAAGTTCTGTAATAGGGTATTGGCTTAAGCTAGGTTTAGACAATGTAGGCTCAAATCTGTTTATTTGTGAATGAGTTAAGTGTACTCACAGGTTTGCTAAGCATCAAGCATGTTTTAAAGCTTGCCAAAACTGCTCGTTAGCGACTATTTCACCTTCTTCATCGAGTGGTGGGTAAGGTAGGTTTTTTAATCTACATTGTTTAGCAATAACTGGGTGATACCCTTCAAAATACATAGGGTGTTTAATCTCTTCACTTAGCATATCGCGCTTATATAGCCCTGCTTTTTCTCGTTGTTGCTGTGCTTCAAATAAAATAAGCGCAGCAGCTACTGATACATTAAGTGACTGCACCATGCCTTGCATAGGAATAATAATGTTTTGATCGGCGTGTTTTAGCGCGCGCTCAGAAATCCCCGTTTTTTCTTGGCCAACGATTATAGCTGTGGGTTTTGTGTAATCGATTTCTCTAAAATCTACAGCATCTTCGCTCAAGTGTGTTGCTAGTATTTGTACATCTGGGTTGTGCTTTCGCATCATCGCAGCAGCATCATCAATATTTTTATGCAGGTGTGTTTCTAGCCAGTTTTTACTGCCGCCAGAAGTATTATTGGTCAGCCATTTTTGGTTTTCTGGCCATACAGCATGCACATGATGGCAACCTACTGCATCAGCACTTCTTACAATAGCTGAGAGATTATGATGTTTATGTACGTCTTCTAGGCAGACCGTTAAGTCAGTTTGGCGACGTGAGAGCACGTCTTTTATTCGTTGGTAGCGATTTTGCTGCATGGTGATCCTCTTTTTTGATAATTATACGTAATTTTATCTATTAAGGCATTACTGTGCGGCTAATTGGATTTTGCAAAGAGATTAGGGTCTCGGTTGATTGAATCGCCTCTATAGCTTGTATTTTATTAATGAGCACGTCTTGCAGATGGTCGATAGACTTGGCCATTACCTTTATAAAAATGCTGTAGTTACCCGTGGTGTAATAAGCTTCAACTACCTCTTCTAATGCTTCTAGTTTAATCAGTGTTTCTGGGTAGTCGCGAGCGTTGTTTAAGTTAATACCAATAAAGCAACATACATCGTAACCTAGTTGCTTTGTACTAATGCTTAATTGGGTGCCGGTAATGATGCCCGCTTGTTTCATTTTTTCTACGCGTACGTGAATTGTGCCGGCACTTACAGCAAACCGTTTAGCTAATTCTGCGTAGGCTGTACGGGCATTGGCCATTAGAGCGTGAAGTATCTGTTTATCGAGATTATCGATTTGATAATTTTCCATTATTTTTGCTTACTTAAATTAGTGAATCTACATTTTTATACCGTGTAAATTAATCGATTTTACATATTAAAGCTATTTTTATTATGGGTTATTGAATTAAAAGTTTAAATCGTTACAGTAACCTCATTGAAGGCGCCTACAGGGTGTTTTCTCATTAATAAGCAAGTAACAATAACTGGGAATGAGGCCAATTATTATGAGTTCACACTATGTGCAGCAACAGCAGCAAATAAGTAAAGTTAAGCAGTTTTTTTCACAGCAATTAGAGCAGCAACTAGGGTTAGTTGAAGTTCAGGCTCCTATTTTGGCCAAAGTAGGTGATGGCACACAAGATAACCTGAGCGGCCACGAGAATGCAGTTGCTGTTAACGTAAAAGCAATTACCGATAGCAGCTATGAAGTTGTTCATTCGCTTGCTAAATGGAAACGTAAAACGCTAGCGACTTACGGCTTTTCTGTAGGTGAAGGTATTTATACACAAATGAAAGCGTTGCGCCCAGATGAAGACTCATTAAGCCCAATACATTCTGTTTATGTTGATCAATGGGATTGGGAAAAGGTAATTTGCCAACGTACTGAACGTACGCTCTCTACATTACAAGACACTGTTAAAGCTATTTATACTGGTATTAAGCAAACAGAGCAGTTTGTAAGTGAAAGCTTTGGTATAGCCCCATTCTTACCTAGTGAAATCACGTTTATACACAGTGAGCAATTACGCAAAATGTACCCTGAATTTAGCGCAAAGCAACGCGAAAAAGCCATTGCACAAGAGTACGGTGCGGTGTTTTTAATTGGTATTGGGGGGGCATTAGGTGATGGCAAAATCCATGATGTACGCGCTCCAGATTACGACGATTGGTCTACCCAAACGATTGACGGATACACAGGATTAAATGGCGATATTTTAGTGTGGAACCCTGTGTTAGAAGATGCCTTTGAAATATCATCTATGGGTATTCGTGTAAGCCCTGATGTATTAAAAGCGCAATTGAGCATAACAGGCGATGAAGAACGCCTAGCATTCGATTGGCATAAAGCATTACTAGAAGAGGCTTTCCCACAAACAATTGGTGGCGGGATAGGGCAATCGCGCTTAGCAATGTTATTACTGCAAAAGCAGCATATTGGACAAGTCCAAGTCGGTGTATGGCCAAAGCAAACGCACGATACGGTAAGTGGCTTACTGTAAATTATAAAGGGCGCTAAATGCGCCCTAATGTGTTTTAAAGTTTATTTCTACTTTATTGTTTTGTAGGTTTATATTGCAAGGTGGGTAGTTGCGGGTAGTTTTTAATACTTTATCAAAAATATGGATCTCTACCCCTGAGTGTAATGATGTATTAACGACGAGATTTGCATCGCTTAGTAGGTCGTGGAGTTCATGATCTAGGCTAGATAACTTTTTCTCTAGCTGCTCTGCTTGTTGGCAATAATGCTGCTGTGTTGCGCCAATTTTTTTAATGAGCAGATTCTTTTTTTCTATATCTTTTACTTTATCTGCTTTTTCTAGTGCTGCTTGAAGGGTATCAAGCTGCTCATCGGTTTTTGCTAAATCTTTAAAGCAGTTATCTGTGTCGGCCGTTATTTCAGCGCCGGATGCGGCTAAATTGATAGCCATTTTTGCGCCTGATTCATTGCCTATTTCGCCAGCAATTAACACGGTTGCATCAAGAATCTCTCCACCAAAAATTTTCCCTTTGGGTAACTCTGTTTGGCCAACTTGTAATAAGTGTTTTGCTTTAATCGCACAATGGCTAGCTTGGCGGTCTATAAAAATGTTTTTGCCTTGCATATAACAGTATTGTGCGTGAGATACATGAACATCACCTTCACTTTTAATAGAGCAAGACAAAGTTTTATCTTCGAGCTTTTGATGGCCAATAATGCCTTGCTTTACAGTGATGTTTCCGCCGGCTGATAATTCGCCAGATTCGACCGTGCCAAAAACAGTAATGTCGCCTTTTGCCGTGACTCGCATTCCTGGGTCAATGTTTTTAGTCACAATAACACTGCCTTCAAAATCAATATGGCCGCTTTTAACATCTACATCAGAGATGGTAAAAATATCATCAACTCGCATACCGTTAGGTATTTCTACGGGGACTCCCGCTGTTGTAGAAACAAGCTCGAGCGGATTTGTTTTTGATATTTCGGCGCCTTCCCCTGCCACTAACTTTTTATTTTCGCCGGGTTTAGCCGGTAGTATGTCACCTACTACAGTGAATCCTTCTTTACCGGGAGTTGCAGGTTGTTGGCGGATCAGTACAGTGCCGGGCTCTACGCTTGCCAGTTTACCAAAGTCGCGCATATCAACACTGCCATCTTCCTTCATTTTGGGTGCTTTTAGGCGATCTTTGAGGGTTTCTACCATAGCTACAAATTTTGTTGCTGTGCCTTCTGCTGGTAGGCGGCCTTTGGCTAGAATCCCTTTTGCCACTGTACCTGGGGGTAAGTTAAATTGTTTATCTAAAAGCTGCTCTAAAAAAGCTTGTTTGTAACCACGTACAACCCCTGCTTTTATGAGTTGTTTTTTGCCCTCTTCTAACGAAAGTACTTTACCACCATAAGCTAAAGTTAGCTCACCTATGGCTTGCATTTTATCTTCGCTTAACGTTACCACAAGCGATGCATCGTGCTTACTTGCTACAACCAAGGTTGGCTCATTATTTTGCGCTTTAAAAAAATTATCAATAGCCTCGTGGTCAATTTTGCATTCGCAAAACGTCGACTTCTCGAGTGCATCAATTATAAAAGCGGCGCTAGGTGGAGCGTGCTTACTTACATCAAGTAATACGTTCCCATTATTGGCAAGCTTAAACACTAGTTAATCCTTTTCTACTACTAAAGTTAAGATTGATTTTATTGCATGATTACAGAGTGCTAGATATTTACATGTGAGTCAAGAAAGGGAGATAAACAAAGGCTAGCAATAAAAAATAGAGCTATAAAGGGGGTTTATAGCTCTGTATTTATTAATTAGTTGAAGGAAGTTCCATTATGCCGTCAATTTCAACTTGTGCGCCTTTTGGTAGAGCACGTACACCTAATGCTGCACGGGCAGGATAAGGCTGCTTGAAATATTGGCTCATTACTTCATTAACAGTGGCAAAGTTTGATAAATCTGTTAGGTAGATATTAATTTTAACAAGATCTTGGATTTTACCGCCTGCTTCTTCGCACACCGCTGTAATGTTTTTAAATACTTGATGTGTCTGCTCGCTAAAGTCTTCTGAAACCATTTCCATTGTTTCTGGGACAAGTGGAATTTGTCCAGATAAATAAACGGCAGTACCTACTTTAACCGCTTGGCTATAAGTGCCGATGGCAGCAGGTGCTTTTTCGGTAGAAATAAATGCTTTATTCATGAGTTTCCTATTTTACTTTTTACGATAGACTCTTTGCACATCAGGCATCACGCGAATGCGGCGCATAATATTAGCAACATGGACGCGGTTTTTAACGGTAACGCCCAAGTCTATCACATATAAATTACTTTCTTTTTCGTCGGTAGTGATCTCAACAATGTTGGCTTGGGTTGTAGCAACAACATTTGTGAGTTTAGCCAAAGCCCCTTGGTGATTAATTATTTCCACCCGTAGCGCAGCTATATATTCTTTTTCTGGATTGTCATCCCATTTTACAACCAAGTATTTTGAGCGTTCGTTTTCCCAGCCGCGAATGTTTTTACATTCTTGGCGGTGAACGGTAAGCCCTTTACCTTGGCTAATATGTGCAGTGATGGCATCCCCTGGTACAGGTCGGCAACACTTAGAATAATTAACCAACATGCCTTCTGTACCAATAATGGTTGCTTTGGCTTGTTTGCTAATATCTGACAAGTCGTCGCTTTCTTCTTGCAATAAGCGTTTAGCGATTAACACGCTCATTAAGTTACCTGCGCCTATTTCTACTAGTAATTCTAATACTGTAGATAGCTCGTGCTCTTCGAGTACGCGGGCTATATTTTCATCGGCAATGCTGTCGAGCTTATTTTCACCTAAGGCAGAATCGAGTAAGCGTCGGCCTAATAACAATGCTTCTTCTTGGTGTTGGCTCTTAAGATAGTTTCTTATCCCTAAACGGGCTTTACCTGTAACTATAAAGTTTAACCAGGTTGCATTAGGGTGTGCACCCGAGCTGGTAATAATTTCAACACTTTGCCCAGTATCTAAGGCTTTGCTTAGTGGGTAAGGTTTACGGTTTACCCTTGCACCAACACAAGTGTTACCCACATCAGTATGCACCGCGTAAGCAAAATCAACCGCGGTAGCGCCCATTGGCAACTCTACTATGCGGCCATCGGGGGTAAATACGTATATTTCTTCTGGGAACAGCTCGGTTTTAACGTTCTCGACAAATTCGAATGATGAGCCGGCACTTTGCTGAAGCTCCAGTAAACTTTGCATCCATTGACGCGCACGCTGTTGAGCTGTGTTACCCGCGCCATCACCGGCTTTTTTATACATCCAGTGTGCAGCAACCCCTTTATCGGCCATGTGATCCATGTCATGCGTACGCACTTGTATTTCTACCGGAATGCCGTGTGGGCCTACTAATGACGTATGCAAAGACTGATAACCATTTGTTTTAGGCACGGCAATATAGTCTTTAAAACGCGTTTCGATAGGTTTATATAGGTTATGTGCAACACCTAACACGCGATAACAGGTATCCATTGCATCTACGTTTATTCTAAAGGCGTAAATATCCATTACCTCATTAAAAAGCAGCTCTTTATTAAGCATTTTTTTATAAATGCTATAAAGGTGTTTTTCGCGCCCAGAAACCGTCGCCTTAATACCAGACTCTTCAAGACGTGCTTCTATTTCGGTTTGAATGTTAGAAATAACTTCTTTGCGATTACCTCGCGCTTTTGCCACTTCAGATTTAAGTGCGCGATGACGCATAGGGTATAAAGCCTGAAAACCTAAATCTTCTAGCTCATTTTTAATATCGTGAATACCTAAACGGTTTGCAATAGGTGCGTAAATTTCAAGTGTTTCACGGGCAATACGACGGCGCTTATCAGGGCGCAGAGCGCCTAATGTACGCATATTGTGAGTGCGATCGGCCAGTTTAATTAAAATAACCCGAATGTCTTGGGTCATAGCCATGATCATTTTTCGGTAGTTTTCAGCTTGGAATTCTTTTTTGTCTTTAAAGCTGAGCTTATCGAGCTTACTTACCCCTTCAACAAGTTCGGCAACCGTATCGCCAAATATTTCGGCTAAGTCCTGTTGGCTAAAATCGGTATCTTCAATAACGTCATGCATTAGCGCGGCCATAAGTGTTTCATGGTCAAGGTGCATGCCAGCAAGAATTTGGGTTACTTCAACAGGGTGAGTAATGTACGGCTCGCCACTTGAGCGAGTTTGCCCCTCGTGAGCCTCTCGGGCTACCACGTAGGCTTTTTGCACTAGCTCTACTTCAGCAGCAGGCAAGTATTCAGATATTTTCTTTTTAAGACCTTCAAAAAGATACATTCACACTCCAATGTTCTCGTGAAGCAATAAGTAACGGTAAGTAATAGAATATACGATGAAAAGAGGGGATTGCCAACGGCTAGAGTAGAAATACTGAGCCGTTGACTAAATCAAACCGGGTGGTTGATTATTGATTACCGCCAACAATAGCAGCAACCGCAGCTAATTCAGCTGCTTCTTGGTGTTGTTGTTCTTCACGGTCAATAACGTCCATTGATGAACTATCAACTAAACCTTTTTCGATTTCACGTAGAGCGATAACGGTTGGTTTGTCATTTTCAGCGTCTACTAGTGGGTCTTTACCACCAACAGCAATTTGGCGGGCACGACGAGCCGCAACTAAAATTAAGTCAAAACGATTACCAATTGCATCTACTGCATCTTCAACTGTTACGCGAGCCATCTCAGCACTCCAAAATAATTTAAAAGCAAAGGCGTAGTTTACTGCAAGCAGCTTGTTTCGCCAATAGCCAGTGGTTAATTTTTACCAGTTTTCCCTGTAAAGGGCATAAATGGCTTATTTAAGTAAGTTTGTAATTAAATCGTGATGACGACTAGCTTGGGCTTTTAAGGTTAAGCGCTGCGCTAATACGATAGTTTCAATATTGCTAAGGGCGGTTTCAAAATCATCGTTAACCACAACATAATCATATTCATTGTAGTGCGATGTTTCTGATTGCGCTTTAGCCATACGCCCAGCGATGACCTCGGCAGAATCTTGGCCTCGGTTATTTAAGCGCTGCTCAAGCTCTGCTTTAGAAGGCGGCAAAATAAAAATTGTTTGCACGCTTGGCATAATTTCGCGCACTTGCTGCGCGCCTTGCCAGTCAATATCTAAAAATACATCAATACCGGCATTCAGCTGCGACTCAATAGCCTGCTTTGAAGTACCGTAGTAATTATCGAATACTTGCGCCCATTCAAAAAAATCATCTTTGGCAATTAATGCTTTAAATTCATCGGCGCTTACAAAGTGATAATGCACCGCATTTTCTTCACCAGGGCGAGGGCTTCGAGTGGTATGCGAGACCGATACTTTCATATCTGCGTGTTTTTTTAGTAACGCCGTGATTAAGCTAGATTTACCCGCACCAGAAGGCGCCGATAAAATAAATAAATTTCCGCGAGTTTGAGCCATGTTTTTCTCTACTTAAAATAAACAGGCTTGGATTAAATCAATAACCCAAGCCTTTAATGACACTATTGTACTTTATTTAACTAATTGTGCTCAAGTAAGTAGCACACAAGTACGATTACTCAATATTTTGAATTTGCTCTCTCATCTGCTCAATGAGCACTTTTAGCTCTACAGCTGCATTAGTAATATCACTATTAATAGACTTAGAGGCTAGGGTGTTTGCTTCGCGGTTAAACTCCTGCATCATAAAATCTAAACGGCGGCCACAGGCGCCACCTTTATTAAGAATTTTTTTAGTTTCTTTTACGTGCGATTTTAAGCGGTCGAGTTCTTCGGCAACATCTTGCTTTTGCGCAAGGTAAATAAGCTCTTGTTCAAGGCGAGATTCGTCAATGTCGGTTTTTAAGTCTTCAAGCTTTTGATTAAGCTTTTCACGCTGCCACTTTGCTATTTCTGGTAAGTGACTTTCTACTACAGTAACTTGCTCAAGTATGGCATCAAGACGAGTGGCAATCATTTCTTCTAAATTTGCGCCTTCATCGCCACGAGCTGATTTAAAATCTTCAACTACTTGGTCAAAGCCCGCTATAAGTGCTTTATTAACGGTATCTAAATCGAGCTCCTGTGCTTCCATTACGCCAGGCCAGCGCAGTATATCAACTGGGTTAATGTCGCCACTGCTTTGTTGCTGCACCCATTTAGCACTATTTATTAGTTGCTCAGCAAGTGACTCATTAATTGATAGCTCACCCACGTGTGCTGGATTTGCAACAAACTTTAAAAATACTTCAACTTTACCGCGTTGCAAATTTTTACGTAAACGCTCACGAATTACCGGCTCCATGCCACGAAATTGCTCTGGTGCGCGAATAAACGTTTCAAGGTAGCGCTGGTTTACTGAACGAATTTCCCAGGTGCCAGTGCCCCAATCGCCTTTAATTTCGCGACGCGCATAAGCAGTCATACTGTGGATCATGGATAAGTTCCTAAAATTTATTAATACAATATTGCGATGATTATACCGTAACACTGCTTAACCTCTAGAGAAAATTTATTACGCTGAATATTTTACAATCAGCATGGCATCTACCTGCACATGCACTTATAATGTCGCAAATTCAGAATTAAGGGGATCGTCAATGCGTCCAAGCGAAAGAACACCTAACCAAATTAGACCGGTATCATTTACACGTAATTACACATTACACGCTGAAGGCTCAGTACTTGTTGAGTTTGGTAATACCAAAGTACTTTGTACTGCTACGGTTGAAGCAGGTGTACCACGTTTTATGAAAGGCCAAGGTAAAGGTTGGATCAACGCTGAATACGGTATGCTACCGCGCTCAACGCATACGCGTAACGCACGTGAAGCAGCACGTGGCAAGCAAGGCGGTCGTACTATGGAAATTCAACGCTTAATTGCTCGCGCATTAAGAGCTGCAGTAGATTTAAAAGCGCTTGGCGAAAACACCATTACAATTGATTGTGATGTGATTCAAGCTGATGGCGGAACACGTACTGCATCTATTAGTGGTGCATGCGTGGCTTTAGTTGATGCACTTACTCACATGCGCGCTAAAGGAATGATCAACTCAAACCCACTTAAGCACATGATTGCTGCTATCTCGGTAGGTATTTATAAAGGCCAACCAATTAGTGATTTAGAGTACCTTGAAGATTCTGAAGCCGAAACCGATATGAACGTAATTTTAACTGAAACAGGTAAAATTATTGAGGTGCAGGGTACCGCAGAGGGCGAACCATTCTCGTTCGACGAATTAGATGAGCTACTTACACTGGCTAAACATTCAATCCGTGAAATTATTGACGTTCAAAAACAAGCGTTAGCATAAGCGAGAACCCCAATGAAAGATTATCAAAAAGAGTTTATTGAATTTGCTTTAGAAAAGCAGGTTTTAAAATTTGGCGAGTTTACCCTTAAATCAGGTCGTACAAGCCCATACTTTTTTAATGCTGGCCTTTTTAATACAGGACGTGATTTAGCACGTTTGGGTCGTTTTTATGCATCAGCCCTTGAAGACGCTGCAATAGAATACGACGTTTTATTTGGCCCAGCTTATAAAGGTATTCCTATTGCAACCACTACCGCAGTAGCGCTGGCAGATCACCATGATAAAGATGTACCTTATTGCTTTAACCGTAAAGAGAAAAAAGCACATGGTGAGGGTGGAACATTAGTAGGTTCTGCATTAACGGGCAAAATTATGCTGGTGGATGATGTGATCACCGCAGGCACTGCAATTCGTGAATCTATGGAAATCATTGCCGATAACGGCGCAGACCTAAGTGGTGTACTAATAGCACTTGATCGCCAAGAAAAAGGCAAAGCTGAGCTTTCAGCTATTCAAGAGGTTGAGCGCGACTTTAATACCAAAGTGATCTCTATTGTAAAATTAGCTGATCTTATTAGCTACCTTGAGAGCCAAGGTACAATGGACGAGCATTTAGCATCAGTTAAAGCATACCGAGATCAATACGGTATTGCCTAACTAAAAAAGCCTCGCAATTGCGGGGCTTTATTTTGACCAGAGTAAATAGAGCTAATAATGAAAGATGTATTTAAACCTAACGGCCTTGGTATAAAGCGTATATTTAAAGCAACGTATTGTTCATACCTTGGTTTTAAAGCGGCCTTTATAGAAGAAGCGGCTTTTAGGCAAGAGTTGCTACTTAGCATTATTTTGCTACCCATTTCTTTTTGGCTAGCTTCATCGGTATTACATTGGGCATTGTTAGTAAGTACATTACTGATCATATTGATTGTGGAATTACTTAATTCAGCAATAGAAGCGCTCACTGATCGCGTAAGTACAGAGCGCCATGTATTATCGGGGCGTGCGAAAGATATGGGATCTGCAGCGGTAACACTCTCATTAATGATCCTTACGATCGTGTGGGGTGCAAGTTTGTATATAAAGTTATTTCAGTAAACCCTCTATATAAACCAATTAATACACCTGAAATGTTAATAAAGTGCTAGTTATGTTGTGTTTTTAGCGCATTTAGCTCAAATACTCA
>BJUT01000076.1 GCA_007988745.1 Pseudoalteromonas atlantica
TCGTGCTCATCGTGCTCATCGTGCTCATCGTGCTCATCGTGCTCATCGTGCTCATCGTGCTCATCGTGCTCATCGTGCTCATCGTGCTCATCGTCGTCATTATTCGCAGAGTGTGAACCACCATGTATTAAATCAATAGCTGCTAGAGGTATGTGTAAGGTTTTATCTACTGGCGTGCCAGTGGCGTTTAAAATACCGATAACAGTAAACGGGTTGTCTTTATGATGATGAAAGCTCGTATTACCCATCCCGTGTGAGATTACTATGTTATCACCTAGTGTATACCCTAAACGGCTCGCTACATCGCTGCCAAGTACCACCTGGTTTAAATGCTCAAACGCGTGGCCTTGTTGAAAACTTAACGTTTGTTTTTTACCAAAGCGATAGTGGGTAAAGTAATCGCGGCTTGTACCTAGTACAGCTTGGCCTTTGTGGCTGTCGCCTAAACTAATAGGAATGCTCCATTTAACACCACGCTGAGCTGCGATGTACTGGTAACTTTGCCAGCTCACCCCATTATTTGCGTAACCTATTCTAAATACAGAGGAAAGCAGTAATTGAATATCGCCGGTGCGGGCGCCTACAATTAGGTCTGTCCCAGAGATGGTATTACTAAAGCTGGTTTTTGCATCCACGCGAATTCGCTCAATACTTAGTAAAAGCATCACGCTAATAGCAATGGTAAACAATGTGAGCAGTACACTTGCTCGGCGATTTAGCAAACTTTTATAAGCTAACTTAGTCAGGATCATAACTGCTCCTGCAAGCTAACTAGGCTAATTGCACGATTAAATAGCGGTTTTAATGTTTTGTCATGGCTTACAAAAACTAACGTACTGTTGGCGCGCTTAGCCTGTTCGAATAACAGCTTTATAAAGCTTTCTCTATTTGCGGTATCGAGTGCCGAGGTAGGCTCATCAGCAATTATAAGCTCTGGGCTGCCAATAAATGCGCGAGCGGCGGCAACCCGCTGTTGCTGACCAATGCTGAGCGAGGCAACATCTTTACTATGATAAGACTCACTTAAGCCTAATGCTGTTAATAAGCGTATCGCTTCTTTTTGTAAGCTTGGCTTGGGCTCTGTTGTTTGCTGTAAGGCTTTTTGTTTTCTGCTTTTTGAAAATTCACAACCAAGCGTGACATTCTCAATGGGTGTTAAATACGGTAATAAATTAAAGTTTTGAAAAATATAGCCAATATTCTCTGCTCTAAATACATCTCTTTGCGTATTGCTAAGTGTATTTAAATCACAATTTAAAATACGTATGTTGCCACTACTTGGTGTGTTTATACCTGCCAGTAGCGCAAGCAGGGTTGATTTACCGACGCCGCTGGGACCATGTAAAAAAATATGCTCGCCTTTATCAATTCTAAGGGTTGGGATATTTAGCGTAGGCTTGGCATCATTTTTATGCCATTTAAAGGTTACATTATCAAGCTCAATCATACAGTGTGGTGTTACCAACCCCAATAATTTAACATTTTTCTCATTTTAAATTGCCTAATAAGGTTTAGAGGTTTAGGTTTCAAATTATTATCGCTATGCAAAAATTCATTTGTCGCATTAAGTACACGCAGGCTAGATTGCCCATCGGTATAAGGATGAAGCTCTTTAGAGTAGTTGCTAATTGCTGCCATTAGCTCCTGTGGGTATGTAAGGGCGTAATCAATATTTTTTTCTACTTCTGAAGCTTGCGTAACATCTAATAAATGCGGGAAAGGCTGCCTCGTTCTATACGTTACTACCGGTTTATTTTGTAATAAGAACATTTGCAAGACAGAAGAGGTGTCGCACAGCATAACATCTGCAGCTTTAAGTAAAGGCAGTACATTGTCGGTTTCTACAAAAGTTAAGTTTTCATTACTTAAGGCTTTGTATTTATCTACCCACTCCTGTGGCATTTTAGGATGAAATTGCACCAATATTCGCCATTTCCCTTGCTTACTATAGTGCTTAATTTGCTCATAAAGCCTAGGTGCAAGTGTGAGCCTATGTGAAAAAGTGGAACAAATAAGTAATGTCGGGCGTGCATCATTGCTTGCATATGGGTTGTCAGCTTGTGCGGTAAATAAGGGATCTAGAGTTGGCCAGCCAGTTTCAGCTACTTTGAAGTGGCCATGCTTTATGGCTGATTTTGCAAACCGCCTGGTGGTATTTGGACCTTGCGTACAATACAGGTCAAAGCATCCTCTGATTGCAAAATGCCCTTTTTCACCATTTGTATCTCTTTTATGAGCATCAAAACCATGAAATACAGCTACTTTTATCCCAGGGATGAATGTAGGTATTAGGTTAGCTGGGGCGAAAGTTGCGTCGGGTTTCCAAGTATGTACATCTTTTATAGAGTGAAGTTGCTGCTCATCATCATCTAAAAAGTCGGGGTTTACTTCATTACCCGCTAAAAACCACCGAACTTCTCCACCATGGGCTAAAATTTGCGCCTGAAGCGGCCTTAAAATAGCGTATGAATAATTTTGCGAAATATACATTAGGTATTTTTTATTTGCGGTCGCAGTTAGGTAGTCCAAGCGTTACTCCTCTAGTTAGCACGCTAAGTTTACCGCATTATTACAGCCATATAAATATTGCGTGGTTATTTAACCTGAGCTCTGGGTAATAAACCTATTTCTAGCAGCTATTTTCAGCGCTAACTGCGTTGAGTTTACTTGCAATAGGCCAGCTATTGACGCGTAAATTCGCCTTGCTTTCATTGAAAATCTTTGGCTAGAGAAAGTAAATTTAAATATCAGCATATTACAACACGCCCTAGTAAGTCACTTAACCAGATTCAGGTTATTTAGTTTTCAGTGCTGATTGAGCTTTAGGGTAGGCTGATTTATTATATAGCGCTTATAACCCCATACCATACTTTGCTCTATGAGCATCCCTAACCCCGGAGATAGCATGACTAGCTATAAAGTTTTAGACGTAAACGATGACTTACCCATTCGCACTAAAGGTGCCGTACACAGCGGTAAAGTTCGTTCGGTTTATTGGCTAACAGATGAAGACAGCGCACGCCTCATTAAAGAAAAAAACTATAAAGTTCCGCAAGGAACTGAGCTGGCAATTATGGTTATTTCAGACCGTATTTCTGCTTTTGATTGTATTTGGCAAGGCGAAAATGGCTTAAACGGCGTGCCGGGAAAAGGTATTGCGCTTAACTCTGTTGCATCTCATTGGTTTAAGTTATTTGATAAAGCTGGCCTTGCGGGTAACCACATTGTTGATATTCCACATCCTTATGTATGGATTGTGCGCAAAGCAAGTACCGTAAAAGTAGAAGCGATTGCGCGCCAATATATAACCGGCAGCATGTGGCGTGATTACAGTAAAGGGGTTCGCAACTTTTGTGGCATAGATTTACCTCAGGGCTTAACGGCAAACCAAAAGCTTGAAAACGTACTAATAACCCCTTCTACAAAAGGTATTATCGAAGGCGTGGCTGATATTCCACCTGTTGATGATGTGAATATTACGCGCGCTAATATCACGTCTAATTTAGACGTATTTAATTTTAAATCGGCAGAGGATGTGACTAAATACGAAAAGCTATTGGTTGAGGGCTTTAAGCTAATTAGTGAAGAGCTGGCAAAGCTTGATCAAATATTTGTAGATACAAAATTTGAGTTTGGTTATGTAGAGGATTTAGACGGTAACCAACAGCTTATTTATATTGATGAAGTAGGCACCCCAGATTCTTCGCGCATATGGGATGGCGCGGCTTACCGCGATGGTAAAATAATCGAAAACTCTAAAGAAGGGTTCCGCCAGTTATTAATTTCTACTGTGCCAGAAAGTGACGTGCTGTTAAATAAAGACCGAATGGATGAACGTGAGCAGCTTGCTAAAGACTTTATTTTACCAGAATCGGTCATGCTTGAGGTGTCTAACACTTATGTAGGCATTGCCAGTAAAATCATTGGCAAAGAGATTGTAATTCCAGAAGATCCTCGCCAAGAAGTAATTAATATTTTAGATACTGATTACGGCCTTATTGTAAAATAGTACAACTAAAGCATTAAAATAAACAAAGCCCAGTCTTTATTTTTAGTTACTGGGCTATATTCCTTGCAATTAGTGCTGGTCTCTAATTAACTTAACCTAAGATTAACTTTTAGGTGTTGATATGTTTAGGCAAGTGCAGCAAGTTTTTAATAAAAGAGGTTATTTACTCGCCGCTACTTTATTTTTTAGCCAAGGCGTACTGGGCGCAAATATTGATTTAGTAATTCAAGACCAGCATGGTCAGCCACTAAAAGACGCAGTCGTTGAGCTTTATAAGGCGGCAAAGTCAGAGCGCACTACGTTACCCGTTGCGGTAATGGACCAAGTACATAAAGCGTTTTTGCCTGATTTACTGGTGGTGCAAAAAGGCCAGCAGGTTAACTTTCCTAACAGCGATAATATCCGCCATCATGTTTACTCTTTTTCTCAGGCTAAGCCCTTTCAGCTAAAACTCTATTCAGGCCAACCTAAAGAGCCTGTGACTTTTAATCAACAAGGTGTTGTTGTACTAGGCTGTAATATTCATGACTCTATGGTTGGCTATATTTATGTAGCCAATAGTGAGCACGTTTATAAAACTAATAATACGGGTAAGTTATCCTTAGACATAACGCCGTTACCGGCTACGCTGAGTGTGTGGCATGCGCTACAAACTGCACCGTTGGAAAATAAAAAAATGATAACAATAAAGAATAACAATGAGTTACTAATTAAAATTAATACCTCCACCCCAGCACCGCGAAATACTTTTGGTAGTAAGTTTAAGGGCGGTAATGACTAACAGTTTAAAAAACCGCATTATTGTTTTATGTGTAGGCTTAGTTTTACTGACCACTATGGTGAGCATTGTTAGCTTTTGGTGGTCTACAAGTAAATTTCAAGAAGAAAAAGTAAACCAAGATATTAGCGTAGCGCAAAATGTATATAAGCAATATCTGAGCTCAAAAGAAAGCCTACTGCTTACTGCTGCTAAAGTACTTACTGCCGACTTTGGCTTTAAGCAAGCGGTTGCCACTCGCGATGCAGGCACCATAAGTAGTGTGTTGTTTAATCACAGCCAGCGTATTGATGCAGAGCTTATGCTACTAATTGATTTATCAGGTAAATTAATTTCAGCCAATACTAATGCAGATTTGTACCCTCAAAATTTAAAGCCGTTACTGGATGAGTTATTAACTTCGCCAGAGCAATCGAGCTTTGTTGTTCTTAATAATCAGTTATATCAAGTTATTTTACTACCTGTAAGGGCGCCTAGAACCGTTGCATACAGCTTAGTGGGTTTTAAAATTGATGACGAAGTCGCCCTAGAACTTAAAAACCTAACCGGAATGGATGTCAGCTTTATTGCTGAGCAGGATAACTTAGTAAGAAGCTCGTTGCTTAATCGCCCAGAGTTTTTTTCACCTAAAAACTACTTTAACACCACCACAACAACGCGTTTGTTTGGTGATTATCCTGTATATAAAAACCAAGATATTATGTTGCCCTCCCTACAAGGGGATGCGGTAACAATTTTGCTCAGTGCTGATTTAACGCAAAGCTATAACGATTTTGAAAACTTATTGTTTACGCTAATTATTATGGCCATTTTAACTATGCTGGTGGGGGTTATTACCAGTAGTTTACTGGCAAATAACTTAACAACTCCACTCTCTCAGCTTGCAGTTATTGCTAGGCAGTTTGCACAAGGTAATTACGCGTTTGAATTTAATGCATCTAAACAAAGTACCGAAATAGCAACCCTTGCTAACGCCTTTGATAACATGGGTAACGATATTAACGAGCGTGAACAAAAAATTAGTTTTCAGGCACGCCATGACTCGCTTACAGGCTTTTATAACCGCTCGGCTATGCTTGAAGTGCTCGATGATGAGCTGACTCCCTCTACACAATACACCCTGGTTGCTATTGATATAAAAGGTTTACGGCATATAAACGATAAGCTTGGTCCACGCGTAGGCGATGAATGTTTAAAAGCGGTTGCCAATCGAATTAGTGGCTTTTCAGACGAGCTTGGCGGCTTTCATGCGCGTATTGGTGGCGATGAGTTTTTAACTGTGTTTCCAAGTGCCGCTGCCAGAGAGAAAAAAAGCGGTATAGTTGGTTTAATGGCACAGCTATTAGCGTGTTATACCATTAAAACGTTAAAAATTAACTTACGCTTTAGCGCTGGGGTTGTAGAGTATCCTATGCAAGGCCTTGCCAGCGATGATTTAATGCGCCGCGTACTTATTGCCGTAGACAATGCAACAGATAGCCAAGACAGTATTCATTATTACCAAAATGGTGAAGACGAAGCGCATTTAGATCGTCTTAAAATGTTAGATGAGCTTAAACAAGCCATTAGCGATGATGATGGGCAATTATTTATGACCTATCAGCCTAAACTGCATTTACACACACAAAAAATAAATAAAGTCGAATCACTGATCCGCTGGCAACGTAAAGATGGCGGCTGGGTAAACCCAGAACTGTTTATTGATTTAGCCGAGCAATCGGGGCTTATTGTTGAGCTTACATCATGGGTTGTTAACACGGTGGTTTCTCAGGTGGCTGATTGGCAGGCTAAAGGGATTGAAATGCAGGCAGCAATTAATGTGTCAGCACAAGATATTGCCTCACCGAGTTTTCATTCAGCGTTAGTGCGTACTCTAAAAAAATACAATGTTGATCCAACCCTCATTACTGTTGAATTAACTGAGCGCGACATGATTGAAAATGAAGAAAAAGGCATAAAAGCATTACAAAACTTAAAAGCCATTGGTGTAAAAATTTCATTGGATGATTATGGCGTAGGGCAAGCATCACTGGGGAGATTAAAAATGCTGCCTATTGATGAGCTAAAGTTAGATAAGTGCTTTATTTTAAAGTTAGATGAGTCGCGCAAGGATCAATACATAGTGCAGTCGTCAATTACCTTAGGGCATCAACTAGGCTTTAGCGTTGTTGCAGAGGGCGTTGAAAACAGAGATTCGTTAGACTTACTTAAACTTATGCATTGTGACCATGCTCAGGGTTACTACCTAAGTAGGCCTTTAAAAGCAGAACTATTAGAACAGTGGCTAAAGGAATATTATGAAAAAAGTTAAGTGTTTATTACTTGGGTTATTACTTAGCTCGAGTTTTTCTGGTTTAGCAAGCGATGGTAAGTTATTAGCGACCCCCGGGGTTTCGCAAATAGAAGGCAGCGGGGGCGGCGGTATTGTGCCTTGGGCACAACTTGCAGGTTACGCCAGCGAAGACGAGTTCTCTGTGAATGGCTTTTGTAGCCGTGCAGATGTAACAGACTACACTTTAGATGTATGTGGAGCACAAGTTAACCTATTTAATCGTGTGGAACTTAGCTACGCTCAACAACGTTTTGACGTGCCTGCACTTGATACCGAAATAGAGCAATCTATCACGGGCGCTAAAATTCGTTTATATGGCGACATAGTTTACAGTGACTGGCCGCAATTGAGTGTTGGTATACAGCATAAATCTCTTGATGATGGCGCTGTTGCGACCCTAGTAGGTGCACAAGATACTAGTGGCACTGATTACTACCTCGCAGCTAGTAAACTCCACTTAGGCGCTGTAGGGGGGCTTAACTGGTTTTGGAACGTCACAACTCGCTACAGTGAGGCTAATCAACTCGGTTTGCTTGGTTATGGTGGGGCAAATGATGATGCAAAAATTTTATTTGAAGGCAGCACCGCTGTGTTTTTGAGCCGAAGTGTTGCCGTAGGTATAGAGTATAGGCAAAAGTCTAATAACCTTAATTTGGGTGAACAAGACTGGAAAGATTTATTTGTTGCTTGGATGCCAAACAAACACGTGAGTGTCACCGCTGCATACTTAGATTTAGGTAGCATTGCAGGTGCGAGCGATCAAACAGGGTGGTACTTATCGGTAACAGGGTATTGGTAATGAAAAACGTTGTCATTTTATGGTTGTGTTTAAGTGCCCTAGCAGGGTGCGCAAGCTCAACAAATTTATCGCTTTATCAACAGCTTGATGGCCGAGCGGGGCTTACGCGTATTGTAGACAGTTTTATTTACCAAATAGGTAATGATGAACAAGTACTGCATTATTTTGAACACAGCGACATAAGCCACTTTAGAGAAGGCTTTATTATGCATATGTGTATGCTAGTTGATGGCCCATGCAAGTATAAAGGTGACTCTATGGTAGATATTCATACTGGAATGCACATAACTGAGAAAGATTTTAACCATGTGGTGGACTTACTTGTAAATGCGATGGAAGAGCAAAATATTAGCCATAGCATACAAAATGAGATTCTATCTAGGATGGCACCGCTGCGTAGTAAAATAATAAGAATTTAGGTAACATCTGTAAATTATTTACTCGTAGCAGTGAACCTTACTTTTGTAATAGTGTCCACTTAGTATTATTCCTATAAACAATAATTGGCGCGCACAGCTTGTATGTCTTACCTATTTATATCCCGCAAAAATGTACACGCAAAGTACTATAAAAAAATAATCAAAAAGCTGAGTATGGATTGCCAACTGCATGTTATGGGGGCGCCAAAGCTTTCAGCTATACACTATTTAAGTAAAGCGTTTAAAGTTGATTTTAACGATGTTATTAATGCACAACTAAAACGTAAGCGCGCCCGTAATAACCTTTGGAACAATGCTTTAGTATCGGCGGTTTACAAAGTGGGGCTGCGCTTTTTTGAGCGTTTGCGTTACGCAAAATATTTAGCTTTATTAACTGAAGTTAACCCTGATGTAATGGTGATATGGAATGGTAATAAACTGCCTAATACTACCGTTGCTATGGCTGCCAAGGCACTGGGTATTAAGCAATTTTATTATGAAAATGGTTTGCTTCCGGGTACCACCAGTTTAGACCCTCAAGGGATTAACTTTAATGCGTCGCTAAGTCGAGATCCTGATTTTTATTTAAATTTTAATGCAAATAATGCCTTAAACTTTGATGCACCGGCGCTTGTCCCACGAGAAAACCATAAAAAACGCTGTGATTTTGCAGCTGAAAATATACCTGAACGCTACATATTTGTGCCTTTTCAAGTGCCTCATGATACGCAATTAGCGAGCTTTTCGCCATGGATTGACTCAATGGAAATGCTATACGATGAAGTTGTTAGCGCAGTGAAAGCATTGAACGACCCTAGTTTAAAGGTCGTTTTTAAAGAACACCCGTCGTGGCACAAGCATTACACCCATTTATACGATAAAGACCCAATTGCACTATTTGCAAACGGCAATAAAACCTGTGAACTTATTGAATGCGCAGAAGCGGTGATCACTATCAACTCTACGGTCGGTTTAGAAGCACTGTTACTAAATAAGCGCGTAATTACTGTAGGGCAGGCTTGTTATAATATAGAAGGCTTAGTTAAGCATGCTGATACTCGTGAGGGCTTAGCTGCCCAAGTAGCAGATGTAGCTCAAGGATGGCAGTTTAATCCGCAGCTACGCGATAAGTTTTTTTGCTATTTAAAGCATGTGTATAGTGTGCCGGGCGTTTGGAAACACGCCGAAGAAGAGCATATCAAAGCAATTGAGTTACGTTTTAAAGGGGCGGATAAATTTGCACAATACAGCAACAATGTGCCCAACGAACTTATTTAACCGCGTATTGTATATCAACATGTTGTGATTTAGCTGTAAGGACAATTTTTACAGCCATTTTTACAGCATGTTCCTCGCTTTAAAAAAAACCATTTACTAAACACCATGTAGCCATTTTGCATGGTGTAGTCTAGCCCTTCAATTAAATTGTCAGTACCTCTAAACTTTTTAGCAAACTCAATTTGTGCTTTGATTGGCTGAGTATAAATATGCGCTAAATAAGCGTTTATTTTATTAAGCGTACATTGCGGGCATAAACAGCTTGTTGCTGACTCTTCAAGCGGTAAAATAGCAGGTAATTGGTTACACCAGCATGCGTTTATATCGTTTACATTACAAATAAGCGCAGTGTGGCATTGTGAGCAGTTTAATCTCGTCATTTTAAGTCTTATCAGCAGTAGAGCAGCAAGAATAACAAATATTATGAATATACAAAAAGCATTGGCCGAATTTATTACCTTTGGTGAGCAAAGAGATGATGCTATTAGCGTTATTATTTCTACCCCAGCAGAGGAAAGTGCTCCCGGTTATACACTCACAAAGCCGGTATTGATTGACGTGTTAACACGTTGTGTAAACCACGAAATAGAGATAGATGATTTAGAGCTATGGGCAAATGTGGTTGAATCGCGAGATGATATAAATTGCGCCGAACACGAAGGGGTTATTTTTGCGCTCAGTAATAGTGAGCAAATGGGTGAACTTGATAAGCGTAAGCTGACTGTATTGTTGAAGCTGCTACAGAGCTAAGCGTAATTTAGTAATGATTGTATTTAAACCGTTTTAAATTATCATCAGGTGCAGCGAAATCAAACTTAGCTTATAGATTAACATTGCTCTGAACTCAAAACCGTGAACTACGAGAACAGAGCAATGTGATAAAACGTCTTTATTCAGAGGGCTTACAGCTCTTCACTTTCTTTAATTGTTGCAAATGCGGTGTTTAAACGTGTTACTGTTTCAGGCAGTTGGTCGTCTAAAATGTCTGCTTTATCTGCACCCCATGCTAGTACCACTGTTGAGCCTAGTTTAAAGCGGCCCATTTCTTCACCTTTTTTAAGGGTAATGGCGTTTTCGCCTTTAGTTGGGTAGTTCCAGCTAAACACATCGCTACCGGCGGGTGGTGTTACTGTGCCTGCCCAAACGGTCTCTATGCTGGCTACAATGGTTGCGCCTACTAGTACCATAGCAAGTGGGCCAATTTCGGTTTCAAAAATAGCCACTACACGTTCGTTACGAGCAAATAAATTAGGGACATTGCGCGCTGTAAGCGGGTTTACCGAAAATAAGTCGCCCGGTACGTAAATCATTTTACTTAGTGTGCCGTCTATAGGCATATGAATACGGTGGTAGTCTTTTGGCGCTAAATAAATGGTAGCAAATTTTCCGCCTAAAAATGGTGTTGTATCATCTTCAGAGCCACCTAATAGTGCTTGTAGACTGTAGTCATGACCTTTTGCTTGTATTAGCTGCCCATCAACAATGTCGCCCAGTTGGCTAATAGCACCATCAACAGGGTGAGTAATTACGTTCTCGCCTTGCGCCATTGGACGCACACCATCTTTTAATGGGCGAGTAAAAAACTCATTAAATGTTTTGTACTGCGCTGGGTCTTCATACAAAGCCTCGTTCATGTCTACTTTATATTGTTTAATAAATAGTTTAATAAGCGTTGTAGTTAAAGCACCGGCTTTTGCTGCTGCTAATTTACCTACTACGCGTGAAATAAAGTGCTTTGGCATTGCATACTGCATTGCAATTTTAAATTTGTCTAAACTCACAGATTGTTTCCTAAATTAAACGCGAGGTGCGCGTGCACCAGCACGGCCATCGGCCATTGTTTCTAAAATACGGTGGTAGCTGTCGAATCGCAATTGCGAAATATCGCCATCGGCTACCGCTTGTTGAATTATACAGCCTGGGTCGTTTAAATGCTTACAGTCTCTAAAACGACATCCACCTATAAACTCTCTAAATTCTTTAAAGCACCAGGTTACCCGTTCAACATCTAAGTGCCATAAACCAAACTCACGTATTCCCGGTGAGTCAATTAGGTTACCACCACTTGGTAGGTGATGTAAGCGCGATACAGTGGTGGTATGTTGCCCTAAGCCACTGTTTTCTGATACTTCTTTAGTTAATATTTCGGCATCAGGAAGCACAGTGTTAACTAAGGTTGATTTACCTACGCCACTTTGACCAACAAAAATATTATTTTTATCAACCAGTACGTTTTTTAAATCATCTATGCCTTCGCCGGTTACACTACTTACAAGCAGTACCTGATAACCAAGGCCTCGATAAATATCGAGTACTTTTTGAATTTCATTTAGGCCTTCGTCGTCGATTAAATCGATTTTATTAAGTACTAAAATAGGTTCTATACCCATGTCTTCACAGGCAATTAAGTAACGGTCGATAATACTGGGCGTAAACTCTGGCAGTACCGCTGAGACCATTAAAATTTGGTCAATATTTGCAGCGATTACTTTTACGCCATCGTAAAAGTCGGGACGAGTAAGCTGAGAGCGGCGCTCTTGTGTTGCTTCAATAACGCCTGCTAAGTCGCCTTCACTTACTTTTGCGCGGCGAAATAGTACTTCATCACCACACACTAAGTTAGTAACGGTACGGCGAATATTACAGCGTAATACGTCACCTTCTTGTGTTTCTACATCGGCGTGTTGGCCAAAACGGCTGATCACGACGGCGTTTTCGGTTGCGCCCAAATTATCTGTTTGCCACTCTTGTGCGCCACCTTTTGCCAATTTTGTATCGGCATTATTTAAGCGCTTTTGATGATTAGCCTTGATCCTGCGAGATTGGCCTTTACTTAATTTTTTCTGTTTTGCCACTTTTGGCCTATAACCTTGGTTTAAATGTCGGCTTTGCGTATAAAAAAGCTTTAGCTCGACGGTTGATGCTAATATGATATATCGAAATGCGTTGGATCTAAAGAAAAGCACTGTTTAAGGTTACTATGACTATTAATGAATCTAATTTAATTTGGCTTGATCTGGAAATGACTGGACTTGAGCCGGCCACAGATAAAATACTCGAAATTGCAACAGTAGTAACTGATGCCGATTTAAATATACTCGCGGAAGGGCCTACTATAGCTATTCACCAAAGTGATGAGTTGTTAGATGGCATGGACGAATGGTGTACTACACAGCATGGGAAATCAGGTTTGACTGCCCGTTGTAAAGCCAGTACATACGATGAGGCTTATGCGGTTGAACAAACGCTTAATTTTTTAAAGCAGTGGGTTCCTGCGGGTAAATCACCTATGTGTGGTAACTCAATAGGTCAAGACAGACGCTTTATGAATAAGTATATGCGCGAGCTTGAAGACTTTTTTCATTATCGAAATTTAGATGTAAGCACAATTAAAGAGCTTGCCCGACGTTGGAAGCCTGAGGTACTAGAACAGGTAAATAAAAAAGGCTCTCATTTAGCTCTCGATGACATTAAAGATTCTATTATGGAATTAAAGGTGTATAGAGAAAAATTCTTTAATTTGTAAAAAACACTTGCAAACACATTAGATTATTGTAGAATCCTGCCCCGCTCAAGACGATAACCCTCGCGGGGTTGGTGTGTTTGAGTGGTTTAAATACCATCAGTAAGTGCGGCACTAGC
>BJUT01000077.1 GCA_007988745.1 Pseudoalteromonas atlantica
AACAAAATTGATTAACTTACAAAAGTTCGTCAAGTAAAGCCTAAAATCATCTGCAAGTGTAGGAGTGCTAGCAAGGCGGTAAAACTATTTATGCCAAGGAGCATACGGTTTGTATGTGACTTAGGCTAAATAATTTTACCAACGCAGCTAAAGCGAACTACACAACTCAGATATCTGCAAGTGTAGAAGTGCTAGCAAGGCGATAAAACTATTTATGCCAAGGAGCATACGGTTTGTATGTGACTTAGGCTAAATAGTTTTACCAACGCAGCCAAAGCGAACTACACGAAGCAGAAGGTTCACCTATGTAGTCTAGCCTAAGACAAGGCATTCACCCCTACTTATCCCTATGAGCATACGGTTTGTATGTGATTAGGGTAAGTTGGGGTGGATAACGCAGTATTAGGTTAAAATACGACGGTGATTACATTTGCTCCATGACTTCAATGCCTAACAAATCCAATCCTGTTTTTAGTGTATCTGCCACTAAATTACATAACACTAAACGGCTATCGCGTACGCTTGGCTCTACGCCTTCTTTTAGTACTGGACAGGCTTCGTAGAATGTCATGTATAGGCTAGCTAGCTCGTATAAGTAGCTACATAGTACGTGCGGAGTAGCCTCAGAGATCATTAAATCAAGGACTTCTTCAAGCTGTAACAGTTTAAGCGCGAGTGCTTTTTCTTGCGGCTCGGCTATGGCTACATCTGCATTTAGCGTAGCGGCGTCGACACCTGATTTACGGAAAATACTGCGCACACGGGTGTAAGCATATTGTAAGTAAGGTGCTGTTGCGCCTTCAAAGCTTAACATGGTGTCCCAGTTGAATATGTAATCGCTGGTACGATGCTTAGAAAGATCAGCGTATTTAACAGCGCCAATACCTACTTTACGTGCAATTTCGCTGCGATCATGATCTGATAAATCAGATTCACGCTCAGCAAGCTTTGTTGCTGCACGACTAATTGATTCTTCAAGTAAATCAGCAAGTTTTACTGTACCACCTGTACGGGTTTTAAATGGTTTACCATCGGCGCCCATCATGGTGCCAAACGGGCAAAACTCGTAGCTCGTTTCATCGCGTAAAAGGCCTGCTTTACGTGCGGTAAGCTCCACTTGATTAAAGTGAAGGCTTTGGCGTGCATCAACAAATATTAAAATACGCTCAGCACCTAAGGTGTTTGAGCGGTAGTTACACGCGGCTAAATCGGTGGTTGCATATAAAAAGCCGCCGCCAGATTTTTGCACGATAAACGCAGATGGCTCACCATCTTTATTGGCAAGTTCATCTAAAAACACCACTTGTGCGCCTTGCGACTCTACCGCTATGTTTTTATCTTTTAACAGGCTAATAATATCGTTAAGCTCACTGTTGTAAGCACTTTCAGCCATAATATCGTCTTGGGTAAGCGTTACATTTAGACGTTTGTAAACTTCCTCAGAGTGCTTAACAGAGGTCGCTATAAATAGCTTCCATAGCTTTTCACAGTGCGCGTCGCCACCTTGTAGTTTAACTACATAGTCACGGGCTTTATCGGCAAAGCCTTCTTCATCGTCAAAACGTTTTTTTGCATCGCGGTAAAACGTTTCTAAATCAGCAAGCGCTACCGACTCTAAGTCTACGCCTTGGCTAATTTGATCTTCTAAATGCGCAATTAACATACCAAACTGTGTGCCCCAATCGCCCATGTGGTTTTGACGAATGACTTTGTCGCCTCTAAATTCAAGCGCACGTACAATGGCATCACCAATAATGGTTGAACGCAAATGGCCTACGTGCATTTCTTTTGCAAGGTTAGGTGATGAGTAATCTACCACGACAGTTTGCGGGTTTGCGTGCTCGTTTACAGCCAGTTTTGCATCGCTGTTTGCTGCTTTTACACTGTTGGCTAAAAACTCAGGCTTTAAATGAATATTAATAAAACCTGGGCCGGCAATTTCTGTTTTTTCAGCGATGTCGGTTACATCTAGGTTATCAATAATTTTTTGCGCAAGCTCACGTGGGTTGCTTTTCATTTTTTTAGCGGCGCCCATTGCACCATTAATTTGGTAATCACCAAACTGTGGGCGTGTGCTTTGTGTAACAGCTGGGTTTGTGTCTTCTGGTAGGCCTGCTGCGGTCATGGCGGCAATGGCTTTTTCTACTAAAATAGTACGAATGTTCATTATATTATTTACCTTTGTAAGCCCGCCATAGCAGGCTTTCAGTTAACTTTAGTCAGTCGATTCTAGTTTTCGCGCGTATGGTTAAAGGTTACTTCTGGGTAACGCTCTACCGATAAGTTAAGGTTTACACGGCTCGGTGCTATGTAAGTTAAGTTATCGCCACCATCGAGTGCTAAGTTGCTTTCGCACTTACGTTTAAACTCTTCAAACTTTTTAACATCGTCGCTGCTTACCCAACGTGCCGTATTTACATTTACGCCTTCGTAAATTGCATCTACGTTGTACTCAGCTTTTAAGCGCGCTACAACTACGTCAAACTGTAGTACACCTACCGCGCCTACAATTAAATCGTTGTTAGTAAGCGGTCTAAATACCTGTACAGCACCTTCTTCAGAAAGTTGTACTAAGCCTTTTAATAACTGCTTTTGCTTAAGCGGATCGCGCAAACGAATACGACGAAATAGCTCAGGAGCAAAGTTAGGAATACCGCTAAATTTAAGCTTTTCGCCTTGCGTAAAGGTATCACCAATTTGAATGGTACCGTGGTTATGCAAACCAATAATATCGCCCGCATATGCATCTGCTGCACGCTCACGATCGCCCGCCATAAAGGTTACCGCATCAGAAATACTAATTTGCTTACCAAGGCGTACGTGGTTCATTTTCATGCCTTGGCTGTATTTGCCCGACACAATACGCATAAAGGCAATGCGGTCACGGTGTTTAGGGTCCATGTTGGCCTGAATTTTAAACACAAAGCCAGTAAAGTTTTCTTCTGTTGCGATTACTTGGCGGTCATCTGTTTCGCGCGGTAATGGCGTTGGTGCCCATTGCGTTAAACCATCAAGTACATGGTCTACACCAAAGTTACCAAGGGCTGTACCAAAGTACACCGGTGAAAGCTCACCCGCTAAAAACAATTCAAGATCAAACTCATTTGAGGCACCAATTACCAGCTCTAGCTCTTCACGTAATTGCTCAGCGAGTTCTTCACCAATGGCGGTATCAAGCTCTGGGTTATCTAGGCCTTTTACAGTGCGAACTTCTTGAATAGTATGACCTTGGCCTGTTTTGTATAAAACCGCTTCGTCGTTATGAATGTGATAAACACCTTTAAACTCTTTACCACAACCAATTGGCCAAGTAATAGGCGCACAGGCAATATTTAGCTCTGTTTCTACTTCATCAAGTAGTTCCATTGGGTCACGAATATCACGGTCACACTTATTCATAAAGGTAACAATAGGCGTGGTACGTAGGCGCGTAACTTCCATTAGCTTACGGGTACGTTCTTCTACACCTTTTGCGGCATCAATAACCATTAAACACGAATCTACTGCGGTCAATGTACGGTAAGTATCTTCTGAGAAGTCTTCGTGTCCAGGGGTATCAAGTAAATTAACCAGCGCATTGTTATACGGAAACTGCATTACAGAGGTAGTAACCGATATACCACGCTCTTTTTCCATTTCCATCCAGTCAGACTTTGCATGCTGATTAGAGCCACGGCCTTTTACAGTACCGGCTTTTTGAATCGCTTGTCCGAACAAAAGTACTTTTTCGGTGATGGTGGTTTTACCAGCATCCGGGTGCGATATGATTGCAAAAGTCCTTCGCTTGCTAATTTCGTTGATAATATTCTGGTCTGCCATTAATAAGTTCTTTTAGTTTGATGCCAAGTTACATGCATAACATTGAGTGTATGCAAGGCAACCCGTTAAGTTGATCGTTATTAACTGGGCTTTGAGCAATTTAGTGTGAATAAATTGACAACAATTAACGCCATATAGCTAATTTTTTAATAGTGGCAATTGTAACAGGAGTCGGTATAAAAGTGTGCTATCTAACTCAAAAATATCTTGGCTTTATATGCAAAAGGAAGGAGTAACTAATTTTAAGGGCCAGCAACATGGTTACTGGCCCTGTAATTAACGCAATGTGCTACTGCGTTATTGAAATACTTGGCACCACCGACATACCTACTCGTAACTGCTTAAGCGCCGGCTGGTTTGCATCTAAGCTAATTTTAACCGGTAAGCGCTGCACAATTTTGGTGAAGTTTCCAGTGGCGTTATGTGCACCAATGGCTGAGTAGCTCACGCCACTGGCAGGGCTTAGGCTATCAACGTGGCCACGTAAAATTTGCCCTGGTAGTGCATCCACTTTTATTTCAACTTCTTGGCCTACTTTTACATTAGCTAGTTGAGTTTCACGGTAGTTTGCACTAACAAACACTTTATCAAGCGGTACAACAACCAATAGCGGGCTGCCTGGGTTTACATACGCCCCTACACGCACCGATTTTTGGCCAACTATGCCATCAATAGGCGCTGTAATTTGGGTGTACGATAACTTAAGCTCGGCATCTACTACACGTGCTTTAGCTTGTACAAGCACAGCTTTGGCTTTTTCAATATCGGCATGTAAAATTTCAATCTGCTGCTTTGCTGCTGCAAGGCCTGCTTGGTTTTTATGCAAGTTTGCTTTTTGAATAGCCAGCTTTGCTTGTGCTTCTTCTCGTGCTTGCACAGTGCCTGAGCCATCGGTTGCTAAGTTGGTATAACGCTTTAAATTTAACTGCGCTAATTTAAGTGATGCAGTGTCGGCCTCTACCGCAGCTTGCGCTTGTTGTACCAGCGAATCTTGATAAGTTAACTTAGCTTGCAAGCTAGCTACACTAGCTTTAGCACTATTAGCTTGGGCTTTAGCGGAATCTAGGGCCACTACAAAATCGCGATTATCTATGGTGGCAATTAAATCGCCTTTTTGTACTCGCTGGTTATCTTTAATGAGTACTTGATCTACCGTGCCAGATACCTGAGGCGCCACAAAGGTAAAGTCGGCTTGCACGTAGGCATCGTCAGTTGTTTGAGTTGCACTTTGCGACTCCGGTTTATTAAGATAAATAATACTGCCTGCAACAACGGCAAGTATAGTTGCTGCAACGGTTAATTTAACTACTTTTGGTAAGGCCATAATATATTACTCAACGGTTAAAATTTAAGATTTACTAAGATTCGGGGCTGGTACAAAGTTCATACATAGCGCCAGCGGAATTAATACAAGTGCTAACACACCAAGCACCAAGTAGGCATCACCTACCGACATCACTAACGATTGCTGGGCAATAACGCCACCTAATTGATCATTAGGTATGGTGTTTGCCAATGAATTACCGACCAGTGAGGCGCGATCTAATAGCATTTCGTTATGAAAATGACTGCGCACCGTTAATAGCTGCCCCACAACAGCCCCGCCAATAAGCGAGCCAAACACACGTAATGTGTTTATGGTTCCCGAAAAAAACGGCCCTTCGCTTGGGTCTAGTACACTGGTCATTAAAAATAAAATAGAGACCACTGCCATGGGCTGGCCAAATGCTTGCAACAGCTGCGCTGTGATAAATTGATCCCGATGCCATAAAGGCGTAATTTGTGCGCCGCTAAAACAGGCCAGCGCAATTAAAAATAATCCAATTGACATCACAATGCGGGCGCCTACCCATTTTTTGTATAAAAGCAGTGCCACTACCGAGCCAAGTACAAGTTGTGGTAGCGCAATTAATAACCCTACTGGCGCTAGCTGTAGTGCTCTATAGCTATGCAAACTGGCTAAATGGGTTGAGGGCAACATTGAGCCCGACATCAACACCACTAACAACATGGTAAGCAGTACAGAACCAATACCTAAATTGCGACGGCCTAATAATTGCGGTCTCATAAATGGCGCTTTGTGATGCCACTCGGTTAATACGTAGCAGCCAAATAAAATTAGCCCACCAAAAAAACACACACTAATAAGCGATGAATTAAACCAATCTAAACGCACACCTTGATCAAGCGCGATGGCAATTAACGTCAAAGACGATACGCCGCATACTAGGCCTAACCAGTTTCCTTCTTTAAAGCGCGCATATTTAACGCCCTCTTTTGGGAGCCCCCACGCAGTTAGTGAGCCTGCAATAATACAAAGCGGAATAACTTGCCAGTAAATCCAGCGCCAGTCCGATAACACATCAGCCCACTGCCCGCTTAGCCAAATAGCTAAATTTGGAGCGAATGTAGCGGTCATGGCGTAAAGCGCTAAACCGTGTAAACGTATGTTAGGGGGTAAAAATTTAAGTGCAGCCATCATTAATATAGGTATGAGTGCGCCACTACTTACCCCTTGCACAAAACGCAGTGCAATTAATAAGTTTAAATCATTAATAAAAGGCAAAATAGCCGCAATAACACCACATATAGTCACCATAGAAATATGAAAGCGTCTAACCGATAACGTAATGGCGAACCAAGAAGCAAAAGGCATAGCGATTAGCTCCCCAACGGTATAGGCGCTTGAAAGCCAAGAGGCATCATCTAAACTTGCCCCTATTACGCCCCTAACATCTGCTAATCCAAGTGCCCCTACTCGGTTATTTAAACCCGCCATCATAGCGGCAATAAAAATGCCTAATAGCCCAGCCAGTGCTTGTTTTGATGGCCCTGCGGGCTTAGCAACAGGTACTGCATTTTGTACAGGCACATTAATCGTGACTGCATTCATTACTCGCCCTCCGCCTTGGCTGACATGGGCGCAAGCGCACTTTCAGGTAACGCGTCTGGGTTCCAGCCACCACCGAGAGATTTATACAAATTTACAACCGCAATCGAGGCATTGGTTGCACTGTTATTTAACTTAGTTTGGCTTGCTAATAAATTACGTTGCGCCGTTAAAACACTAAGGTAGTCGGCTGCACCTTGCTGGTAGGCTCTTTCAACGGTTTGTAAAGCCTGCTTATTAAAGTCGTGGGCAATTTCAACTTTGTGATGGTGATTTTGCTGCGCAGCCCAGCCATCTACTGCGTTATCAACTTCGTGCCACGCTTTTAGTACAGTTTGACGATACGTTAATGCCGCGTTTTTCTCGCGCTCTTTAGTAAGCTTAAGCTGTGACTTTAAGCGCCCCCCCTGAAAAATAGGCAAATAAACATTTGGTCCCATTGAAAAAACACGTGAATCCCAGGTTGATAAATCACTCTGCGCATACCCTTCAACTCCTAATGAGCCCGTTAAAGTAATGCGTGGGTAAAAATTCGCTTCGGCCGCGCCAATAGCGGCAACAGCGCTGTGTAAGTTTGCTTGCGCTTGTAAAATATCTGGGCGGCGTTTCACAAACTCTGATGGAATAGCCGAAGGGATTTCGCTTGGCATAACAGGCGCAGCAATACGCTCGGCTAACAAAGTATTTAAGGCACGTGGTTTTTCACCTACTAGCAACGCAAGCGCGTTCATTAACACATTACGGCGCTGCGTTTGCTCTGGTAGCGCAGCATTAATTGTTGCCAGCTCTGCTTTTGCACTAATTGTTTCAAAACGTGTACTTACACCGTTTTTTTCGCGGCTTTGTGCAAGCTTTAACACACGCTCTGCAATAGTTTTGTTTTCGTGTGTTATGTTGAGCTGCGTTTGTGCACTGCGCAGTAACAAATACGTTTTAGCCACCTCGCCAGCTAAGCTAACACGCACGGCTTCACGCGCATACAAAGAGGCCTGCAGCATAGCAACGGCCCCTTCTTCAACACGTTTATTACGGCCCCATAAATCAAGTTCCCAGCTGGCATCAAAACCAAGCTGCCAAAAGTTATCAGGGTCTGAGGGCGCACCAAGTGCAACAAACTTACCATTTTCGCTCAGCCCTTCGCGCTTGTAGTCAAACCCAGCAGATACACTGGGTAAGCGGTCTGCCGATGCAATACCCAATGCCGCGCGGCTTTGGGCAATTCGGCTTGATGCTAACTGTAAATCAAGATTACCTAACTGTGCTTTGCGCTCTAGCTCCGTTAAAATAGGATCGTTTAAAATTGTCCACCAATTCCACGCCAATTCAGCATTACCGCGTTGTAGCTGAGTAAATTCGGGAGTTGGCTTTATAGCATCGTTGTTTATATTTGTATTAGGCTCTTCAAAGTTAGGACCCACTACACAACCCGACAAAGCCGCAGCTAATGTAAGCGCAATAGCTGAATGCCGCGAATAATTAAAAAGTCTTTTATTAAGACACTGATTAGCCATTTTTAAATCCTAAATTAATAACATAATTATTTATGTACTGTACCGCTCGGTTCGAGTGATAAGCAAAAAAAAGCTAAGCACGCTAATTGCTGCCTAGTCACACCTTAAATACATTTAAACAGGGTAATACCGATAGTTAACAGCTGCTAAAAACACCCTTAACTTAAAGCTCAAATTGAACTGTACCGCTCGGTTTGATATGCTAGGCGTAATTTAACATTATGTCAAGGTGAAATGTAATGACAAAAACGCTCACTAATGCCCAAAACACTCTGCCTCCAAGTGAATTAGAGCTTGGTGCAAAAGCACGAACGGTATTACACGCTGCACGTAAAATATTTTTAATTCATGGTTTTAATGGTGCAACCACCGACATGATCCAACGTGAGGCAGGCGTATCAAAATCGACGGTTTACGCTCACTTTGCAAATAAAGAAATTTTATTTTTAGCGGTCATTAAAAGCGAATGCGAAATATTTACAGCATCAATCGATAATATAACGTTTAAGCCAGGCAACTTAACAGAAAACTTACGCCGCCTTGGGCATGCTTATTTACAAATCGCTCTATCAGAGACGGCCATGGCTTTATACCGAATTGTTGTTGCTGAAGCCCCCCGCTTACCCGCCCTAGGTCATATGTTTTATAACTCTGGCCCGCGGGTGGTAAAAGACAAGGTCTCTAATTATTTAAAAGCGGCAGTGGAATCTAAAGAGCTGGATTTTGAAGAATTAAACATTGAAGAAGCCACTAACCTATTTGTTGCCTTAATGCGCAGTGAGCTACATTTAATGTACTTAACTCACCCCGATCAGCCTGTGCTTAAAAAAGATATAGACCGCTGGGTAGAAGTAGCAATAAACTTTTTAGTGCGCTCTTACGGTACGGCCCACACTCAAAAGAACTAATTTTTAAATGTGTAATACTTTAAATAAATAGCATTTTAAAGCCACGCATTAATTTTAAGCGTGGCTAAATTACCCTTAATGCCAATGCCCTAACAACGCATATTTTAATGCATTGTGCTAAACACTAATAAATATAAAAATAGCGCTACGGGTTTACCCCTTGCGCTCAATTTATGACAGGCATTGATACTGCACTGTTAGCTATATAATTAAAAAACTAAGCAGCGCAGCCGCTAACTTATTTAAAATAAAGCTAAATATAGCACCTTAAAATATAATCTCGCTTTCGGTGCTCACTAGCCTTGTTTAAACCAATTATATACACACTTTTTTTACGCTAAATTAACCCAAATCAGCTTACGCTTCTTGTGTAATAAAGTCGTAACGCATATCATTGCTAGATTGCACGGAGGATAAGTAGTTTGGTCATGAAAACCAGTAAGTTAAGTATTCGATTATTATGGTATATAACCCCGCTGGTTATATTACCCTTGTTGTTTTTAGGTGGTTTTACATTAACTAACGTAACCAACTCAACACAAAAGCAGGCTGATCTTATAATGAGTCGCTTTGTTGAGCAGCAACAACAAAAGGTTTTCAACTACATAGACTCGTTTCATTCAACAGCAAAACTACTGTCTACCTCGCCTGTTTTAAACGATTTTTTATCAAACGACATTCATGCTGATGGCAGCTATACCCGCCGCTTAGGGGCACTAATGGATGTTTTTGCCAGTTACAGCGAAGCCTACCCAGATATAATTAGTATTAACTTAGTCTCGGCCAGTGGTAAAAGTGACGCGTATTATTCTAATAATTTAACAACCGCACCGCAGTCATACCCATTTTTTAAGCAAGTACTGCAAAGTAATTTGCGCCAACAACAATTTATGGTGCAAAACAACGACGGCACCACCAACTTATTTTTTGTACAGCGCGTACAAAGTGTTGATTACTATTTAAAACGCCCACAACAACTTGGCTTTATAGTATTGCAAGTTGAGCCTTCTATATTAAACACCAGTATTTTAGAGGCGCCTTATAACAACACCCTAAATTTACTGCTAACCAACGACGGGCAAATTTTATTTAGCTCAGACTACAGCTTACGTGGGCAATATATTACCGAGCACGAGCTTGAACAGGTTCACGATTTAGCCGATGTAGGCACCCTTTCGACGATTGAGCTTTCGAGCATAGATAAAATAGAAAGAATGATATTTGCTGTACAAATGAGTGGCGGTTATTACTTTGTATCAACCATTCCAAAAGGTGTGCTTTATCAATCGGGTAAGGCAATTAGCTTAATCACAGGCTTAATTGTGATAATTTCGGTGATCACCCTGCCTATCCTTATTTTTGTGGTTGTGCGCAATTTACTGCTAAACCCAATTGAGCTTTTAGGGGCCGCCAGCCACCGTGTAGGTGATGGTGATTTATCGGTAAATTTACCTGCTCATACAAATGATGAAGTCGGCGTGTTGTTTAACGATTTTAACCACATGATTAACCAAATTAGACACTACCAAGAGCAGCTAGAAGAATATAAACACCACCTAGAAGACAAAGTAGAAAGCCGTACTAAAGCGCTCGAAGCGATGAACAGCCAGCTTGAACTTGCCATAGCTCAAGCAGAGCAAGCTAACCAGCTTAAAAGCCGTTTTTTAGCAAATATGAGTCACGAGATTCGCACCCCACTTACGGCCATTATGGGCTTTACCGAGCAGTTATTAATTAACGATAAAGTGGTTAACGACAAACAGCATTTAAATACCATTTTACGAAACTCTAAACACTTATTAGAGCTAATAAACAACATACTCGATTTATCTAAAATAGAAGCAGAAAAGCTCGCTGTAGAGCAAGCACCCCTTAATGTAGTGCAGCTGGTTCACGATATAGAATCAATTATTGAACCGCTAGCACACGAAAAACAACTCGGGTTTAGCATTCATTACGAGCTGCCATTACCGCGCACTATTTATAGTGATATGACGCGTTTAAAACAAATTTTAATAAACATAGCCAGCAATGCCGTAAAATTTACCGAGCAAGGCAAGGTGTCAATTTGTGTGCATTATTTGCAAAGTAAGCAGCAGCTTGAATTTGTGGTTAAAGACACCGGTATTGGTATGTCTGAGCACCAAATAGAGCGTATATTTAAACCTTTTGAACAAGCCGATGCCACCACCACGCGCCGCTTTGGAGGCACAGGATTAGGTTTATGTATTTCTAAAAACTTAGCGCAGTTATTGGGTGGCGATGTTACTTTAAAAAGCGAAATTGGCATAGGCAGTCGCTTTGCTATTACCGTTGATTGCCATATTAACGAGCCTAAACAGTCACTTGAGCTTTTAACTGAGCAAGCACAGCTTATTCCAGAAAAAGACCCTTTCTTGTCGTTTGCCACTTCTAGTTTTGATGCCAACATATTAGTTGCCGAAGATAACCCCGATAACCAGCTACTTATAAAACTGCTTTTACAAACCTGGGGCCTAGAGCCAGATATGGCTAACAATGGTGCACAAGCAGTAGAAATGGCGTTAGTAAACGACTACCAGCTAATTATTATGGATATGCAAATGCCTGTAATGGGCGGCCTTGAGGCAACTAAAATGCTACGTCATGCAGCCTACGATGGGCCCATTATCGCGCTTACTGCCAATGTAATGAACCATGATATAGACACATACATTGAGGCAGGTTGCGATAAAGCGCTGGCAAAACCCATTGATAAAGACGCGCTTGAAAACGTGCTAGTCAGTTACTTAAATCTTGAAAAAGATAATCAGAACAAGTGGGATAGTTTACTAAAAAGTGAAAAGTTTCAACAAATTAACGATAACTATGTGGCTAACCTGCCAAGTTACTTGCAAAAGGTAAACAGCTTAAAAGCCAGTAACGATGCAGAGGCGCTTCGAAGCGTAGCTCATAGCTTAAAAGGCAGTGCTGGTTGCTTTAATTTTGACGATATTTACCACAGTGCAGCGCTACTAGAAGAAAACCTGCTTAGTAATGACCAAGCGCAGCGCCCCACATTAATTGTAAATTTAATTAATGCTATTGAGCAAACCATAGCTAAAAGTAAAGAAACAGCCTAAAAATACGTGTTTTACTTTAAACGTTTATTTAGCGCTTAATTTAACCCTTTAACTAAACCCTAAGTTAAGCGCCATACCCATTAGTATGGCGTCTTCATAGCCATTTTTAGAGGGCTCATCGCTTGGGTAATAGTTTTTACGTACCGACATTTGCGTAAAGCCAGCATGTTCGTAAAGCGTTATTGCACGCGCGTTTGATTCGCGTACTTCTAAAAAAAGGTTTTCAGCATTTTGCTGCTCGCCATATTCAATAAACTGGCTAAGTAACTGCCTTGCAATGCCTTTACCTTGCTCACTGGGCGTTACACATATATCCATAAGGGTAAAGTCAGGTCCTGCCTTTTCACCTATATAAAAACCTACCAGAGTGTTTTCATCAAACGCCGCTAAATTAAAGTAACGGCCCCCCATGCAAGAGCTCATTGTTTTAAGAGACCAAGGATGAGAGTGGCAGGCAGTTTCAATAGCCATTAATTGTGCTATTGCGCTTTCGTTTACAGGTTTAAAGTTTATCAAGGTGTGTGCTCATTAAAGCCCATAAAGCGCGCTTATCAGAAGCACTGAGCTGTGAGGTTGGTAGTGTAAGCTTATCGCCGGTTAACTGTATGTCAGCCCCTTTTAAAACATGATTAATTGTTAAAGAAGGTGCACTTAAATGTATATCACTTAATAACTGCTTGCTCAGCACTAAAGGCTCAGCTGGAGTGCTTTGTGAAACGGCTAAAGTAGAGTCAGTATTTTTAGGACGATAATGCTGATTTAGTTCAAGGTTTTCTATACCAAAAATAGCTGCGTAACGTGGATGCATAACAACTCAGTAGATTAAACACTAGAACAATATATGAAGTAATAAAAACGATGTAAAGAAGAAA
>BJUT01000078.1 GCA_007988745.1 Pseudoalteromonas atlantica
CGCTATTTAGTTATTCTAAATGAGAATTTTTTAACGCAGGTAGCGACACGTTTAGCCCCGTAAAATGATTAAGTATTATTGCGAATTGGTATTATGTGCCTTAGCAACGCCAATATGCGCCAAGCTACTTGTATAGCGTGTATGCCATCGGCGTACGCTCCACCAGCTAAGCACAAAGGCGCTAGTCCAAACAGCAATTAAGCTTGGTACAAAGTACACGCTGGTGCCACCCACCAAACCAAGCGGAGAAAACAGTATGTACAAGCTTATAATTAAGCTCACTAATACAATCGCGCAAGGCAGTGCGTATTTCCACGGGCTTAGGTTTACCTCGGCTTTGCGGGTAAAGTTCCATGGTGTGGCAAGAGGTTTGTAGTAGCCAATACCTAACATAATGGCCAGCTCAATAAAGAATAATATGGCGTAAATATGGATAAAGTTAATATCTACATCCCACACAAATTTAAGCAAAGTGTAGGCAATGACATGAAAAACAATAGCCACTTTAGCGCCCAGTGCAGGCACTTTGCGAGTAAATAACCCCACGAGCACAATTGTGATGACCGGAATGTTGTAAAATCCGGTAAATACACGAATTATGTGCCATAAACCTTCTGGTGCAAACATAAGTAATGGCGCGGTAATAAACGATAAAACAGCAATTACAATACTGGTAATTTTGGCCACTTTAATCAGCTTTTCGTCGCTTACTTTGTCTTTTTTCATGGGTTTGTATACATCTAAACAAAACAACGTGGCGGCACTATTTAACAGCGAATTAAACGAGCTAAATACCGCACCTAGTAGCACCGCTAAAAAGAACCCAGATAAGTACTGAGGCAGTACATCTTTAACTAAATGTGGGTAAGCTAAATCTATGGTTTGTAAGCTTTCGTGCTTATAAAGGTGATACGCAATTACGCCTGGGATCATCATCATAAAGGGTACTAGCACTTTAAAGTACCCTGAAAACAACACGCCCTTTTGGCCTTCTACTAAGTTTTTAGCGCCCAGTGTACGCTGGATCACGTACTGATTGGTGCCCCAATAAAATAAATTAGCGAGGATCATACCGGTAAAAATGGTGCCAAATGGCACGGGATCGTCACTGCTACCAATGGCGTTGAGCTTTTCGGTATCGGTGTTTACCAGTGTGCTTAGGCCATCGGCAAAGTTGCCATCGCCAAGGGCAATAAGGCCAAGGGTAGGCACTAAAATACCAATAATTAATAACCCTACACCGTTAATGGTATCTGATACTGCAACCGCCTTTAAACCGCCGAATACCGCGTAAATAGCGCCCACGGAGCCCACAATAATAATGGTGACAATTAAGCTTGCTTGATAGCTTAAGTTTAATAAGGTGGGCACATCAAACAGCCTAAGAACGGCAATTGATCCTGAGTACAAAACAGAAGGGATCGTTATAAAACAATACCCTACCATAAATAAGATCACCGTCATGCGGCGTACGGTATCGTCAAAACGATCCCGTAAAAATTCAGGCAAGGTAGAAAACGCGCCTGCTAAATACCGCGGTAAAAAGATCAGCGCCATTATAATGGTTGATATCCCAGCTGTTACTTCCCACGCCATTGAGCTTAGGTTGTAACCATACGCTGAGCCATTAAGGCCAATAAGTTGCTCGGCCGATAAGTTAGTGAGGATCATCGACCCCGCTATAAATGTACCTGTTAAACCACGCCCCGCTAAAAAATAGCCGTCTTGGGTGTTAACTTCCCCTTTGGTTTTTTGGTACGAGATATATCCTACCAGCGCCATAAACGCCAAGCACGATAGCAGTGTCATGGTAATGTTCATACCTTCCATCTTGCGCCCCTTTTAGCTTACTTTACTCGGTAAAAAGTAAGCTAATATCTTTATTATTGTGTGTGTTACGTGTGTTGTGTGTGTGTTTGCTATTAACCGAGTTTTATTTTGGCCATGCTGTTAGCTGGCTCATGTCTTGCTGTGTGTGTTGAACCTCTGGGCCTAGCATGAGCGTATCGCCTTTACGAACAAATACGGCCATTTGTGTAAGCTCAAGTGTTTCTTCGTAATACTTGCCGCCTTGGTATGTTTGTGCATCAGGGAATCGCACCCACTCGCCTTGTGGTAAATAAAATTTAACTTTACCGTTTGGTACAACACAAGGCACAACAAGGAGTTTTTCGCCGCACATAAATTGCTGATCAAAACTATGTGCCAGTACGTCATCAGGAAACGCCAATGCCATAGCACGCTGAATAGGCAGCCCTGTTTGCTGTGCTTGCTCTGCACATTCTTGTAAGTACGGAATTAACTGATAGCGTAATTTAAGCGCTGCAAATACCGCGTCACTTGCTTGCTCGGTGTATGACCATGGTTCGCGTGGGCCAATGCCATGTAAACGCATGTGCGCACTAAATACCGACGCTTGCGCCCAGCGTACATAAAGCTCTGCATCGCGCGTATCTTTATAAAAACCACCAATATCGGTTGCAAAAAATGGCCCGCCCGACATGCCCCACGCTAAGCTGCCGCGAATGCTCGCCGCTAAGCCTTGCCAATCGGCTTGTGGGTCGCCACCCCATTGTGCAGGGAAACGTTGGCTGCCAGTCCACGCTGAGCGGCTAAACAAAAATGGCCCAGTTTTACAGTATTTTTCGGCGGCTTCATAAACGCAGCGGTTGTACAGCATGCTATAAACATTATGCAGTCTAATGCCGCTGTCGCCACTGTGCGATACCATGTTTTCGTCTTCTAGCTGTTCGCCAAAGTCTGCTTTTATCATATCAACGCCAAGCTCAAACAATGGCTTGTGCGACTCCAGCCAGTATTCGTAAGCATCGGGATGAGTAAAATCTAAAATACCCGACTCTGGTAATGGCGTAAGTACTTCGCCAAAGGGGCTTAAATCCCACTCGTATTGATACGCTTTACCTGTGCGTTTGTCTTTTATTAGCCAGCCGTTCTCGGCCGCTTTAGCAAATAATGGGTTGTTTACCGAGATCATTGGGTATTCCCACACGCAAATTTTAAAATCCATGGCTTTTAGTTCATCAAGCACAGGTTTTGGGTCGGCGTAACGTGTTGGGTCCCATTCAAAGGCAAAGCGGGTGTCGGTGTCTTGCCATGCGCGGCCATCAAGGGTAATTACATCGCACGGCATGTTTTTAGCGCGTACTTCGCGGGCGACACTTAATAGCTCGTCGGCATCTTTGTAGTACGCTTTTGATAAAATAACACCCAAGCTCCACTGCGGTGGCACCGGTGCAAAACCAGTTAGCTCGCAGTAGCGATTAATACTTTGTGCAGGCGTTTGCTCTTGGTATAAAAATACATCTAATGCGTCGTCTTCTACTAAACACACATAAGCACGTTGCGACCAAAGTGCGTAACCTACACCATGTGTAACGGGCGCCGGCGTGTGTACAAATAAATTCCAGCCCTCTGGGCTCCACGCGTATGGCGTATTTTTATAAGACTTTTCGGCGTTTACGCCCAGTGCATCGTGGTTGTATGAGCGAATAAGCTGGCCGCGTTTATCAAGCTTGCCCCATTTTTCGCCAAGGCCGTAAACGGCTTCGTCGTAATTAAGCTCTAAGCTTAAAATCCAGCCGTTATCGGTTTTGGCCAGTGGCGGTAAACGGTGCTGGCGCACAAAATGGCCATCAGTTGCTGATTGCTGTACTAATTTATCGTTTTTATAAAGCTTAAAGTAAAAAGGGTCGCTGTAAAATTCTAAGCGGTACTCACCGGCGGTGGCTGCAAAGCCTTGGTCTAATTTATTAAGTGATAGCGGTAAGTTAGAAGGGGTAGTGGTTAATATTTTAAACGTCTCGTCATGCGTCGTGGAGCCTGCATTTAAACGTAAACCAAACTGGCTTATGGTAACGCTGACCTCGCCAAATTGAGTTGGTAAAACTAGCACATGGCCTTGTAATTTAGGCTCTGCAGTTAAGCGTGCTGGCTCTATTGCGTTCCAGTCTGGCTCACGTAATTCAAATGCATTCATGGGAGTTCCTTAACCAATTATTAGTCTTGTATAAGACACAAGTTAAATAATTGTAATCCCCATGTCAATGTAAATAACCCTAAGATGAATTATTTACATCGTTACTTTTAAAATATGCCCGGTGCCGATGTTGCCACCAGCGAAACGCCGCTTAGGCCAAGCAATGCAATTGCTATTATACGAATCCATTTTGCATCAACGTAAGGCGTTAATTTACGAGCAAATTGCGTTACTAATAATACCAGCGGTATGGCCGCTGCAATTAAAAACATAATGTCGAGCTCGGGTAAGGTGCCAAATAAGGCAATACCAACACGGACTAAGCCACCAATGGTAAATACCGCAAGTAAGGTGCTACGAATGGCCTCAATAGACCAAGCTTGTTTATAGCACTGAAACACCAATGGCGGCCCCGACGTTGAAAACAGCCCACCCAATAAACCACTTACACCGCCGGCAATTAAAAACGAGCCACGCCCGCTTTGCTTATTTGCTCTATCACGGCCAATTAGCATTAAGCCACAACATAGCAAAATACTAATACCTAAAATAAAGTTTAAAAACTGCGTTAAATGCGCCGACATATATTCAAGCAATATAAAACCTAACAGCATTAGCGGAATACCGGTATACAACATAAGTTTAAGCTCGGGCACTTTTACTGTACTGCGATTTTTAACCACCACAGTGGTTGAGTTAACTAAACCCAATAAACTCACTAAAAAAGTGGTGGCAGTGAGCGGTAAAACATCTAGCAACGTAAAGCTTGCAACCACCAGCAACCCAAAGCCAAACCCGCTAAGCGTTTGCATTATGGTGGCAAGGCTTAGGCACAACGCCATAAGCAAGATGAGTTCTAACGAAATACTGAGCACTTTAAATATCCTACGTGTGCGCTATTGTAGTGTAACGATTTGTTTTTAGGCATAATGTAAAAACAAACTACATGGCAATAGTTCACAATTAATTGAGCTTGCGCAAAACTGCGCAATAAGTTTCACCTATGATATAAATACAGGTGGATTAAATTTAATGGTAAATAACAATGAGTAACTCTATGTTTGATCACAAATTAAGTGGCCCAAGCTTGGCTTTTCAACCACTTTACTTACAAGTGGCTGATTATATTAAACAGCTCATTGTTGAAAGACGCTGGGTACCTGGCGAAGTATTACCGAGCGAGTTTCGCCTTGCTGAAGAGTTTAACGTAAGCCAAGGTACTGTGCGTAAAGCGCTTAATTTATTAACCGACGATAAAATAGTTACTCGCCGCCAAGGTGTTGGTACGTTTGTATCTGAGCATACCGCGCAAGATGCCCTGTTTAGGTTTTTTCCGCTACAGGCCGACGGTAAAGGCGCCGACCTACCTAAAGCCGAGCTATTGTCGGTTGAGCTTTGCCCTGCACCACAAGATGTTATTGATGCGCTGCAACTTAATAAAAAAGATAAAGTCACTAAGCTTGTACGCAGACGCATTCTCGATAACGAATTTTGTATGAGCGAAACTATATATCTACCACAAAGCTTCTTTCCTGATATACATCAAAGTAGTGATATTCCGCACACATTGTATCATTACTACCAAACCAAATTTAACCAAACCGTGCATAAAACCCAAGACAGCATTAAAGCCGTTTTAGCAGATGAAACCGACGCTAAAATGCTCGCTATTAAAGTCGGTGACCCTTTATTGTTGGTATCGCGCATTACCGAATCAATCGAAGGTAAACGCATTGAATACCGTTTAAGCAAATGCCGTAGCGATCATTACCACTACCAAATAGAACTTGATTAATTAACCGCGCTTTAACCGCGAGTAAGTTATATTAGCGCATACTTATTAAATATTTTTTAAAGGCAGCAAACGCTGCCTTTTTGCTGCCTGTAGGTTTTTTAACACCTTTCATTTATTCGCTTGTGGTTAACACAGTGTTGACACTGTTAGATTCGTATAATAACTTATATCTTATACAAGACCAAAGTCATTATGCAATTTTAACAGGAATTCCCAATGAGTTCATTAAATAACATCCCGCCAGTCGGGTTCGGTTTATGGAAAGTAGCACAAGAAGATTGCGCGCAAACGGTGTACCAAGCTATTAAAGCAGGTTACCGCCATCTTGATTGCGCATCAGACTACGGTAACGAAGAACAAGTAGGCGATGGCATAGCCCAAGCAATAAAAGACGGCCTATGTACCCGCGAAGAATTATGGGTAACATCAAAACTATGGAATACTTTTCATGCGCCAGAGCATGTAGAGCTTGCCATTGATAAAACCTTGAGCGATTTAAAGCTCGACTACCTCGACTTATACTTAATTCACTTTCCGATTGCGCAAACGTTTGTACCAATAGAAACGCGCTACCCACCAGAGTGGTTTGTAGACCCAGATGCACAAAACCCACAAATGGAGCTGGCAAAAGTGCCGCTGCATTTAACGTGGCAAGCAATGGAAGAGCAAGTACATAACAACAAAGCAAAACGCATTGGTGTGTGTAACTACTCAAGCGCGCTTATTCACGATTTAATGACCTACGCCACAATTAAACCCGCCATGCTGCAAATTGAGTCGCACCCTTATTTAACGCAAGAGCGCTTAGTAAGACTTGCAAAACAGTACGATATTCCGGTTACGGCGTTTTCACCACTGGGTGCGCTTTCGTACCTTGAGCTTGAAATGGCCGATCAAACTGAGTCGGTGCTTGAGCAAAGCGTGGTAAAAGCTGCGGCGCAAAATCATGGCAAAACACCGGCACAAGTTGTACTGCGCTGGGGTGTGCAACGCGGCACCGCCATTATTCCTAAAACCTCTAAATTTGAACGCATGAAAGAAAACCTCGCGCTGTTCGACTTTGAATTAACAGAGCAAGAAATGGCGCAAATTTCTGCGCTTAATAGCAACCGCCGTTTTAACGACCCTGGGCACTTTTGTGAAGCTGCCTTTAACCGTTTTCACCCTATTTACGATTAGGATAATAAAATGTCAGCTACCGAACTTAACTATGCCCAAGTGCCTACTCAATTAACGTTTGATGACTCGGTTTTTCCGTGCATTGTAGTTAATAACAATAACGCCAGCACCGTTGAAGAAGCGGTAGCTTTTATTCGCGCTAACAAAAGCGAGTTGGCTAAAAAACTACGCAGCTCAGGCGCTGTATTGTTTAGAGGCTTTCCTGTTGATAGCGCCGAAACCTTTGATACGTTTTCAGCGGGGTTTGATTACGACAACTTTACGTACCAAGAGTCGCTATCTAACGCGGTACGTATTAATTTTACCGAGCGTGTATTTACCGCTAACGAAGCCCCCAAAGATGTAGAAATTTACCTTCATCACGAAATGGCACAAACACCTATTTCGCCAAGTAAGCTGTTCTTTTTTTGTAAATCTGCAGCTGAGGAAGGCGGCGCGACACCGCTTTGTCGCTCAGATAAATTATTTAGCGCTTTAAAGCAATTTGATAGCCAATTAGCCGATGACTTTGAACAAAAAGGCTTAAAGTACACCACTTACATGCCCGCAGCCGACGATGCTACATCGGGTCAAGGTCGCAGCTGGAAAAGCACCCTAAGTGTTGAAACCAAAGAAGAAGCACACAGCAAACTTACCGAGCTAGGTTACAAGTGGGAGTGGCTAGAAGATGGCTCTTTAAAAGCAATTACTCCGGTTTTACCTGCGGTAGTTACCCTTGAAAACGGCGTACAGGTTTTTTATAACCAACTTATTGCCGCTTACATGGGCTGGAAAGGCGTTCGCGAAAACCCATCGGTTGCTATTACCTTTGGCGATGGTAGCGCCATTCCTAAACAAGGGCTTGAAAAAATTGTTGAGCTATCAAAAGAATTTACCTTTGATTTAGCATGGCAAGATGGCGATGTAGCCTTAGTTGATAACGAAATGGCTATGCATGGCCGCCGCCCATTTACTGGCGAGCGTAAACGCCAAGTGCTTGTTGCACTGACAGCAGCTAACGCCTAATGCAAAGCTTAACCGGTGCACTAAAGGTAAAAGTTTCCCCGTTATGGCAAGGGGCCAGTATTGCTGCAATGACTGGCCTTGCAGCCTTATTTTTAAGTGAACACTATGGCGCGCCCGCTATGTTGTTTGCTTTATTATTGGGGATGGCGGTGTCGTTTTTATATCAAAGCGACAGCCCGTGCGCTAAAGGCATAGACTTTACCGGTACTACGGTTTTACGTGTAGGCATTGTATTACTTGGCACCCGTATAGCACTGGGCGATTTAATTACACTGGGCTGGCAAACAGCGCTAATGTTAGCTGGCGCTATATTTACCACCATTATTTTAGGGGTTGTACTTGCCCGAGTATTTGGGTTACAAAAACGCTTTGGCGCACTCACCGGTGGCTCAGTTGCTATTTGTGGCGCATCGGCAGCACTGGCTATTTCATCTATTATGCCCAACAGCGAGCATAAAGAGCGCGATACCTTACTTACCGTAATTGGCGTAACGGCCATGTCGACCATTGCAATGATTTTATACCCTATTGTGGTTAACTACCTTGAATTTGATGCACATAACGCCGGGGTGTTTTTAGGTGGCACCATACACGATGTAGCCCAAGTAGTGGGTGCCGGTTATTCGGTATCGCCCGAAACTGGCGATATAGCAACGCTTACCAAACTAGTACGCGTGGCTATGCTATTGCCTGTAGTACTTATTATGATGGTGGTTATTAATCGCTCAAATAAAGGTAACCATGGCGAGCTGCCAAAAGTACCGGGGTTTTTAATTGGCTTTGTAATTTTAATGATTATAAACAGCACCTTTAACCTACCCGCTATTGTGCTTGAAACCACAAATGAGCTTTCTCGGTTCTTTTTAATTGCCGCTATAGCCGCCATTGGTATGAAAACAAATCTAGGCAAACTCACCGAGGTGGGCTTAAAACCAATAATTATGATTGTTGCTGAAACCATTTGGATAGCACTGTTAATACTTGGCTTTGTATTGTGTAGCTAAGTTGAGTAGCTAAGCATTAAACCTTGAGCGTATTGAGTGGATTGCCTACAATAGCGCATCACTTTTTAATAAAGATTAAAACCATGACCGATTCAACAAAACCAGCATTACCTGATCAGCTTTCTATTAACCCACGTAGCAAGCATTACGTAGAAGAAGTGTTTGAACACGAAATTGGCGTAAGCTTAAATGGCAAAGAACGCTTTGACGTAGAAGAGTACTGCATTAGCGAAGGTTGGATTAAAATTGCCGCGCCTAAAGCGCTAGACCGCCGCGGCCAACCTTTACTTATGAAAGTAAAAGGTACAGTAGAAGTATTTTATAAGTAAGGTTTAGCCTACTTAAATAAGCGACTCTCTTGCGAGATGTCGCTTTTTTTATGCCTGTAAAAAAGCATTGAGCTTTTTTCATGTTAAAGGTGACGAAGTTTCATTATGAATCTAAAAAAATTATGGTTGAATAGCGCCATATTGTTTAGTTGTATAGAAATCCTTTATGAATAAAGTAACTATTTTAGATGGCGGCATGGGACGCGAGCTTAAACGCATTGGCGCACCATTCACACAGCCACTGTGGAGTGCACAAGCACTAATAGAAGCCCCACATTTTGTAACGCAGGCTCACCAAGGTTTTATAGAGGCAGGCGCTGAAATAATTACCGTTAATAGTTATGCCTGTGTGCCCTTTCATTTAGGTGAAGCGCTATACCAAGCTCAAGGCGCAGCCCTTGCACAGCAAGCAGCAGTTATTGCAAAAGACGTAGCTCAAAACGCAAAACAAAATGTATTAGTAGCAGGCTCATTACCACCCGCATTTGGCTCTTATCGCCCAGAGCTATTTGAGAGCGAACGCGCTTTTACTATTTTAGATACGCTATACAAGGCGCAAGACGAGCACGTAGATGTATGGATTGGCGAAACCATATCGAGCATTGAAGAAGCGCACGTTATGGCAAGCGTACTTAAAGGCTCAAACAAGCCATGTTATTACGCATTTACCTTAAATGATGTGGTAAGCGAGCAAGCGACTCTTCGCTCTGGTGAGCTGGTAAGTGACGCAGTAGCGGCTTTGCTTGAACAAAATGTTACTGGTATTTTCTTTAACTGCTCAATCCCTGAGGTTATAGAGCAAGCCTTTAGCGATACCAACGCTGTATTAGCTAAACAAAATAAAAGCGTTGTTTTAGGCGCGTTTGCTAATGGCTTTACACCTATCGCAAGCGATTACAAAGCCAACGAAGGCTCGCAGGCGTATCGTGATATTGCACCTGCAGAATACCTAGATTTTGCAAAAACGTGGTACAGCCAGGGCGCAAGTATTATTGGTGGCTGCTGTGGTATAGGCCCTGAGTTTATTGAAGTATTAGTAAACTGGAAACAGGAACTTGAAAGCGCTTGAGGCTGCCAATAAAGCAGAAGACTGCTTATTAAAATAATGTCTCAGCATTAGTAATCTATTACCGTGTAAAAAGTTGAGCCACTAAAGAGTAATAACGAGGTGGCTCAGCTGACTGCCTTTCAATAATTATAATAGTTGCCCAGCCTGCTCAACTATTTGTATATAAGTTGAAAAGTTCTTTTCCATTTTAAAGTTGCGAACGCGGTTAGCTTCAAACATTCCATCTTTGATAAAGTCTTTAAGATCCTTTTTAGGCTCACTTCGAAGACTGTGGCTCGGATAAACCTTCGTAAGCTCAGTATTTGGATCACAAATTATATGCATTGACTCCTCAATTCTATAAGCTGTGTTCCCAGCAAAAGCCATGTTATATTCAAATTCATCTCTTATAAACCTAACATGCTGCTCATCGCTTAAAGCCGATTTAGCATTCCTATTCCATACATTTTTAAAGTGAGAATAAACTTGAGGGTGCCTGATTTTTAAAGTGATGATATAAAACAAGGGTAATGAAAATAGATAATCAGTTTTTTCTTGCGTTAATTGAATTGAATATAAAAGCTTAACGGCTTGTTCAATATCCCTTAAACCAGCCCGCATATGTTCAGCAACCTTACTGAGTATGCCAATATTTATTATATCTTCTGATTTATTACCTGCTTGGAAAACCGGAACGAAAACTGTTTCATTAGGTAAATATTTTGACCAAATAAAGTTACAATATTCTTCTTTGTCAGGACTTTTTAACGAGTACTCTTGATCAAAAAAACGATTTAAATAACGTTTAGATTCAAATTTTTCTCCGTATACAGCATTGATAGAGTGACTTAGCTGTTCTGATGCAGTAGCAACAATAAAGTAGACGCCTTCAACATTAAATAAATGCTTAATCGTTTCTAATAGTTGAATACTATAAGAAGGTTTACATCGATCTAATTCATCAATCAAAATAAATAAAGGGGCTTTAAATGAAGTTTCCCCCTCTAACCCTTCCACTAATAGCCTTAAATTTTTCCTAAAATGGCCTATAGCATTTTTTGTTGTTTGATACTCTTTTATTGCTAATTCAGCAGCCTTTGTAGAGATCGAAGAAGCTAAGGTCGTAATATCTTTTGACAAATCAGACTGTTCAGTCGTTTTGGCAGATACAGCCTCACTTTCTTGCTCCTTATCAAATAAAGCTTCGACGCCATCAAGAGACATACCAAAAAGCTGTTTAGTAAAAAAGCCACCAAGCAAAGGGAGCGCTGCATTTTTCATTGATCTTGCAATACCAGCTAATTTACCATCTGTAGCACTAAGTAAGCCTTGATTAGTTAACTCTTCGTTTATTTCTGCAATAAAACTGAGTAAAGCATTTTCAGAAAAATCATTTTTCCATGCATCAAAACACACAACCACATGCTGCTTCGTTTTTAGTTCTTCTGCAAGATTACGGAGAAAATAAGTCTTCCCAAATCCCCACTCTGCATTGACATTTAATACATAGTTTTTACTATGCTCTGCTTCAGGTACTGCGTACTTGCTCGTTAAAAACTGAACAAGCCATTGTCCTTCTTGTTTTCGATTCAACCTATCATCTAACCATAATTCATCCGACATATAATTTCCTTATTAACTATCTAAAACAACATATTGGTATGAACCGATATAAAAATAATACTTCATTATTCTACTCTCAACACCCAATCAAGCCCTTGTATCGCTGTAGTAGGAAAAGCAGTTGCATGGCTCGCCCCTTCAACAACAACGCTTTTTAGTTCAATATTGTCACTGCTAAGTGCATTAATTTTTTGCGTTAATAGCTTTGCCCCTGCCACCATATTTTGCCCTTCACCAAAGCGTGGCGTTTCCTGTGCCCCTACCGATATATAAACCTTTGTAGGTACTTTAGGTTTATTTGCTTGTAGCGCTAAAATCGCATTGTTATTAAACCAAACTGATGGGCTGCCAATTATATAATTGTTAAATAAATCGGGCATCGTAAATAAAATAGTGGCACCAAATAAACCGCCTAAAGAATTACCTATATAAGTTTTTTGAGTGCTACTTGCTCGGTAGTTACTTTGTATAAACGGCAATACAGTATTTTTTAAAAACAGCGCGTGGTTTTGCGCGTTACCGGTTTGTTTTTTCCAGCTTTTAGCCTTGTTTGGGGTGTAGTCTCTAATTCGACTATTAGACCCTTTAGAGCCTTTTTCGTAGCTAATGGCCACTATAATAGCCTGTTGCATTTTACCGCTATTCATAGGAAACCGTGTAGCACCTGCCACAATAGGGAACGTATACGGTGCATCGGTTAAATAAATAACTGGATATATTTTTTCAGGGTGCTTTTTATATGACTTAGGGAGCTGAATAAAAACAGGATATACCCGATTGGTCATAGGCTCAGTGAGTTCAATAACACTACTTCTAGGGATTTGGTACGGAGTATTTGCGCTTAATTTAAAACACATTAAAGCGCAAAGTAACAGCAGGGATTTTAAAGCAGTATTCATT
>BJUT01000079.1 GCA_007988745.1 Pseudoalteromonas atlantica
TGAACTTACATCGTTTGCATTAAGTAACCGTGGTGTAGCCCGCATGATGGCCAAAAAAGACACCGCAGGCCTTTCAGATTTATACGAAGCGTATCAAATCTCTAAAAACTCATTGGTATCTCATAATTTAACGCGTGCTAAAGAAGATTTATCGTTATAAATTTATTACTTAGCACTTAAAAAGCCCCTGCGAGTTTATAACTCGCGGGGGCTTTTTAGTTTTTATTTTTTAAATTAACCAATGTGAGTTGTTAATTTTTAAGCGGGTTTAATGTGTGTTCTCACTTAAATACTTATTTTAATAGGGGGTTTTAAACTTAAAATATGGTAATAACACCATTGCAAGTAAGGTTAACCGAGAATTGCAGGGTTAATTGTTTTTAAAATCGGGATATTTTACTAATGGCGATGCGTATATAAAATGCTCTAAGGGTATTAAATTTCTTTATATTTGCGCCTATTTTCATTAAAGTACTTAAAATATAGCAAATTCAGTTAATATTAATCTTTGTAAATAAGTTTATGTTTAATAGCATTTAGCTGCTTTGTGCATTTTTCTAATTAAAACTAAAAATAAATAAGTAACTGCACTTTTAATGGAACTGCGTGATTTTAGCGCAGATAAAAGGATTTGAAATGAAACTTACCTTCAATCGCATTGTTGCATCTTTTTTTGCAGCAACTGTAAGCCTCTCTGCAACCGCCGAAGATATAGAGCTATACGTAAACCATAACGTAGAAACCGATGAAAACCCCCGTGTTGTGATTATTTTTGATACCTCCGGAAGTATGGGAAGTAAGCTTCCTTACAACGGACCTAAAAAAATAGATGCAGCTAAAGATGCCATGACCCAACTGGTTAATGATAATAGCGCCATTGACTTTGGTTTAATGCGTTTTAATGGTAACAACGGTGGTTATATTATGGCTGGTTTAGGCTCATCACATGACACTATTTTAGGCCAAATTGAAAAGCTACCTGCTAGCGGTAACACCCCCGTTACAGAAACCTTATGGGAAGCCTACCTTTATATGACAGGCCAAACCGTTTGGTATGGACAAAATACCAATCAACGTGACTTTAGTGTAGAGACCAATGACAACCCTTTAACGCCCCCTGATTATATATCGCCGTTTAGACAGGCATATGGTTCGCAAGAGCGCTGTGATAATTCTATAAATTTAATATTAATGACCGACGGCGACCCTACTCAGGATAATAACCGCAATGACGATATTAAAGATTTATACAAGCAAAAATTTGGTTATAACCCAAGTAAAACAAGTAACAGTTATTTAGCGGTATTAGCGCAAATAATTCATGGTACACAAGATGTTGAAATAGATCTTTACGAAGACACACCGGAAGTGGCAGACACAGGCCGCGTATTTACTATTGGTTTTGGTAGTGGCATGAGTAGCAAAGGTAAAACGCTTCTTGAAAAAACCGCTGAACTAGGTGGTGGCGAGTACCTTCACGCAGATACCTCAGCAGAGCTCTCTGAAGCATTAAATAATACTATTTCTAGAATACGCGAAGTAAACGATAGCTTTTCATCGCCTACGGTTGCCAGTAATAACGTTGACCAAACCCGCAGCCGAGAAGCAATCTATTTTGCTATGTTTTACCCAGAGACCGGGGCTCGTTGGGGCGGCAATTTAAAAAAATTAGTTATGTCGGGCTCTAACATAGTTGACTCCACAGGCCGTGAGGCAATAGGTGATGACGGCCTAATTAAAGAAGACGCTCGCACGTTTTGGCTACCTTCAAATAAACCGGCCGATGGTAATTTAGTCGCACAAGGGGGCGTAAACTACTTACTTTCAAGCTTAGACTCACAAAGCCGCAAACTGTATATAGATTCGGACGGTAGTATTGTTGATTTTACCTTTGATAGAGTTAAAGAAATTTTAAATATAGTGTCAGACGCCATAGGTGGCATCATACCGGGTACTGATATTGCTATCTCGCGCAATGATATTAATTGGGCAAGAGGCATGGATGTAGATAACGAAGATAGCGATAGCTCATCAGTAGATCAGCGTGCCAATATTTTTGGTGATCCTTTGCATTCTAAACCGGTATCTATTGATTATGGTGATGGCAACATACGTATTTTAGTGGGCACTAATGCTGGCTTTTTGCACATGTTTAACGATAAAGGTAACAGCATTGAAGAGGAGTGGGCGTTTATGCCTGCTGAGCTGTTAAAAAACATACCTGCGCTTCGTACAAATCAAGCCAATACTAAAGTGTATGGTATGGATGGGCCTATTAGTGTGTTTTTTAACAATAAAAGTTTAAACAGTGACGGCTTAAATGACGGAGTAATAGATGCCACTAAAGGTGATGAAGTATGGGCATTTGCTGGCATGCGCCGCGGGGGTAAAAACTATTATGCACTTGATATTAGCTCACCAGATAAGCCAAAACAGCTTTGGAGTAAGCCTATTGTAGGCGGCTCAGATGGGTTTGAATACCTAGCTCAAACCTGGTCAAAACCACAAATAGCCTATATTAAAGCGTTTGGAGATGAGCCTTTACTGGTATTTGGTGGCGGATACGATACAAACAAAGACAACGCGATTCGTAGCGAGGATGAATCAGGCACGGGCATTTACATTGTTAAGGCTAAAACCGGTGAAAGAGTATGGGCGTTAACGCCCGAGGATAACAATTTCCAAGGTAAGCACAGTATAGCTGCTGATATAGCAACGCTTGACTCAGATTATGATGGTTACATTGACCGTTTATATGCCACCGATACGGGGGGTAATATTTGGCGTGTGGATATGCCAGGCTCAGACAAAAATAGTTTTTCTCATTACAAATTAGCAGAGCTTGGCAGTTCATTAGCAACGCAAGACCGACGCTTTTTTTACAAGCCACTAGTGGCACGTACTATGTTTAGTAAAGTGAGCAAAACGAGCTATGGCGGTGAAGAAATAACCACACGATTAGATACGCCTTACGATGCAATCGTGATAGGCAGTGGTAATCGCTCAAATCCGCTTGCAACCAATGAGCAAGATCACCTTTACATGATTCGCGATGAACAAACCGTAACTAAAACCTTCGATTCACAAAATACGCCAGAGCCCATAGTGCCAAGTGATTTAATGCTTATGAATGACGACCCATTTGGCAATGCACTAGATAATGTAGATGAGTTTGTAGAACTTGAAGCTGATTTAGCAGGCTTTAAAGGGTGGCGATATGAGCTAAATAATGGTGAAAAATCATTGGCTGCAGCCACCGTAGTAGGAGGCGTAGCTTATTATACATCGTTTACACCTGCACTAGAGTCTGATAAAAATCAGTGTTCTTTAACTGGAGGCGGTGGTGCAATGTACGCTTTTCATTTGCACTATGGCACAAAAGTGTACGACCAACTTAAATTTACTACCAGCTACGATGTACCCGACACCGCTCAGTTGTATTTTGGTGAAGGCGACTCATGTATAGATGCTAATAATAATGGATTATGTGATGTGCCAACACCTGATGATGGTGACCCAGATGAGGGTACCCCAGGTGGTGGTTACGAGTACGAAGAAACAATACCTGTTAGCCAAGTAAGCCAGTTTTATTTAATCGGCCCGAGCCTTACTGGTGAAGGCGCAGTAAACCCAATCAAACCGCCTGAAATTAACGGACCAGGGCTAACTGTTGTTGATGGTAAAGTTAAACTTGTAAATGACAGTGATACATTAGGCTTTGGCTTTAAAACGCAGCAAACCTACATATATAAGCGTGAAGAAAACGATTCTTCATCTGATTAGGTTAGCCTTAGCTCAGGCGTCACAACGCTTTATTATTTACCGCGCATGCCTTTAAAAGGCATGCGCTAACTTTTCTAGCTAATACTAAAGAGCCCAAAGCAAACCTTGCTACGTTAAAGTGTTCTGCTTAAGAAAGCTCAACAATGAAATTTTTGCCTAAAATTCAACGCGCCTCCTACCTAAAATAAATTACCTAACCAAGCGAATTTGTATTAATAAAAGCCAACATTGCTTTTCGCTAGCCAATGCTTATTCGCAATTATTGTGTTTAAATATTATAAAAAGAGGGTTTATTGTCCCTATATTGAAAATAGACATACGGGTAATAATTGGTTTATGAATTGTTCGTAAATAAACCAATTAATGTGTAAATAAATATTAAATAAGTCACTAAATAGTAAAGCAATATTTGCATAACATGGTTAAAAAAAAGAATTATAAAACTTACCATTTTAAATGGTTGCTAGTGCTTAATTTTGCCGCTATTTTAAGGTTAAGTTGTATTAGATGGAATTAGTATGAGTTTCAAATTGATCTCTTTTTGCTATTGTATTCCCGTACTCTTTTTAAATGGTTGCGATGAGGAAGTGAGTTTATTTAGTAGCAGTAAAACGCCGTCAGTGGCTAAAAACGAAAACGCTAATTTACCGGCTACTGCTATTAAGCAAAAGCACCTTGTTGTAGAAGGCCTAATAGAGGGAATTGTACCAAGTCACTGTAAACGTGGTGAAACAGCATATATAAATGCAAAAATGCAAAAGGTTATACGCAACCCAACCGCAAAAGTGACTTATACACTAAAGCCCACTGATAATATTTTGTCTGTGTGTGTGGCCAATGATAACTCAGCTATTACTTATCGTTATGGCACTGAGCAAAAAATTGGCCTAGAGTATACGGCCACTGCGGCGCAGCCATTTGGTAGCTACTATCGTCAAATAGGGAAAGTAGGCGAAAGTATTTTGTTTTTTAACAAAGGCAATTACTATTACTACATTATTAATGCTGGTGGTATGGGCAGTGGTGTTTCAGTGAACGTATATAAAAATAAAACGCTTATTGCGGAGTTTTTCTCTGGTAATGAGGCGTATAACGACTTTGTTATTGCCAGTAATTTAGACTTGCCGAAGTCGTTGGCAATAGAGCTTCAACCACATATAAACACAATGCAATGAATGGATTAAGTAAAGCACATTGTAACATTATTGAACAAGGGCAGTGGTTTTCTAAGCGTGATGCACACTTAAAACAGTTTTTACTAAGCCACGCAAAAACTTTAAGCCTTAGCGCGCACCAATCTCTTTTTTTACGAGGTGATAAACACGACGGTATTTATGCTGTATTAAGTGGTGTGGTGCGTATTAGTGGGGTAAGTAATAATGGTAAAGAAGCTGTTTTAAGCTTTGTTGACGCCTCGCTGTGGTTTGGCGAAGTCACTTTATTTGACCGCGGAATGCGCACGCACGATGTTTATGCGCAAACCGATGTAACACTGTGTTTTATTGGGCAACGCGCACTTGAGCAACTGTTAAAACAATACCCGCATTATTGGCAAGACTTTGGGTTACTCCTTGCCCAAAAATTGCGAGTTATGTTTACTAGCATGGAAGATCACGCACTATTAAGTGCCGAGCAGCGCGTTGCAAAACGCTTACTTATATTGTGCGCGCATTTAGCGCATAGTAATGGCCATACGTTTACTTTGTCTCAGCAACAATTGGCTGATATGACTTACCTTACACGGCAAACCGCCAATCAAATTCTAAAAAAATTAGCAAAGCAGCAACTCATTGAGGTCGGTTATAACAAAGTGACCATTTTAAACCAATCTGCTTTAGAGCTACTTTGTAATCAGTAAATGTCGGCTCCCCGACAGAGTGATATTTTAAAAGCCTGATATAGTGTAAAAAAACACAATAAAAGGCACACACATGAAAACTCTACAGCAACAGCTTGGTACATACGGTTTGTACCATCGCTCTAAACGCAATGTTTTAACTCATTTTTTTGGTATTCCGCTTATTGTATTTGCGGTGCTGTGCTTGTTAGCGCGTATTCAAATACCCATTGGCAGCCTGCTTATTGATGGCGCGCAGCTTTTTGTTTTTGCAAGCGTGGTGTATTACTTAATGCTGAGCGTGTCGCTTGGTTTAATAATGGGTGTACTGTTTACCATATTGCTTTTAGCAGCGCAGCCAATCGCTGCTATGGCTTTTTGGCCTTGGTTAAGTATTGGTGTGGGCGTGTTTGTATTTGGCTGGGTGCTGCAGTTTATTGGCCATTACTATGAGGGTAAAAAGCCTGCGTTTGTAGATGATTTAATTGGCTTAATTATTGGCCCGTTGTATGTAACCGTTGAGTTTTTATTTTTAATGGGGCTTTATAAATCGCTAGAGCATGAAGTTAACGCCATAGCAGGCCCTACCAAAGCATAACGCTAAGCGGCTTAAATATTGAGTTATTCTAGCGTGCTAAATAAAGCGTTAACCGCGTTATAAATCATATATATGTCGCTATAAACGTATAAAACTTAACACGATTGCTATTAGCAGCGGATAAAATAATAAAGGCAAATAACCCATGCAATACAACAATAAAACCGTATGGATCACCGGCGCATCATCAGGTATTGGAAAAGAGCTCGCAATACAGTTTGCAGCACTGGGTGCCAAGGTTATTTTATCAGCCAGAAGTGTTGATAAACTTAACGAACTAAAACAAAGCTTACATGGGGATGGCCACGTAATTGTGCCTCTTGATTTGTCAGCGCCTGAAGCTGTTTTAGCTCAGGTTACTGATTTAATGTGTACATTACCTGCTATCGATATTTTAATTAATAACGGTGGGGTATCGCAGCGCAGCTTATTTTTAGAAAACGAATTTAATGTTTACCGCCAATTAATGGAAGTTAACTATTTTGGCCTCATTGCACTTACCAAAGCGGTAGCGCCTACTATGGTTGCTAGGCAAAGCGGTACAATAGTCTCAATTAGTAGCGTTGCGGGTAAAGTAGGCTCTAAATTTAGAACGGGCTATTCAGGCTCTAAATATGCAGTAGTGGGTTTTATGGATTGCCTGCGTGCAGAGCTTGCAGAGCATAATATTCATTGCTTAACTATTTGCCCCGGCTCTATTAAAACCGCCATTGCACATAATTCGTTAAACGAGCAAGGCATAGCACAAAACAAGCCAGAGCACTCAATAGAAAATGGCATGGATGTAAGCCTAGCTGCTAAAAAAATGATCCTCGCAATTCATAATAAAAAAGACGAAGTGATTGTTGGCAAAGGCCTAAGTAGCTGGGCACCGACCATTAAACGGTTTTTTCCTCGCGTATTTAATCGATTAACCGCTAAAACAAACTATCGGTAGCATCGGGCGATTTAGAGATATAAAATGCTGTAAATTCAATCAATTTAGACAAGGATTCTAAATGAAGTATTTATGGCTTGGCCTGTTTTTTATTGTATTAACTTGGTCCGGAATTAACCCAAAAGATCAGTTTACTTGGCTGCTTGAAGTTATTCCCGCAATAATTGGTTTAGTGCTTATGGCAAGCAGCTATAAGCATTTTAAACTCACCCCCATTTTATATGGCTTTATATTAGCGCATTGTATTGTGCTAATGGTTGGCGGGCATTACACCTACGCCGAAGTCCCTTGGTTTGATAGTTTATTTGGCAGTGAGCGTAACAACTACGACAAAATAGGGCACTTTTTTCAAGGGTTTGTGCCTGCATTATTAGCGCGTGAAATATTACTACGTAAAAACGTAATCAATGGTAAAGGCTGGCTAAATGTGTTTGTTGTATCGATATGTTTAGCGTTTAGTGCTTTTTACGAACTAATAGAGTGGTGGGTTGCAGTGTTAAGCGGTGAAAACGCAGAAGCATTTTTAGGTACGCAAGGGTACGTATGGGATACTCAATCTGATATGGGAATTGCCTTACTTGGGGCTATTTGCTCGATATTGCTGCTTTCAAAAGTACACGATAAACAGTTAAAAAATGTTAAAGATTATTGATTCAAATTTTATGATTAAAAGACAATAAACTATGACTGTAAATACCCACAATTTCACGATAAGCACAGATAAAAGCAAGCTTAACTTTAACGTTATTTATAACTTTATTGCTAATAGTTATTGGGCTAAAGGAATACCTAAAAGCGTGATGCAAAAAGCGATTGATAACTCAATGTGTTTTGGTGTTTACAGCGCTGATAACGAGCAAGTTGGTTTTGCCCGCGTAGTAACCGACAACGCCACTTTTGCCTATTTGGCTGATGTATTTATTACCCCAGATTTGCAAGGTAATGGTCTGAGCAAGTTACTGGTTAAAACGATAGTAGAGCACACTGAGCTGCAAGGGCTCAGGCGCTTTTTATTAGCCACTTCTGATGCGCATGGCCTGTATGCGCAATACGGGTTTAAACCGATAGACAACCCAGCATTGCTAATGCAAATAAATCCTGCAAATGTGTATGAGGGAAATACTCCAGAGGTATAGTAAATTGGGGAAGGGCAATGTCTATGTAAGCAAGTTGTATGGATAATACAAAAAACTAATAAGCCATTGACATTAAAACTTATTTCAACTTATTAGGTTGAGATATGATGCTTTTTAAAGGTATATGATTTCCTAGTGCAGACATATTTGTATTCATCCATTTAAGAGCGTTGGATTGTGTTTGATAATAAATAACAACTGCTAATTTCTGCTCTTCACAGCACTGACTTAATAATTTATTCTCAAATTCACACTCATTAAATTTCTGCTCGCATAACCTCATTCATACACATAACGCCGCGCTCAGCCGCGGGAGGTACTTGGCACTTTATTTGCGGATTTTTGCAACCAAAGTGATAACTACCGGAGGTCGCTTGCGGCCCCATGTTATAAGTTTTTAGTCTAAAGTTTACTATAGATTCCTATAGGACTCTATAGTAAAATACAACAATCACTTACTACTCAGGTCTATACCTCTGTGCCCAGAACATTCTACCCCCAAAAATCGAAAGATATAGAGGCGAGCCCCCCGCATCCCAAGGGCACTTCATATAAAGTTTCTGTAGGTCTAGAGGACTGGGGAGATGGTGAATTTAAGCCTGTATCCAAAGTTCAAATTTCATATGATGGCGTAGTCTCTGGTCGCAAATGCCCATCTTATCCTGTTGGCACTGATGATCAGGAAAGAGTGCACAATTGTGTATGTGAACTTACTGCCGAATACAAAATTAAGGGCAATAGCGATGCCTAAATTTTTTGAGTTTTTTTCAGGAGGAGGAATGGCGCGCCTCGGATTAGGTGGTGAATGGAAATGCCAGTTTGCCAATGATATTTGTGCTAAAAAAGTTTCTACCTATATAGAAAATTTTGGAGATGATGAGATTTTAAAAGAAGACATTTATAAACTGAATGCATCAAATCTACCCGGTAAAGCAGACCTTATATGGGGCTCATTCCCATGCCAAGACTTGTCATTAGCAGGTAACGGAGCTGGCTTAAATGGTGAGCGCAGTGGAACCTTTAAAAAACTAATGTCGATTATAAAGGACCTTAAGGTAGAAAAGCGGCAACCAAATATCATTGTTCTTGAAAATGTTGTCGGCGCTATTACTTCGCATGGTGGTAAAGACTTTGAAGCTATAATTGAGGCACTTTCAAGTCTGGGGTACTACACTGGGGGCGTTGTAGTAGATGGTGCTTCATTTGTACCTCAATCACGACCTAGACTGTTTGTAATCGCGACAAAAACCCCTAAAACACGATTTTTAACTCTAATTAGTAAAGAACCTAACCCTGAGTGGCACCCTTCTAATTTGATTAAAGCCCATTCTGCATTACCAGAAAAACTGCAGAAAAAGTGGGTCTGGTGGTCTATGCCAACTCCTCCTAAGAGAGATAAAAACTTAGTTGATATTGTTGAAGAAAATCCAACTGATGTTAAGGAGCTAGGCACTGGAGAAGTAAAGAAGCTCATCTCAATGATGAGCGAAACAAATCTAGAAAAACTTAATCAAGCTAAAAGGGAAAATGGACTGGTTGTCGGAGGATTGTACAAAAGGGTAAGAAAACAAAAGAATGGAGAAAAACTTCAAAGAGCTGAAGTGAGGTTTGATGGCACCGCAGGGTGCTTAAGAACCCCCACTGGAGGTTCTAGCAGACAAACCTTAGTTCTGGTTGATAATGGCGAAGTAAAAGCTAGACTGCTATCTCGCAGAGAGGCCGCTAGACTAATGGGTGTCCCGGATAATTATAAGCTACCTAGCAAATATAATGATGCATATCATGTGTTTGGTGATGGCTTAGTAGTTCCAGCTGTTTCTTGGATTGAAAAGCATTTGCTCAAACCTATCCAAGAGGCCTCATAATCTACACTTCGTCTTCTCCTGAGTCTGCCATAAAGCCTTTGTAATATTTGTCTGTCCTATTGAAATGAACCCTAAGCATACGTCTTTGTTCTGGGTTATTTTTTACCTCAAGAATGTGGCTAAATAGATTAGTTAAGTGCTCCATTTGTCGCGGTAATCTGCGCGATGGTTCCAATCGCTGTAATCGCTCTTCTTCATGCATAATCGGTACAGTTTGTTTAACGGGTACCTCTGGAGTTATTTCAGTAGATACTGGTAGCTTTCCGTTTACTAATGGACTAATTGAATTGTAATAACTTATTAAATAGTTTTCTAAGCTTGTTATTTTATGTTTTTGCCTATCTTTCTCCGCTTTGGGTGTTCCTTTAGGGAGTTTTTCTCCTACTGGCCATGCCCAAACTTCGTAGATTTCCCAAATATCAAGCTGCCTATTCGCAATAACATCGCTTCTAGCACTCGTCAAATGGCGATTTACCCTTGCTCTTATTCCATCGGTAGATTGCCCAATATATATTGGACTTTTGTCTAAATCACATAAAGCGTAAACACCAACTTGATCAGTCAGCTCACTTAACATTTCTTTTCTTACTGCTTTTATATCCATATTTCTTCTTGTTAATAGGTTAAAAAATGCGACGGATTAGCCCACGTATAACGCTTTGTTAAGTTGCAGACTTTACATGCTTTTTTCTTCTTTCTTTATCAATTTCCAACAACTCTCTACCCTTTTCTATTTGTTCAGATGTCGGTATTGGTAATTCTTGAAACCACTTTTCCCAGCGCTCCATTAGGGCCTGTATAGAAACTTCATTAAACATGCCATTTGCTTGCCCGTGAATCAAAGGAAAAAGCTCAGTGGCAAGGGGGTTACCTTCCATTTGGCGCTTGAATATCCAAATATAAATATCAACTATTTCTAATCCCGAACTATCGGTTCCAGGAGTGCATTCAATTGGCACTGATGGCATATGCCTTAAATCCATTGTTGGCATTCCTGGGCCAAACTCCATGGGTTCATCTAAGTTTTTGGTATTTCGATATAAATCTGAAATCCATTCTTGAGCTTTATTAAATTCTGACTGGCGATCTACAACTACTTTTGTAGCTTCTGATTTTGTATTTTCTAATCGGGTAGCAATACCAAGCATTACAGATTGAAACCCAATAAGGTTTGGAGATATCAGAAGCTTATCTTCTTTTGAAGTGGCGTGATAATAAATTTTACTCGGGTTTTCAATTGCCCACTCCAGCGCATCAGTAATAATTTCTATTGAGCGCTTATCTGGCAGATGATGAACTCTATTAAGTAATTCTTGGCAGACTTCAATCAGTTCTTTTTCTGCAAATTCTTTATTAATTGCAATCCGTGCTTTCCAAGATTTTTTTAATAAAGCCTCATCGAATAAGAAACTTACTTTTGAAACCAAAACATATCTCAATGGTGTCCAATAAGCATTCCAGGGTACAGCAGGGTTATTACCTTGATCAAAAACCTGATCGAAAAAACACAATGCCGCATGGTCTTTTTTAGTTACTCGATAGAAATCAAAGGATAAATTGTATTTTTCTTTAAGCGCTACTAAATCATCTACGATACTAACAAGTCTACCATTGCCTAATTCTGCTGCATGAAGCCTTTCAACTCCCAAATAATTTCTAAGCTTTTCTACATGAGGCAAACTGACTTCATCAAGGTTAAATTCAGAACTTAAAACACCGTAGTATAAGAATGGTTGGTTATTATCAAACAATTCTAACCCTGTTTGACCACTTTCATCTACATAAAAATACACGGAACTTCCCTGATGCAACTTAACGGATTTATAAGACGAAGCTTTCCTCTTTTTATGAGCAATGTATGTCCTCTTATTTATTTTTAATATTAATAACAAATCTTGTAACACATTGCGAGTATTAAACTTTAAGTTAGGCTGTTCTTTTAATAATATGCAGAAAAGAGGAAAGAGTCCTCATTTTCTGACTTAGGAGGAAAAACGCCTGCGCAGTAAGCAAATACAGCGCTAAAGATTTAAAATGAAAACCAAACCCCTTTTTTAAATCATTTAACCGCCAATAAAAACTGCATCGAAAATATAAGTAACCGCTTTAAGTACATTTGTTTATGCAAGCCTATTATAAAAGGTGGTTTTTGGCTGGTGGAGGCTATAAAACGAGGTGATGAATTATTTACTAAACGCGTCTTTCTACTTTTAAAACAGTACAGACACGATATTTATACCAATCGACTTAAATATTTAGCCTTTCTCGCGTGCTAAATAAAGCGTTAACTGCGTTATAAATTTCTCATGTAGAAAAACTACATGTCGAAATTTATGCCTTGTTATCACTCTATTTATCCGTCGCTATAAATGTCTAATTACTTAACACGATTGGTATTATCTGGCTTTTTTAGCCTCAAGCGCTTCTATTTCACTCCAGATTTTTTCGGCTTCTGCGCTTAACATGGCGTAGCTTTTAATGTCGCCTTTACGCTGTGCTTGCATGCCTTGCTCAAGCTTTGCATCGTACTCTTTGCGTAGTTTTTTTGTCGGGTCTGATTTAAATAGTGAAAACATGGGGCTCCTTAGTTTTATAAAAGTATAAGGGCGTGTTGATCTTTGCGGATTGAAATTTGTTCAATCTAGGGGCGA
>BJUT01000080.1 GCA_007988745.1 Pseudoalteromonas atlantica
GCAGACAAGTTAAATACATGTCTTTACGTAATATCCCCACCTCCGTAGCGTGGGTTGAGTATCACGAAACCCGCGGCAAAAGCCCACCACAGAACTCACACTCTTTGTACTAAAGCCTTCAATTTTCGTTTTAATAGCTGTTTAACATGCTAAATCCGCTATTGAAAAGTGCTCTTTTATCCCAAGCTATAGTTATAGAGCATCTACACACTTATTTATGGCGAGTTTCTATGTTAAATAAACAAAGGCATATTTACACAAAAGAGCAGATTCGCTCCTATGAGGGAGAGGCGGCTAAGCAATGTGGAATAGATTTATTTACTTTAATGCAGCGAGCGGGGGAGTCCGTATACAAGCAGTGGCAGTCTTTTAACGCTAAGCTTACTTTGATTATTGTAGGTAATGGCAATAATGCGGGTGATGCTTACATAGCCGCGTGTTTAATTAAGGACTCTGGCGCAGAGGTTAAAGTTTGCGCTATAGATCCTGCTAAAACACTCAGTGGTGATGCTGCTAAAGCAAAGCAGCTATGGCTTGATACTGGTGGCATAGTTAACGAGTTTGCAAAGAGTGATTTAGATTGCTGTGACTGTGTGATTGATGGGTTACTAGGTACTGTGCTTAATTCACCTGTTCGCGAAAATTATTGTGAGATTATTACTGCCATCAACCAAAGCGAAAAGCCTGTTTTAAGTATCGATGTTCCCTCAGGGATTGATGCAAATACAGGTGAAGTATTAGGCGCAGCTATTCAGGCAACAAAAACACTTACTTTTATTGCGATTAAACAGGGCCTTTCTACAGGGACAGGTAAACAGCATGCCGGTGAGTTGATTCTCGATGAATTAGCAATTGAAGATACTTTTAGTCAACTGGCTTCACCTTGTGCTCACTTGATAAATATAGATAGCTTTAAACGTTTGGGCTCTCGGGCTTTAAATAGCCATAAGGGCAATCATGGCAAGTTATTATGCGTAGGTGGCAACCAAGGTACTGCGGGAGCAATTAGGCTCAGTAGTGAAGCTGCGCTACGAGCAGGTGCGGGGATGGTGAAGGTTTATACGCATCAAAGCTCTATTATGCCAATAAGCATAGGTAGGGCAGAATTAATGGTCATGAGTGAAAACCTTGAACAGGCTTTAGAGTGGGCAAGTTGTGTTGTACTTGGTCCTGGACTTGGGCAGGATGAATGGGCTAAAAAAACGTTTTGCACAGTAATGCACTATTGCCAAGAGCACAATACGCCGCTTGTACTTGATGCTGATGCACTTAATTTATTAGCTGAAAATGCAAGTGCTTATACGTTGGCTCAATGTGTTCTTACTCCGCATCCTGGTGAGGCGGCTCGGCTCATTAGCAAAAATACATCTGAAATAGAGTCAAATAGGTTTGATAGCGTGCGATTATGCGCAAAACGGTATAATGCTACTTGCATATTAAAAGGCGCTGGCTCTTTAATTGATAACGGTAAAAACACTTGGGTGTGTGAAAATGGTAATGCAGCACTTGCCGTGGGAGGGAGTGGCGACGTACTTACAGGTATTATTGGTGCATTGCTTGCTCAAGGGCTTAGTATCGATGAAGCAGCGCGATACGGGGTAACTCTTCATGCTCGAGCTGGTGAAGTTGCGGCTGAAGAGCAAGGGCAGCGCGGCATGCTACCCTCGGATTTATTTCAAATAGTCAGGTCGTTAATCAACTAAGTATTTAGCTTTGTTGAATAAGATCCCATTTGTTACCATAGAGATCTTCAAATACGGCCACCGTACCGTAAGGCTCATTACGAGGCTGCTCATGAAATACTACGCCATTTTCTAGCATGCTTTCGTAGTCGTGCCAAAAGTTGTCAGTGTTTAAAAATAGCCATACACGGCTACCTGCTTGATTACCAACAGCGTTAAACTGCTCAGGCTCTGTGGCTTGTGCAAGTAATATATGTGTGCCGTTTGAGTTGGGTGGAGTTATTAACACCCAGCGTTTTCCATCACCTAAATCCGTATCTTCCACTAATTCAAAGCTTAATTTTTTTGTATAAAATGCGATTGCTTCGTCATAGTCTTTTACAACAAGAGCAATACTACCTATATGCTGCTTTGGCATAACTTAAAAACCTAAAGTTGTTTTATGTCGGTGTATTTTCACATATCAATACAGGGTTAAATAGTATAGGTAAATGTTTATTAAAGCTTATTTTAAGGGGAGTTGTACGTTATACATTGGCTTCGCATATAGGGTTAGTAGTAAAAAGGTTCACTCTATTTTAAACCTTAGAGCATGCTTAAAGCGTCCTTAAAGAGTGTTTTAATTTACGTAGCTAAACTGGCTTACTCATCTTCATTCGTAGGGTCGTCACCTGAGTCTTCTTTTCGTTTACGCTGCTCTTGCTTGGCCTTTTGAACATTTTCATAAGTAGGGGGTGGGATAGGCATAAGTGAAATTAGTGGAAAAAATGCTAAAAATAAATACGCTCCTTTAGACATGCTCTTACCCCATATAACGAGCTTAAGCATAATCCAAGCAATAAATACCACTAACCCTGTTATAAGTGATACCAAAATAAAGAAGGAGATTAATTCATTATTATTAAGCAAATCCTTTTACCTTTAATCCAATAACTCATGGTATAGATTTGGAGATAAATTAAGCAATAACAATAGGCTTGTACTAAAAAGCAAAAACCCAGCCGAAGCTGGGTTTTTATATAAGCAAGGTGCTTAAAGGAGGATGATCACATCATTCCGCCCATGCCACCCATTCCGCCCATGCCACCCATATCAGGGGCACCAGCAGCTTCTTCTTTAGGGATTTCAGCAACCATTGCTTCGGTAGTGATCATTAGACCCGCAATCGAACCTGCAAATTGTAGTGCAGAGCGCGTTACTTTAGTTGGATCTAGGATACCCATTTCAAGCATATCGTTGTATTCGCCAGAGGCTGCGTTGTAACCGTAGTTACCTTCGCCACCTTTAACAGCGTTTATTACTACTGACGCTTCGTCGCCTGCATTTGTTACGATTTGACGAAGTGGTGCTTCCATTGCACGAAGAGCAACTTTGATACCGTGGTTTTGGTCTTCGTTGTCGCCAAGTAGCTCAACTAGCTTGCTAGCAGCACGTACAAGAGCAACACCACCACCAGGTACTACGCCTTCTTCAACCGCTGCACGAGTTGCATGTAATGCATCTTCAACACGGTCTTTTTTCTCTTTCATTTCAATTTCAGTCGCTGCGCCTACTTTAATTACTGCAACACCGCCGGCAAGTTTAGCCATACGCTCTTGTAGTTTTTCTTTATCGTAGTCAGACGTTGCTTCTTCAATCTGTGCTTTAATTTGAGCAACACGGCCGTTAATGCCATCTTCTTCACCCGCACCATCAATGATAGTTGTATCATCTTTAGTGATTACTACACGCTTAGCAGTACCTAGGTCTTCGATAGTTGCTTTTTCAAGCTCTAAACCAATTTCTTCAGAGATAACAGTACCGCCAGTTAATACGGCGATATCTTGTAGCATTGCTTTACGACGGTCGCCAAAACCAGGGGCTTTAACTGCTGATACTTTAACAATACCGCGCATATTGTTAACTACAAGCGTTGCAAGTGCTTCGCCTTCTAGGTCTTCAGCAATGATTAATAGTGGCTTGCTTGCTTTAGCAACGGCTTCTAATGTAGGTAGTAACTCACGAATGTTAGATACTTTTTTATCTACAAGTAGAATGAACGGGTTGTCTAGCTCAACAGCGCCTTTTTCAGCGTTATTGATAAAGTACGGAGATAGGTAACCACGGTCAAACTGCATGCCTTCTACAACATCTAATTCGTTCTCTAGTGATTGACCTTCTTCTACAGTAATAACACCTGTGTTACGGCCTACTTTTTCCATTGCTTGTGCAATGATGTCGCCAATTTCTTTATCAGAGTTAGCTGAAATAGTACCTACTTGTGCAATAGCTTTAGTATCAGCACATGGTACAGATAGCGCTTTAAGTTCTTCTACAGCAGCGATAATTGCTTTATCAATACCGCGCTTAAGATCCATTGGGTTCATACCCGCAGCAACCGCTTTAAGACCTTCGTTTACAATAGATTGCGCAAGTACAGTTGCGGTAGTAGTACCGTCACCCGCTGCATCATTTGCTTTAGATGCAACTTCTTTTACCATTTGTGCACCCATGTTTTCAAACTTGTCTTCAAGTTCGATTTCTTTTGCTACAGATACACCATCTTTGGTGATCACTGGAGAGCCAAATGATTTATCTAGTACTACGTTACGGCCTTTAGGACCTAAGGTCACTTTTACTGCGTTTGCTAGGATATTTACGCCTGTTAGCATTTTAGTGCGTGCGTCACCTGCAAAAAGTACTTCTTTTGCTGCCATCTTTAATTTCCTCTAAATTCTTAAATGTTTGTTAAACGAAAAGTAGGGTTAGCCTACAATGCCTAAAATGTTGTCTTCACGCATGATCAGGTACTCTTGACCTTCGATCTTTTCAGTTTTTTCAACATATGAGCCAAATAACACAGTGTCACCGGCTTTTACTTCTAAAGCTCTAACGTCACCGTTATCTAGAACGCGACCATTGCCAACAGCAATAACTTCTCCGCGAGTTGATTTTTCAGCTGCAGAGCCAGTTAATACAATACCGCCAGCAGACTTGGTTTCTTCTTCTAGACGCTTAACGATTACGCGATCTTGTAAAGGACGAATGTTCATTTTTTTAGTTCTCCTAACAGTTTCTGAACAGTACAGAAAAAAGCTTTTCTAATTTGCATTCATTAATGGGGGTAGAGTGTAAAATTCCAAGAGAAAAATCGATAAATTTTTAATCTTTTCTCTCATACTCGCCATCAATGGTAGTTGGTTTATTTACATGCTGTTGTTCTTGCTGCGAGTGTGCGTGTTGTGAAAAGGCTGAAGAGCCTTGCTGTGCACCTGTGCTCATGCGTACCGTTGCTTGACTTGCAAGGCCTGCAGCAAGTTTGTTGCGTATTGAGGGGGTTAATAATAGTAGGCCGAATAGATCGGTCATAATGCCTGGGGTTAGCAATAAAACACCCGCAATGATCACGCAAATACCGGTAAATAATTCTTTAGCTGGCATTTGCCCTTGGGCCATTTGGCTTTGTGCATTTTGTAATGCACCCATACCTTGTTGTTTAACCATTCTGGCGCCCAAAATAGCCGTAACAATCACTAGGGCTATAGTCGCAAATCCACCAATTACATCGCTAACCTGTATTAGTAGCGCAATTTCGATGATAGGAATGATAATAAACAACACAAATAAAAATCTAAACATAGGGCTCTCTAAATAATGGCACTCAAAAGAGTGGATGAAATATAAGTGAGGGTGAAGGGGTCTATTTTCAAGGTTGAGCTTAAAGTGATTAATAATTGCTTAATATCTACAATTATTCATCGCCTACACATTACACTAGCTATCAGATACTATTGCATTAGTTCCCTATAAATTAGTAAAGGTTAATTATGACTACGCAATTTAAATTGATATTTACCACGTGCAAAGATGAGGCTGAAGCACGCACTTTAGCAAAAGCACTTGTAGCGCAAAAATTAGCGGCGTGTGTAAATATTTTACCAAATATGACCTCAGTTTATATGTGGGAAGGCGATGTTGCCCAAGAGATAGAAGCAAAGCTACTGATTAAAACAAAATCAGAAAAAATGAATGATGTTTTTGAAACCATCAAAAGTTTACACAGTTACGAAGTACCCGAAATTCAAGTGGTTGATGTGGCCACTGGTAATTTGGCTTATTTTCATTGGATGGATGAGGTATTAAATTAATGCGGTTTTTCTTTTTATTATTGGTTAGCTTGCTGGCGCTTCCTGCAAAGGCAAACACCAATAATGTGCTAGGTGATTTACTTGCCCCGCCACAGCAAACCTTTTTACCCGTAGACCAAGCGTTTGTATTTGATTTTGATCAACAAGGTAGTACTTTATTTGTGGGGTGGGATATAGCCCCTGACTATTACCTTTATAAAAAGAAAATAGAAATTATCGCCAAAGGCGCCAACATAAAGGTAGGCGATGCCGGTTCTGGCGAAATAATTGAAGACGAGTTTTTTGGCAAAACCGAAGTTTTTTTCAATAGTGTGAGTGTTATAAGTAAGCTCAGTAATGTTACAGAGGGTGCTGTTGTAAAGGTGCGTTATCAGGGCTGTGCCAAAGCAGGGCTATGTTATCCGCCTGAGGTTATTAGTATTCCTTTAGGCGTTATTGCCTCAGAGCAAGCGCAAGGTAATAACTCATCTGCTGATGCCGCTGATACATTAAACGCATTAACTCCTTCTGTAGACTCAACGCGTAGCCAAAGTAATACAACCACTCAAGATTTAAGTTTTACAGAGCGATTAGCAAGTCAAAGTTTAGTAACCAATTTACTCATATTTTTTGTTGTTGGGGTGGGGCTTGCGTTTACACCCTGTGTGTTCCCTATGTTTCCTATTTTATCGAGTTTAATTGCAGGGCAGCAAAATTTATCTACTAAAAAAGCGTTTGCGTTGTCGTTTGTATATATACAAGGTATGGCGCTTACTTATGCTGCATTAGGATTAGTAGTGGCGGCCTTAGGCGGGCAAGTGCAGGGGTATTTACAACACCCTTATGTACTTATTAGTTTTAGTTTACTGTTTGTATTGCTCGCAATGTCGATGTTTGGCTGGTACGAAATTAAGTTACCCAGCGCCATGATGAGCAAGCTAACGCAAGTCAGTAATAACCAAAAAGGCGGCAATTACATAGGTGTGTTTTTAATGGGGGTGTTGTCAGGGTTAATTGCATCACCTTGTACCACAGCTCCGTTGTCTGCTGCGCTATTATTTGTAGCGCAAAGTGGTGACTACCTTGTCGGTGGTTTAACCCTGTATGTATTAAGTTTAGGAATGGGCCTACCGCTTTTATTACTCGGTACGTCTGGTGGCAAATTGCTTCCTAAAGCTGGCGGTTGGATGGAGCAAGTTAAAACGTTATTTGGTTTTATTATGCTTGTTGTGCCACTTATTTTATTAGAGCGCATAATTAGCGCCGACATTATTTTACTTATGGCAGGTATTTTAGCACTGGCAACGGCTGTTTATTTACACTATTGGCAGAGTGCTCAGCCACAAAGCAAGCTTAAAACAGCGCTTTGGTTTAGTGCTACATTTTTAGTAGTTACTGGTTTTACATTAGCTAAAAACGTTATTTGGCCGCAGCAACAGGTTGGGCAGGTTAGTCAGCAAAGTAATGAGTTTAAACAAGTGGCTAATTTAACTGAGCTAAAAAACGCTGTTGCTGAAGCTAATCAGCAAGGCAAACTGGTGATGGTTGATTTATACGCCGATTGGTGTGTGGCATGTAAAGAGTTTGAGCATTACACATTTCCAGATGCCAAAGTACAGAGCGAGTTTAGTCACTATCAGTTAATTCAAATCGATTTAACACAAAGTGATGACACCACCATTGAGCTGATGGAAGAGTTCACTGTGTTTGGTTTACCCAGTATTTTGTTTTTTAACACACAAGGGCAAGAGCTAAGTTCAGAGCGCGTTACAGGATTTTTAAACGCTGATGATTTTGCCACCCACCTAGCTGCAGTGCGCGCCAGCGCACAATAATAGTGCAATTTAGCCGCTTGGGCTTACCAAGTGGCTTGCCTCCAATTACGTCATATTTATTACACCTCCAGAGATTAGACCAGTATTTTGCTGCTATTTACATCGAACTGACTATAATAGTTGGCTAACGTGAGAATTTGTTGCAATTTTTGTTTTTTATACTTAATTTAGTGTACAAACTTAGCTCGCAACGGCTTAACTCATTACTTAGAGGATATATCGCGTATTATGGCTGCAAAATTTAAACTTTTAGTTATAAATGGTCCAAACTTAAACATGCTAGGAAAGCGTGAGCCAGAAAAGTACGGTTTGCACACTCTTGGTGAAATTATGAGCGAACTAACGACTGCCGCAGAGGGTCTAGATGTTCAGCTTACGCATTTTCAAAGTAATAGTGAGCAAGCCCTTATAGAAAGAATACACGATGCTTGGCAGGCAGTTGATTACATAATTATTAATCCTGCTGCATTTACGCATACTAGCGTCGCTTTACGTGATGCATTGTTAAGCGTTGATATTCCTTTTTTTGAGGTGCACTTAAGTAATGTGCATGCACGTGAAGCATTTCGTCATCATTCGTATTTTTCTGATGTGGCGCAAGGTGTGGTATGTGGATTAGGTGCAATGGGTTACCACGCAGCATTGAACGCTGCCGTGAGCCGGTTGCAAAACTCGAATTAATTTAAACTAACAAACTTATAGGCGGGTCGTTCATGGATATTCGCAAGATCAAAAAGCTAATCGAATTAGTAGAAGAATCAGGTATTGCTGAGCTAGAAATCACTGAAGGTGAAGAATCAGTACGTATTAACCGTAACAACATGAGCGCAGGTCCTGCTTACGCTCAGTACGCACCACAGCAATTTGCTGCTCCAGCACCTGCGGCACCAGCACAAGCTGCGCCAGCCGTTGAAGCTGATGCTACACCAGCAGCGCCTGCAGGCCATCAAGTTAAATCACCTATGGTTGGTTCATTTTACTCAGCAGCTTCTCCAGAAGCGCCAGCATACGTAGAAGTAGGTTCTCAAGTTAAAGTAGGTGATACTTTATGTATCGTTGAAGCAATGAAAATGATGAACCAAATTGAGTCAGATAAAGCGGGTACAGTTACAGCTATTTTAGTTGAAAATGGCGAACCAGTAGAATTTGATCAACCTCTATTCATCATTGAATAATTTAGTAACCTAAAGGCCAACTCTTATGTTAGATAAAGTAGTCATTGCAAACCGAGGTGAAATAGCACTTCGCGTATTGCGCGCCTGCAAAGAGCTTGGGATCAAAACGGTTGCTGTGCATTCAACGGCGGATCGCGATCTTAAGCACGTATTACTTGCAGATGAAACCATTTGTATCGGTAGACCTCCAGCCACTGAAAGTTACTTAGATATTCCGCGCATTATTGCGGCTGCTGAAGTAACAGACGCTGTAGCGATTCACCCAGGATATGGTTTTCTTTCAGAAAATGCAGATTTTGCTGACCAAGTTGAGCAAAGCGGCTTTGTATTTATTGGTCCAAAAGGCGACACTATTCGTCTTATGGGCGATAAAGTATCGGCAATCAATGCAATGCGCAAAGCTGGTGTACCATGTGTACCTGGTTCTGACGGTCCGGTATCGGATGACAAAGAACGCAACATGCAAATTGCAAAGCGCATTGGTTACCCGGTAATTATTAAAGCCGCTGGTGGCGGTGGTGGCCGTGGTATGCGTGTAGTACGTAGCGAAGCTGAATTAATTGATTCAATCGCACTTACTCAACAAGAAGCGAAACAGTTTTTTGGTAATAGCATGGTTTACATGGAAAAATTCCTTGAAAACCCTCGCCATATTGAAATTCAGGTACTTGCTGATGGACAAGGTAATGCTGTTCATTTAGGTGAGCGTGACTGTTCTATGCAACGTCGTCACCAAAAAGTAGTTGAAGAAGCACCAGCGCCAGGTATAACGGCTGAAGTGCGTAAATTTATTGGTGAGCGCTGTACACGTGCATGTATCGAAATTGGTTACCGTGGTGCGGGTACGTTTGAGTTTTTATACGAAAACGGCGAATTTTACTTCATCGAAATGAACACCCGTATTCAAGTTGAGCACCCAGTGACTGAAATGGTAAGCGGTGTTGATTTAATTAAAGAGCAGCTGAAAATTGCTGCTGGGCAACCGCTATCTTTCACGCAAGATGACGTGGTTATCCGCGGCCATGCAATTGAATGTCGTATTAACGCAGAAGACCCAGAAACGTTTATCCCGTCGCCGGGTAAAATTACACGTTTCCACCCTGCAGGTGGTTTAGGTATTCGTTGGGATAGCCATATTTATGCTGACTATACAGTACCCCCACATTACGATTCGATGATTGGTAAGCTTATTACTTACGGTGAAAACCGTGATGTGGCTATTGCCCGTGCTCGTAATGCGTTGAACGAATTAGTTATTGATGGCATCAAAACAAACACGCCATTACATAAGAAAATTCTTGCAGACGAAAACTTCCAAAGTGGTGGTACAAATATCCACTACCTTGAGAAAAAACTAGGGCTATAAAGCCCCAGTTAATTAAAACCGGCTTAGGCCGGTTTTTTTATGCCTAAAACGCCAATTTATCGCCTTCAAGAAATATTCTGGTATGATTAGCAAAGATGCGCTTTTAGTAAATTTTGAGGTAACAATGACGCGTAGTTTTGAAGCTCACCTAAATGATGAAATAGCCACAGTAGCAATGGGTAACAAAGTGGCTGCTATTATAGAGCAAGGTGCAGTAATTTATTTACACGGTGATTTAGGCGCAGGTAAAACAACATTTACGCGTGGTGTAGTGCAAGGCTTTGGCCACACTGGTAAGGTAAAAAGCCCAACCTATACGTTGGTAGAGCCATACGAACTGACACGTGCTAATGTATATCATTTTGACTTATACCGGTTAGGCGATCCTGAAGAGCTTGAGTACATGGGTATAAGAGATTACTTTTCTGAGCAGGCTATTTGTATTGTTGAGTGGCCAGAAAAAGGGGGAGAATTTATACCTGTTCCCGATTTAGACATTACCTTAAGTTACGTTGGCGATGAGCGCAAAATTGTTATTAATAGTGCCAGCGAGCGCGGAATAGCAATTGTCGAAAAACTAACTAACCTAAACCCGAGTTAATATACTTACTAACACATTGAAATATAAAAGCATCAAAGTTACCTTTTTAGTTGGCGTACAAAATAGCAGCTTAAGGTAGATTTACTATCCAACGTTTAGGTTAATAAGCTAATAGCGGGTCAAGGCGCCCGCTCTCATAATAATAAATAGTTAAGGCAATGGTAGTTATAATGAATCGAGGTGTAGTTAAACTTTTTATTTGTTTCATAGTTTTCGCTGTGAGCTTACCGTTGTGGGCAAAAAATACCATAAATAGTGTACGAGTATGGCCCTCGCCAGATAGCACGCGGGTGGTATTTGATTTAGATGATAAGCCCGATTTCAGCTATTTTATGCTTAAAAACCCGAGTCGCTTAGTGGTCGACCTTGAAAACACCAAAGGGTTAAAAGTATTACCGAGTATTCCTTCTAAACACAAAATTGTAAGCAAGCTGCGCTATTCAAAGCCTAAAAATAAACAAAGTGTACGTTTTGTATTTGAGCTAACAGCGCCTATTAAGCCGGTTATTTTTGCGCTGGCACCTACTGGCCCGTACAAAAATAGGCTGGTTGTGGATTTATATAATAAAAGTGAACCCGCAGTAAGTACTACACCTGCCCAAAAAGCAGCTAAAAAGCGCCAATTAAGCCAAGAGCGAGACATTGTTATTGCAATTGATGCGGGCCATGGCGGAGAAGACCCTGGTTCTATTGGCCCCTCTGGTACGTATGAAAAAACCATTACCCTGCAAATAGCTAAACGTTTAGAGCGTATGATTGACGGCGAACGTGGCATGATTTCGCGCATGGTAAGAAGTGGCGACTACTTTGTTAAGCTTAATACCCGTACCAACCGAGCACGCCAGAAAAAAGCCGACTTTTTAGTGTCAATTCATGCTGATGCATTTACCAGCCCTGGGCCAAATGGTGCTTCGGTGTGGGTGTTATCGCTTGGTCGCGCTAATTCTGAGATTGGTAAATGGATAGAAGATAAAGAAAAACACTCAGAGCTTTTAGGTGGTGCAGCTGATGTAATTAAAGATGCTGCTAACGAAAAGTACCTCGCGCAAGCGCTACTCGATATGTCTATGGACCATTCAATGAAAACAGGGCTTAGTGTGGCTGAAGAAGTAGTAAAAGAGCTAAAAAAGGTCGCTAAATTACATAAAAAAGATCCACAACATGCAAGTCTTGCCGTATTAAAGTCGCCAGATATTCCTTCCATTTTGGTTGAGACAGGTTTTATTTCAAACCCCCGTGAAGAGCGCATGTTAAAAAGCGCTAATCATCAGGAACGCTTAGCTAAAGCGATGTTTACGTCTATAAAAAATTATTACTTAAAAAACCCACCTGATGATTCGTTATTTGCAAAGCTTAAATCGCAGTACCCAACTAAGCATAAAGTTCGCCCAGGTGAATCGCTAAGTCTATTAGCGAGTCGGTATGGCGTATCGGTAGCCAAATTAAAGCAAGTTAATCAACTACGCTCAAACACCTTGTTTATAGGTCAAGAGCTGGACATACCGCAGAGTTGATGTTTATTAAACCTGTACACGTATTAGGGGCCTCATGAGTATTGAAATATTACCTGCACGATTAGCTAACCAAATAGCGGCAGGTGAAGTGGTTGAACGCCCGGCTTCAGTGGTTAAAGAACTGGTAGAAAATAGCTTAGATGCGGGCGCTACGCGTGTGCAAATAGACATAGAGCGGGGTGGTCACAAGCTTATTCGTATTCGTGATAATGGCTCAGGTATTGGCAAAAATGAGCTCACTTTAGCGCTTTCTCGCCATGCAACAAGTAAACTTAAATCACTCGATGATTTAGAAAACATTTGCTCCTTAGGCTTTAGAGGGGAAGCGCTTGCATCTATTAGTTCGGTATCGCGTTTA
>BJUT01000081.1 GCA_007988745.1 Pseudoalteromonas atlantica
AGCTATCAGCTATCAGGGTCATATTAATATGCGTTCGCTTTATATCAACAAGCAGAATTACGATAAGTGCGTTGGGTTTGTGTGTAAACGCAAAGCTTGCTCGCGTGAAAAGCGCAGCTTTTAATCTGTTTAAAGCCACTTAAAAACAAAAACCGATGTTTTACCTAAACATCGGTTTTTCTTTACTGAAAGCTGATAGCTAAAAACTAACTACTTTACTTTATACGTTGGGTTTCGCTTCGCTCTTCCCAACCTACGTTATTTGCCTATCGCTTCTTTGGCGAACAGGTGTTTTATTGGGCCTAGGTTATCAACGAGTGACAGCCCGACTCCACGTATCAGCTTTTTAACCGGGTTGGCTCCTTCAAATAACTCTTTAAGCCCTTGCATCATGGCTATGTGCTTTTGCGCGTCGAGCTTGCGGGTGCGCTCGTAATCGCGAAGTGTACGGGTACTCGCAAACTCTTTACTATCACTTGTCAGTAGCTCAATTAAATACGCGGCGTCTTTTAGGCCTAGGTTCATACCAAGCCCTGCAAGTGGGTGAATGGTGTGCGCTGCATCACCCATTAATACCACTTTGCCACTTACCCATTGCTGGGCGTAGCGCATTTTAAGTGGAAATGCTGCGCGTTTACTTTGCACTTCACACAGCCCGCATTGGCCATCTATGGCTGCCATTACAGCTTTATTAAAAGTAGTGTCGTCCATTGCTAGCAATTCATCGCAATGATTAGGGCTGGTAGACCACACAATAGAATGGGTGTTGTCATCGCTAAGGGGTAAAAATGCCAGTGACCCAGTTGGTAAAAACACTTGGCGTGCGGTGTTTGCGTGTGGCTCTTTGGTTTTAACCGTAGCAACCAATGCATGATGGTCGTAATCTTTAAAGCTTAGCGCCATATTAAATTGTTTACGAATAGCCGAATTTGCGCCATCGGCCGCCACCAGCAGCTTAGCAATAATAGGCTCACCGCTTTTAAGGGTTATAAATACGTCGGACTCACTTTGGTGTATTTGTTGATACTCAGTATCAAACATCAGTGTGGCAGTGGGGTGTTGCTCTAGCTCTTTTATAAGTGCAAAACGAATAATATCGTTTTCAACTATATGGCCTAAGTGTTCAAGCTCAAGTTGCTCGTTATTAAAGGTTATTTTACCAAAGCTGTCGGCGTCGCGTACGTCCATATGCGTATAGGCACACGCTCGCTCTGCCATTATGTGTGGCCATACGTTTAATTGCTCAAACAGGTTTTGGCTTGCAATACTCAGCGCACTTACCCGCAAGGCGTATTCATCACTTGGCGGTAATTGCTTTGGCGCGGCGTCTAGCACCACAACACTTACATTGGCTTTAGCGAGTCCTAACGCGAGGGTTAAGCCTACGCAGCCACCACCCACTATACAAACCTGTGCTTGCTTCATAAACGTGTACCTTGTTTAACTTGCCCCATTAGCTGCTTGGCCAACGGTGCTTTTAATGCGGGAAATAAATCCATTGAGAAAAGCCCAATGCTGCGCCCAAGCGCTAATACTCGTGACGAGTTTGAAAAAAGCCTAACCAGTGCGTCGGTTAAACTCATTACGGTATTTATATCGCTGCTACGCTTTTGTGAATACTCACGGGTAAACGCATAACTGCCTAACTCGTTTTTACTTGTTGCAATTAAATTACTAAGTACTTGTACATCACGCAGGCCTAAATTAAAGCCCTGCCCTGCAATGGGATGAATAGCATGAGCAGCGTTACCAATGACTACCGTACGATGCGCTGTTAATGATTCAGCTTGGCCATATACTAGCGGGTAGCTTGTGCGTGTGCCCACTTTTGTAAATTGCCCTGCCCGATAACCAAATGCACTTTGCAGTGCGTTTAAAAAATCATTTTCGTTTAAGGCTGTATGCTGCTCAACGTGCTGTTGCTTCATGCACCACACTAATGAATAACGGCTATTGCTCATTGGTAAAAGCGCCATAGGGCCGTGCTCGGTAAAGCGCTCATACGCATGGTTGTTATGCCCGCCTGCTACTTCAACATTGGCTATAATAGCGCCTTGTTCATAGGGCTGAGTATTAAAGCCTAAACCCAGTAAGTTACGGGTTGGAGATTGCGCACCATCGGCAATAACCAGTAGCTTAGTATTAAGTTGCTCGCCGCTTTGTAAAGTAACCTCATTACTGTTTAGGCTTTGCTTAATAGCGCTTACGCTATCGGGGCAATAAAGTGCAATACTCGCTTGCGTTAAACGCTGATACAGTGCGCGGCCAAACGGGTTTACCTCAACCACGTAACCTAATGACGGTTTAGCAAACTCGTCGCAACTAATATGTGCTTTACCAAAGTGACCACGATCCGACACGCTTACTTTTTTTATTGCTGCTGTGTATGGCGCACGTGGCTCAAATAAATTTAACTGCTGTAAATACTCAACCGACTGCTGTGCAAGGGCAATACTTCTGTCGTCAAAACTTGGGTGGTAATCGCCCGTTACTTGGTTTGCTTCTACTACCGCAATAGCGAGTGAAGGGTTTGTTTTAGCAATGCTTAGCGCACAACTTGCCCCTGCAAGCCCGCCCCCAATAACAACGACATCAAACTGCTTAGCCACTTTATTTCTCCAAGCTTATGCGCTTTTTGCACTTTGCATAAGTGCTTCTATATCGTTTATGGTTTTAGGCACACTCAAGGTGAGGTTTTCATGCCCTGACTCAGTAATAAGTAAATTATCTTCGATACGAATACCAATGCCTTTATATTGCGGCGGTGCGTTTGAATCTTCACTAATGTAAAGCCCAGGCTCTATGGTTAACACCATGCCTGGCTCAAATGCGCGCTCAACGTTGTTTTGTTTGTAATCGCCTACATCGTGAACATCAAGGCCTAACCAGTGGCCAAGACCGTGCATGTAATATTCTTTACAGGCACCTTTTGCCATTAGCTCATCAAGGTCGCCGGTTAAAATACCTAAATCAAGTAATCCTTGAGTCATTACTTCCATTGCACGTTTATTGGCATGCGACATAAACCCGCCGGGTTTAACTTCTTCAAAAGCCACTTCTTGGGCTTTAAGTACAATGTTATAAAGCGCGGCTTGAGGTTCGCTAAACTTGCCATTAACCGGAAAAGTACGCGTAATATCGGCAGCGTAACCTTGTAACTCACACCCTGAGTCAATTAATACTAGGTCGCCATCTTTTAGCACATCGCTATTTTGCGTGTAGTGCAAAATATTAGCGTTATCGCCACTGCCAACAATGGTGCCGTACGCTGGGTGCGGGGCTCCGTTCATTGCATAATGATGATGCAGCTCTGCCTCTAGCTGAAACTCTGTAGCACCAGGGTGCGAATAACGCATTGCACGCATATGCCCACGGGCACTTATTTCGCAGCCTTCACGCATAATGTTTACTTCGCTTGGCGATTTAAACAAGCGCATTTCGTGAATAAGAGCACGCACATCTTTTATCGTACTCGGTGCCTGATAGCCTTTTTTAGGCGCGCTGCGAAGTGTGTTTAACAAGGTAAATACTTTGGTATCAAAACTTGGGTAAGCGCCTTGTGCATAAAATAAAATCTGCTGACCGTTAACCAAATCTAATAATTGTTCAGTTAGCTCACTTAATGCGTAAGTTTCGTCGAATAAGTACTCATTTTTAGCTTTTTCGAAGCCAATTCTGCGGCCGTGCCAAATTTCGGCCAGTTTATCTTTATCAAGACAAAATAACGTACTTGGCGTATCGCTGTTATTACACAGCACTAAAACGGCATCGGGTTCGTTAAAGCCGGTTAAGTAAAAAAAGTCGCTGTCTTGTCTAAATGCATATTCCGTATCGCGGCTACGAGTTACTTCACTGGCCGCAGGAATAATGGCCACACTATTTGCATCCATTTTCGCAAGTAAACGCTCACGGCGTGCTTTAAATTCTGACTTCTGTATTTCAACCATACTTTAACAACCCGTTTTATTTAGATTAATGTAGTGTTTTTTTAGGTGCTTTTTCTTTGCCAAGCTCGGCAAAACAAAGCAATGCCGATACACGTACATATTCAATCACTTCATGCAGGGCTTGGCTGTCTTCTTCGGTTTCGTCAAACATGGTATCTAGGCGTGTAATTTCGCTAAAATCGCTAATAACTTCTTTTACATCTGCCGATAACTTACCGTAATCTTTTTGCTTTAAACCAAATCCAAGCATAAACCCTGCAACCCATGATACGAGGCCATTGGCTTGATCGATGAGTGTTTCATCATCGCTTGGTAAAAATAAATCGAACGCAAAAGCTTCATCGTTAAAACTTGCTACCACTTGCTTATAAATGGTGCCAAAAAACTGCTTTAGGTCGTTGCTAAACGCTTGGCCATCATTAAATACATCGCTTAATAGGCCTAAGTATTCTTTGTCATCAATACTTAAACCACACGCTAGTAATCCACTAATTACGCCGTGCGCTTCTGCCGGTGAGACAAAAATTTCGTTTTTTTCTAAAAGCAGCTGGGCTTTTTGGTAATCTGGTAAGTCGCTCATGTTTATATCTTCGCTTTGCTAGTTAAGGCAATGCTACCACTCGATAAAAAGCAACTCCAATTAATTGTATGATCCTGCTCAAAAAGTAGCATGATAAGTAAATAGCGAGTTACCAGCGGGCAAAAACTGCTCGAACGGTTCAATTTTTTACGTTTGGGGTTTAAGGAATGGATTATGTCTTATATACTGAACTTGTTCCCTGGGGTGCCGGAGTTTGGTTAAGTCCCTGAGCCGATAAATTTTATACCAGGATTTCTGTTCGTCTACTATTGTGCAAGCTCGGCATGTACCGAGAAGCCTACGGTAGACCGCAGCTTTCCGCCCTGAAACCTTCTGGTTTCAGGACTGACGCCGGACACCGCACGCTTGGGGAACACTTTTCTTATTTTTCTGTTTTTGCATTTTTTGCTACTCCCCTGTTTTTAAATACCCTTTATTACCTTTATAAATTTTTAGCAAAAAAAAGCTGCAATTGATATTAATCAACCACAGCTTAGTCCTAGAACACATTTCGTTATTTATCTAAACCAGCTTTGAAAACGCTCCATCAGCATATAGTTTACTGGCACTAATATAAGCGTAATAAACGTAGCAAACACAATACCAAAGCCAAGGCTTACTGCCATTGGAATTAAAAACTGTGCTTGTGTCGCCTTTTCAAATAGTAGCGGCATTAAACCAATAAAGGTGGTTAAACTTGTGAGCATTACTGGGCGAAAACGTGCAGCCCCTGCAAGTTTAACCGCATCAATAATTTTGCCGCCTTCACTGCGTTTTTTATTAATAAAGTCGACCAACACAAGTGAATCGTTAACCACCACACCAATAAGTGCCAACATACCAAGTAAGCTCATAATGGTTAACTCCATCCCCATAACCCAGTGCCCTATTACAGCGCCTATCATGCCAAACGGAATAACGCTCATTACAATAATTGGCTGCATGTACGATTTAAGCGGTATAGCTAATAGTGAGTAAATAATAAAAAATACAAATAACAATGCCCAAGCAAGCGAGCCAAACGACTCTCTTTGCTCTTTAGCTTCACCTTCTAGCTTGTAATCAACACCTGGGTATTGCTGCATTAATTCATCTAAATACTCAGTTAGGTCGGCTTGCAGCGCGGTCATGTTGGTATTGCTTTTTTCTATGTCGGCAGTCACGTTAAGTGTGCGGTAGCGGTCTATTCGGTTAATCGTAGATGGGCTTTGCCCTGCAATTAATGTAGCTACATGCGAAAGTGGCACCGAGCCGCCCGTAGGCGTAGTAATAAGTATATTTTGTAAGTCGGCTACAGAGCGGCGCTCTTCAATAGGTAGGCGTACCATAACGCGTACATCGTCACGCCCGCGTTGAATACGCTGCACCTGCGAGCCAAAAAACGAGTTACGTACTTGGTTTGCTACATCAACTCGGTTTAAGCCCAAAGCAAAGCCTTGCTCGGTAAGCTCTATTTGCAACTCTTCTTTACCATCAGACATGCTATCGGCAATATCAAATACGGTTGGGTAAGTACTTAAGCGCGCTTTAACGCTTTCGGCAATTTTTTGTAACGTATCGAGCGATGTACCACTTAGCTGCACATCTATAGGGTCTGAGCTGCGTCCTATTTCGGCCCTAAAGGTTACGCTTTCGGCGCCAGGAATAATTCCTATTAAATCGCGCCACTCACTTACCAGCTCGCGTGAGCCAATGTCTGAGTCGCGGCTCTCTGCAGGGGTTATTTCAAAGCGCACACTGCCTGAGTTAGACGCGCCACCACGCCCACCGGTTGAGGCTAAAATATTTAATATAACGCTTTCGCCGGTATCTTCATCGCGGTATTTGTCTTGCAATAACTGCGCTTTTTGCGACATATCCATTACATACTTATTGGTAACTTCAAACGGCGTGCCTGTTGGCAAGGTTAATGTTACTCGTACGGTTTCGCTTGGGATACGCGGAAAAAATACAAACTTAGTCCACCCACTGGTTATTAAAGTTAAAATTATAAAAAACACACCAACAAACAAACTCACCGTCGCTAATTTATAGCGCAATGCTTTAGCTAAAATAGGCTGATAGTATTTTAAAATAGCGCTTTCAAATCCGTCTGCAAAACGCTGCTGAAGTACTTCAAGCTTTGATGATTTTGTTTTTTGATTACGTAGTTTTATGTACTTTAAATGAGCTGGCAGCACAAACTTAGACTCAATTAACGAGAACAGTAATACCGGAATAACCACCACCGGAATTTGTGCAAACAAGGCACCCCGCGCGCCTTCAATAAACGCTAAAGGTAAAAAAGCCGCTACGGTTGTTAGTACCCCAAAGGTAACTGGTGTTGCTACTTCTTGCGTGCCTAAAATGGCAGCTTGTTCGCCCGACTCTGCGGTTTTTAAATGAGTATAAACGTTCTCCCCCGTTACTATGGCGTCATCCACCACAATACCCAGTACTAAAATAAAGCCAAATAAGCTCATAATATTAAGGGTTACACCAAAAATAGGCATCGCAATAAATGCGCCCATAAACGAAACAGGAATACCAATAAACACCCAAAATGCGATGGCTGGGCGTAAAAATAAAGTTAGCAAAGCCAGTACTAAAATGCCCCCTTGTAGGGCGCTGCTGGTTAGCGTAGCAATACGGCTTTTTACAACTTGAGAGTCGTCATCCCAGTAACTTAATTCAAAACCTTGTGGTAACGAGCTTTGCTTAGACTCTATGTAGTTTTTTACATCATCTGCGACATCTATCGCACTTTGCGGCCCTATGCGGTATACATCTATAAAGGCGGCTTGTTTACCATTAAAGCGTGTACGTACCGGGGTCTCTTCAAAGTCATCATTAATGTTTGCTATATCACCTAAGCGTATTACTGTACCGTCGCTCTGATTTTTAACTACAATGTTTGCAAATTCATCTTTTCGGTAAGCTTGCCCTTTTGAGCTTATAAGTACATCGCCCCCTTCTGTTTTTAAATTACCAGCCGAAATATCAGAGCTCGACTTAGCCACAGCGGTAGATATTTGCGCAAGGGTTAAGTTGTATTGGCGAAGTGTATCTTGGCTTACTTCTATGGCGAGCTCGTAATCGCGTACACCACTTAGCTCAACCTGCGTAACATTAGGAAGGCGTAAAATATCGTCGCGTACTTGCTCGGCGTATTCTAAGGTTTCTTTTTCACCGTAATCGCTCGCTACGGTAACAGCTATTACTTCGCGTTTTCGCTCGGCAAGCGCCACAATGGGCTTTTCAGCATCGGCCGGAAAAGTGTTTATAGCATCTACACGGCTTTTTATATCGGCTAATAATTCGCGCGGGTCGTAGCCACTTTCTACTTCTATAGTTACCGACGCAGAGCCCTCTGATGAGCGGCTAGAAATTTGCTCTATACCTTCTAAATCTTGAACGGCTTCTTCTATTCGAATGGTAACCCCTTGCTCTACATCCTCAGGGGTTGAGCCGCGCAAAGTAACGCTTACACTTATGCGATCTGTTTCAAACGATGGAAACACCTCAAGCGGTATTTGACTCGATAAACTAAATAAACCCGATAGCAGTAACGTAATAAGCAATAAATTGGCTGCTACATGGTTTTTTGTAAACCAAGCAATCATGGCTTATCTCCTTGTGCAGCGCGGCGTTTTTGTATTAGCTCTTCAACACTAACTCCCATTTCTTGCGCTTTTTTTTCTAGCTGCTCACGCGATGGACGCTTACCTTTGCCTGCGCCATTTGGGCCTTTTGCTCGCATATTTTGCGTATCGGTTTCGCCTAAAATGCTTACTGCTGTGCCTGAACTTACTTGCCCAAGCGGTGTAATTACTAACTTATCGCCTGGATTGAGGCCTGTTTTTACCATAGCTTGTGTAGCATTTTGCCATGCAAGCGTAATATTTTTACGCTTTAGCAGCCCCTCTTCAACCACATACACGTAGCTGCCTTGGTAAATAGTACTATTAGGGATTATTAACGCATCAGGCACTGTTTTACCGCTAATTTGCGCAGTGATGTATTGCCCAATTTTAATTGGGTATTGGTTATTAGCCGTGGCTTTGTAAGGGTCATTTATTTGCGCAACAATATACAATTGCTGTGCACCTTCATCGATAGCGCCTTCAGTACGTATTATTTGCCCTTGCCATGTTTGCTCGCCCACTAAGTCAGATTTAAACTTAACGAGTGAGCCGGCTTGGTTTTTACTGCCATCTCTGTATTGCTCTGGCAAACTAATATACGAAAGGTCTTTATTTTTAATTGGTAAGCGCACTTCAACGCTGTCTATGGCATAAATAGTTGCAAGTTCTGTGTTTTCGCTTACCACTTGGCCAAGGTCTACATTACGACTAAGCACACGCCCAGCGTAAGGCGCTGTAATTTGGGTGCGCTCTAAATCAAGCTGTGCTTTTTCAAGTGCGGCTTGTGCTGAAAGTACTTGTGCTTGTGCAGCCGCTAGTTGGGGCTCGCGAAGTACTAAGCTGTTCGCTTGAGATGAGCCGCCTAAACGCTTCCAATCAGTAATTGCTTGTTGGCCGCGGGCTTTTTCTTCTAACAAACTTTGCTCTGCAGTAAGTAATGCTGCTTGCGCCGATTTAACCTCAGCTTGATGATCTCTATCGTCTAGCTGTAGCAGTACATCGCCTTTTTCAAAAAAACCGCCCTCTCTAAAATCATCACTTACTTTATTAATTTGCCCAGATGCTTGAGCAACTAACAAACTTTGAGTACGCGGCTTTACCGTGCCATAGCTATCAATAAAAATTAAGTAGTCTTGTGGTTCAATCTTTTTTACCGATACGCTCACCGTGGCTTTAGGAGGTGAGCCAAAACGTTTTGCTTCAGGTGGATTACCCTTAATAAACATAACAATTAAAATGGTGGCCACCACCACTACGGCTGGGATTAAAAGTTTTGCTGATTTAGTTTTCATCGTTATTGCTCTTAGGTTCGCTTGTTGGGGCGTTAAAATCGCCGCCAAGGGCAACGTATAGGTTTATTCGGTTAGCAATTAGCTGGTTTTTTGTTTCAATGAGTGAGCTTTGCGCATCAAAAGAGCGGGACTGGGCATCAAGCACAGTAGTGTAAGTTACTAAGCCGCTTTGGTACTGCTCAAACGACAGTTGCTCTGCTGCAAGGGCGTTTTCTTGCGCCTCTAGCGTGCTTTTATAACTGGCTTGCAAGGATTGCTGCTGAGTAATTGCGTTTTCAACATCGCTGAATGCATCGTACAAGGTATCTAAATATACTTGCTCTTGTTTTTGTGCATTTAAGCGTGCTACTTCTTCATTTGCTTTTAGCTGGCCACCATTAAATATTGGCGCAGAAATACTGCCTAATAAAGACCACGCTAAGCTTGATGGCGAGAATAAATCGCTCACTCTATCGGTGCTATCACTCACGCTTGCTGATAAGTTTAAACTAGGGAAACGCTGTTTATGGGCATAGGCTAGGCCTGCGTCGCTTGCTAATAACTGGTACCAGCTTGCGCGCAATTGAGGCTTGCGTGTAATTAGCTCAGAGGGAATACCGGTATTAATTGGCGAAAGAAAAACAGGCAGTTCAACCTCTGCTGATATATCGCCTTTGGGGTAACCGCCTAATAAACGCTCTAAAGAACGCGAGGCGCTTACAAGCGTGGCTTGTTGATTAGCAATACGCGTACGCTCGTTATTAAGCTCATTACGGGCTAAATATACATCGAGTGCTTCATTAATACCTTGGCGGTAGCCCGATTCAATAATATCTAAGTTTTGCTGTGCGTTTTCTTCTCGGCGTTTATATAAATCGAGTAACTGCTGGGCGGTTACTAAATCAAACCAGCCAGTGACAACATTGGCCACCAATTGCTGCTTAGCTTGCTCAAAACTAGCTTGTTCCGCCAAGTAGTTTAGGTTGGCTTGGCGTTTAGCATCAGATAACTTACCCCACACATCTACTTCATAGCTTAGCTCTAAAGTGACGGAGCTGGCATTATCATAACTTACAGGTCTATTGTCTTTACTGCGCCTAGTTTGCGCAGATAAATCAAGATCGGGCCAAAGCGCAGAGCCTGAAATTATTAATTGCTGCTTTTGTATTTGTACATCGTAGGCACTTTGTAACAAGGCCTGATTATTATTTAGTGCCTTATTAACAAGGTTTTCGATGTAAGGGTTTTCTAAGGTTTGCAGCCATTGCTGATCTACTGCAAGTGCATTTTGTGCTAAACCATGTTGCCATGTCGCTGCAATGTCGCTGGGTGCTTGCTCGCGCTGCTGAGGGTTTAGCGTACCCGCACAGCCGCTCAACAATACCAAGCTAAGAGCCAATAAAGTTGGCTTAGTTTGCCAAATCATAGTTAACCTAAATTACTGCCATTTATGAATGTAATTCAAGCACTTTGGCAAATTTTGCTCAACTTACTTTACATAACATTACATACGTTGCGATGAATTAACATAATAGTCAGTTATTATAAAAACCGGCAGGGAATTTGGAGGGTATTTATACAAAAAAGCAAATAGCGTGTAATACACTATTTGCTAAATGGGATAAGTAATGTTGTTAAACACAAGCCTTTAAATTTCTTTAACGAAGCTCATATATTGCTGCATATCGCCAACAACTGCTTGCGCTAATAATTCGCTTGTTTTTACTGCGTACGGCTGTTTAAAGTGAATATCCCACAACGCAGATTCACTGCGCCAATGTTCATAAACAACTAATGTATCGTCGTTATTTTCAATACTATATAAATCAAACACTAAGTTACCAGGCTCCTGGCTGCGCGTTTGCGTTACATGAGTTTCGAAACGCTCAATGACTTTATTTTTAAAACTTGGCTTAATCTTAAAAATAAAAAACACAATACATATGTCATCTTCAGGGTTAACAACTTTTGTATTACGCTCATGCAGCGGAGCTGGCATTGTATCTTCTAATAACATGACCTGTGGCGCCGATTGGCTGATTTCAGCCAACGCACTTAATAACGTTTGTGTGTAATCTTGTGCGCCATGGTAATCAACTGCATTTTGATCTTCAAAACGCTCATAAGCAAAAAAGACGCCTGGCTCGTTTTTATCCTGATATAAACGCATCTCTATAAGACCTGTTTCGGCTTTAGCGCCTTGCTTGTCTTCTTCTAGTAGCGCTTTAAATTGTGCGATGTGCTCGTCTTTAATATCAAACTTAACAATTTGCGTGATCATAATTAGCTCCAGCTTTAAATTACTTATACCAATACGCTTAATTAAGTGATCTATTTTGAGGCTTGAAAAACGTGCTGATAGCTAGGCAAAAAAGCCGCTATTTAGTTGTTCTAAATAGGAACTTTTAACGCCGGTAGTGACACGTTTAGCCCCGCAAAATGATTAAGTATTATTGCGGATTGGCGTTATTAGGGCTAAAGGTACCCTGCACTTTATTACTTAAATCAATCATATTGAGTGAGTAAATGGAGTGAGTAATAACAGCACCTAACCTTTTGATGAGGTAATTATGCGCATGCAAACAAGGGAGAAAAAGAGAGGATATACCCAATTAATATGGACTGTTTTGTCCATAATAAATTTTAAGCAAAAAAAAGCCCCGCATGTGTATGCAGGGCTTTAATA
>BJUT01000082.1 GCA_007988745.1 Pseudoalteromonas atlantica
AATTTTTTGCCTTGCTATCATCACGTTTACCCATCCTCAAAATAGATCACTTAATTATGCGGATTGGTATAAGTTAAAAAACTATTTTGCGTATTTATTAATATTAGAAAAAGCCATTAACACATCGCGGGCATAATTAAGCCGTGGGTGGGCAAGCGCCCCTTTACGCCACGCTAAGTACAAATTGTTTTCCGGCCCTTGCGGACCAAGTTTAATTAACCTACCCGATTGAATATCGTCATGACATATATAATCAGGCAGCACGGTATAGCCTACACCAGTTCTTACTATGCCGGCGAGCGCGCGTATGTCGGGGCAGCGGGCAATTATTTTTGACGTACAGCTTTGCTTAAATACAATATCAAAATACTGGCGTATAAGCGGTAATTGACTGTCGTAACTGACCACCGGCAGCGTATTTAAAAGTGCTGGCGTAATGGTTTGCCCCTCTAAGCTTTGCGCTAATAAACGGTGCGCCACCAGTACTAGCTCTTCGCTGTCGAGCACTTCAAAGTCGTAAATTTTGTTATCGGGCAGGGAGGCTGTAATAGCCATATCGGCAACGCCAGTATCAAGCGCTGAATAAATTTGCTCACGATTACCAGGCAGCACGACCACATCAACATTGCCTGCTTGTAACAAATTTGCCAGCTGTGCTGAGGCAACATAACTAATATATTCGGCGGGCCCAGCCAGTGTAATCGTTCCGCTCACATCGTTAGAACGGGTGCGTACAGAGGCGACTTTTTGCTCTATAGCATCAAGGTGATTTGCCACTTGGCCTGCTAAATCGTGGGCGGCATTACTTGGTTCTACGCCTCGGTGACGCCGCTCAAATAACGATTTACCTACCACCGACTCCATTGTTTGTATATGCGCGGTTGCAGCTGGTTGCGACAGCCCCAAATTTTTAGCAGCCCGAGAGATGTTTTTACAACGATATACCTCAACAAAGGTGCGTAATTGTACAAAATAAGACATAAAACATTAGGTATCAGAAATCCGATGGGTAAAGCAAGATTAACTGAATTCTAGTTATTGTAAAGTGCGCGTACACTTGCGCTCGTTCAGTTAGACATTAACCGTTTTCATATTTAATTTATAAAATAGGTAATTAATTACTTGAAAGTTAACTATTAATTCCCATTTTATAAAGCAATGAGCACCAGGGGCTGTGCCCCGTAACCAAGTAGAGTACAAATATGTTAAATTTTGCATTTAAAAACCGCACCGAGATTTTATTCGGCAAAGATCAAATTAATGAGATCGCAAGCCGCGTACCAAGCCAAGGCAAGGTCATGTTTTTATACGGTGGCGGTTCGATCAAAAAGAACGGCGTATATGACGATGTAGTAAATGCACTTGAAGGTGTGGACTTTGTGGAGTTTTCGGGAGTTGAGCCAAACCCAACTTACGAAACACTTTCTAAAGCTGTAGAAATTGTGAAAGAGCAAAACGTTAGCTTTATATTAGCTGTAGGCGGCGGTAGTGTTATCGACGGCGCTAAATACGTAGCGGCAGCAGCAAAATACGAAGGCGACGGCTGGGATATTTTAGTTAATGGCGCAGAAGTAAAAAGTGCATTACCTATTGGCGCGGTATTAACGCTTCCGGCTACTGGCTCAGAAAGCAACGGTAACTCAGTTGTTACCCGTAAAGAAACCCAGCAAAAACGTGCCTTTGGTACGCCAATAGTGCAACCGCAATTTGCTGTGCTTGATCCTACGTATACATTCTCACTGCCAACTCGCCAAATTTCTAACGGTGTAGTTGATGCGTTTGTACATGTTATTGAGCAATACTTAACGTACCCAGTTAATGCGCCACTGCAAGACCGTTTTGCCGAAGGCATTTTATCTACGCTAATTGAGCAAGGCCCTAAAGCCCTTGAAAACCCAGAAGATTACGATGTTCGTGCAAACGTAATGTGGTCGGCAACGATGGCACTAAATGGCTTAATTGGCCAAGGCGTACCGCAAGATTGGTCTACGCATATGATTGGCCACGAGCTAACAGCGCTTTATAGCTTAGATCACGCTGTAACACTTGCAATTGTATTACCGCCGCTTATGTTTGTTCAGCAAGAGCAAAAACGCGCTAAAATTATTCAGTTAGGTGAGCGTGTATTTGGCCTTGATATGCAAGACAAAAACGAGCTGATTGATGCAACCATTAAACATACTCAAGACTTTTTTGAGCAAATGGGCATTAAAACAAAACTTGGCGATTACGACCTAGGTGAAGACGCGGTTGAAGCCGTTGCCAACAACCTTGAGCGTAACGGCATGACAGCCCTTGGCGAACATGGCGATATTGACATAGCTAAAGCGAAGAAAATTTTAAGCCTAGCGCTTTAATTTAATTGTTTTTTGAATGGCGCTTTTTAGCGCCATTTTTTATGCTCAAAAAGCTAAATGTTGAACTAGATTTTTTACATAGATTATTGAATAAATTACTAAAGCTATGCTACTTTGGGTTAAATTACGTTAAGGAATACCCCAAGCATGGACACCCCAATAGACTTTTCTACCTACACATTAGATGAACTTTACTCCAGCGCAAAAGTCATTGACCGAGAACGTTTTCCTGAGCGCGCAAAAGAAATAGACGAGCTTATAAAAACCCGAGAAGCGCAAGAGCCCGCACACAATGCCGACCTAAAAATAGCGGGAGAAAAAGCATCACGCGGGGACAGGCTTGTTGCTGCTATTATTGACGGCCTATTAGGTATAGCATTTTTTATACCTGTAATAATGTATATCGGTTTTGATAACTTAAGCCAACCAAATCTGGGTTTATCTGCATTTTTATTTGTTTACGGTGTGTTTTCTACGTTAGTGCTTCATGCCTACCTTATGTATCAATGCGGACAAACTATTGGTAAATACTGTATGTCTATTCGTATAGAAAACCTAGACGGCACAAAAGCAAGTTTTATAACTATTTACTTTAAACGCATGTTACCTATGCAGCTGTTATCACTGGTCCCTTCGGTAGGTCAGTTCATTGCTGGATTTGTAAACCCTGCATTTATATTAGGAAAAGATAAACGCTGTTTACACGATCATATAGCGGGAACAAAAGTGAGTAATATTTAGCAATAGCAATACTCAGCGAAGGATAATACTTTAAAGGGATTTATGAAAAAACTAACAAGGTACAAAAAAACACCCAGCGCAAAACTACTTTGGACGCTTGGTTTCAACACATTTATCGCAGTTATAGTTTTATTTTGGGTAGAGGTATTTATTGAACAGCCTTTGCTGCATCAATTTTTATACCTCTTTGCGTTTGTATTATTGAGGTTTTTTTCACAGTGGTATTGTGCAAACACAGAACAGGCTCATGCAATTGAAATTGTAAATGGCGAGTTTGAACTACTCGGCATAAATATAAAAGTGTCTGAGCTAGAAGAAGTGCTTTATTGCCAAACTAAGCGTTTTGAGCATATTTTACGATTTAAGTTTAAAAACGCGACATACCAAGATATTGAAATAACCGCTCCAGATTTAATTGACGACCTACGTTTTTACTATTTTATGGTTGATAACGGCCTACCAGTGAAAATGACAGATGATAGTGGCCGTTTTTTTGACGAAGATTAACAGCGCAGCAAGGAGCAGTGGTGAGCAAACTGGTTTTAATATTTTTGATGCTAGTAAGTGTCATCTTTAGTGGATATTCATATGCAAGCTCATTTGAAGGATGTTATTCCACAACGGATAAAATAACGAGCGCGACTCCTATGCTCAACAAAGATGGAGGCGAAAGTAATGAGCATTTTAAACTAAAAACGAGTTACATAAATATATTCAAAGAAGGCGAAAAATATTTTACAGAAGGCCTTATATGGGGCTACAACTTTCATATTTGCACTATCACAGCGCCGCTTGAGGGAACTACAGAACCATTACCTTTAGTACTAAAGGATAAAAAACTGGTGTTTGAAGAACAAGAGCCCGAATACGACATTAACTGTAAGTTTGAGCTAGAATTTGATGAGAATGGTTTAAATATTAAGGATGAAAACTACCATTGTTCTAACTATATTTTTTACTGTGGTGCACATGCAAGTGTGCATGACGTTCTGCTTGCTAAAACCAACAAAGGCTGTAACTAACTAAGCGAGTTTATTATCTAACTCTACAACACAGCTAATAGGGACTTACCATGCGCGGCTTGTTATTATTTATTGGTTACTCATCTTATATTGGCAGTGTGGGAGATGGCCTTCTCGGTGTATATGCGCTTTGGGTTTTAATCAGTAATAATTTAGCATTTTTAAGCTTATCGCTTAATGACTTTTTAGCGCAGTATGTAGAGTTTATACCAATCCGCTTAATTAAGTGATCTATTTTGAGGATAGATAAACGTGTTGATAGCTAGGCAAAAAATTCGTTATTTAGTTATGCTAAATGAGAATTTTTTAACGCAGATAGCGACACGTTTAGCCCCTAAAAATGATTAAGTATTATTGCGGGTTGGTATTAGATATTGGGTGAAGCAGGTTGCGTTTTATGTAATGCCCGAAGACTTTGCCAATTGGTTATTCGGCATTCCAGCCGTTATTTACTTTCCCGTACGTATATTAATGAGCTTAGTAATTGACTAAAAAAGGGGACTCAGCTAAAAATAAAAAATGTGTAAAAACTACTCACTTTTAAAATAATTACCTTTTTAAATATCGCATATCATAATAGCCCATCATTAATTTCATCAAAAATTTATTAACCCATTGTTTTTAATTGTACTTTTAATCCTCGCTTTTGGCTTTTGCTAATTACATCTGGCATATAAATTGATACACCAAAGTATAAAATTTAAAAGGGAATGCACATGACTGCTGAATACTTTATGGTGCTGGGGCTGCTCGGAGTGGCTTTTTTTTCGGTTGCAGGAGCACTGCTAGGCTACGAAAAAAACATAAGTGGTTTTGGGGTGGTTGTGGTGGCTACTGTCACTGCGCTTGGCGGCGGTACTCTCAGAGATATTTTGCTAAATAAGCCTGTATTTTGGATTGCTACGCCCGAATATTTATACTCAACTTACGCAGCCATTGTGGCCACAATATTATTTGTACGTTACTTGCCTCATGTAAATAACTCTTATTTTTTATTCGTTGATGCCATAGGCATGGGTTTGTTTAATATTATGGGGATCGAAAAAGCGCTGATTAGCGGCACAGGTATGTTAATCGCCATTACTATGGGTGTAACAACCGGTATTTTTGGTGGGCTTATACGCGATGTAATTTGTCGTGAGTTGCCCTCGGTTATGCGAAACGAACCTTATGCCTCTGCCTGTTTAATTGGCGGACTTGTATATGCAGCGTTGTTTACTTTAAGTATTGATTATATTTGGTGTATTTTAGGCTCATTGTTTTCTACGGTATTTTTAAGGCTAGGCTCGCTTAAATGGGGCTGGCACCTAACCATTTTCAGAAAAAAAGATTTTAAAGATCAAAGAGAGTAGCTCTTAGTTATTTATAGGCTGGGTTTGCATATGGTACTCATAGTTATCTTCCCCAGTGATCTTAAAGCCTAGTCGAGTATAAAGTGCTTTAGCAGGGTTGTTTTTAAGTACTGTTAGTTTGATAGGCTTTAACTGTGCAGTTTTAATTACTTGCTCAATTACGCCTCTGCCGTAGCCTTTATTTTGATGGTTGGGGTGTATTTGTAATTGCATTATTTCAATGTGGCTACCCCATACCTTGTACTTTAGCGTACCTATAGTATCACCATTAAACTGTATGAGATGAGAGCAATCGTATTGCTCGTCAACCCTTTCATTATGCTGTTGCTCAGTTAAAAACAAGCCGGCCACCTCAAGGTGCTCTACCATAGTAAGTTTTCTAAGACATAATAAATAGCTGCGCTTTTCGGGCGTGGCTTTTGTAAACGTAAAAACCAAAATGTCCTTCCTTGTATTTAAAAATTTAATTTTAGTTGAATCATTTTTTGTAAAAATTAGGTCTTTATTAGCCATTACAGATTTAATGGGCACACAATGAACATAACACACACAAATAACGCACTCACCTTTTTACTTACACTCAGCTTTGCATTACTTGGTGTATCGTTTGCTTTAGGTGCAAACCCAAACACACTCTCAGCTACCTTTAGTTTTTATGAACTTGATACCTTACTAAGTAACAATACATTAGGTTTGCTCACAGGCAGCGCTATGATTGCGTTGGCAGCCACCACCTTAGCTGCGCATTTAAAATTAATAAAGCCTGTGCCTGCAGTTATACTCGCATTAGTTGTTAGCATAGTGCCTTTGCTTACCCTATTTGCCAGTAACCGCTGGATGGCACAGTTAGGCGGCTTTCCAATTATTGGCAGTGGGCAAGGCATAATTAAATACTTTGCTACCATCCCTTTGTATTTATTTTTGTTTTATAAAAATAAGCTAACAGACAAACAACACGTACTTTTAAACTTTATACCGGTTGCTATGGTGTTACTGTGGATTGGCGGCATGAAATTTTATGAGTTTGAAGCCAAAGCCATTGTAGGCCTAGTAGAAACCTCACCGTTTATGTCGTGGTTATACACGGTATTTAGCGTACAAGGCGCATCAAATATCATTGGTGGGTTTGATGTATTATTTACAGTACTACTTGGTGCGGGCATTTTACTTAACAATAAAAAGCTTATTATTGTTAGTGGCTTAGCGTGTTTAAGTGTATTTTTAATGACCCAAACATTTTTAATAACCGCAACCGGTGCATTTAGCTCAAGCACATTATTAGAGCGTTTAGGGCAATTTGTAATTAAAGATTTATGGTATGTAGGCAACTTAATTGTTATTGCCACTTTAATGCTACTTAAGCCAGCTAAATAATTTAAAGAGGACGTTATGATCAGTTGCAACCATTACGATTACATCGAAATTGCCTGTATGCACCATTTAAGCGTTGAGCTTATTTTAAAAAATGGTGATAGTGTATGTGGTGTAGCAACTGATACAAAACGCAATGCACTCAAACAAGAGTGCATTGCCATTAACGTAAATGGCGAGCTAAAGCTTATTGTGCTCACTACAATTAGTCTACTTAAAGCGCGTGAGAGTAACCCTTACTTTGATCATGTGAACTTTGATGTAAAGTAAGTACTTCACTCATTTTTATCTTAAAAACCCCAGCGAGCTTGTTTCATCATTATGTTAAGGCTCGCTTATCTAGCCAATGCTTTAACTCATACGGCTAAATGTACAAAGGCAAAATTTACCTTTAGAATGAACTGTTCACATAAACAGCTATTTTGACTTTGTCCAATAACATTATTAAAAGTTATTTGGTGCAAAGCAACAAAGGCTTTTTCACTGCATACCTAATTGCTTGTTTACATTGCAGTTATTTAGTGGAATTATTGAGCGATGTAATATGCGCCGTTTTGGGGTGTTATAACCCCCCAAAGTGGTGTTCAATAAGCTGTTATACGTTTCTCAAGGATGGTGCTCCCCGATGATTTTCAAAGCTTCTCAACTATTAGAGGCATTTATTGAAGAAGAAACCACGAAATTAAAAGGTTTCGATATGCCACACATGCCTACACTAGGTAGTGCGTATGAACAGGTTACAAAACAAGGCATCGATCAAGCATTTATTCTTCCACAGAATTTAAACTTACAAGTAGTCTCTGGCTTTATATCAATAGCCGGTGAAATGTTACCGGAACAGATTGATTGCATGTTGGTGCACGGTGATGGTGTCAGATATGGTCTAACGGATGAATACATATATGAAATTGAAAATATTCTTTGTATTTTTGAAGTTAAGAAAACTCTAAGAAAAAAAGATTATGTGGATGCATTTGAGCACCTTGGGGGAATAAGAAAAAGATTTTCAGAACATTTTGAAAATAAGTTAAGAAACGAAAATTATGAACCCGACATTAGAGTTGCTAGAAAGCACTTCTCTCAAATTACGGGAAAAATAGCACCAGAGAAATATTTGGATATTCATCGTCTTTCGAAAAGCGAAGGTATTTTATTCTATGCACTGGTTCAAGAGTCGTTAGCTCCAGTTAGCATTATTCAAGGCTATGAAGGTTATAAAAGTGAGCACGGGTTAAGAACCGCTTTTATAAATATCCTTGAGGAGAAAGGAAAAGAAGGCGCTCAAGGACTTGGAGTTCCAAGCCTCCCAACACTAGTTACATCTAATGAGTATTGTATTGTTAAAGGAAATGGCATCCCTTTTACTGTTATCAAGGATAAAGATTCTTGGGTGATATCTTTTTCAACTAGGCATAATCCAGCGAAAATGATATTGGAATTAATTTGGTCAAAAATTTCAATATATTTTGATGTAAAGATGCCTTGGGATGACGGGCTTCACATGGATAATATCCAACCATTACTCTTAGCTATACCAAAAGAAATAGAAGATCGAGCAGGATGGTTATATAAAACTATTGAAATCAAAGAAAAAGAACTTGTTCGAGAAAATGATGGTGTGTGGGCACCGTACGCTATAGGAACCGCTGAAATGTCTGCAATAAATATTATGGCAATGCAGGGTGGTTATTTACCGTTAGATGAAGGTATGCAAGAACATCTACAAAAGAATGAAAACTCTTGTATAGAGGATGTTGTTGACTCACTCACGAGCTCTAGAGAATTTATGGTTGATGGCAATTATTTGAGACCTATTAATGGTTTAACACATATAATTACTAATGACGATGGCACTGGTTTTGTTTCATCTGAACGTGACAAGTTCGATTTATGGTGTGAAGAAAATAAAATCAGACCTACTTATATGAATATGATCTTTATGGAATAAACGTATAACAAGTTACTCAAAAGGACGCAAAACGCTTGGCTTGTGCTCCTTCGTCGCCAATTTTAGCCAAGCATTTATGCGCCCATTAGTAAGGCGTTAAGTATCCTCAATCTACTATGGAGTAGTATTCGAAAATGGAATTGAATGTTTTACTGGTATCACTACTTCCGATGGATGAAGAGTTATTTATCGAACAAGGCCAAGCTAGAGATATAACCTTGTTTGAAAAAGCCCTAGATATGGCAAAAGAAAGGGATGATGAATACTCTATCAAAGTTTATATAAATGACCATTTAAATGGTTACATGGCTGGAGTTATCTCAAAAAAATCCAGTGTTAAACTTCATGACCGTAATTTTGAAATTCATAATGAGGAAGATTTTCCACCCGTAGTCTGGCTTTGGGATAGAAGTGAACAAGTAATTCTTGTGGAAAACAAAAACTCAGTCTTTAGCAGTGCCAATGTTGCTGCAAAGGCATTCTCAAACATATCAAATAATATAATTTTAGCTGAGCGTGGAGTTCGAGCTCACGTTCATCCAAAAACAGTAGATAGCGCTTTTTGGGAAGTATTTGAATCTTTTGAGTATGTAAGTGAAGTTAAGTTTAATCTTGCTGCTCCGAACCTATTTGGTAGCACAAAGAAAGAAATCGGAGAATTTCTTCATGAAGTCGTTGATGAAACAAATGCCTCAGAATTTTCTCCTGTGTTTAAAAATCCAGATGGTAACCTTAATTTGAAACCATCTAGTTGGTTAAACGCAATGGTGGACTGGGTTAAAGACGGGGCAGGAACTTGGAATATTCGAGGAAAAAAATCTCTCAAAGATAAATATAAAAGCATTGGAAGTAAAACTCGTGCTAAATTGCTTGTAATCGATGGCAATATTACAGAGCTTGAATTGGAAAATTATAAACCTCAGGATGTTGCTGAAATAGTTGAAATGATCAGGCATAGGTATACATTCAAAAAATGAAAACAATAATCTATTTAGCCATATTAGTTACAATAGCTATTTTATTGTCTAGCGTCGAAGCTGATTCATTTCATATTCTAGAGCGTTCATTACCACCAGTGCTAGGCGCATGCTTAGGTGGTGTTCTTGCCTGTACTTCTATAGTGGTGAGTGTTCTGTCTGGTTCATCTAAAGAAACCAAACAAAAAGCAAAAACTAGTCAAAAATTCTCAAGGTTTATTACTAGCTTAGAAAAGGATGTAAAAATACTTGTCGTTTGTCTGTGCTTCATAGTCGCACTGCCATATCTAAGAACATTGGATTACCCTCTAACTTTAAGTGTTTTTGATTTGTCACCTGAATACCTAAAACAAAAACTCTTTTCAAGTTTAGAGATTTTTGTAGCAAGTATTGCTTTTATAGTTATATATGAGCTTGTTACAGTTTTAATTACAATACTAAAAAACATGATGGTTATTCATGACACGGATACTTAAAAAGAATTTCAAGCAGGACAAAATACAGTTGGCTTTTTGTTCACTACGTTCACCTATTTTAGCCAACTATATTTTGACTCTTAAACGGGCGTTAAGTGTCACAAATATTGAGGAGTCTGATTTGATAGGTCCAAATCCAAATAATAAAGAACCAATGAATGGATTTCCACAAGTGGGATATCTTAAAAACTATATAAAAAGTGAAAATATATTAGTTGGTGATTATACATATTACGATGATCCTGACGGCCCTGAAAACTTCGAAAGTAACGTGCTATATCATTTTCCATTTATTGGAGATAAGTTAATTATTGGAAAATTTTGTGCTATTGCAAAAAATGTAAAATTTATAATGAATGGTGCTAACCATAAAAACTCTGGTTTCTCTACTTATCCATTTTATATATTTGGAAATGGTTGGGAAAAAGTAATGCCTAAAGAAGGAGAGTTACCATTTAAAGGAGATACAGAAATAGGTAGCGATGTTTGGATCGGATATGAAGCTACAATAATGCCTGGAGTTAAAGTTGGACATGGTGCTGTAATTGCAAGTAAGTCTGTCGTTACCAAAGATGTTCCTGCTTATAGTGTAGTCGGTGGTAACCCTGCACAAATAATAAAAAAACGATTTGAGCAACCAGTCATTGATAAGTTACTTCAACTAGCTTGGTGGGATTGGTCAGCAGAGAAAATCACATTAAATCTTGAAGCAATTGCAGGAGCTGATCTTTCAAAGCTTGATTGTGCCAAGTGACACTTAACAAGCCAATTAAGCGGGACTAAAAACAGTTTGCTCGGTTTCGCTTCGCTACACATTTTAGCAAACAATTTTTAGCCCCTTACTGGGGCGTT
>BJUT01000083.1 GCA_007988745.1 Pseudoalteromonas atlantica
ACCCGACGCAAAAAAACATCGATTTATAGTGTTCTTATCTCACGAGTTGGATTACCAGCAACAACAGTATCCGCCTCTACATTTTTAGTTACTACAGATCCCGCACCAATAACACTGTTATCCCAAAAGGTATGGGCTTGATCTATTATCAAATTTTTTTAGAAAGTCTTTTAAGTATTTTGCTAATTATCAATTGATAGCAAACCCTATAAACTTGCCCCATCTTGTATTTACATACCTTACCAAAGGGGAGAAGAGCATGTCTCATCAAATTATTAAAGACTTACATAACCGTTACACGGCTAAAAAATACGATACGAGCAAACGTATTTCATCGGCGGATCTTGACGTAATTAAAGAAGCTATTCGCTTGTCTGCTTCTTCAATCAACTCTCAACCTTGGAAGTTTGTATTGGTAGAAAGTGATGAAGCTAAGCAGCGTTTGCACGATACATTTGCTAACAAGCACCAGTTTAATCAATTACACGCTAAAGAAGCGTCGCATACACTGTTATTAGCTTATGATCCTAAGTTTACTAAAGAGAAGTTTGTTAAACGCGTGGATGTTGAAGTGAGCTCTGGTCACTTACCAGCGCAAATGCGTGAAAGCTTTATGGGTGCCTACGCTTTTGCTGAAATGAATACGGATGAAAATGGCTACAATGGCAGCTGGACTAAAGCACAAGTTTACCTAGCACTGGGTAACATTATGCATACACTGGCACGTTTAAATATTGCATCTACGCCTATGGAAGGTGTTGACCCAGAGTTAATCGGTGAGAAGTTTAGCGAAGAGCTTGATGGTCATATTTGTGAAGTGGCACTTGCAATGGGTTACCCAGTTGAAGAAGAAGATTGGAACTTTGGCAAACCTAAAGCGCGTTTACCAGTTGAAGATATTATAGCTACTGTATAACGTGTTGCTATAAGCTAATTAGCCGAGAACCTTCTCGGCTTTTTTTATTTTTAGAATAAACCATATGCTTGTGTTTCTTCGTCTTCCTGTTGTGCTAAATGATCAGGTCTAAATATTGCGCTAGGGTCTATTAAAACACTGTGTTTTTCGGCTAACTTTATTAGTCCTCGCATCATGCCTTTGGTTTGCGGGTCTATATCAAAGCCTACTTCGGTTAATTTATCGAGTGGCTTAATGTCTTCTTTTTTATAATCTATATTGTCCTCTACTTTATCTACTAGTAATCCGATATGCGGGTTGAGCCCATCTTTAGTAGTAAAAACAATAATAGGTTTATAATCGAGTGTTATTTGCTCTTTTGCCGCATCAAACAGTCGTTGTAATTGCATAAAGCTGTTGCGCTTTATACTCGCTAAATATTTACTGGCTTGTTTATAGTCTTGCTCGTTATGAGCACTAACTGCGCGATCTGTTGCTGTTACTAGCGCTTGAAAAGGCTCATCAAGTTTTTCTATGATAGTTTTTAGGTCACTGTTGTCAGTTTTAAACTCTTTATAAAATACGGCGATGTTGTGCAGCTGAGTTTTATCGTTTGTTATTACGTGGCTCTGTTGCGCGATGCTTTTTTCAAATTGGCTAAACCAATCATTAAGCGAGGCTTGCCAGGTTCTTAGCTCATTAAGTGCTTTTTTATTACTTTGCTCTGTAGAGCTGCCATTTAAAATAACACCTAGGTCGAACACCGGCGTGGGGGTTTCCATGTAGTCTTTTACACCAATAAAGCTCTTATTGTTATTTGGCAATGTAGTGAGGTTATTATCAAACCGCTCGGTGAGTAAAATATCGAGAATTTTAAGTGAAATGGTTTTACAGCCCACTTGAAAGTTTATGAATTCCATACCTTTATCTTTAATTGCCTTGTAATGCTTTAAGGATAGAACAAAATAGATAAATAGCTTAAAGGTTGTGTGGTTTTTTAATTAGTGACTTAACTGCGAGTTTAAATTGTTGCTCTAATGCTTTTTTTCCACTTAAGCAATGTTGCTTGATTAGCTGCTCATTACTGTGGTTTTGTAATACCATTTGTATCAGCAAGTGGCGATCTTCACTTTTAGTTGCCATTAGGCAAGATGGGGAGTGGTTAAATAAATACCATAGTTTTGGCGTGGTATTAAAGCGATTTATTGTACTAATTGCAGTGTTTATAGGTGGGCTGGGCACGCTAGATTCATCGATAAATTTACTTATTAGCTCACTGACTAACTCACTGTCGAGTTGGCTAAAGTGCGTTAATAAGCCATAAAACAAATCACTTTTAAATTGCTGAGCTAAGGTATGTAAGCCCTGCGTGGATGTGTTTAATGCTTTAATAACGAGGGCTGAGTGCTCACCCGTGCTTTTATCTCGCTGATAACCTAGCTTTACAGCACTAAAGCCCTGAGATTGCCAAAAACGTAAAAGCCCTGCTGTAGCCCCAAAACTTGCACCTATATAACTACAGGTGGGTGTTAGCTGATGCTGGCAATGCGCTAGCAATGCTTTACCCACGCCTTGTTGCTGCAGGTTAGGTGCAACAGCTATACGAATAACGCGTGCGCTTTGCTTTGTTAAATAGCTTGGCTGTGCGCTTAATTGCGCGAGCGATTGTGCCATTAAATGCCCTTGTGGGCGGCGCTCACCACTGATTACTTGCTTAGCTAGCTCTGCATCCATACCGCCTTCAACTGTTATTAAACACACACCCATAACATGCATGTCGCATCTACTAATAAACAGCCTTTGCGCTGGGGCATCAAGTAATTGGCGTAAATCGTTAACACTGCTCTGGTAATGGGCAAGTGCTAGCAACGCAACTATTTGCTGCAGTAAAGGCTCATTGTCAACGAGTTGCTGTTGAGTGACCTCAATATGCTCAATGTTATTTAAAGCGGGTTGGTATTCGTTATATTGTGCATCTAAAGCAAAGAGTGTGCGTACATGTTGCTCAAGAGGGTCGCCCTTGGCAAAGCGCAAAGGCTCTTCTAAGTTTACAATTTTTGCCGCTTTGTAATTTGCTTTAATATGTTGCGTAAAGCGAATGGTATAGCCTCGGCCATTACCCTCGTAACCTACCAAGGTGCTTGCAAAGACTATACGCGGGTAGTGCTTTAACATGGCTAATAGTAGGGGTACAGGGATTGCTGCGGCTTCATCGACCAGTAATAAATCACATGGCGGCAACTGATTAAGCAGTGCATCGGGCGCCATGTATTGTAAATTAGCTAAATGTTTTTGCTGAGCCTTGTATTCCACCTGTAAGGTTTTAGCTAAATGCTTAAAACAGCTATGGGTGGCTCTAAATTGTGTTGCGCATACAATGATTTTTTTATCATGTAATGCTGCGGCTGCAAGACCTAGCGCGGCTGATTTTCCTCGCCCTCTGTCGGCATTAATAATTAAAGGCCTGTTCGCACGCCCTGTGGCCACCTTAATTATTTGCTCAACGCACTGTTGCTGCGCCTGATACTCAATTTTATTTGTTACATTGCTTTTGAGCGGCGGCTGTTTAAAGACAGTGTGTTCATCAAAGTGTATGGCAGGTAGCGTTTGTAAAAGGCGAGAAAAACGTAAATTAAAATAGCTTTGCTGATTACTACACCCATAAGACTGCACGCTTTGCAGCGCAGGGTCTTGCCATGAGGCTAAACGTTGTAAATCAGGCAGTAATAAAAATAAAAGCCCGCCGGCTTTTACGGTGCCGGCTAATGCAGCGAGTTTATCGGGGTAAATGCCACTAAAGCCATCATAAACGGCATGAGGAAACTCTTGCCCAAGTAGTTGATGAGTATGCTCAGGCCAACTGGCATTGGCAAGGCTGCTTGAAAGTAACTTTACATCATCCGAACGGGTTAACGCGCTTAATAGCTCATAGCACCACGTAGGCTGGCCTGTAATAAGCACTAACTGACGATGCTTTGCGCCAGTTAGTTGCTGCGTTAATTGCTCAACACTGCGCTTATACAGCTTGAAGTCGTGCATATGCGGTTACTAACCATTTGCTGCCAAGGTCGTCAAAGTTTACTTGCACACGCGATTGCGCGCCGCTGCCTTCGTAATTAAGTACAGTGCCAATACCAAATTTAGCGTGCAGTACACGTTGGCCTAAGTTAAAACCACTTTCTTCAAATACAGCATGGCTTACTGATGCGCTAAAACGTCCTGCAGCAGGCGGTCGTGATACCTGTGTTTTAATACGAATTTCTTCTACGCAATCTTCGGGTATTTCGCGTAAAAATCGCGATGGGCTATGGTACTTTTCTTGGCCGTATAAACGACGGCTTTCAGCATGGCTTATGTAAAGTTTGTCCATGGCACGGGTCATGCCCACGTAACAAAGGCGGCGTTCTTCTTCTAAGCGCCCTGACTCTTCATTACTTTGCTGCGATGGGAACATGCCTTCTTCAACGCCCACCATAAACACAAGTGGAAACTCTAAGCCCTTAGCAGAGTGAAGAGTCATCATTTGCACCGCGTCTTCGTGTTCATCGGCTTGGCCTTCACCAGACTCAAGTGAGGTGTAGGCTAAAAAGCCTTGTAGTGGTGAGCTAAACTCTTCTTCTTCGGGGAGTTCATACTGATCGCAGGCACTGATAAGCTCTTCTAAGTTTTCTACGCGAGCTCGGCCTTTTTCACCTTTTTCAGCTTGGTACATAGCCATAAGGCCAGAGGTTTGAATAGCGTATTTGGCTTGCTCTTGCAGTGTAAGGTCACTAATTTTGTCTTCTATGTGCTCAACCAGCTCTACAAATTTAGATACTGCACCTGCCGCGCGGCCAGATAAATGCTGTTGTTCAACAATAGCTTTAGCTGCGTACCAAAGAGGCAGAGACTCAGCACGTGCACAATCACGTATATGACTTAATGTTTTATCGCCAATACCGCGCGCAGGGGTGTTAATTACACGCTCAAATGCGGCGTCATCTTGGCGGTTTCCTACCAATCGTAAGTACGATAGCGCATCTTTAATTTCTTGACGTTCGAAGAATCGCATACCACCGTAAATACGGTATTTTAAGCCTTCTTGAAGCATGGCTTCCTCGAGTACACGAGATTGCGCGTTACTACGGTATAAAATAGCGGCGTCTTGCAACGCATTACCAGCATTTAACCAGCTGCGTAGCTTGCTGCTTACAAAGCGGGCTTCGTCTAGCTCGTTAAAGGCGGCATAAATTGATATAGGCTCGCCTTCGTTACCATCGGTCCAAAGGCTTTTACCCATGCGCTCTGAATTATTTTTAATTAGCGCATTAGATGCTTTTAGAATGGTCGCGGTTGAGCGGTAGTTTTGCTCAAGACGAATGGTTTCGGCGTCAAAATCAGTTAAAAAGCGTTTAATGTTTTCTATTTTAGCGCCACGCCAACCGTAAATACTCTGGTCATCGTCGCCTACAATCATAATGCTTTGTGTATCACCAGCAAGTAGCTTTAACCATGCGTATTGAATGGTATTGGTATCTTGGAACTCGTCTACCAGCATGTGGGCAAAGCGCTGCTGGTAATGGCGAAGTAGCGTAGGGTTATTTTTAAGTACTTCGTAGCTACGTAGCAGTATTTCTGCAAAATCGACTAAACCTGCACGGTCACACGCCTCTTGATAGGCAGCATATACACGTAGCATCATTTGCTCGTTTATATCGTAGGCTTGAATATCTTTAGGGCGCAGGGCTTCATCTTTTTTAGCGCTGATGTACCAGCCAAATTGTTTGGCGGGCCATTTTTTGTCATCAATATTCATTGATTTTAATAAGCGCTTGATCATTCTAAGTTGATCGTCAGAGTCTAAAATTTGAAAGGCTTCTGGCAGGTTTGCTTCACGGTGATGAGCGCGCAAAATACGGTGTGATAAACCATGGAATGTACCAATCCACATGCCACCGACAGGGGCTTTTAGGGTTTCTTCAACACGGGTGCGCATTTCTTTAGCGGCTTTATTAGTAAAAGTAACTGCAAAAATACTATAGGCTGATGCTTGCTCAACCTGCATTAACCACGCGATACGATGAACTAAAACACGTGTTTTACCCGAACCAGCACCTGCTAATACCAGCATGTTTTGTAGTGGGGTTGCAACGGCATCGCGTTGTTTGTCATTTAAGCCATCGAGTAATTCAGAAACGTCCATCGTTACGCCTTTTCAATCAATAATGAGGGCAGTATAACAGGTGTTTTTGTTAGGCTAAATAAAATACTGTTTTTATGAACAGCTATTCTAAAAATACTTGTAAAACTAATCGCTTAGTCGCTTTTTTGTACTCTTAAGTAACGATAATTAATAATAAAAATAATCAAATTGACCTATATTTAGTAAAAAATACTAAAGCAGTTATTTAGTAGTAATTTAACTATTTGATTTTTAAGCTTTAATAAATTGGCATAAAGTGTGATAGTAAGTAAATAACTAAAACTTAAAATTAATTAACTACAGAGGTGAGTATGGCTGATCAAGGTTCTGGCGGTAATGTTATTGCAGCGTTGTGTAATATATTTTTTCCTGGTTTAGGGCAATTGGTACAAGGGCGAATTTTAGCCGCTATCTTTTTTGCGCTAGCTATTATAATTAGTTACGCACTTATTTATGTATTAGTAGGCTTCGTACTCGTACCTATTATTTATTTATGGTCGATTATAGATGCTGCACGTTTTAGATCGCGAAGTTAGCTTTTATGTCACCTATTTAATAGCGCCCATTGGCGCTATTTTGCGTTTTAGGGTCGGTGTTTAAGGCTATTTATGGGTATAATTAGTGCATTAGCGTTTTAAAAGTAAAAATTATGGAATATCAATTTATACGTGACCCTATTAGTGGGCTGCGCATTAAAATAAGCAGCGAGCATGCCCTAATTGGCCGCTGGTTAAACGAAGAAATTGGCAAAGAAAAAGTCGCGATGGTACAAGCACTTATTAGCTCGGTAAAAACAAGTTACGAGCCAATAACGTTAAAAGGCCAAGAGATAGACTTAATACTCTCTAAAGACGAAGCCTTATTTGAAGCCCATGCTCTACACCAAGACAGCGAAGATTTAGTCGCCTATCAAGATGATGACTTAATGCTTGAAGAAAATGGCCTAGTGAGTGGTTGTGGCTTTGAAGATTTTATAGATTTAATAGAGTCGTGGGCTGAGTTTAGTGGCTCGCGTTAAATGTTTAAAAGGCCAATCTAGTTGGCCTTTTTTGTAATATCAATTGTGTTAAGTTATTAGGCATTTATAGCGCTCTATTTAGCACCCTAGAATGGTTAAATATTTAAGTCGATTGGTATAACTACAGATTATTGATTTTCTATTGATTTAACGCCAGCTAATAATAGCTCCTCTGTTAAACGTACTTTGTAATTAGGGTTTGCGTATTGAAAATACACAACGCCGTTTTTATCAATTACAAATACAGCCGGTACAGGTAAGGCAACGTTTACCTTGCCTTGGGCATCAACAAAGTTAACACCGCGCTTATTGCGATAGGTAGCGGCTGTTTTATCATCTAAAAAATAAGCTAAACCTAAGGCTTTTGCTAGGGTTAGGCTATCATCTGAAAGCAGTAAATAATTTGGCGAGCTTATTTTACTTTGGGCTAGTTTTTCCGGGCTATCTGGCGATACTGCAATAATTTGCGCGTTTAAATTAGCGAGTTGCTGCTCAATTTCTTGTATATTAGCCAGTTGCTTTGAGCAATAAGGACACCAACCTCCGCGGTAAATAATAAGCACCGTTGTTTTTTCAGCAAAGCGCTTTTGTAACTCTACATTATTACCATGTTGATCTTTGAGCGTTATATTAGGCACGCTTAAGCCAGGTAATAATGGTGATACTTGCTCAGGGGCTGCAGCAATTCCTTCTGTACTTGCTTGCGCATTCGTTACTAAAAAAGCAGCCATTGCAATAGTCGCCAAGGTGTGCAGTAACACTTTACTCATCATTATTTCCTGCCCTGTTTTTATGTGCTGTTTATAATAGATCAAAAATGCACTTTTTATTATTTGCCTGTATCATAAGCGTAATTTAAAAGCTCAAGTGGAAACGATATGTCAGCCAACTTAAATAAGCTAGTAGTAATGCTAGAAATGCAAAATGCCATGAACACTAAAGTTCATGATCAATGGTTTAGCCAAGGCTTTGAGTGGTACAGAGCCATTTGGGTAGAGTGTGCAGAAATGCTAGATCATTACGGTTGGAAGTGGTGGAAAAAACAAACCCCAGACACCGAGCAAGTCATTCTAGAATTGGTTGATATATTTCATTTTGGTTTGTCGTTAAGAATTGACGGAACAACCTCTTACGAAGAGTTAGCTAAGCAGCTAGAACAAGAACTTAGCGCACCACAGGCCGCAGATGACTTTAAACAAACTCTTGAAATATTAGCAGCTTCAGCAGTTGCAAATAAAACCTTTAACGCGGCCGCGTTTGCAGGGTGTATGGCGCAAATAGGGATGGATATTGACGATTTATACCGCGGTTACGTAGGTAAAAACACGTTAAACTTTTTCCGCCAAGATCATGGCTACAAAGATGGCAGCTACATCAAAGTATGGAATGGCCAAGAAGATAACGAGCATTTAGTCGAAGTCGTTAAAAGCCTTGATACCGAACATGCCGACTTTGCAAAGTTAGTATATCAAGGCCTAGTGGCGCGTTACCCGCAACAATAATCTAGCTGCTAGATTATGTTTCTGTAGTCGGTTACGTTTAAGTAATCGGCTATTACATTATGTGGTTGCTGGCTATCTGGGTTGGCCACCGCAAGTAAATGTTCAATGCCGTATTCTCGGGCAGCATTTAAAACTGGCACACTATCATCAACAAACAAAGTGCGCTGCTTATTAAACCCTAAGTCTTTTTGTACTTGATGCCATAAACTTTGCTGCTCTTTACTCACTCCGTATTGATGAGTAGACACCACGCCATCTAAATAATTATCTATCGCGGTATGTTCAAATTTAAGCATGACGTTTTCTGGGTGGGCGTTAGTTAAAAGAATTAGCTCTTTACCTGCTTTTTTTAACTCTGTTAAAAAGTGGGGCACATCTTCGCGTACTTTTATTAAGTGCTGGGTTTGGCGTTTTAATTCCATTATCGGTAAATTGAGTTGCTCTTGCCAATAATCTAAGCAATACCACTGTATTTGACCACTTACCGCTTGATAGCGTTTGTGCATATCGGCTTTTGCTTCATCAAGGGTAATATTGCGAGTGAGCGCAAGTTGCTCTGGTACAACGTTAAGCCAAAAGCGACTATCGAAATGTAAATCGAGTAATGTTCCGTCCATATCGAGTAAAACGGTATCGATTTTTGACCAATTTAGCATGGGCTTTTCCTTGTGAAAAGTTTATGATTAAGCACAACTGCCATGATAGCAAAATAACGCCAATGACACAGAAAAAGCACCCAACTCCGCCTCAAATTATTAGTAACAATGTAGTTGCTAAAAGCCGTTTATTTACTGTTGAATCGTTAGAGCTTAAGTTTTCTAATGACGAAGAGCGCCAGTATGAGCGCATACGTGGCGGTGGCCGCGGGGCTGTAATGATTGTACCAATAACTGCAGATAACGAAATGCTACTGGTACGTGAGTATTGCGCGGGCACAAACGACTACCAATTAGGCTTTCCTAAAGGCTTGATAGACCCAGGCGAAACACCACAGCAAGCTGCAAACAGAGAGCTTAAAGAAGAAGTGGGTTTTGGTGCTGAATTTTTTGAGCCGCTAAAAGTAGTATCAATGGCGCCAAGTTACTTTAACGCGACCATGCATATTTTATTTGCTAAGCAACTATATCCGCAAACGTTAGAAGGTGATGAGCCCGAACCTTTAGTGGTTGTTAAGTGGCCATTAACAGATTGGCAGTCATTATTAGAGCAAGACGATTTTACCGAAGCTCGCAGTGTTGCCGCTTTGCTATTATTAAATAAGTATTTAGCGTCTGGAGCTGCAAATGAATAAATTACTAGAGCCTTGTATTGAACTTGCACAAAGTGCAGGCGATGCCATTATGGCTATTTATAAAAAAGACGATATTGGCCAGCAAGAAAAGTCAGACTCTACGCCTGTTACAAAAGCAGACTTAGCGTCTAACGATGTGCTTGTTGCTGGTTTAAAAGCGCTTGCGCCCGACATCCCTATCATGTCGGAAGAAACGCCTATTCCGGCACTTGCCCAAAGAAAGAACTGGCAACGCTATTGGTTATTAGATCCGATGGATGGCACTGGCGAGTTTATTTTAGAAAGTGGTGACTTTGCCGTTAATATTGCACTTATTGAAAATAATCACCCCGTTTTAGGTGTGATTCATTGGCCAGCAAAAGGGATCACTTACTTTGCTACTGCTAATCAGGGTGCATTTAAACGAGAAAATGGTAGCGACACAAAAATGTCGGTAGCAACACCCGATAACCTAACGTTGGCAGTAAGTCGTAGACAAAAAATTGAAGCGGTCAGTCAGTATTTAAATACGCAGTTTGCCACTATTGCAGTAGGCTCGTGCTCGCTAAAAGCATGTATAGTTGCCGAGGGCAAAGCCGACTGCTTTTTACGAATTGGTCCTACAGGCGAGTGGGATACCGGCGCGTCACAAGTTATTGTAGAAGAAGCGGGTGGGTGTATAACCGATGCAGAATTTAATCCGCTTACTTATAACCAGCGTGAGAGCACTGAAAATCCTGACTTTATTGTAATGGGACACCCAGATTGGGAGTTTCAAAAAATGATAAGCCCACATCAGAGATAGCTATTTATAGTGCTTGTTGATTGCTTTTTGTTCGGTTGAACACAATTAACTAGTTAAAGCCTTGCAATATAAGTTTATTCCTATATTATAGCGCTCTCTTCGAAACAGGCTCGTTATTAACACGAAACTATTTCAAAGAAATTACAGGCGCGGGATGGAGCAGCCTGGTAGCTCGTCGGGCTCATAACCCGAAGGTCGTCGGTTCAAATCCGGCTCCCGCAACCAATTTTTTTAAAAGCTTGGTTACTGTAAACTCTAACTTAAGAGATTAAATTAAGTAGTCGATAGACTTAAAATATACA
>BJUT01000084.1 GCA_007988745.1 Pseudoalteromonas atlantica
TTTATAAACCGGTGTTTAATGAAAGCTGGGAAGTCTAGAGGTACAAGCAAACATTGGGTTATTAAATTTAATAATTAGCTTTTAGCTAAATTTAGAAAAACTTTAAAGCTGGTAGTTTGATTATTTGAACTGACCTCTATATTTCCACCGTTTGCTTGCACTAGAGCTTTAACTATTGCAAGCCCTAAACCAGCTCCATCGCTGTGTCGTTGGCGCGATTTATCGGGTCGATAAAAGCGGTCAAATAAATAAGGTAAATGCTCAGAAGGTATTCTCTCCCCAGTATTAATCACTGAAATACATATTTTTTCAGCGGTAAATATTTCACTATTTACTGTGATTGATGAGCCTTTTGGGGCATACCTTATTGCATTGGATAGGAGGTTTGATAATAATTGGCGAAAGTGTAATTTGTCACAATAAAAACAAAGGTTTTGACCTTTTTTCTTAAATGTAATCAATGAGTCTTCAGCCAAAGCATCAAAGTACTCAAATAATGCTTCAATTTCATCATGGCTTTTTAGAGTATTTTGAACGGGTTTAACCAGTCCATTCTGAGTTTTTGCAAGCCAAAGCATATCACTAACCATCTTAGTTAGTCGTTCCAGCTCTTCTAGATTAGAAAACAATAATTCTTGATACTCTAACAACTGTCTTTTTTTAGATAAACCAACCTGTGTTTGAGTGATTATATTTGTTAGTGGAGTACGTAACTCATGCGCAATATCACTAGAGAAATTTGATAAACGAATAAATTCACCTTGGAGCCTGTCGAGCATCGAGTTAAACGACTGCACCATATTAACAAGCTCAATAGGCACTTTATTTTCATCAAGCCTTACATCCATCTTATTAGTTTGGATGTCATGCATTTTCTGACTCAAACCTCGTAAAGGGTTCAATCCTTGATGTATAGCAAACCAAGCCACCAATAAAATGAGTACCGCAGAGCCAAACATAATAGCCCAAAGACTTTGTTGAAATTGATTGAGAAAGTGTAAATGAAAGCTCATGTCTATCGCTGTAGTAATTTTGTATTGCTGTTGCCCAGTACTTAAATTACTCACCAGAGCTCGGTAGGTGTGGGTATCATTTTGCCATGAGGTAATGTTGTTACGGTTAAAGCCAGCTGAAGCATTAGCACTCATTACAAAATCACTAAAATCTCGTTCAGAACTTTGAAAAATGAGCTCTCCTTTTGCGGTATTTACCTGATAGTAAACACCGTGATGACCCGCTACAGCGTTAGATAATTCATTTTTAAGTTTCAGGTTTGATTTATACTGTTGTCTTAAAACTAATTCAATAGATTGATTAATAACATGCAGTTCACTACTATCTTGCTGGAAAAAATGATGTTTTATCGAACTATTTATTAAGGTGGCAACTAAAGTTAAGCACGCAATAACGGTTACAGCGACAAACAACACAACACGCATCGTAAGTGATAAAGGCCGTGACTTAATAGCCATCAGTTTCAACCTCTAATTTATAGCCCATACCACGAACCGTATGAATTAATTTAACAGTAAAGTCATCATCAACTTTTGCTCTTAGCCTACGAATGGCAACATCAATCACATTGGTGTCGCTATCAAAATTCATATCCCATACTTGAGAAGCAATTAACGAACGTGGCAGTACTTCACCTTCGCGCCGTAACAATAGTTCAAGTAAGCTAAACTCTTTATTACTCAATAAAATACGCTTGCCTGCACGTTGTATTTTTCGCTTTGGAATATCCATTTCTAAATCAGCAACTATCAGTATATCGTCAACTGTTTGTACTACACCACGGCGAATAAGAGTGCGTACTCTTGCTAAAACTTCAGCAAAAGCAAAAGGCTTTATTAAATAGTCATCAGCACCAAGTTCGAGCCCCTTTACTCTATCGTCTATACTATCGCGAGCAGATAAAAATAGTACTGGGGTTTTGTTATCTGCTTCACGTAGCGACTGTAAAATTTTCCAACCGGATACGTCAGGTAACATGACATCAAGTATTATTACATCAAATAAGTCGGTCATTGCTAGGTGATGACCGTCAAGTCCATTGCGCGCCAAAGAAACCTGAAAACCAGCTTCACTTAGTCCCTGTTTTAAATAATCTCCTGTCTTTGATTCATCTTCAACAACTAATAAGCGCATACAATTCCTTCATTAAAGTCCTAACAACTACCTCTGCAAATATTATGCAGTATCTGTCACTACAGCAACATGACACCAACATTACAACTTTGTAATGTTCGCGTCATGTTTAAGACAGGTCTATTTTCTATACTCAATACATATTCTGGTATGAAGGAGTAAGGAAATGGGGTTTAAAAAGTCATCACAACAGGTTAGCACACCACGAAGACGATTTGTTCAAGGCTTAATTGCAGGAGGTGTACTTGCTGCTTTTCCGAGTGTATTACATGCTGCATCATCTTTAGTAGCAGGAACAATAACAGGCACTGTGCCCGAACTTAGCGGCAAAGTAATTGATCTGGTTATAGATGAATCGCCGGTTAACTTTACTGGCGTAGTACGTATGGCGACAACTATCAATGGCTCTATACCCGCCCCTACCTTGCGCCTCAAAGAAGGCGATGACGTTACTATTAGAGTAACAAATAAGTTATCAGTACCGAGTTCAATTCATTGGCATGGCATTATTTTACCGTATCAAATGGATGGCGTACCTGGTATCAGTTTTAAAGGCATTATGCCTGGCGAAACCTTTGTTTATAAATTTAAATTACAACAAAGCGGTACATATTGGTATCACTCACATAGTGGCTTTCAAGAAATGACTGGCATGTACGGTGTATTAATTATTGAACCGCGAGAAAAAGATATTATTAGTGCAGATAACGAGCATGTTATTCAATTATCTGATTGGACTGATGATGACCCAATGGCGCTGTTCCGCAAATTAAAAATACAGAGTGATGTATTTAACTTCAATCAGCCCACTGTTCCAGAATTTTTTGATGACGTTTCAAATAGCGGTGTTTCGAATGCTTTGCAACGCCGCAAAATGTGGAATCAAATGAGAATGAATCCTACAGATTTAGCTGACTTATCTGCATCAGCAATGACCTTTTTAATGAACGGTAGTACGCCAATGTCAAATTGGCGAGGAATGTTTAAAGTTGGAGAAAAAGTAAGACTTAGGTTTATTAATGGCTCAAGCAATACTTTTTTTGACGTTCGTATTCCCGAACTAAAACTAACAGTTGTACAAGCTGATGGGCAAAACGTTGAACCAGTGACAGTTGATGAATTTAGATTCGGCCCTGGTGAGACCTACGACGTAATTGTTGAGCCTAAAAATGATGCCTATACGATTTTTGCTCAAAGTATGGATCGCTCTGGTTACGCAAAAGGAACTTTATCAAGCTCGCCTAATATTGATGCGCCAGTACCTGCACTTGACCCTGTTGAATGGTTAACGATGACCGATATGATGGGCAATATGACCCACGGCGGTGAGCATTCTGCAATGGCAGGTATGGCTGGCATGTCAGGTATGAACTCTAAAGAAATGGATCATAGCGCTATGGAGCACGGTGCAATGGCGATGGATCATAGCAAACATGGTATGTCTGAAAACCCATTGGCAGTTGCCAGCCCTAAAGTGCGTCATGCCAAAACGGAGTATGGAGCTTCAGTTGATATGCGCGTTGATATGCCTAGAACAAATCTTGATGATCCTGGTATTGGTTTACGTAAAAATGGTCGCCGTGTTTTAACACTTGCAGATTTACACTCACTTGAAGGGATCACTAACCAGCAAGAGCCAGAAGCTGAAATTGAGTTGCATTTAACCGGAAATATGGAACGTTATAGCTGGTCATTTGATGGCTTAGAATTTGGTAAAAGCACGCCAGTGCATATGAAGCATAACCAACGTTTAAGAGTTATTTTACAAAACGATACCATGATGACGCACCCTATGCATCTGCATGGTATGTGGAGTGATTTAGAAAACGAGCAAGGTGATGTGCAAGTGCGACGTCATACAATACCTGTTCAACCCGCACAAAGAATCAGCTTTTTAACCACCCCTCACGATGTAGGGCGCTGGGCTTGGCATTGCCATTTATTATTCCATATGGATGCCGGCATGTTTAGAGAGGTAGTCGTATCATGAAACAATTAAAACTATCTAAATCATTTAGTTTATTAATGTTAACTGGGGCTTCATTAATTAGTTTCCCTTTATTAGCGCAAAGTGAAATGGCACAAATGAATAGCGCTAAGATGCAACCACAAGGAGGAAGTGCACCTAAAGATGCAAGAGACCCCCATGCTTACTCTGCGGGAACAACTTTAACAGAAGGCCCATATGCGCTTGAGGGCAATGAGCGATTAACACTCGCTGATGAGCATCCATTTTACGCATTACTAGGCGATCGTCTTGAATATAACGAGCAAGCAAACGCAGGTGTATTTGACTTACAAGCATGGTACGGCACTACCTTTGATCGATTGGTAATTAAAACCGAGGGTGATTTCAGCGAAGGAAGTATTGAAGAAAACCAAACCGATATTTTATGGGGTCATGCCGTATCAGCATATTGGGATACTCAAGCAGGTGTTCGTCTTGATTACAATAAAGAAGGTGAAAATCGGCAATGGTTGGCTTTTGGCTTACAAGGTTTAGCCCCTTATTGGTTTGAACTTGATATGACAGCATACGTAGGTGAGCGAGGCAATACCGCATTTACGTTAGAGGCAGAGTACGAACTACTACTCACGCAAAAGCTAATTATACAACCGCGAGCCGAAATTACACTTTATGGCAAAAACGATAAACAAAACGAGCTTGGAAGTGGCCTATCAAGCAGCGCGATTGGCTTTAGGGTTCGTTATGAATTTACACGCCAGTTTGCGCCCTATATTGGCGTTGAATGGAGCAATAAATTTGGCAATACCGCCGACTATGCCACATCAAGTGGACAAAGTAGCAACAACACCGCATTTGTTGCGGGTATTAAATTTTGGTTTTAATCATTTTAAATAAGAGGTAATTATGAAGTTTTTTAACTCTGCAGTAGCCATTTTAGGTTTAGTGCTTACATTTTCCGCATCAGCGCATATATCACTCAAGCAATCAATACCTGCACAAGAAGCCATGTTAATGCAAGGACCAGAGGAACTTTCGTTAATTTTTAGTGGTGAAGTAAGGCTAGCAAAAGTCATCATCAAAGATGAAAAAAATAAAACAATAAACTTTGATTTCAAACCCAGCGCCACCCCAAGCACAGACTTTAATTGGTCATTACCGAGCCTAGCCCAAGGCACTTACACGGTTAAATGGACAGCACTGGGTGGTGATGGACATAAAATGACTGGCACGTTTAGATTTATGGTACATAAAAATGAATCGCATAAGATGATGCAAGAACAATCTAATACCCACAGCAAACATAATCATTAAGTAGCAACATCATGCAATTAAGTGAATGGTCAGTGCTCTTACTATTATTAAAACTAGCAAGCTATATAGCAATTGTAGGGCTTGCGGGCACTTTATTAATGCGCTTTATGTGTGGCAACAGCAATGTTGCAGAGCATCACTTAATTAGCTTTCATCAGTTCTTAAAACGTTGGCAAATTACGTGTGTAGTTACAGGTAGTATTGCTGCACTTTTACAAGTACCTATAGAAGCTGGAGCAATGGCTGAATCAGGCTTTATGGGAATGTTTGACCCCTTTATGCTTGAAATTGTTTGGCAATCAGTCATAGGTGACCAAGCAAGGTTTAGAATACCAGCGCTTATTATTGCTCTAATTAGCGCATGTATGTGGAATGTGGAATCAGATGATAACGTAGCAGGTTATAAAAACGGTGCCGTTATACTCATCATGCTTGGGTTTATCGCTTATAGCTTCACTTTTACTGGGCACAGTGCAAACGAAAATGGGTTAGTGAAAAGTATTTTAACCTTTCACCTTATTGCCATAGCGAGCTGGTTAGGGTCATTGTGGCCGCTTTACAAAAGCTGCACTTTACTACCTACCAGTGAAGTAAAGCGGTTAATGCATTACTTTGGTCAACTCGCTATTGTTATTGTATTTGTACTACTTATTTCGGGCTTAACTCTGCTCCTGCGGTACCTAGAGTCATTTTCTGCATTGTTTACATCAGATTATGGGCAACTAATTTTATTAAAGCTGTTACTCGTCAGCGCGATGCTGTTCCTAGGTGCATGGCATAAGCTTTTTTTAGTCCCGCAAATCACTCAACAACACCATATAAGTATATTAAAACGCTCGATTACTGTTGAAATAGTAATTGCCCTGTTTGTACTTATTACAACAAGTGTATTTACCACACTTGTTGGTCCGCCTATTTAACGATTAATAAAAAGGGAAACGTATGTTAATTAAATCCTTTAATTTAAAAATTTTATTGCTACTAATTTTTAGCACTGTTAGTTCTTTTACTGTTAGTGCACATGACGATGAAAAATATTCAAAAAAAGGCAAGGCCTTTGTCAATGTTGATAGCGAGGCTGCAAAAACAGTCAGCCTATTTCATGCATCTCTAAAACAAGGCAATCGCGAAGCTGCACGTAAATTACTGGCCGACGATGTCATCATTTTTGAAGGCGGAAGTGTTGAGCGTTCTGCAGATGAATACGCGAAACATCATATGATAGCGGATATGAAATTCTTAAGTGCTGTTAATAGTGAACTACTAGAGCATCAAGTTTACACAAATGGAGACATAGCTTACTCAATTTCAAGAAGTAAAACTCAAGGAAAGTACAAAGGAAAAGATATTAAGTCTATGGGAATGGAATCAATCACATTAAAAAACACCGATACAGGTTGGAAAATCACTCATATTCATTGGTCAAATTAAGAAGTTAACAATGCGAGTAATCTACATTACCTCAGCGTTATTTTTATCATTAACTATGTCATTTTCGGCGATAAGTATCGAAAAACAACATAAAGCATTAATAACTTATGAGAATTCAGAAAAACCTAAAATTGAGCTTACCGTTTATAAAAGTAAAAATTGTGGATGTTGTAATAAGTGGATTGCTCATTTGAGCGAAAACAATATTCAAACAAAAGCAATTAACGTCAATGACATGGGGACGATTAAATCTCAGTATCAAATAAAACCAAATATGCGGTCATGCCATACAGCCGTTTCAGCCGATGGATTTGTATTTGAAGGTCATGTTCCCGCCAAACATATAAAACAGTTTTTAGCTGAACAACATCCTGAAAAGACGATAGGGCTCTCTGTTCCCTCTATGCCTGCTGGTACGCCAGGTATGGAAATAGGCGATCGCTTTTATAAATATAATATTGAAATGCTTACGCACGATTTACAGCAGAATACTTATAAGCATATTAGCAAATACGCTGAGCAGTTTTAACACTTATGGCACAACTCTTGATGTAATATTAAACATTGATTCAATGATTAAATATATAGTGGGTTTACGCCTAATAACCTGTAAGAATTACCCATTGGTATAAATGATATACAAAGTAAATGATAGAAAGGAGCCATCTAATGTCGCAGTATTTAAAGTTTTTCTTAATGATAGCCACATCAACATTAGTCATGTTTGTACTGATGTATTTGAATACTTATCAGCTAAGTCATGTTTTTTTTAGTGAAACTCGTACTTATATGGCGCTTTATATGGGAGCCACGATGGCAGTGATAATGCTACTTTTCATGCTCAATATGTATAAAGATAAAAAGAAAAATATAACAGTACTCATTGCTAGTGTTACCGTATTTGCGGGAAGTTTATTTTTAGTTCGATCACAAGCGACTGTTGATGATAGCTCATGGATGTCGGCGATGATCCCACATCATTCAATTGCAATACTCACCAGTGAAAGGGCAAAAATCAAAGATAAGCGAGTCCAAGAGCTTGCAACAAATATTATTGAGGCACAGCGTCGTGAGATTAAAGAAATGCAGTGGTTACTAAAGGATATAGAGAAAAATGGCCTAGCAGAAACTCAGGAGCAAGCACAATCTAGGACAGTACCGGATTTTAATGCTAAGTAAAATTTTATACCAATACATAAAAGGGAGCTAAACATGAGTAAATCAGCCCAACTTTTTAGAATGGCCACAGATGAGCATATTTGCCCGTTTGGTTTAAAATCAAAAGACCTACTAGAGCGAGAGGGATATACAGTTGATGATCAGCTATTAACTTCTCGAGAGCAAACAGATGAATTTAAAAAACAACACAGTGTAGAAACTACACCTCAAACATTTATTGATAATAAACGTATAGGTGGCTATGACGACTTACGCGATTACTTTGATAAGCCAAAAGCTGGGCAAGAAGGTACAACTTACACGCCCGTGATTGCGATTTTTTCGGTTAGTTTTTTGCTTAGTGTGGCATTTAGTTTTGCAGCGAATAATAGCTTATTATCAATGCAAACCGCTGAACTATTTGTAGCCCTAACAATGGCAGTGTTAGCAATACAAAAGCTTCAAGACTTATTTAGCTTTACTAATTCATTTATAACCTATGACTTAGTCGCTATGAAAGTAGTCAGGTACGCCTATGTTTACCCATTTTTAGAAGCATTTGTTGGCATTGGAATGATAGCCGGATTACCAGCCTATATTATTGCCCCTATTTCATTGTTCATAGGTGGGGTTGGTGCTGTTTCAGTGATAAAAGCAGTCTATATAGATAAACGAGAGTTAAAATGTGCGTGTGTAGGCGGTGACAGTAACGTACCACTAGGGTTTATCTCCCTAACAGAAAACCTGTTTATGATCGCTGCCGGTATTTGGATGTTTATTAAGTAAACAACAGCTTTAATTTAAAAACATAATGGTGTACTAGTCAAGTTGTACCAGCTCATATCTGATCTTACAGTTTAAGTGAATACGTTTAGACTTCATCAGGCAGACTGCTATGAGCGAGAAGCAGACGGTTGAACAAACTCATTTTTGGACATTTATGAGTTAGAATCGACAGTGGGTTTTGTGCTTTGCCTAGACATAGGTAACGCCAAAGCCCAAGTGGAGAGTATTGGGTTGACGTGACTTTTTTGATATGTGCGTGTGATCACTTGATATGATGCCAGATTACAGACCTTCCGCATGGAGCTTCTCTAGAAGCTACTTGATACTTACGCTTAATTTCAAAGTTATAATTCCACCGGCCAACTTCGAAGCTGTATTTTTTTTTGCTCAACCAAGGTAGGTAATCGGTTTATGACGCCTTCTTTCACAAGTTGAATACAAAACCCTTCATTAGCCTCGCCTGCCTCGACTATTCGCTCTACTTTTGCGAGATCAGCAATCATATCTGCACAATCTTCTTTACTCGCACCCTTAAAATATTTGAGTTCAATTACGATGGTTTTACCTGCATCAAAAATATGAAGGTCAACACGGCTTTTTCTATTTTTTGTTGTTCTTCCTCGCTGAACATATGATTGATAGTCATTTTTCAACGTGTGCTCGAAACGAATAATTGCATCGGGTAATTCTTTGTATAGTTCGCCAAATAATACCGATTGAAAATCTACCTCCCGCTCAACAGGATATCCGCCCTTAATTCTTAATAAGGATCGATCTAAAGCGTTTATTATTTCATTTTTCATGCAAAAAACCTTAGATTACTGCTACAGATGGAAGCACTTACGCTCAACTCACAGGAGCTGCTTTGCAGCTTCCTGTGTCGTTGCTTGTTAGGTTTTTGTATTGTACACATTAATTACTTTTCCTAAGTGCCTTTACATCTTCAATGGATAGATTAGTTTTATCAGCAATTGTTTCATCATCAAGAATATCCAATAAATTTTTAGCCACTTCATTTCGACCTTTTTCGATACCTTGTTGATGTGTTTCATTTACAGTTTTCTTGCTAAATACGCCAAACATCAAAGAGATTATAACTAGTAGTACATAAGCTACAACAATCACTAAAACGCCTTCGGCAGTGAAGCTAAATATAGCTGCAAGAAGAGCCCCACCAACTAGTAATACACCAAAAAATCTAGCCCAATTAACTGTTCTTAGCCTTTCAATGACTTCACCTATTAGCCCGAAAATTATGATAATTCCGATTATGATTAACGCTATTTCCATATTTTTATAGCCTAACATTTTAGTATCGAGCGATTGGGTCGCTTTTTCCACAATCTGTCTCGTTTTTGTCCTAAGTCCATTGATAGCAAATTTATGAAGTACTTACCAGCATTGAAGTTAGGCTACATTGATCTAAACGTGTACACGACAAAAACGACAGAGTGGGTTGTTTTCCTGACTATAAAAGAAATACAAAAGCACTGTAATATAAATACATTTATTTGTTGGGACTAACTCAATGAGAGCTCGTTCACCTTTTTTAAACCACATCACCGAGTTTATGCTGACGAAGCAATATTTGCTCAAACCGCGCAAGCTCAACTTGATGATTCCGAGGTGAAGATAACGCAAATATACACTCATGCTTTACCGCAAGGCGCAAACGGTGTTGTTAGCCCTTTATGCAAAGCTTACTAGCTTGTTTTGGGGCAGAAACGAGCTACGATTGAAGGTCCGCTGGCACAGAGCCGAACTTCGTCAAA
>BJUT01000085.1 GCA_007988745.1 Pseudoalteromonas atlantica
TCGCCCCTAGATTGAACAAATTTCAATCCGCAAAGATCAGCACGCCCTAACCTAAGCCAAGCGTAATAAACCAATATTGGATGATTACTTTAACTCACTTTTAGCTTTAGGCTATTAAAAAATTTAAACACTAGGGGATTAATTTAAAGTGCTACACGTTAGTTGTTTGTAGCACTGATAAAGCTAAGCTACCTGATCAGATTCAGCGCTTGAACACGGGCAGTTATCGTCATTTTGTTTAAGGCATTGTTGGTAATTAAACCAATGAGCCACAGCAATAAACGCCGAGCCTATTGCTCAGCACGTTGTGCAAGTACACCTTGAAGACTTAGAAATTGAAAGTGAGGTTGAGCTTACTTTTGCTCCTAGTGCAATTACTTGGCTTGGTATTGCGCAAGAGGAAGAAGAAGACGATCACGACCACTAATTTCACTCTTTAAAAAAGAGTACTCCCTGAAGGTTGGCGTTTTAATGCCAACCTTTTTTTATTCACATTTTGTAACAGACCTTTTATCGCAAGTGCATCGCTATTTATAACCTTATTGTTATGATGTAACAGCTATTAATATAGGATGTAATCCCATGAAAAAATTAACAACATTGGCGCTTGCCTTGGCTGCGGTTATTGCACCGAGCGTATCGGCCTATGAAACTAAAGACACTCGCTTACTACGCTTTCCTGATATTCATAACCAAAACGTGACCTTTGTTTACAGCGGCGATATTTATATTGCTAATACACAAACCGGCGAAAGCAAACGTTTAACCGACCACATTGGTTTTGAAACATTTCCTAAGTTTTCTCCTGATGGTAAGCGTATTGCGTTTTCGGCTGAGTATAACGGCAGCCGCCAAGTTTATGTAATTAACAGCGATGGCTCAGGCCTTAAGCAGCTTACATACTACAACGATGTTGGCCCAATGCCGCCGCGTGGTGGCTTTGATTACCGCGTTTTAGATTGGACCGCCGATGGTAAAAATGTGGTGTTTAGAGCAAACCGCACACCATGGGGAAAACGTATGGGTCGCCCTTATATGGTCCCTGCCGACGGTGGCCTTGAGCAACCTTTAGCTATTCCAGAAACAGGCGGCGGTATGCTCTCACCGGATGGTAGCAAGTATGTTTATACGCCCATTGACCGTGAGTTTCGTACTTGGAAACGCACCCGTGGCGGGCGCGCGCAAGACGTATGGATTTACGATTTAGAAAATAACACTTCAGAGCAACTTACCACTAACCGTGCAACCGACCAGCAACCTACCTGGGTTGGCGACAATATTTATTTTGTATCTGACCGTGATTACACACTAAACCTTTACCAATATCGCAAAGGCAGTGAGCCTAAAAAGCTCACCAACTTTAAAAACTTTGACGTACTTTGGCCCTCAGCAGGCCCTAATGCGGTTGTTTACGAAAACGGCGGTTACTTATATCGCTTTGACGCAAAAACACAAAAAAGCACTAAGCTGAGCATTAACATTGCAGGTGTGCGCCAATACGCTATGCCGTACAGCAAAAATGTAAGCGACTTTATTGATTCTATGTCGATTTCTCACGATGGCAAACGTGCTGTATTTACAGCCCGTGGCGAGCTGTTTAGTGTACCTGTTAAACAAGGCCCTACGCGTAACTTATCGTACACAGATAAGAGCCGTGAAATAGACGCAAGCTGGTCGCCAAATGGGCGTTACATTGCTTACATGAGCGATGAAAGCGGCGAGTACGAAATTTACCTAAAAGATCGCAGTAAAAATAATGCCATTAAACAACTCACTAGTAATGGCACTATTTGGCGCTTTACGCCTATTTGGTCACCCGATAGCACTAAGCTGTTGTTTGCAGATAAAAACCACACACTGTGGTGGTTAGATGCAAAATCGGGCAAGCAACACAAAATTGATACCGGCATTTACGACGAAGACGGCATTACTCAGTATACGTGGTCGCCTAACAGCCAAGACATTGTGTATGTTAAAAATAACGAAAACCGTTATGCCTCACTGTGGCACTACAACCTTAAAAAAGAAAAAGTAACGCGCCTAACAGACGAAATGAGTAACGAGCAAAACCCAACCTTTTCGCCAGATGGCCAATACCTTTACTTTAGCTCTGAGCGCGACTTTAACCTTGCGTTTAGCAGCTACGAGTTTGACTACATGTTTAACCGCGCCACCCGTATTTATGCGGCTGCAGTAAACGACAGTGTTAAACCGCTTATTGCCTTACAAAGTGATGAAACCACGATTGTAAAAGACGATGACGACGAAAAAGAAGGCGACAAAAAAGTTAAAAACGCACTGCAAAGCAACGACTTTATGCAACGTGTTACCGCGCTTAATGCTCCTGCTGGCGATTACCGTGGCTTAACCGCAGTAAAAGACGGCGTACTGACGCTTGCTAATGGCGGATTACAACTTATAGGCACCGAACACGATAGCGAGCTAGAAACCGTGGCTAAAGGCGTTAGCCATTACACTATATCGAGCAACAGCGAGCATCTGCTTGTACATACAAGCGGCGGTTACAGCTTAATTGAGCCTAAACCAAAGCAAGACCTAGACGCCAACAAGCTCGATTTAAGCAAAATGACGCTTAAAATCAACCCGCAAGCTGAGTGGCAACAAATGTACGTAGAAGGCTGGCGCACATTGCGTGACTGGTTCTACGACGAAAACCACCACGGTCAAGATTGGGATGCTATTTTAGCTAAATACCAGCCTATGGCTGATGCTATTAGCCATCGTAGCGACCTTGATTACGTGCTTAGCGAAATTGCCGGCGAAATTAACTCTGGTCATATTTACGTGCAATCGGGTGATATGCCAAAAGCCGAGCGTAAAAACCACGGTTTATTAGGCGCTAAGCTTGCAAGCGATCCATCGGGTTATGTAAAAATAGAGCAAATTTTCAAAGGTGAAAACTGGCATGACGATTTCCGCTCACCACTGGGTACTACAGGCGTAAAAGCACATAACGGCGATTACATAATTGCGGTAAACGGCCGCTCGGTTAAAGACGTGGCTAACTTTTACGAACTCCTTGAAAACACCCAAGGCGAGCAAGTGGAGCTAGTGCTAAACAGCAAACCGCGTAGCAAAGGCGCGTGGCAAGTAACTGTAAAACCTGTAGCCAGTGAGCAAGGCCTGCGTTATTTAGATTGGGTTAACTCGCGTGCAGCCTACGTTAATAAGCTATCAAACGGGCGTATTGGCTACGTACACCTGCCAAATACCGCATATGAAGGTAACCGCGCCATGTTTAAAAATTACATGCCGCAAACCACCAAAGACGCCATGATTATTGATGACCGTTACAATGGCGGTGGCTATATTCCTGAGCACATGATCACCTGGCTTGCACGTAAACCACTTAACTATTGGAAGCGCCGAGGTACAGAGCCGACCAAAACGCCACAGTTTGCGCACGACGGCCCTAAAGCAATGCTAATAAACGGCTATTCAAGCTCAGGCGGTGACGCAATTCCTTACTACTTCCGCCAAGCGGGTTTAGGTAAGCTAATTGGTACGCGTACATGGGGTGGCTTAATTGGTATTTCTGGCAACCCTGCTCTTGTAGATGGCGGGCAAGTTATTGCGGCTACTTTCCGTATTTTAGATACCCAAGGTAACTGGATTATAGAAAACGAAGGCGTTGCTCCTGATATTAAAGTGGTTGATCGCCCAGAGCTTATTTATAAAGGCCAAGATCCATCAATAGAACGTGCTGTACAAGAGTTATTAAAGGAGCTTAAAGCAAACCCTAAGCAACCTTTAGTAGTGCCACCAGCACCTACTGATTTTTAATTTGCTACACAGCTAAGCTAATACCAAAAAAAACCCTGCATAATTTGCAGGGTTTTTTTAATGACTTGGATTTAATGACTCATATAGTGTTAAAGCTTATTTTTTTCTCCAACCACTCCATACATCATCTATATCATCGGCTTTATTTTTTTTCTTTTTCTTACCTGTGCCTTCAGGCTTTGCCATTGGCTTTTCGTTTTTAAGTGCTTGTGCTGCATCAAGATTTGCTTGGTTTACCGCAAAACCCGTTACTTCCTCACGCTCTAAACGCAGTTTGTTTTTTTTCTCGATTATTTTAAAGTGATGAAAGTCTTCGTAATCAATTAACGATAACGCTAGGCCAACTTCGCCGGCACGGCCGCTTCGGCCAATACGGTGCATATAATCAGCGGGGCTACGCGGTAAGTTAAAGTTAATAACAACAGGCAGTTTGGCAATATCTAAACCACGGGCTGCTATATCGGTGGCTATAAGTACTTCTATTTCGCCCGCTTTAAACTTTTCAATTACGCGAGTACGCTCACTTTGGCCTTTATCACCATGAAATACCTGTGCGTTAATACCACGCTTTTCAAGCTTACCTGCTAAGTGCTCACAGTCTTTTTTAGCGTTTACAAAAATAAGTGCTTGGCGCCATTTATGCGCTTTAATTAAATGCGCTAAAACCGTGGTTTTTTCGCCTTTATTAACCGTAAATACGCGCTGTACTAAGGTACTTTCGTCTTTACTTTGAACTTGTATTTCTACTGGGTTGGTTAACAGCTCTTGCGTTAATTGTGTTACTTGCTCTGGGAAGGTTGCTGAAAACAACATAGTTTGTTTTTTAGCAGGCATTAACGCTAATAACTCAGCCAGCTCTTCGGTAAAGCCAAGGCTTAACATGCGGTCGGCTTCATCAAGCACTAAGGTTGTTACTTTATCGAGCTTAATAGCATTGCTTGAGATTAAATCGAGCAAACGCCCTGGCGTTGCAACAATGATATCGGCGCCGCCGCGTAGAGCCTGCATTTGTGTATTAACCGACACACCACCAAACACCGCCACCGTTTTAATGGCGCCATTAAAGTTAGCAGAATACGATTTAACGCTATCGGCCACCTGCGTAGCAAGCTCGCGCGTAGGTACCAAAATAAGCCCAGTGACAAAGTTACCTTTGCTCGCTGTTTTTTTAGCGCCTTGTTCTACAAATAGGGTTTGTAGCATAGGCAATGCAAACGTCGCTGTTTTACCTGAGCCAGTATTTGCCCCCGCAATTAAATCGCTACCAGCCAGTACACTTGGAATCGCCTTAGCTTGAATTGGCGTAGGTTGGTTATATTCCAAATCGGTTAAACGAGCTTGTAGCTCTGGAATAAGGCCAAGATCGTTAAAGGTGCTAGGGCTTGTTGCTGAGGTCATAAAATTGTGGGCTTATTGCTAAAAAAGTAGCCTGTAATTTTAGCGTATTTAGCGCTTATTAAGTAGGGATTAGTGATTTTAATGTGGTTTAAGTAATGGCTGCGAGCGTCGAGCTACAAGCTTCGAGGAAATTTGACTGTCACCGTGAGCACTCCAAACTTAAAGAGGCTTTCATAAAAAGCCAACAACTAAGTTAGCAATATTATTAGTTCTTGCTAAGTTCTGCTTGTAACCTAGCTTTTGTTTCTCTTAAATAATTTATATAAGGATATGATTCATTTGTAATGGCTAAAGCAGACTCCATCTGTTCAAGCGCTTGGCGAGTATCGCCTTGCATTTCATAGCCATAAGATAGGGCAGAAAACGCATCGACTGATTTTGGGTGGTTTTTTATATTGTACTTAAACACTTCAATAGCACGGGTAAATTGCTTGCTGCCCGTTAAGTTATAACCGAGTGATCTAACAGCGCGATCCGGTGGCGCAATCTGCTCGCCCCATTGTTGAGATAACTTTTTATAATAAACATCAATAGACTCTATATCATCGCTTAAAGCACTCATAGGCATTTGTTTAGGCAAAAATAAGTTGTGATAGGCATTAAATGAACCAGCAACCGAAGTCAGGTTATGCGATACATTATTAAACGCGTCACTAAAGAAGCGTAAATTTGGCAAGCTATTAGATTGCAAAGCTTGCTGCAGCTCATTATATCGCTCACGCATTAAGCCAGCTTCTTCACCAATATTTATATAAACATAGTTATTCAGATCTTTTGATTTATTGATAAACGACTTAGCCGCTTTTACCGGTGCGCCATAGTTCCACCAAACCGCAGGGCTGTAAGCAATGTGTGCTTGGAAAAGCTCAGGGTTAGCTTGCATTGTATAAAGTGCAAACACGCCTGCCGCAGAAGCCCCAGCAATTACATTAAAGTTGTGCGAACGGTAACTTTTATTAATTAAGGGCATAAGCTCTTGCTCAATAAATGCTAAAAACTTTACTGCACCACCGCCTTCACCTACCGGGCCTTGTGGCTCTTTATTAACTGTGGGGTATAAATCTCTTAAGCGATTGGTATTTTCAATAGCGACAATAATAACTTCAGGCACACGATTATCATTTTGTAATCGCTCCATCACTGCACTTATAAGCGGTATATTACCCGCGCCATCAAGGCGATAAATGACCGGATAAACCTTGTCTGGATTAGCTTGATAACTCTTTGGAAGCTGGACTACAACGGTACGTTGCTCATTTAAAACGGCTGATTTAATAGTATGTGTTTGTTGCGTATAACTAATGGTTTGCTGTTTTAAATCAGGCTCTGCAAGTGTGCTACTAGAATAAAATATAAATAAACTACATATAAAAACAGCGGTTAATAAACGCATTACTAATCCTTTAGAAAATAGTGTGTTATTTAATCTAACAGGCTTTAAGGTACAAAAAAAGCGCATTAAGCGCCTTTTTATCTTTAACAGGTAATTACCAACCTTTTGATTTTACTCAACAGTAACCGATTTAGCTAAGTTACGTGGTTGGTCAACGTCTGTGCCTTTAATTACCGCTACGTAATACGAGAGTAACTGTAATGGCAGTGTGTAAACAATTGGCGCAATAATGTCGTCAGTGTGGTTTACGTTGATTACACGCATTGTGTCGTCTGACTCAAAGTGTGAATCTTTATCTGCGAATACGTAAATAATGCCGCCACGTGCACGTACTTCTTCTACGTTTGATTTAAGCTTTTCTAATAGCTCATTGTTTGGCGCTACAACAATAATTGGCATGTCGGCATCAATAAGTGCAAGTGGCCCATGTTTAAGCTCGCCCGCTGCGTAGGCTTCTGCGTGAATATATGAAATCTCTTTAAGTTTAAGCGCACCTTCCATTGCAATTGGGTATTGCGAGCCACGACCTAAAAACAGTGAGTGATGCTTGTCGGCAAATTCTTCTGCAAGGTCTGCAATGCCATCTGCCAGTAGTAATGTTTCTTCAAGCTTAGCAGGAAGTACTTTAATTGCATTTACAATGGCACTTTGATCAAGCTGTTTTTCTTGCGCTATAGACGCAGTAAGCATTAACAAACCAACTAATTGCGTTGTAAATGCTTTAGTAGAAGCTACACCAATTTCAGCGCCGGCTTTGGTCATAAAGGCTAGATCTGATTCGCGCACAAGCGATGAACCCGGTACGTTACAAATGGTCATTGATGCCATGTAACCTTGCTCTTTAGCTAAACGTAATGCCGCTAGCGTATCGGCTGTTTCACCCGATTGTGAAATAGTCACAAGTAGGCTGTTTTCATGAACAAACGACTGACGGTATCTAAACTCAGAGGCAATCTCAACATTACAGCTAACACCCGCAAATTGCTCAAGCCAATAACGTGCAACCATACCTGAATGGTATGACGTACCACAGGCAATAATTTGTACGTGTTTTACATCTTTAAATATTTGCTGAGCGCTGTCGCCAAAGGCATCAATTGCTACGCGGTCGTCGTTTAAACGTCCTTCAAGGGTATTGCGTACCGCAAGTGGTTGCTCGTAGATTTCTTTTAGCATGTAGTGGCGGTAATCGCCTTTGCCTGAAGCATCTTGTGTGATATTTGATTCAACAACTTCACGCTCTACAGCATCGCCATTTTCATCAAAAATTTCTACTGTGTCGCGCGTAATGCGGGCTACGTCGCCTTCTTCTAAAAATATAAAGCTGCGAGTAACAGGTAATAGTGCTAACTGATCAGAAGCAATAAAGTTTTCGCCAAGGCCTAAACCTATAACCAGTGGGCTACCTGAGCGCGCTACGATGATTTCGTTGTCGTTTGCTTTATCAAATACAACGGTACCAAATGCACCTTCAAATTGCTTAACCGCTGCTTGAACAGATGCAAGTAACGTAGTGTGTTGCTTACGAAGCTTATGAATTAAGTGCACCATTACTTCGGTATCGGTTTCAGATAAGAACTCGTAGCCTTCTTCTTTAAGTGATGCGCGTAGGCTTGCGTGGTTTTCAATAATACCGTTATGTACAAGTGCTAGTTGGTTGTTTGATACATGCGGGTGAGCGTTTTCTTCAGTTACACTACCGTGTGTTGCCCAGCGAGTGTGTGCAATACCTGTATGGCCGCTAACGCCTGCTTTCTCAAGTGCAGCTTCTACGTTAACTACTTTACCTACTGCTTTTACAGTATTTAGCGTAGAGCCTTCTAAAAGTGCTACACCGGCAGAGTCGTAGCCACGGTATTCAAGACGTTTAAGGCCTTCAACTAAAATTTTATTTACTGGACGTTCTGCAACTGCCCCAACTATTCCACACATAGTGTCTCCATTAATTTTTTAATTCTAGTAACTAGCTTTGTAGTTACTATTCAATAATCTCTGCACAAATTAGTTTTACACCACACGCCTCAATCGCTTTGCGTTTATCATCTGCTAAGCCAGTATCGGTTATTAATGTGGTTACTATTTTCCACGGTAATTCTAAATTTGGTATTTTTCGGCCAATCTTATCTGATTCAACCATTACTATTACTTCACGTGCGGCTTTTGCCATAACTTGGCTTAAGCCGACTAACTCATTAAAGGTAGTCGTGCCGCGTTTTACATCTATGCCGTCAGCACCAATAAATAGCTGATCAAAGTCATAAGAGCATAATACGTTTTCGGCAACTTGCCCCTGAAACGACTCAGAATGCGGATCCCATGTTCCGCCAGTCATTAAAAGTGTTGGCTCGTTTTCAAGTGATAGTAAACGGCTCGCCACTTTAATCGCGTTAGTCATTACAACTAACCCGCGCTTATTTGCAAGCTCTGGGATCATAGCGGCCGTAGTACGCCCGCTATCAATAATAATACGGTTATGATCTTTTATAAGTGCAGCAGCAGCCTTTGCTATTGCTACTTTGCGCTTAGAGTCTATTTCGTCGGTGACGATTTCTTTTGGCAGTGCGATAGCACCGCCGTAACGGCGCAGTAATAAGCCACTTTTTTCAAGCGCGGTTAAATCTTTACGAATGGTTACTTCAGATGTTTGAAACTGCTCAGCGAGCTTTTCAACAGCCACTTCACCTAGCTCATTTACCTGAGTAAGTATTAAATGACGGCGTTGCTGGGTGTTTCGTTTAGTCATAAAGCTCGTAGATTAAGTTTCGTTTCGAAAGATGTGCAATTCTAAACGAAACAAGTTAAATGGCAAGTGAACGAGCAAAAATAAAGCAGCTTTCAACGAGTAATAATAAAGGTAAAATAGTCACAGCATCTCTTAACTAAACAAAGAAACCTTAATGCAGCCATTTAATAGCTTAAACAAAGAGCTTTTAGCCCTACGTAAACAAACAGGCGAAATATGCCGACTCTTCAATAAAAGCCCGAGTAAAGGTAATTTAAAACGCATTAAAGAGCTATTCGCTCAATGCGGTGAAGGCGTAATTATAGAATCAGGTTTTCATTGCAATTATGGTAATCAAATAGCTATTGGTGATCGTAGCTTCATAAACATTAACTGTACGGTATTAGATGCCCCAATTAGTGAAGGAGCTATCAGCATTGGTGATGACTGCTTAATTGGCCCCAATGTTCAGCTATTGACTGTATCCCATGCTGTTAACCCTACACAGCGACTGAATAAAGAAAACTTTGCTGCTCCTATTACAATAGGCAACAACGTATGGATTGGCGCAGGTGTAATTATTTTAGCGGGCGTATGCATTGGGGATAACAGTGTTATTGGTGCGGGTTCTGTAGTAACTAAAAATGTAAAGGCGGATACTGTTGTTGCTGGTAATCCAGCTCGTGAGATAAGAACACTATAATTATAATCGATGTTTTTTAGCGTCGGGGGTAGCTTCGCTCACTCGACCTACATTCTAGAAGTAGATAAGTGTACATTAATTGTCCGCATTTCACTTTTCTACGGACGTAAAAAAGCCCGACTATTGCTAGTCGGGCTTTCTTTTATTTGGAGCTTGGCGATGTCGTAGTGCCCACAGCGGTAGAGAGTCACATAGCAAATGCTACATTATCATTGTGTCGGGTCGGCCTTTCGTAGGGCTCGCCCTCGAGCTGTTTCGTTTTTCTACTGAGTTCGGCTATTTATTAAATCCCAGACAA
>BJUT01000086.1 GCA_007988745.1 Pseudoalteromonas atlantica
TCGCCCCTAGATTGAACAAATCTCAATCCGCAAAAATCAACACGCCCTATACACGTAAATTTAAAACACCTAAACATACTGCTATCCGCTTAAAGCGCTATGGCATCTAGTTTATTTATGCACCCTAAGGAACCCTATGTTTGATTTAATAAGCAAACGCAGCGCTAATTTAAAAAATGATGTATTAGCCGGCTTAACCGCTGTGCTTACGCTCATTCCCGAAGCCGTTGCGTTTACCTTTGTAGCGGGAATTGACCCAATGATGGGACTATATGGCTCGTTTTTTGTTGGCTTTATTACCGCCGTGTTTGGCGGCCGCCCTGGTATGATTTCGGGTGCTGCTGGCTCTATGGCTGTAGTCACCACCGCCATTATTATTATGTTTGGGCTCGAGTACTTGTTGGCCGCCGTGGTATTACAAAAAGCCGGTGATTTAGTTGAGGTTAACATTGTTGAAGACCCTAAATACCCTGTAGCCAACGACGCTATGGCGTAACACGTCACTTAGGTAACTCACTAAAAAAGCTCGGAATTTCCCGAGCTTTTTATTTTTAAGTCAATTGTTTAAATTATTTTAAGCTGGTAAGTTAGGCACGTATATGGACACCCACGCATAAAAGGATGTAACTATGCCACTTGTACAATTTATTCTATTTATTGTTTTTGCTGTGTTAACCACTCTTGGTTTAAAGAGAATAACCGTAACTTAATGCTATTTGGCTTCATTGCTATATCGTTCGCATTTGTGGGGCTCGGCTTTTTGATAGGCGTAGATGAAGGGAAGTCAGGCATTAATTAATAAAAAAATTTTAGCTTGAAAATTAAAGGGACTTTAATGCGCTTATACATACTGATTATTTCTTTAGTTATTTTTTTAAGTGGGTGCCAGAGCTATATTGCTTATCAAATAACTAAGCCTCCGCAGAAAGTTCTCCCTAAAGAATTTGAGAGCTCTATCGCTTTATCTGGAGTACAAACCCATTACTGTAGCAGCGAAGTAGATTGTCTTGATTTTAGGTTTATCTCACCTAAGGATATCGAAAGCTACCTACTCGATGGTAATACACTTTCGTTAAGTTTGATTGTTGAAGGAAGCACTGAAGATGAGGTTTTTGAATACCAACTTACTTCAGATAATTTACCAAACAACCATAATAGCGGGCTTTTAATCATCTTTCCGGGGTATGGCGTAGATAGCTTAATTTACACCATGCAAGCAAGATGGCTTAGCCATGTCACTGGAAAAAATGTGATAGTGATGCCTGCAAGTAATCAATACGAGAAGTTTAGATTTGGTTGAAACTCGCTTGATGTGTTAGTCAATTATGTAAATAAAGAAAACTACACTGATATTTCCTTAATTAGTTACTCAATGGGCGCAATTGCGGGAGTTGAGTTGGCATCTAAGCTGAACATTAGTAAGCATATACTTTATGCCCCAATGATTAATTTTGAGGCCGCACTAACCACAATTGCTAACTTATCACACCCTATTTATAGCAAACTATTAGGCGATGATTATTTAAATGAAGTCGCGGCTAAGATAATTGAAAAAAGTGAAGTACCTCTTACTAAACTCGACATATTAAATAATCTAAATAAGACCCCGCATGCTAGGCAAACTTACATCTTTTCAAGTAATGCAGACAAAGTGAGTCCATATAATAGGTTGCTTACTCTTAACAACTCAAAAGTGAGCATGTATGAGGTAAAAGATTTAAATCATATTGAAATGGTTTCTTTAATTTCCACACAACAAAGGAATGTGCTCCTTTCCTTGCTTGATGGATAACTTCAACAGTCCTAATAATTGAGAAAAATATTGCTCGTTTTTTATCCCTAATACGTTATGGTAATAAATAACAATACATAACTAATAATAATGGAAGGAGCAGCCATGAATACCCCGCAATCAGATCATATCCCGCAAGAAGCCTTTGATTGGTACGACGAATACGCCCACGGTTTAATGGACCGACGTACATTTATGAAAAAACTAGGTGGGTTAGCTGCACTTGGTTTTTCAATGAGCGTACTAACCAGTGCCCTGTTACCTAATTATGCGTTTGCAGAGCAAGTATCATTTAACGATGATGATATTAAAGCCACCTACGAAGAATTTGATTCGCCAAACGGGCATGGTAAAGGCAAAGGCTACTTAGCTGTACCTAGCAAAATTGAAGGTAAACTGCCGGTTGTATTAGTTATTCACGAAAACCGTGGTTTAAACCCATATATTAAAGATGTAGCCAGGCGCTTAGCCAAAAAAGGCTTTATTGCCTTTGCACCCGACGCACTCTTTGCGCTTGGTGGCTACCCGGGCAATGACGATGAAGGCCGCGCCATGCAAAAAACCATGGACAAAGCTAAAATTCAAAACGATTTTGTAGCTGGGGCTCACTTTTTAAAAAATCATTCGAATAGTAACGGCAAACTGGGAGCTGTGGGCTTTTGTTTTGGTGGTTACATTGTTAATTACTTAGCGGCGGTTGAGAGTGACTTATTGAGCGCGGGCGTGCCTTTTTATGGTACTCCTGCCAGTGAGTCACTGCACAAAAATATAAAAGCGCCTTTAATGATTCAATTAGCTGAGCTTGATAAACGCGTTAACGCTACATGGCCTGATTATGAAAAAAGCTTAAAAGCTAACAATGTTGAGTACATTATGCACATGTACGAAGGCGCTAATCATGGTTTTCATAACGACTCTACTGGGCGTTATGATGAGCAAAAAGCAGAACTTGCTTGGCAGCGTACCTTAGCGTTTTTTAATGAAAAACTAAGTTAATAATAAGGTAATGCCACCAGCTTAAAATGGGTGGCATTTTTTAAGTTAATTGAGCTCTGTAATGTGTAAAAGCTCACCAGATGGTCCCCATAAATAAATCACTTTACCCCACGGCTCTTGTTTTATCCCTTCAAAGCGAATATCAAAGTGAGTTAACTTACTAATAGTGTTAAAGGCTTCGTATATATTTAATACACACACTTGCAGCATTAAATTTTCAGCAAATTCTTGGTTGTAGTAACGATTAATACCAATCGACTTAAATATTTAATCATTCTAGCGTGCTAAATAGAGCGCTAACAGCGTTATAAATTTCTTATGTAGAACAACTACATGTCGATATCTATGCCTTGTTATCACGCTATTTATCTGTCGCTATAAATGCCTAATAACTTAACACGATTGGTATAAAAACAAACTACATTCACCTGATGTTGCAATACTTAAATCAGCTGATGCAGGCTCAATAGTAAAGCCAAGCGCCTGATAAAAGTCGCACGATTGCTGATAATTTTTACACGGCACAAACACTCTAATATCATCAACTTGCATTATCAGTCCTTCATTAGCCAAGCACGCTTTTATCAATAATCCCTTTTGCAATAAGGGCTTTTAAAATACCGGCGCTTTTTTCTCTAAAGGCATCGCGAAGTAAGCGCACCGCCGGAGTGATTGACTGCCTACTTGGGCACACCAACCAAAGCTCTGTAGGCGTGGGTTTAAAGTTTGGCATAACACTTATGACATTACCGGCAAGTAATTCATTAGACATATCTAAGCACGATTTAACCGCCAGCCCCTTGCCCGACACACACCAGCGCCTTACTAAATCGCCATCGTTAGCCGCATGGCCACCGTGCAATTTTACTTTAAACTCTTCGCTGGCATCGCTAAATACCCATACATCTTTAATTATATCTTGCAGTTGATAAAACAGCCCTTTATGTTCTGTTAAATCATGTGGATGAGCTGGCGTGCCATGTGTATCAAGGTAGCTTTGTGCTGCGCATAAAATACGCGGTACATCGCAAATTTTAAAACCGTACATGCTGGCATCGTTAGGTTTACCATAACGCAGTGCAATGTCGACCGAGTCACGATAAAAGTCGATATTACTGTCGCTTATATTGGCGCGCAAGCTGAGCTGAGTGTGGGTTTGCATGAACTCGTCAAGCCAGGGGATCACAATGTTGCGCCCTAAATCAGAAGAAAGCGCAATACGCAGCTCACCATCAATTATATCGTCATCGCTTTTAAGTGTATTTTTGGCTTGTTCAAGCATTGCCAATGCTTGCTGGCATTGCGGAATGTAACGCTCGCCGGCTGCAGAAAGCCTTAAATGGCGAGTGGTGCGTATAAATAGTTCAAAACCTAAAGCCTGCTCTACCCTTTTAACAGCAGCACTTGCTGTGGCGGTGCGCATATCTAAATTTGATGCTGCAGCAGTAATACTTTTAAACTCTGCCACTTTTAAAATTACCTGTAAGTCTTCTAAAAGCATTGTGTTTTAATCCATTATCAACTTAATAATTTAATTATTATTTTTGGCAAAATTAAGCGCTTTAGGTTTGCTTACAGTGTATTGAGCAATCAAAAAGTGATTTATTGTCTATTTATATTTGACAATGCTTATCTATTGCGCGGTTTATCAATATAAAGGCAAATATTACACTGTACCCAACAGCTAGTCACTAACCACTATTTATTAAATTAGGACAATCTTTAAGGCGTTTATTAGTAAACCCAGCTTTTGGGCAGTAATAGTATGTTTAAAAAGAAAATTTGTTTAAAGCAATCGCTCGCTTTTTCAATTAACTAATATTATTTGATAAAGATTCAATCATTACCCTGTTTATCGCGTAAAAATTCTCACCTATTATTCACCTCAACGCAAGCGAAGTCATTTAGGCTATTTAAATCGCTTTACTCTATTTTTTAGCATAACGGGTATCACAGTATGAAACGATTAAAAACCACCTTAGCAATAGCAACCCTGTCATTAGCCGCAAGTGCTTTTTCAAGCGCCTATGCAGCAGACGTTGGCCCCCTTGAAACGGTGACTACTTTTAATAAATATCGCGGCGCAGGTATAACTATAACACCTGCAGGGCGAATGATTGTAAGCATGCACCCGCTTGATGCACCAAAAACGCGAGTAGTTGAAATTATGGCAAACGGTGATCAACAACCTTTCCCTAACGAAGATTGGGCTGACGGCCCCGAGCTTGGCAAAGTAGGCCTTGCAGCCGTAATTGGCGTGCATAGCGACAGCAAAGGTGTGGTGTGGATTTTAGACATGGGCAGCGAGCAAGTAGCCCCAAAACTTATAGCCTGGGACAGCGTTGCCAATACCTTAGTTAATACCATTGAATTAAATAAAGACGCTGTACTTGATAACTCGTTTTTACAAGACTTTGTTATTGATGAACGTAACGACAAAATTTACATTGCCGATATGTCTTTTGGTAACTTTATGGGCGCCACTAAACCTGCGTTTATTGTTGTTGATTTAAAAACCGGCGAATCAACGCGTGTACTTGAGGGCAATGCTAAGCTAATGCCAGAGGAACGCGATATTGTCATCGAAGCCTCTCCTGTTGCGTCTAAATCAGCAAAAGGTGAAACAACAAACCTACGTTTTGGTTTAAACCCAATTACCATTGATGATAAAAATGAATGGGTATACTTTGGCGCATTTACAGGCACAAGCGTTTACCGTATTCCGGCAAAAACGCTCGCTGATAGCACGTATTCAGATGCTAAAAAAGCAAAAAGCATTGAAGTGTTTGGCCCTAAAAACCCAAGCGATGGCATGACCTACGCGCCAGGTGGCGGTATTTTAGTAACCGACCTTGAAAACAATGCCATTGGCTTAACGACTAAAGGCCACTACGAAATAATTGTTCAAGACAAACGATTATCATGGCCTGATAGCCTAGCAGTGAGCAATGGTTGGATTTATGTAACCCAAGATCAGCTCCACCAGCACCCTGCATTTAGCCAAGGCTTTGGTAATGCAAAACCACCTTACGTATTAACGCGTTTTCGCTTTAATCAAAAATAATTAATTATTTTTATAAGCCAGCCATACCCGCTGGCTTTTTAGGAGTAAGTTATGTTACTCGATACCCCTATTTGTGACTTTGGCTGGCAAGCGCCCAACTTTACGTTAAAAACCCCGCAAGGTGAGCCTTTTACCTTAGCCGACAACCTAGGCGAAAACGCCTTGTTAATCATGTTTATTTGTAACCATTGCCCTTATGTGCAACGTATTGCAAGGCGCTTAAGCGAAGATACCGCGTTATTAATAAACGAAGGTATAAATGTGTTAGCTATTATGTCGAACGACTATAAAAGCGTCCCTGCTGACTCCCCAGCTAATATGGAAAAATTTGCTAAGCAGCACGGCTTTTTGTTTCCCTACCTTGTTGATGAAAACCAACGCGTAGGCAAACAGTATGGCGCGGTTTGCACGCCTGATTTTTTTGGTTTCAATAAACATGGGGCACTGCAATACCGTGGCCGCTTAGACGATGCAAAAATGAATGACGATGCACATCGCACTCCTGAGTTAGTTAATGCCATGCGCCAAATTGCGGCCACAGGCAAAGGTCCTGCGCAGCAAACACCCAGCATGGGCTGCTCTATAAAATGGAGTAATTCATTATGAGTACAGTACATTTAAAATTGGGCGTAACCGATTTATCGTTTCACCATGTTACGGCCTCTTTAGTGAGCCATGTTTTAACTGATATGGGCTTTAACGTTGAGCGTATTTATGCACCGCATCAAGATAACTTTAAAAACCTTAAATCTGGTGAAGTAGATTTACTCGCCTCAGCATGGCTGCCTTCAAGCCACGGTGTTTATAAAGCCGATGTTGAACAAGTTATGCCACTCGTTGAGCTTGGCTTACATTATGAGCCTTATGCACACTGGGGCGTACCAGATTACGTACCGCAAAGTGCAGTAAACGAAATTAGTGATTTGCTAAAGCCAGATGTGGTTTCAAAAATGCAAAAAACAATTCAGGGCATTAATGCCGGTGCTGGTATTACCCGTTTTTCTATTAATATGATGAAAGAATATGGGCTGACGAGCGCAGGGTATGAGTTTTTAACCGGCACAGAGCATGACTGTTTTAGCGCGTTTGAAAACGCCGTCGCCACCCAAACCTGGTGCGTAGTGCCGTTATGGAAACCACAATTTTTGCATTACAAGCACACAATACGTGAGCTTAAAGAACCACAAGGGTTACTTGGCGTTGTTGATAGAGCTGTTTTACTCCTACGTGAAGATAAACAAGCGCTGTTTAACCAAGCACAGTTAAACACCCTTGATAAATTACGCTTTTCAAATGAGATCATTGCCGAGCTTGACTATAAAGTATGCAAAAACTTACAACCACTCGATGACGTAACGCGTAATTGGCTTAATAACAATCCAATTAAAAAGTAATTTGTGCTTTGTTTTTTTTAAAAAGGCTCAATATAGATACTACTTGGCTAAAATAGCCACTTAACGGAGATAACCATGACCCATCCAATTATTAATGATTTAGAAAAACGTTATACAACTAAACGCTACACAACCAAGCGTATTCCTCAAGATGATCTAGATGTAATTTACGAAGCTATGCGTCTTTCTCCTTCATCGATTAACTCGCAGCCGTGGAAATTTATTGTTATTGAGTCAGACGAAGCTAAAGAGCGTATGCACTCTACGTTTGCTAATAAATTTCAATTTAATCAGCCGCATATTAAAACTGCATCACACGTTATTTTATTTGCTTACAACCCTAAATATAAACGTGATGATTACGCACAAGTCATTGATGCAGACATTAAAAATGGCCGTACTCAAAGTGAAAACCGCGAACAAGCATTTGGTGCGTTTGCTTTTGTTGATATGAATACCGATGAGCAAGGCAACAATGCAATGTGGACCAAGGCGCAAACTTACATTGCCCTTGGTAACACAATGCACGCCGCAGCACGCTTAGGCGTTGATTCAACACCTATGGAAGGTGTAGATGCACACCTTATTGGTGAAGTGTTTGAACAAGAGCTCGATGGCTATATTTGTGATGTAGCATTGGTACTTGGTTACCACGATGACACTGAAGATTATAACGCTAAGTTACCTAAATCTCGCTTAGCAAAAGAGCAAGTTATTCAGGTTTTATAAAAACCTATTAAAAAAGCTTAGCGCCAATGAGTGCTAAGCTTTTATATTCATTTTATTTTTTAGCAATAGCTTGCAGTACCGACGCTAAACCCGTGTGGTATGTGCCTTCAAACACTTCTCGCTTTAATTCTTCTAAATGTATAAAGCTAAGCTCGGTTAAGTCATCTTGTAAGTCGCTTTTTGAGGTTTTAGTATCGACACTTGGGCCGCCTCCGGTATTATAATTTACTTGCTTAGGCGTATAGGCCTCAAGTAAAAACACCCCACCTGGCTTTAAACCTTTAACAGCGCGCTTATATACCGCTGAACGCAAGGCACTTGGTAAAGGGCAATAAATAGACACTACTGCATCCCATTTTTCTTTTCCAAAATCAAACTTCGCTAAATCGGCGTGTACGAGCTCAATGTTTACGTTGTGCTCTTTGGCAAGCTTTGCCGCTTTTTCAAGCCCTACTTTTGAGCCATCAACCGCGGTAACGCTGTAACCCATTTTTGCTAAAAATACCGCATTTCGCCCCTCACCTTCGGCTAAGCTAATAACATTGCCTTTAGGTAATTGCTTATAGTGCTCAGCTAAAAAATCGTTTGGCTGTTTGCCATAAGCGTATTGCTGAGTGTTATACCTTTCATCCCACATAATAGCTCCTGGTATTATTTTGCGTATTCATAGCGTTGAATAAGCCTGATAAATAATTCCACTAATAATATGTAGTGTAAATAGGTAACTAATTTTTTAATGTTGTTAATATACTACTCAGCCATGCTCACGCACACTGCTAAGTGCTGGATTAAAAGGGGTGATTTTCAGAGCTAAATAAAAAAAGCCAGTGACGAGGTCACCGGCCAAAAGAAGGCAATACGAAGGGAGTCGTACTGGCTGTTAAAACTTTTTCAGTATTCGCTATCTTAATAACGGCACATGAGATTCTAATGCCTGATAGTTCATCCATTGGTTTAATTGCTCTGGCCAGGTAATGGTTGGCTCGCAATATAAACCGCGTAATATAGAAAAATAAATAGCGCTATCAAGCAAGCTTAATGACGTTTTACCATTATTAATATTGAGCTGTTTTTCGGTGCCAATTAAAAATTCATTTACTTGTAAAACGATCTCAGGAGTTGATGCTATTAGGTTTACAAAGTTAAGCTCTGTCGATTGCTTGTTATCTTCCCACGCTATGCGGCTAGATTCTGTTTTAAACTCTTTTAAATCAAGTAATGGCCAGCGCGGCAAACCAATTTGCAATAAAGGCGCAAACGAGCCACCTTGCCACTCAATAGCCCCTTGCGTTGGCTTGTTTGATTCGCTAGAACCAGCAAGTTCAATAAACAGGCTAATAATTTCGTTACTTTCACTCATAACAGTGCCGTCATCCATTTCAAGAATAGGTACCATTTTTTTACCAATTAGTTTTGTTGGTGTTTCAGTGTCGTCGTAATCAAGTACAACGTCATCAAGCTTAATGCCTAATTTGCCTGCTACATATTTAACACGCGCACAAAAAGGACAATGAGAGTAACTGTATAGTTTCATAATTAATTAAAGCCTAAAGCGGGTTAAGTACCTATGGCCGTAAGATACCCAAATAGTCAGCGCAGAAAAACCGCATTTAGGTTGAAACTTTATCTTGTAAAAATTGATAATCACGCTTTAATACCAGT
>BJUT01000087.1 GCA_007988745.1 Pseudoalteromonas atlantica
CCAGAAATAGCTTCCAATGAATTCTGTATTTAAATTTTAGGTTTAAGCTGGGCTCTAATTAATAAATCATAATCTAATTGCAACACCTTGCTTAAATTCAAATTATTCTTAAGTTAACGCAAATTTTCAATTTAACTGGTGCTGGCCTAATAAAGGCTCATATGAGAACCAAATAGCCAACTTATTAAATGGAAACTAAAAAATGTGGCTGTTAAAAGGTTTATACTAACTAAAAAGTAACTACTCTTAGCTATGACTCAGTTTTCTCTTTATAGTCACACAAATCCTCGATTATACAGCTTCCACATTTTGGTTTTCTCGCTGTACACGTATAGCGCCCATGTAAAATAAACCAATGATGGAGGTTAAACATAAACTCTTTTTTATTTGGCGTATTTTTAATTATGGCCTGTTCTGTCTGCTCAACAGTTTTACCTTTAGCGTAACCCGAACGGTTTGCAAGACGTTGGATGTGAGTATCTACTGCTAAAAAGTATCTACCTTCATTATCCTTTAGCCAGCCGAAGGCTGTGTTGAGTACTACATTTGCGGTTTTTCTGCCAACACCGGGTAGGGCTTCGAGGGCTTCGCGGTTCTCGGGAACAATGCCGTTATGTTGATCAACCAATATTTGGCACATTTTGTACACGTTTGCGGCTTTTGAATTAAATAAGCCAATGGTTTTTATATAATCGCGAAGCGCATCGTGGCCAATATCTAAAATGGCTTGTGGCGTATTAGCAACCGGAAATAATTTACGGGTGGCTTTATTTACCCCTACATCGGTGGCTTGTGCAGAGAGCGTAACGGCTACTAGTAGCTCAAATGGGCTTGAGTATTCAAGCTCGGTTTCTGGATGCGGGTTTTGCTCGCGCAAGCGCGAGAGTATTTGGTGACGTTTTTCTTTATTCATGCAACTTAAAACGCATTAGCTAATAGCGTTAATGCGTTTTCCCCTTAAGTTAAGCTAGTAACACGTGCGCGTGGGCCTTTTTCGGCTTCTGGCGGCGTTACTTGTTTTGATTTTATTTGTGCGTCAATAACATTTTTTGCTGCTATTAGCAGCCCAAGCCCTAAAAAGGCGCCGGGTGGTAAAATAGCGAGTAAAAACTGGCTATCGAAACTAAATATTTCCAAGCGTAGGCTTTGTGCCCATGGCCCTAGAAGCAAATCGGCCCCATCAAATAATGTACCTTGGCCTATCAGTTCGCGCATTGCACCGAGTACTAACAATACGGCCATAAAGCCTAAGCCCATCATCAGGCCGTCGAATGCAGACAGGTGCACAGGATTTTTAGAGGCATATGCCTCTGCACGGCCAATAATGGCGCAGTTAGTTACTATTAGTGGAATAAATATGCCTAATGATTGATACAAGCCAAAGGTGTACGCATTCATAAGTAGCTGAACTATGGTCACAAAGCCTGCGATAATCATTACAAATACTGGTATACGAATGTCTTTAGGCACCCAATTACGCACAACTGAAACAGTAATATTAGAGCCTACTAAAACTAATAAAGTAGCTAACCCTAGGCCGAGCGCGTTGGTTACAGTTGATGTAACAGCTAAAAGCGGGCATAAACCGAGTAGCTGCACTAGCGCGGGGTTATTAGCCCATACGCCTTCTTTGTATAAGGTTTTTAACTCACTCATTGGGTTACCTCTTGGCAAGCATTAGGCTGTTTAAAAATGGCGGCAAAGTTAGTTTTTGCAAATAATACGGCATTTTTTACCGAGCCTACCACGGCGCGAGGGGTAATTGTTGCGCCGGTAAATTGGTCAAACTGGCCACCATCCTTTTTTACCGCCCAACGGGCATCGTCTTCACTTTGAACCGTTAAATCGTTAAATGTAGTGATCCACAGCGACTTTTTAACTTCTACTTTATCGCCTAAGCCGGGCGTCTCTTCGTGCTTAGTAGTACGAACGCCGGCAATGGTGCCATCAGCAAGTACGGCGGTTAATAAGTTAATATCGCCACTGTAACCACTAGGTGTTATGTGTCTTATTACAAGTGCAACAGGTTGCTGATTTTTATAAGCGCGGTAAATAACTTGCTCGGGGTAAGGACCCAGTTGTTCGTCGCTCATAATTACGCAATTTGTATTGAGCTGATTATCGTAGCTGCTTGGGTTTAATACCTCTTGTAATTGTGAGGTTAGTTGCAGGCGTTCTTGCTCGGCAATTTTATCGGCGGTAAAGGCATCAATTGAGGCAACTAAGCCTGTTGTGATCAGTGCAAAGGCCGTTAATATCGCGCCATTTTTAGCCATTGATGAAATAATCATTTTACTGCTCCGTGGCCATAAGTGCGTGGTTGGGTGTAGTAATCAATCAGCGGTACAGCAATATTAATTAATAATACACTAAAGGCTACCGCATCAGGGAAGCCACCAAAGGTGCGAATTAAATACACCAACAAGCCAATTAACGCGCCATAAATTAAGCGCCCTTTATTGGTAGTTGCAGCCGAAACAGGATCGGTGGCGATAAAAAATGCGCCCATCATGGTTGCGCCACTTAATAGGTGAAATACCATACCCGGCTCGGTACCCGGTGCGGCAATATAGCCAATGGCACTGCACAGCGCTAGTGAGCCTATAAAGCTTACTGGAATATGCCAGTTTATAATTTTAGCTTTTAAAAGGTATAAACCACCGGCTAAAAAGCCTAGGTTAACCCATAGCCAACCAAGCCCAGCCCATTGAGAAAAAATCGGTTTTTGCATACTTTCGCTAACGGTTAGACCATGTGCTACATCGGTTTTAACTGTATCAAGCGGGGTGGCCATAGTGAGGCCATCAACGCCGGCACGGACTTGATCAACACTAAAGCCCAGAGCGGTAAAATCGGTAAATATAAGGCGTAATTGGTCAATAAAGCCAATTGGGGCGTTAAGTAAATCGGTAACGGGTAACCAAGCGGTCATTTGCACCGGAAACGAGACTAAAAGTAGTACGTATGCGGCCATTGCTGGGTTAAATAAGTTAAAGCCAAGCCCACCATAAAGTTGCTTTACAATCACAATGGCAAATAAACAGCCAATAATAATGACCCACCAAGGCGCCAGCGGCGGAATACTCAGTGCTAACAGCACACCAGTAAGCCAAGCACTACCATCACTCAATGCAGGCCAAACAGGGCGTTTACGCATTAACATAATGGCTGCTTCGAATACGCTCACAGCAACAAGTGCCAGTATTAACTGAATAAGTACGCCAGTCCCAAAAAATACCACTTGCGCTATTAGCCCAGGAATACACGCAGCAATTACGGTTAGCATTAATCGCGTTAGCGACTTATGGCTATGGTTGTGCGGCGAACTGGCCATGGTTAATTTCATGACTGATCATTTCCTTCTTTTTGTAACTTTTTAGCTTTGGCGCGCGCTATTGCGGCGGCCACGGCGGCTTTTTTCTTCTCTGCTGCAGTTTGCTCAGAGGCCGTTTTCTCAGAGTCTGAACCGCTGCTGGTTTGTGGCTCATTGCTTTGTTCAGGTGCGCTGTGTTCACTTGCTTCTGGTTGCTCAGCTTCTTTAGCGGCTTTTTTAGCTTTAGCGCGGGCAATAGCAGCAGCTACGGCCGCTTTTTTGTCATCAGCAGGAGAGCGTGTTTGTGAGTTTTCAGGCTCAACTTCACCTGTTTGCTCAGCAGCACTTGCTTCATCTGATTGCTGGGTTTGCGCAGCCGCTTTAGCGGCTTTTTTAGCTTTAGCACGCGCAATAGCAGCAGCTACCGCTGCTTTTTTATCATCTGCGGGCGCGGGGGCTTCATCGCTTTGTGGTTCTGCTGCTTGCTCAGCTTGCGCCGCTTTTTTAGCTTTAGCGCGAGCAATAGCAGCAGCTACTGCTGCTTTTTTGTCATCAGCTGGGGTGGTTGCTTCATCGTTTTGTGGCTCAGCGCTTTGCTCAGCTTTCGCCGCTTTTTTAGCTTTAGCACGGGCAATAGCAGCAGCTACCGCTGCTTTTTTATCATCAGCTGGGGCGGTTGCTTCATCGCTTTGTGGCTCAGGGCTTTGCTCAGCTTGCGCCGCTTTTTTAGCTTTAGCACGGGCAATGGCAGCAGCTACCGCTGCTTTTTTATCATCAGCTGGGGCGGTTGCTTCATCGCTTTGTGGCTCAGCGCTTTGCTCAGCTTGCGCCGCTTTTTTCGCTTTGGCGCGGGCAATAGCAGCAGCTACGGCTGACTTTTTATCATCAGGTGTTGGTGATGACTCGCCCTCGGCAGCTTTTTGTTCTTTATATTTACGTGCTTTTTCTTTACGTAGTGCTCGCTCTTTAGCTACTTCACTGTTATCTGGCTCTAGCTCTTCACCTTGCTGTTTTTTCGCTTTGGCGCGGGCAATTGCAGCGGCTACAGCTGATTTTTCATCGCCATCCGATGATTTGCTCTTAACGCGGGCAAGGGCATCCGCTACTTTTTGCTTTTCATCTGATGTTTTTGCCGCTGGTTTACGTTTATGGCGGTTTTGACGTTCTTGTTGCTCGCGCTCTAGGCGTTCTTTACGGGCGTCAAAGCGCTCTTTTGCTCTATCGGCTTTAATTTTTTCGGCTTGCTGCTCTTTTATTTCTACTTTTGCTACGCGGTAATACTGCACCAATGGAATTTCACTTGGGCATACATACGCACACGCACCACATTCAATACAATCAAATAAGTTGTGCTCTTGTAATTTGTCGTATTCTTTTGATTTTGCAAACCATTGTAATTGCTGGGGTAATAACGAAGCAGGGCAGGCATCTGCACAGGCACTACAACGTATACAGGCTTTTTCAGGGCCAGGCTCTGCCAGCTCTTTATGATCGGGGGCTAAAATACAGTTGGTGGTTTTAATTACCCCAATACGCACAGTCGGTAAGGTAAAGCCCATCATCGGCCCACCCATAACAACGCGCTGCTGGGGTACGGGTGAAAAACCTTGGCAATCAAGCAGGTGCTTAACTTCGGTGCCTAATAATGCCCATACATTACCTGCATTATGAATGGTGTTACCTGTTACTGTAACAACGCGTTCAATAAGCGGTTTACCTTCGTACACTGCCTGCTGCACAGCAAACAAAGTTCCTGTGTTGTGCACTAAAATACCAATATCGGCAGGAATACCGCCACTGGGTACTTCACGGTTTGTAAGTAATTTAATTAATTGTTTTTCGCCACCCGATGGATAAACAGTAGGCACCGTTTGAATAACAATATTGGCGTTGTGCTCTGCGGCACTTTTCATAGCCGCTATGGCTTCGGGCTTATTATCTTCAATGCCAACAATACACAGTGTCGGGTTTAAAATTTGTTGCATTAGCTCAATGCCTTGCACTACTTGCTTGGCATGTTCACGCATTAACACATCGTCGGCTGTTATGTATGGTTCGCACTCAACAGCATTAACAATTAAAAACTCAATAGGTTGTTTTATATCGGCTTTTACATAAGTAGGAAAGCCTGCTCCACCCATACCACTTATACCTGCTTGATGAATTATATCGACTAATTCATCGTGGCTAAGCTCACTTGGGTTAGGTGTTGGGGTTAGTTCGCACCATTGATCTTTGCCATCAGGCTCAATAATAATACTTAGCTCAGGTAAAGCCGATGGATGCGCCGAAGGCATAGAAGCAATCTCTGTTATGGTGCCAGAGCTGGGCGCATGTACAGGCACAGACCAATTCGCAACGGGCACGGTAAGTGCTTGGCCTTTTAATACCTGTTGGCCTTTTTCTATAATTAATTTACCGTTAGCACCAATGTGCTGTTTAATTGGTACAACTAACTTATCAGGTAGAGGAAGCCTAGCAATACGCGCACTGTTAGAGAGTGTTTTTTGTTGTGGTGGATGCACGCCGCCCGGGAATGCCCAAACAGTGCCTTTTTTAATTTGTTCAAGTAACTTTTCCACTCAAACCTCTAATCTATTTGCGTGACAGGAATAGCATCAAGTTGCCATTTCCAGTTTTGTTTTGTTTCGGCTACAGGCAGCATATCAATGCAATCTACAGGGCAGGGCTCTACACATAAATCGCAGCCGGTACATTCTTCTATTAGTACAGTGTGCATTTGGCGTGTAGCACCAACAATGGCATCCACAGGGCATGCCTGAATACACTTAGTACAGCCTATGCACTCGTCTTCGCGAATATAGGCCACAGTTTTTATCGGCTCTGCTTGTTCGCCACCGGCAAGCGGTTTAGGCTCTACGCCCATTAAATCGGCCAGCTTTTTAACCGTTGCTTCACCGCCTGGAGGGCATTTATTAATTTCATCCCCGTTGGCAATTGCCTCAGCGTAAGGGCGACAGCCCGGATAGCCACACTGGCCACACTGGGTTTGCGGTAAAATGGTATCTATTTGCTCAACAATTGGGTCGCCTTCTACACGAAAGCGAATAGCTGCAAAGCCTAAAATAAGTCCAAAAACAAGCGCTAGCGAACCAAGCGCTATCAAGGCATACATTAAGGTCATATTAAAACTTCACTAATCCGGTAAAACCCATAAACGCCATCGACATTAAGCCGGCGGTGATCATGGCTATTGAGGCGCCTTTAAACGGGGTAGGAACATCTGCAGCAGCAAGGCGTTCGCGCAGCGCTGCAAATAATACAAGTACTAATGAAAAGCCAACGGCTGCGCCAAAACCATACACGGCCGATTGTAAAAAGGTGTGATCTTCTTTTATGTTAAGAAGCGCAACACCTAATACCGCACAGTTAGTGGTGATCAGCGGTAAAAATATACCCAGTAAACGGTATAAAGTCGGGCTAGTTTTACGCACAACCATTTCGGTAAATTGCACCACAACGGCAATCACTAAAATAAAGCTCATGGTGCGTAAAAATTCGATATCTAGCGGCGCTAAAATATATTGATTAACTAAATAGCTTGTAACAGAGGCAAGAGTAAGCACAAACGTGGTTGCTAAAGACATACCAATAGCGGTATCAAGCTTGCCTGATACACCCATAAATGGACATAAGCCTAAAAATTGTACTAATACAAAGTTATTAACTAGAACGGTTCCAATCAATAACAAGACATATTCTGTCATGTGTGCCTCGCGCTATTAAAATCCTGTGTATTATCCTTTTTTCTGCCCCGATAAACAACATATGCGAGTCGTTATCAGTTAAATAAACACAGTAAAATAATTAAGCGATCACAAAGCTGTAAAATTTATGTGATTTTAAAGTAAGCGAAAAATTAAACAGTTAAACGCAAAAAAGAGCACATGTGCTCTTTTTTACTTTAATTAAGGGGAGGTGCTAAATATCTTTAGGTTTTTCTATGTAATAACCTTGTACGCCGTCTAGGCAAAGCGTTTCTACTATGTGTTTTTCTTCTTGGCTTTCAACGCCCTCAGCAAACACACTCACACCAATGCGATGGGCTAAATCAACCATTAGGCGCATAAAGTATTGATTGTTTTTATCATCCTCTAGGCCGCGGGTGTAACTTGCATCCATTTTAATAAAGTCTGGTTTTAAATCACGGAAAAACTTAAACGACGTTAGTCCTACACCAAAGCGTTCAACCGTTACGCGGGCACCTACGCGATGCACCATATCAATAAAGCGTTTACTGGCTTTAATATTTTGCTGTAGGCCAAACTCACTTACTTCAAATACTAATTTAGAGGCTATATGCGTATCTTTTAATAAGCGGCGCTCTAACCAAATAACAAATTGATCGTTATGTGCACTTGAGGCGGTTACATTCAGGCCAAAAAACTTTTCAGAGAGGTTACGGCTTTTAATTTTTTCAAGTGACGAGTCAATAATTAAGCGGTCAATTTCTATGGCCATATCGAGTTTTTCAGCCATGGCTAAAAACGAGGCCGTAGGGAGCACTTGGTTATCTTCGGTTTTAAAGCGCACTTGTATCTCTGCATACGCCTTAATGCTTTTACCCAGCGGCATAATATTTTGCATTACTAAGTGAACACGTTTTGATTCAATTACTTCGTTAATCACTTTACGCCAGTTTTGGTTACCAAACCCAGCACTTACATTATTAACTAAATCGGTTTCGCGCTGCACATGCCATGCATTTACTTGCTTAGATTGCGCCATGCTCATTGCGTTATCGACAACCGATAATAGTTCACCCAGCGGTTTGCCTTTTTCGTAGCCCACAATACCTGTGTTAGCCACAGAGCTTAGCTCTTGATTTTGTTGGTATTGAGTAAAGCGCGATTGCAGGTTTTCACCAAAACGCTCTGCTTCTTTAAGTGGGGTATTAGGAAGTACAACGGCAAAGTCTGAGCTATTTAGCCTAAATACTTGGCTGCCGGTGTAAGTGCCGCTTATATGCTTAATTATATCCGCCACACCTTTAACGTAGTCATCACCTTTTTGGTAGCCACGGCTTTGATTTATAGTTTGCAGCTCACTACAGCGTACAAGCGCTAACGATCCAAACGTACTGCGCTCACTGTTTTCAATGTGTTTTTCGTAATATTCAACAAACATATTACGGTTACCTAATTCGGTAATTACATCTTTATAGGCTTCTTGCTTGATACTTAGGGCAGCGTTTTGAATATCATCATTTTTATTTTTTAAAAAATGCGAAAGGCGATTAAAGCTCGGGACTAAATCTTTACCTAGCTTTTTCATTTTACTTGCATCAAGTGCGGTGTCTAAGTCGTCGCCAATTTGATTTTGGTTAATGTAAATGTCTATTACATCGGCAACGGTCATGCTGATATTTTTATTTAAGCTATGAAATATAGACTTCATTAATATGATAGGAATAATCACTAAAAAAGCAGAAATAAATATAACTATAAATAACGAGGTTTGTAGCTGCTGCGCTAAACGTTCAATGTTGAGGGTAAATTCTACTTTTATATCTGCAGCGTCGTTAACGGCAAACTGTGGGCGAACCGAATTAAAGCTAGATTGAATAAATTCAGCAAACATGGGTAGCTGGGTAGGGGAGTTAACTGAAAATACCTCAGCACCTTGATAATCTCTTAGTATAAAGCTTGAAAACGTTTTACCATCGCCAATCGCTTTTTTTATACTTTCAGGCGAAAGCTCATCACTTGTTAAGCTGTTAATGTAACGTGTTACACTGGTTTGCGCTGAAGTTTGTGCTTCACTTACTGCATTATTAAAGCTTACAGATATGAAGTAGCTTCCAGCCGCAACACATACAAGCCAAGACAGGATTTGTATAAAAATAAGTTTTTTAAAGCCAGCCATGTTATCAATCTTTTAATAGTTCAAAAGGAAAGGAATCAGGTCCTTGATCATTCAACTAATAGCAACACATTAGAATAGATATTATGTTTTAGTTATAAAGCAGAAGAGTAGTGGAAAATTACTGAAATGTCTATGAAATTCTTATGATTGGCTCCCCCTCCCCGACTCGAACGGGGGACCTGCGGATTAACAGTCCGTCGCTCTAACCAACTGAGCTAAGGGGGAACAAATAGAGATGTCATTTTATGATTT
>BJUT01000088.1 GCA_007988745.1 Pseudoalteromonas atlantica
AGCTATCCAATGATTTGATGATGCCGCACGCTTCAATTGTATTGTCTGAACCACAAGCACTTGCCATCTGTTGTAATTCAGCTTTAAGCGCCCTTAATTCTTTCATACGTTTATTCACTAGTGCAAGTTGCTGATCAATTAATGCATTAACGCTAGAGCAGCTTTCTTCTGGCTTATTTTTTAATTCGATAAGACGTTTAATATCATTGAGTGATATATCTAGGCTGCGACAATGCTTTACGAATTCCAATTGTTTAAGTGCTTTACTATCATACAGCCTGAAATTACCTTCTGAACGGTTTGGATTTAACAGTAATCCTTCTCTTTCATAATATCTAATCGTTTGTATTGAACAGCCCGATTTTTTTGACAATTCGCCTATTTTCATCAATTTCCCCCAGACATTTGACTCTATAGTTACTATAGGATCTATAGTATAGGTATGCAACGAAAGGGATATATAAAAATGACTGAGAAATATTTAAACAATACGAATATCGTTAATTTTGAACACAAAGATATCCAATCCCTGATCGATCAACGAGGGTGGAAAAATTTGGATAATTTCAACAAAATTGGTGCCGCTTATCAGTTTGTAAAAGATGAAATAATGTTTGGCTATAACAAGAGTGATGATATTTCAGCAAGCGATGTGCTAGCAGATGGTTATGGACAATGTAATACTAAGGGTAATCTGTTAATGGCACTATTGCGTGGACTAGGTATCCAGTGTCGTTTCCAAGGTTTTACCATTGATCAGCAACTACAAAAAGGTGCTATCCCAAGCTTGTATTTTGGTTAGCACCTAAATACATCATTCATAGTTGGGTAGAAGTTTACTTTGAAGGGCGTTGGATAAACTTAGAGGGCTTTATATTGGATGAGCAATACTTAAGCTCACTACAGCAGAAATTTAGCCAAGCAAAAGATGAGTTTTGTGGTTATGGTGTTGCAACAAAGTGCTTATCTTCACCCGGTACGGATTGGCGTGGAGAGGATACCTATATTCAAAAAGAAGGTATTCATGACGACTTTGGGCTTTATGATTCACCAGATAAGTTCTATCTCGAAAAAGGTACTAATCTATCAGGTGTAAAACGTTGGTTGTATCAACGAGTGATCCGACATTTGATTAATATGAATGTATCAAAAATAAGAAATAAAAAAGTACTGGAGGTACAAAATGCACAACCATAGTCACAGTCATCAGCATGGTAAAGACGACCGGATTGGTTGGGCATTTTTCCTTAATGTGATATTTACCATTATCGAATTTATAGGTGGTTGGCTCACAAACAGTACGGCGATAATGGCGGATGCCGTTCACGATCTTGGTGATAGTCTTTCAATAGGTTTTGCGTGGATTTTAAGTCGTTTTTCAGATAAAGAAGCATCAGACAAATTCAGCTATGGTTATCGCCGACTTACACTTTTTGGTGCATTGGTAAATAGTATTGTTTTGATTATCGGCTCTATTTGGGTTTTATTTGAAGCAATACCTAAGCTGTCCAATCCTGAAATGCCTGTAGTTGAGGGGATGTTAGGGCTAGCCATACTCGGTGTTGCCGTAAATGGTTATGCGGTATTCAAATTAAAAGCGGGTGAAACACTAAATGAAAAAGTGCTGACATGGCACCTACTTGAAGATGTACTCGGTTGGGTTGCCGTTCTTATAGTCTCTATTGTATTGTTGTTCGTTGAACTGCCGATATTAGATCCTCTATTATCAATAGGGTTTACGCTGTTTATCTTATTTAACGTTTTCAAAAATCTTAAATCAACATTGGTGCTTTTTCTTCAAGCTGCACCCGATAAAGAGACCCAAGAGCGTATTAAGCAGTCATTAATTGAATTTCCTGAAGTAAATGGTATACACCATATGCATTTTTGGTCACTGGATGGTGAAAGTCACGTTTTAACAGCGCACCTTGAGCTGAGTGACAACTTTGACGTTAAAGAATTAATTAAGCTTAAACAAGAGGTTGCAGCTAAATTATCTTCCTATCATTTATCGCATACGACGATAGAGTTTGAGTTTTTAAATGAAAATTGTAGGGATGAAGCAGAGTAAGTTTTATCAATAAAATTTTGGAGCATACAATATAAAAAGCAGCTTAATTAGGCATAACTTAGTAATTAAGCTGCTTTTTTGCTTTTAGATTTCGTCGGATTGCTGTTTGTTACTCTCAGCGCCATGCGCCCATTGATATAAAATAGGCAATACAAACAAAGTTAAAATGGTAGAAGATACAATACCGCCGATAACAACTGTTGCTAGTGGTCGTTGTACTTCTGCACCAATTCCAGTGTTTAACGCCATTGGAATAAAACCTAAACTTGCGACCAGTGCCGTCATTAAAATAGGTCTTAAACGAATGATGGCACCTTCAATGATCGCTACGTATAGGTCGCCTTTTTCATGCCAAAGATCTCGAATAAAAGCCAACATAACCAAGCCATTTAATACTGCGACACCTGACAATGCAATGAAGCCGACACCTGCCGAAATTGATAAGGGCATGTCTCTTAAATAAAGTGAAAATACGCCCCCTGTTAATGCTAAAGGCACGCCACTGAAAATGATTAATGCATCTTTTAATGAACCAAATGCTATAATCAAAATACCTAAGATAACAACCAATGTTATCGGTACAACTAGGCTTAATCGCTTACTTGCTGATTCTAGTTGTTCAAACGTTCCACCATAATCAAGCCAGTATCCTGCTGGAATTTCTCCTTCCTGATTAATTTTAGCTTTAACTTCTTTTACAAAACCGCCTAAATCTCTACCACGAACATTGACGGTAACCACAACTCTTCTTTTTCCGTTCTCTCGGCTAATCTGCGCGGGTAAAGACTCTGATTTAAGCTCTGCAACTTCTTCAATTGGCACATAGTTACCATTCTCAAGTGGAAGCGGCAGATGCTTCAAGCTATCGATATCCGTTCTTATTTGCTCTGGTAGGCGAACAACTAACTCAAACCGTCTGTCACCTTCATAAATGATCCCCGCAGATTCACCGCCAATCGCAGTGGCAACCCAGTCTTGCAATTCGGTAACGTTCAATCCATACCTACCAAGCGCTTCTCGTTTAGGAATTACTGATAAAGATGGAACACCTGTGACCTGTTCCATTCGAGCATCAGCGGCACCATCCACGGTTTTCACAATATTTAGAATATCTTTTGCGGTAAGTAATAACCGATCCAAATCATCACCAAATATTTTGATGCCGACATCAGCTCTAACGCCAGAAATCAATTCATTGAAACGCATTTGAATAGGCTGAGTGAATTCATAGTTGTTGCCTGGAATGTTTTTCAGTACTTTTTCCATTTCTTCAACTAATTCACTTCTTGGTTTTGAAGGTTCGGCCCATTCTTTACGTGGTTTTAAAATAACAAAGATATCAGCAATACTCGGTGGCATTGGGTCGGTTGCTACTTCTGGTGTGCCAATGCGCGAGAATACTTTATCAACTTCAGGAAACGCTTTAATACGTTGCTCAAGTACTTCTTGCATTTCTACTGATTGCTCTAGGCCAGTCGATGGAATTCTTAATGCCTGTAGTGCAATATCACCTTCATTTAATTGAGGAACAAATTCTGTCCCAAGCGTAGTTGCTAACCAAAGGCTATACCCCATTAACAGCGTTGAGAATGAAACAATAATCCAACGAAATTTCATCGCCATTTTTAACAATGGTTCATAAATAGACTTGGTTGAACGAATAACTACACTTTCTTTTTCGCTGATTTTACCTTTCATAAACACAGCTACAGCAGCAGGAACCAGTGTAACTGAAAGGATCATTGCGGAAATTAACGCCATAACGACAGTTGCCGCCATAGGGTGGAACATTTTCCCTTCAACGCCAGTTAGCGTGAAAATGGGGATGTAAACAACAGTGATAATTGCCACACCAAACAAGCTTGGACGTATCACTTCTGAAGTGGCTTCAAAAACGGTATTTAGGCGTTCTCTTAAGTCTTGCCTATGACCGTTGTGTTGGGCCTGTGCTAACCTACGGACAGAGTTTTCAACGATGATTACAGCCCCGTCCACTATCAAGCCAAAGTCCAATGCGCCGAGACTCATTAAATTGGCAGATACTCCTGCTTGCACCATACCTGTGATTGTCATTAACATGGAAATAGGGATAACAGCAGCGGTAATGAGAGCTGCACGTAAATTTCCAAGTAGAATAAATAACACAACAATAACTAAAAGCGCACCTTCAACGAGGTTTTTGGTAACGGTTGCAATCGCTTTATCTACTAACGTTGTTCTGTCGTAAACAGGCTCTGCGGTAATGCCCTTTGGCAGAGATTTTTGTATTTCGCTGAGCTTATGTTCCACTTCTAAAGCAACGGTGCGAGAATTCTCACCAATCAGCATCATGGTTGTACCAAGCACTGTCTCAATGCCATTACGAGTAGCAGCCCCTGTTCTAAGTTCTTTGCCTATAGCAACATTGGCAACATCACTTATTTTTACAGGAATACCATCGTTCTTTTTGATGATGACATTGAGGATTTCATCCATTGTCGCAAGTTGCCCGATGGAGCGCACTAACACTTGTTGTCCGTTTTGCTCAATATAACCCGCGCCACGGTTATCATTATTTTTACGTAATGCATCAGAAACGTCTTCAAAGCTTACCTGATGAAAAAGTAATTTTTCGGGTTTCGGCGTTATATGATACTGCTTGTTATAGCCGCCGATGCTGTTGACCTCAATGACGCCTTTAACTTGAGCCAATTGCGGTTTAATGATCCAGTCTTGTATTTCTCTTAAAGCAATAGCGGTATAAGGCTCTCCATTAGGCATTTTAGCGTCAGGAGAAGCTTGTACGGTATACATAAATATTTCACCAAGCCCTGTGGAAATAGGACCCATCTCTGGCTCTAAGCCAGAGGGAATAACGCCTTTTATCGCAGCTAATCTTGCATTGATTAAGTTGCGTGCGAAATAAATGTCGGTTCCCTCTTCAAAGATAACGGTCACCTGGGATAAACCATATCTTGAAAGAGAGCGGGTGTGAGACAGCTTTGGTAGTCCAGCTAATGCGTTTTCTACTGGAAAAGTTACCCTTTGCTCCGCTTCTAAAGGTGAATAACCGGGGGCAGAGGTATTTATTTGTACCTGTACGTTTGTTATATCTGGAACAGCATCAATGGGAAGTTTTTGATAACTCCACATACCAACGCCGATGATTACCATCAGCAAGCTTAATACTAAATAGCGCCTATTTATTGCAAGACGCAAAATTGATTCAATCATATTGCGTCTCCTAATCGTCGTCTTCTACTTCAGATTTCAAGATATCTGCTTTAATCAGATAACTGTTTTTGTTTACATATTCAGCGTCTTTACTGAGGCCATCAATGACCTCGATATAGTTTTTGTCTGAACGACCAAGGACAAGTGGTGCAAACTCGTACTCTTCATTTTCTTTTACAAAGACACCTAATTGTCCACCTAGCTCTTGTATGGCAACTTTCTCGACCGCTAAATCCACCTCAAATTGGTTTATCTTTACGTTGCCTTTTAATAATTGACCTGACGTTAGCTTTAACTCAGTGTTGTTTAATCGTACCCGTGCTAAAACATAAGGCTGATCTTTAGCTGGAATAATATTAGTGATGACTGAACTGAATGCGTGTTCACCTTGCTCAATATCAACATGCTGACCGACTTTGATTTGATTATATTGGCTGGTAAACACCTTAAATTCAGCCCACAAGGTGTCAAATTTGACGATTTCAAACAAGCTAGTGTTTTGCGTGATACCGCCAATATTTCCATTTCGCTGTAAAACAGTCCCAGAAACAGGCGATGTTATTTTATAAGTATTTAAGCTCTCATTAGATTCAATAACGGCTAATAGATCGCCTTTTTTTACCGTATCACCAACAGTGAAGTTTATTGTCTTTATAACGCCGTTATATCTAGCGCTAACTTGAAATAATTGTTCAGCGCCTATCGTCGTAGAGCCGTATACAGGGATAGTTTGGTTCAACGTTTTTGAAGCTAAATAGGCTGTTTCAACACCAACCTTTTTTGCCATGTTATTGTCGATTTTGCTTATGCCTTCTTCGCCTTCATGTTCATCTTCACTAGCGAAAACACTTTGAATGGGTGATAGATACCCAATAAAAATCAATAGTGCGAGTAAATAGTTTTTCATTTTGAATTCCTAAACGATTCAGTTAATCACTGAATCAATAAATTGTTATTAAACTTAAAGTGATGTTTATTTAGAGTGACAGCGCTTCGTTTGTTAGTTTTTCTATCTCTGCGCCATAAATTAGGGCAGCAGATGCCGCGTCAATAAGGGTTCGCCGAGCATTTAACAGCTCTTGTCTAGCCGATACATAATCAAGATATCCATATCGACCTTTTTGATAGGCGTCTTGAGTATCTTCCAGTGCATCTTCAAGCATTGGGATAACCGACTGCTTTAATGAATTAGCTGTTAATATGGCTTGTTTTCTATTGGAGTATGCTCGTAGTAAGTGATTTCTAAATCTTAACTTAGTCGCCTCTTTCTCTATGGCAACTTGGTCACGCTCTGCTAGCGCACTAGCGATTGCGCCAGAATTTCGCTTTTCAGCAAACAAAGGTAAGCTAAAGCCAGCGACCAGTGCCGTATCATTGGCTTCTTGAGAGCGCCTAACACCAACAGACCATTTGATATTGGCCGTTGACTCTGTTTTAGCCAACTGTAACTCGGCCTCTTTTAGTCGCTGCTCACTTGCATAAACTTGAATAGCAGGGTTTTTCTCTAATTTCGCAAAGAGACTACTAAAATCACTATCATTGCCAAATTGAAACAGATCTCCAGTTACTCTAGAGAATGACACTGATGTTTCTCCCCAGTAAGCTGATAAAGAAAGCTTTAGATATTCCAAGCGCTTTTGTTCAGATTGAAGGGTGAGGTTAGCCTGAGCAATAACTGCTTTTGAGCGTTTCACTTCAACCTCAGGAGTAGCACCTGCGCGGTTACGCTGAGATACAATCTCTAAGGTTTCTTGTGCTAAGCTCAAAGCATTTTCTGCCAATATAACTCTTTGTTGGGCTGCAAGTACTTCCACGTACTTCTCAGTGACTTGAGCCATTAAATTAAGCGCAGAGACTTCTTTTTCAGCAGTGAGTAGTGTTCTTGATTTTGAAACAATTCCAATCCGCGCTGAGCGTTTATCTCCCATTTCGATAACCGAAGATAGAGCGACTGTTAATTCAGCACTGTCGAATGTATTAAATTCACCTGAGCCTGCAAAGTTCTCAGCTTCAAGCTCTAGTTCATAAGCAGGATTTAAACTTGCGATTTGTTCTCGTCCAATTAATGCCGTTTGCTTGAAATCAAATATTTTAAGTTCTGGATTTTGTTTAAGCGTCCACTGAATTGCCTCTTGAAGGTTTAACTGCTTCTCAAAGGCATAAACATTAAATGTAAAAAGTGACAAAGCGAGAAACGCGATATATTTAAGCCGAGGTGTTACACACCTTAAAATTGCTATCTTGCGATGCACACAGGTATTAAGTGCCATGTATACTTTCCTATAAATTTATATGTGATATTTAGGTCATTAACATTTGACCTTTCTTAATTTTCTATAAAATTTAGGCGTATTTAGGTGGGCGGAATGGCACCGAGATATAGCCTTTTAGCTCAGGGGAAACTAAGGCGTAGGTAAGGAAGTGATCTGTTGCTTGTAAAATATTACAAGAAGAATCTGTATTTAAAAATAACTGACAGCAGCAACAAAAATTACAATTATCAATTAAAGTTTGGCTATTACCCTCCTCAAATAAATTAGAGCTTTCAGGAGCTTTTAGCGGGGTAATAGACTCAGTTAGTGATATATTAAAAGAACTTTCAATTAAGTTTCCTTCAATCTCTTCTTGCGAAAAAAACACAGACTGCACCGCGATTAAAATCATTATCACGTATGATATATATGGTTTAAAATATGACGGGTGCATTCTTTTAACTACTTTCTACTTAAGACTTTAGCTGTAAGATGCGGCGAGCACCGTTTAAAACGACAACAGCAATAATCAAACCAATCACTAAATCTGGATAACGGCTGCTAGTTACTGTAACTAATAAGCCAGCTAAGATTACACCTACGTTTGCGATTACGTCATTTGCGGAAAAAATCCAACTCGCTTTCATATGAGCGCCGTCTTCTTTGTTGCCAAATATTAAAAACAGACAAGCAATGTTAGCGATTAGTGCTATTCCACCAAATATCATCATTAAAGAAGAGATAGGTTCACTACCGTAAATAAAGCGTCTTACGACTTCACTCAAAGCACCTAGCGCTAGAATAATTTGAAGTACACCAGATATATGTGCCGCTCTAAGTTTCATGCTTATGCTTTTACCGACAGCATATATAGCTAAACCATAAACAGCAGCATCAGCAAACATATCTAATGAGTCGGCAATAAGGCCAGCAGATTGCGCAATAATCCCAGCAATTACTTCTATAAAAAACATGACTCCATTAATGGCTAACAACCATTTTAGCGTTGATGCTTCTTTCATCTCATTTTTTTGGGCTAGATCTTTTGCTTTTGCAGCTTCGGTGCTGCAACTTTCTTTAGTTGATGCCAACTCTGCACCGAGATTGAGTTGTTGTAATTTTTTTGTTATCTCATCTAAATTTTCATCATGAAAAACCTTGACTAAACGGCTAGGAATATCAAATTGCAACCCAACTGAAGGCTCAATTGAGTCAAGTGCTAACCTAATCAATCTCTCTTCTGAAGGACAGTCCATTTGAGGTACTTTAAATGTACTGACAAACGCGCCACTATAGTTATCTAATTGTGTATCAATTTTTACATCTTCATTGGTAGAAGATGATTGACACTGACCACTACATTTTTCTGACATATTTAACACTCCGTAATAATATTAAAATAAGTATAAAATCTATAGTGGCTATAGAGTCAAATAAAAAATTATTTAATGTAAAAGCGTGGAAACTGAATTGAAAAGCTAGTTTAAGAAAATAGTTTCTGCTAGTATTTTAAATACTATATTTAACTGGTGATAACTTTGAACCTTAATGTTGTACTAAAAATGCTCTTGGTTATTTCGATTGTTTTACAATCGTTAACTGCTGTAGCATCCTCAACATCTGAGAATCACCAAATAGATATAGAGCACCTTCAAACTCAACATGATCATGCAGATGATCGAAATGTCTCAAATGATAATGTAGGTGATGAGCAGCATAATGAAAAAGATTGTCATCACTGCGGTCATTGCAGTGGCAGCCACTTATCTTGGATTTTAGTCAGTAATTCAAATACCACGGGCAAACTAAACATTATCAATAAAACGCCTTATCAAATTGATCAAACAAATACTTACC
>BJUT01000089.1 GCA_007988745.1 Pseudoalteromonas atlantica
GAGCGATGGTTTTTAAAAGTGTACGTTTCATGATTATCTTCCTGTTTGGTTAGTCGTGCTTGTTGCCGACAACTTAACTTTAGATAAATCCTCTTGCCCCGACAAACGATAAAAACAAACCTAATAAGTGAGAAAATCTAACCTATAGACTTTAGTCTAACACCTGCTTTAAATAGCGTTTCTTTCACTCTCAAAAAATACAGCAAAAACAGGAGAGTTAACTACGTTGGCAGTTAATTTGTAACGGCCCACTTATAAGTAAAACTGAGTTAGTTAGCAGTCAACTTTTTATGTGGGTTTAAAAAAAACATTTTTTTCCACCCTTGGCTTTGTGTTGTAAAAAGCCACGGCATAGGCATAAGCGATAATATAGAATAATGCACATGGGGTTGCTTTCCTGCAGCATTACCGGTATCACCCAGTAAACCAATTTGGCTGTTTATGCTAACTACATCCCCTGCACTTACATTGTAGTCATTTAAATGTGCAAAATAATGCACTCGCCATTTTGCACCTAATACCGCAACCACTTTGCCACCTCGCTTTAGTTCACCTGAAAAAATAACAATACCGCTTGTTGCAGCAACCACAGGGGTGTTTTTAGCGCCAAAAATATCAATTCCTTTATGCACACCCGAGCGCCCCCACGGCTCATACCAAAACGTATTGTGGTTCCAATCCTTACTTGTAGCGCCTTGCACAGGAACTACTAGCTTCTCAGGAATGAGTAAACCCACTATTAATAAAATTATAACTGCGCCCAAAGTCCACTTTAGTAGTTTCAATGCATTACCTTTGCTGTGAATAGTCATTAAATTATTAATTACAATACCTGAACGCCTAGTGAGTATTGTTAGAACGAAACACTTTTTTAACGTGAACTAAACTCATTAATTTTAATACAGGTTTTATTATTAATTGCGCACTGCCAGCTATAAAAAGCCAGGTACCGCTTTCAACTAATGACTCATTTAAAAAGAAAAAGCTACCAATTAAAAACCACACCGCAATTAAAAAATCGTTAACTGCGCCTAATGCTTCATAACGGCGTTGGATAGTAATATGCTCTTGTCCTAAGTCTAAATTAAGCTGATTTTTGCTGGAGCCCATCAATACTACTCACTCTTTTTACTGTGTAATTAAAAAAACTGTTTTCACTAGCATCTAATACCAATTCGCTTAATTAAGTATTATTGCGAATTGGTATAGGCTTATTTGCATAATACAATAGCAAAAAACACACAATAAAAAACGCTGCCTGATATATCAGCCAGCGTTTTTATTGGTGTAGAGTCTTTATAACTAAAAACTCACTATTGCTTGTATATTTAATTGTTTATTTTTGGTCTTTTTCTAAACGTTTTTTAAGACTTAAAGCCGCATCTGCCGCTAATAATCGCATAAATTCAGAACCATTGCTTTGTTCGCCCTGCCCTGCACCTATTACAATTTCAGGCACTAAACGGCTTTTTCCTAAACTATTGAATAAAGCAGTTTGAATTTTCACCTCAGCTTTTAATGTTTCATCAAACACATATTTAGGATCAAGCGCTGCTGATTTAGCACGTAAGCGTGCCTCAGCTAACACATCCATGCCTAGTGCTTCTAAACGCTGTTGCTTTAATATCTCTTCTTGCTCTTTAGCCAACTCAGCTTTTACAGCTACACGTTGCTGCGCAGAAATAATAGCATTCGCTTTAATACGCTCGGCATCGATTTGCTCTTTAATTTTAAGCTTTTCAGACTCTGCCCGCTGCTTTGCTATTGCTTGTTCGCCTAAGGCAACTTCTGTACGCGCTTGTTGCTCTGCTTTTTTAAGATTTTGACGTGCCAAGGCTTCATCTGCAGCCGCTTGCTTTTGCGCTTCTAAGCGCGCGTTTACTTTACTTTCGTAGTCAATATCAATAATACTTGCATCTACAACAGTAATACCATACGCACCTAAAATCGGCGCATTACGCAGCGGTTTACCCTCTTTATCAGATTTAATATTTACCGTTACACGCTGCTGTTTACTTAAGCTGCCTAGTTCATCGCTTTTATCCCGCTCACCGCTGCTGATTATTTGCTCAGTAACAAAAATACCATTAGTAAGTTGATCAGAGAAGTCTTGGCTAAGTTGCCCGTTTCCACCAGAATAATGCTGCTCAACCGACATCATACGCGCCGACGCTTTAACGTTTTCTGTAGTAGCACGCATAAGTAAATTAGATATAAGCGTATCTTGCGAACCAAACTCTTCGTGTATTTTTAGTAATCCACGTAATTCACCTTTTTCAGTGGCTGGTACATTGCCTGGCAACCTAAAGCGCGATACACCACGTGCACCACCGGTTGTTGTATCCAAAAAGCGTATTGGAATAAGAGGTACAATTGCACTGGCAGTCGCGTTTTCGTCACCCGTAAAGTTAATCGATATAACCTTTTTATAAGCAGATGTAGTGCCAAATGCTTTTAAGTATGGGCCAGCTTGGTTAATAACCGTTAACTTTCCGGTAAACGCCGATTGATGAACTAAGCGCTCGTCAGCTTCGTTCCAAGAAATAACTTGTGAAGTAAGCGTTGCTATAACAGCCAACACAACCACTATTGATGTTACTAAAATGACATTTCGGCGGCCGAAACGACCTATAAATGATTGTGACTTTTCTTCTGGAACCGCTTTTTTATCGCTACCCATTTTCATTACTCTCCATGTTTAGTTTTTTCTTAACAAAGTAAATAATTTCTTGCTCGCTTAAATGCGCACAAAAACTACCTGAGCGATGCAACTCTATAAATGTTGCAAGGATCTCTTCTTTGCCTTTTATTTTTTTATGTTTATCTGCTTGGGCTTGGTTTTTATCCGTAAGTTGAGTAATAAGCTCATCTACAATGGTGTCTTTATCAAACAGCACATTGTATTCCTTAGTTTTTCTTACTCGGTTTTTGCGTATATTGCTATAAATAACATAAATAGCTAAACACAAAATAATAACCAATGTACTCAACCCAACAATATAGAAAATCATATAACCTGCTTATATTCAGTTGAATGATTACGTCAATAACAGGTGTTATAAATCAATAACAAATGTTAACTCATTAATTTTACAGAAACCTCGTATAAAAAACAGGTAAAAGTAATAATTCCAAAAATTAAGCTTTCTAAAACGGGCTTTCTCGCTTTTAAATTTACATGTGAGTTTTATAAAAAATTTTATTACACGCACAAAAAAGCCCCTACCTAATATAAATCGGTAGGGGCTTTTTTGTGACTCTCGCTAATTAAATTGCTTTATAAGGCAAGCTCTTCTTTAGCGCGAGTTAAGTTATGAGACACTAATGTGTTTTCAGAGATTTGTACTGCTTCGTATAAATCAGCTAATGCTGCTGTATCGTTATGCGCTTTTAAACGTGCAACGCCACGGTTGCTTAAAGCGTACGATGTAAGCTGGCGTACTTTAAATTTAGGGCCTTGTGCATCTTTTAATAGTGCAATGGCTTTAGTACAAATTTCTTCAGCTTGAGCGTAATTTTTAGATTTAACGTTAAGTGCACAGCTATTGAATGACTCCTCAAGTGGCAATGGAGCAGTAGCGGTTTTGATAACCATTAGTTTGTAGTCACTTGAATCAGCCATTACAGCTGCTGAGCAAGTTAGTAATGAGCCAAGAGCGATGGTTTTTAAAAGTGTACGTTTCATGGTTTGTCTTTCCTAATTAAGTTAGTCGCGCTTGTTGCCGACAACTGAACTTTAGAGTAATAGCTCAGCGACGACAAACGAGAAAAACAAACTCAATAAGTGAAGAAAATTAACCTATAGACTTTAGTCTAATATACGTACAAATTTAAATGTTTAACAGCGTGTAAACCAGCGTAATTACTGCTTGTTTTGAAAAAGGTTTTAAAACGAGTGTTATGCAGTAGTTACGCATACAAGCCAGCAAACTGTACAAAAATCAGTCTTTAAAATTTATTTTGTTTTTATGCTTTTCGCGACTTTTCCTACGCTCAAGCCTTGCACTAAAATTGAAAAAACCACCACTGCATAAGTTAAAGCCAATAATATATTACGCTGCGCTCCATCAGGTAGCTGCAATACTAGTGCCACCGAAATACCGCCACGTAATCCTCCCCAGGTTAACACTTTCCATGCACCGCTGGGCAGCTCGAGCTGTTTATTAAAAATAGTTGTTGTTAGGCCAACCACAATAAGACGTGCGCATAGCGCAATTAAAATGGTTAAAACGCCCGCCACCAGCAAATTAGCTGAGTACACAATCATTACCACTTCAAGGCCAATTAGCACAAATAAAATGGCATTTAAAATTTCATCAATTAGCTCCCAAAACAAATCAACATAGTGGCGTGTTTTATCACTCATGGCTAAATTACGGCCATGATTACCCACCATTAATCCCACCATAACCATCGCAAGTGGCCCCGATAAGTGCCAGTGACTCGCCAATGCATAACCGCCTATAACACCCGCTAGCGTAAGTAATACTTCTTCTTGGTAGCTATCTATTGCTTTTAATAAATAATTTAAAGCACTGCCTAATATTAAACCAAATATTATACCGCCCCCAGCTTCAACAGCGAGTGTATGAGCCACTGAGTATGTAGTTGGCATATCACCACTGGTTAAAATTCCTAATAAAAGCGCAAATACCACCACGCCTATACCGTCATTAAATAGCGACTCCCCCGCTATTACGGTTTCAATGCTTTTAGGCGCACCAGCAGAACGTAAAATACCCATCACCGCTATCGGATCGGTTGGCGAAATCAACGCACCAAATAATAAACACCATATAAACGGTAAATTAAATCCCAATAAAGGCACTACCACATATAACGCTGCAGCAATAATCACTGTTGAAATTAGCGTACCCACACACGCTAAAATACCTATGGGTAATTTATAACGTCTTAAGTCACTTACATTAACGTGCAGCGCCCCAGCAAAAAGCAGCATTGAGAGCATGCCGTCGAGCAATACATGAGTAAAATTGAGTTGATCAAGTAGGCTTACTTCGTAATCAATAAGTTCATCAAACCCTAAAAAGCCCAAAAATATGGCCGCAATAGACACTAAAAGCGAAATAACCATCACCCCAATGGTGGTTGGCAGGCCTATAAACCGATGATTTATATAAGCAAGTAATGCGGTTATAGATAAAAAAATCGCGCTAATTTCAAATATACTCAACGTACTGGTGACATCCATAATCTAGCTCTCTTAAATTTAAAGCCTAATAGGTAGTTTCCACTTTTATGATTTGCACTTTTTAACCGTGCAACGCAAAAAGCCCATGCTAAGAATAAACCTAACATGGGCTTTTTATACACTGGCTTAATTAAAGCATGTTTAGTGCTTTTTTATAGCGCAAGCTCTTCTTTAGCAAGTGTTAAATTATGCGATACCATTGTACTGTTAGACATTTGGTTAGCCTCGTACAAATCAGCAATGGCTGCGGTGTCTTTATTTGATTTTAAGCGCGCAACACCTCGGTTACTTAACGCGAATGACGTAAGTTGGCGTACTTTAAATTTAGGGCCGTCTGCATCTTTTAAAAGTGCAATTGCTTTTGTACAAATTGCTTCAGCCTCTGCATAGTTTTTTGACTTAACATTCAGTGCGCAACTATTAAATGACTGCTCAATTGGCTGCGGTGCAGTCGCTTGTTCGATAACCATTAATTTGTAGTCACTTGTATCAGCCATTACAGCAGCTGAGCAAGTTAATAAAGAGCCAAGAGCGATGGTTTTGATAAGTGAGCTTTTCATGATTATATTCCTGTTGAGTTAGTCGTGCTTGATGCCGACAATTCAACTTTAGAGAATTAACACAAAACCGACAAACGATTAAAACAAAACCAATAAGTGAAGAAAATTAACTTATAGACTTTAGTCTAATGGAGAATTACTAATTTACGGCAATAGGTATTTATACAATCAGTAACCGAACCCGCTCTTTACTTAGTCCGTTCAAGTGGCTTAACTTTTCCATAACAGCTTCAAACTTAAAGCCTATGTCTGCAACCAAACCAGCTGTTAAAGCACCAAGTGCTTAGCAAATTTGCGTTTGATTTACTTTGGACCGGTAATAACTATTTGCAAAAAGGTTAGCAAGCCATGGGCTATAACGGCGCGCCCCCTTACTTTTAATTCGTGATTGTGAATAGGAACAAAACTCAAACTTGACGTATTACTACAAAGTTCCATAACATCATTTATCACCCAAACCTATAAACTCCCTCGCCCATATGCCATAATCTAAATAATTCATTATTTTAGTAACTTGGCGTGCATTTAGGCGTTTTTAAGTTAACTTCTCAGGGTTTTTAGCATGGCATATCAAGAGCAAAATCAAGCAACAATCTATTGGCACGATTATGAGACCTGGGGGGCGAGCCCTCAAAAAGATAAGCCGAGCCAGTTTGCGGGAATTCGTACCGATCTTGATTTAAATATAATTGGCGAGCCGCTTATTGAATATTGTAAGCCGCAAGCGGATTACTTGCCTCACCCTGAGGCATGTTTAATTACCGGTATTACGCCACAAGTGGCGATGCAAAAAGGTTTGGTTGAGGCTGAGTTTATAGCCAAAATTCACGCTGAATTTAGTGCGCCAAACACCTGTGTTGCTGGTTATAACAGTATTCGCTTTGATGACGAAGTAAGCCGTTATAGCTTTTACCGTAACTTTTACGACCCGTACGAGCGCGAATATAAAAACAATAACAGCCGCTGGGATATTATTGATTTAGTACGTGCATGTTATGCGCTGCGCCCTGAGGGCATTGAATGGCCGTTAAAAGAAGACGGCAGCCCGAGCTTTAAGCTTGAACATTTAACGGTAGCTAATGGCATTGAACACGCCGCTGCGCACGATGCGCTAAGCGATGTAACTGCCACTATTGCACTGGCTAAACTTATAAAAGAAAAACAACCAAAGCTTTATAACTTCTTTTTTGGGCTGCGTAATAAAAAAGCGCTTGGTGAGTTAGTTGATGTATTTAACATGACGCCGCTGGTACATACCTCGTCACGCATTCCTGCAACGCAGGGCTGTACTACGTGGGTAGCGCCTATGAGCTTTCATCCGGTAAATAAAAACGCCGTTATATGTTTTGATTTAACCCAAAACCCGCAAGTATTGCTTGATTTAAACGTAGAAGAACTACGCAATCGTTTATACACCAAACGCGTTGATTTAGCCGAGGGTGATTTACCTGTTGGTTTAAAATTGGTGCATTTAAACAAGTGCCCTATTTTAGCGCCTGCTAAAACGTTATTGCCTGAAAACGCAGCCCGTTTAGGCATTGACCGCGAGCAATGCCTCGCTAATTTAGCTATTTTAAAAGCCAATACCGAGCTTCGCGATAAAGTAACTGAGGTGTTTAACGAAAAAGGCGATTACAGCGCGACCACTAACGTTGATTACTTACTTTACGATGGCTTTACAAGCCACGCCGACAAAGCTAAATTTGCGATTATTCGCGATGCTAAACCAGACGAGCTAGCGGGCTTAAATTTAGATTTTGAAGATAAAAAATTCAATACATTACTGTTTAGATACCGTGCACGAAACTGGCCAGAAACGCTAAACCAGCAAGAGCTTGACCAATGGCGTCAGTATTGCCAAAACAAGTTAATGCACGGAGAAGATCAACCCTCAATTAGCGCACAAGACTTTATGATCACCCTTGAAAACTTGGCCCATGAGCACGACGACAGCGAAAAAAACCTAACCATTTTAAAGGCTTTATATAACTACGCGCAAAGCATGTAATTTAGTTTAAGTTTGTGTAGAACACTTTTAAAACGCGACACTTTAGCAATAAAGTGTCGCGTTTTTTGTTTTATATAACTTTACTACTACAATCAAAGCCAAAATTTTTTCACAAAGAGAAGCGAATGAGAAGTAAATGAGAAAACATAAAGGCCAACAACAATCTTTTTAGAACTATCTCTTCCTCTAAAAGCGCAGCGCCTCTTACCCTCTTTGTGAATAAATCACTTTACGGGCTTTGCCCATCACGTAAGCAAGCTTCGCGTC
>BJUT01000090.1 GCA_007988745.1 Pseudoalteromonas atlantica
AATCAGCTATCAAAAATAGAAAAAGCGTTGCTCTAGGGCAACGCTTTTTTATTAGCGTTTATTGAATAAAGTACAGTGACTCGTTACATAATTAATTAACCATAAGCGCCACTTGAATATATAAGCTCGTAACTGTGGCTATAAATTTCTAAAATATTGCCAAACGGATCTTCCATGTAAATCATGCGGTATGGTTTTTCCCCTGGGTAATAATAGCGCGGCGCTTTCATACGCTTATTACCGCCCGCGGCCACTATTTTATCAGCGAGTCCTTCTACATCAGGGTCTTGTACGCATAAATGAAATATTCCCGTTTTCCAATACTCAAAATTATTTTTTGGGTTTTGCTGATTTTTAAATTCAAATAGCTCAACCCCCACCCTATCCCCTGTTGATAAATGGGCTATTTTAAAACTGCCCCACCCAGCACCAAATACATCAGTACACATTTCACCAATCGGTGATTTATCTTCTGTTATTTGTGTGGGTTTCATAATTAAATACCAGCCCAGCACCTCAGTATAAAACTTAACCGCTTTTTCTAGGCTTGGCACTGACACACCAATATGCGAAAACGTGCGCGGATAAGGCATTGGCGAATCAGCTAAGCCATTTGCTTGCTCGCCTTTATCAGCTGCTTGCAGGTTGGCATTAGCATTTAAACTTGTAAACAGCATAGGCAGCGCCGCCGCACCCAACCCAGCAGCCGATAACTTCATAAAGTCTCTACGATTTAGCTCTTTTTTACTCATGGCATGTTCCTTAACGGCAAAGGCGTTAAATGTAATTAAAGGAATTAATTAGCCATGATAAATGATTGTAGTGAGGACAAAAAATTATCAAATATGATATTAATGATTACGTTTTGTGATGGTGGTATGAGTTTTTAATAAGCCTAGCCACTATAGTTGAGCGGCTTATCATAGGCTTGGTATTCAAGAGCAATATAAAAAGGGATTAAAATATTTATATCAAAAAAAATAAATTACTTACTTTAAAAAGTACCATATGAGTTACTCATCACTTAAATTATTTTAGTAACTATCAACTAAGTTCCTAAACTTTTGGAAATGGTCACATGAACAACTTTAGTGTTTAATAATATATTATTAAACAGACACTTATCTATTGAGCATTGTTGATGTGGCTATTGTATTTCAGTGGATGGTAAATTTTGACTATTATTATACATTGGGGTTGTTTTAGACAATGCATCTTTTATAATGGGTACTAAATTAAAGGATTAAATTAATTACTTAAAGGATAAAAATGCATGCCAGGTCCATTTCTGAATTATCAACCTCACAATCATCCAAGTATCAACAAAGATAAACTGCGTTCGAATCTAGAGAGTGACTTTAATAAATACCAAACAGATATTTTTGTACTTACCCACGAAGAGTTTTTAAAACTCTGGGTGGCAGTTCAATCTGCGCGTGGAAAATCTCAAGCGGAAATTGAACAGTATCTTTCAGAAGTTACAGGCTTGTCTCTTGCTCAAATATCGTTAGCAAATGCTGCTACATTTGGCTCTGCAATAAAAGACACACCTTCTTTTTTAGCTATATATAACGACTTTAAGCGTTCAGGAAACATCTTTGGTAAATACGAGCCCATTACTCGCAATGGAAAGAAATATATCGTTTTTAAAGGTAATCACAAAGTTAGGACGATTCTTAGAGGAACAAGGTATCTTGCTAATAATACACAAGTAGTAAACGTTGGTGTAGGTAAAGAGGCTTTGAAACAAGGAGCTAAAAGCGGTTTTTATATTTCAGTATTTTTTTCTGTGACTCTGAATAGCATAAATTGGCTTTTTGAAGAGGATTATCGTTGGACAAACTGGTTGGCAACAACGAGTACTGATATCGTTAAAGCTGTTATAGGGGCACTGGCTGGTATTTTGGCAGGTATAGCACTTGCTAGTGGAACAGTAGCTGTTGTAGCTATTGGTTCGGGGATTATTATAGGGGTTATTGTAAGTATGGGACTAAATTCAATTGATGAAAGGCTTAAAATAACCAAATCATTCATAAAATATCTAGAGTATAAAGAAAGACAGTTAATGAAAACTACTGGAGAAGAAATTCATAGGGTTTATATAGCCACGGTAAACTCATTCCTGAAATCTATAAAGATCAAAGCAAGAAAAGATCTCAGCAGCTTTTTAAGTGAGCTAGTTAACCCATGGTAGATTCATTTAAGTTACGATTAAATAGTTTAGATCCTACTTTTATATTTGCTGTTGTGTTTACAATTCTATTAAGTGTTGGTATTACTTGGCTAATGATTTCTTATCTTTTTAGCGAAATAATACAAGGGATTTTATACCCATATAGTATTTATCCAATAATTGTTTCGTCTACCGCTGATATTTTAATGATTCCAGGCAGTATAGTTTTATGGCTGGGGTCATTTGTCGGTGTTTTTGATATTTTATCGAAGTTATTTAAAAAGCCTATTTATGAAAAAGTAAAAATGAAATTGGGACAAGCTGTTGGTGTAATGCTAGTGGTTTCAATAGTAACGCTTGTTGCGAATTATGTAACTTGGCAAATTGCAGCTCGCGCTAATGGTTATACCCAATGCGCGAGTGGTAGTAAGCTTTTAGTTGGAAGCAAAACGTCTTCAGTTTGGAGTAAAGAAGAGTATTTATGCTACGACTACAATGTAGACAAACTTTTACCTACAGGCACTCATGAGCAAGTGCTTGAGGTAGCTGAATATCTAAAGAAAGATTAAATTAAAAGCGTTGCTACCCTTGCTGAGCTTTTAGCAGAAACCAATTTATTTTTACGGTATTCAATTTTTTGTGTCGGATGGCGCTTCGCTTATCCGACCTACGTGTTTAAATACGCTGGTGTGGTGGTTTATATAAAGAGTGAGTAATGGGGTTATGGTGTTGGGTTTCGTTTCACCAAACCCAACCTTGTATCTACGGAATATAACTTAACGCCGAGCAGCTTATCGCTTACAGCTAAGCACTTACAGCTGCCCTTTCGCTTTAGCTAATCCCTAAATACTTATGTACTTGCACCGATAAGCGCCAGTTTTTGGCAATACAAGTGTCGATGGCTAATTTGGTGGCTGACACTTTTTGGCTGATTGGCTGTAAGTATACAAGCTTCGGGTTAACACCTGTTTTGGCAAATAGCGCTTCAAGCTCATCTACGTGCTTTTGCATCGCTACTGGGTGCTTTATCTCGTTGGCGCGCTTCATGGCGCTGGTAAGTACTTCGTAGCCGCCACGCATGTTAATTTTAGGCGATACGGTAACCCAGGTTTGCTCAGGGGCAAGTATTTCAAAGGTGCCGCTGGTTTCTATTTGTGTTGTAAAGCCGTTATCGTGCAATAGCTTACACACTGGGTTTAAATCGTACATACACGGCTCACCGCCGGTAATTACAACATGCTTGGCTGTATAGCCACGCGATTTAAACAGCTCAAGTACTTGCTCGGCGCTGGCATCGGCCCAATGATCTGAATCGGCTTTTTTTTCTACCGTTTCATCAAGCGATACTTTGTACACGTTATCGACTTCCCAAGTTTGTTTAGTATCACACCATGCGCAGCCCACTGGGCAGCCTTGCAAACGCAAAAATATTGAGGGTGTGCCGGTAAAACTTGCTTCACCTTGGATGGTTTCAAACACTTCATTAATTTTGTACAAAAGAGATCTCACTTACTGCCTAGCTGCAAAATTGCTACTATAAAAGACGAAAAAGCGCTGCCCAAAAATTGTTATTTAAGCTGCGGCCGTGTAGTATATCGCGCCCTGATATAAACCTCTATTAAAACTAAAGAGCAATCCAGATATGACGCAAAAAGTAGTTGTTATTTATTCCGGCGGTATGGATTCGTTTACCGTATTAAATAAAGCCTTACAACAAGGCCATGATGTTTATGCCCTTTCATTTGACTATGGTCAGCGTCATGTTAAAGAGCTTGAAGTGGCTGCAAATGTGTGTGAAAAGCTAAATGTTCCGCATAAAATTGTAGATATATCAGCTATTAACCAGCTTATTGGTGGCTCATCACTGACTGATGATATTGATGTACCAGAAGGTCATTACGAAGAAGAAAGCATGAAAAGCACCATAGTGCCTAATCGTAATATGATTTTGCTTTCACTGGCGGTTGGTTACGCTGTGTCTTTAAAAGCAAGCAAAGTATATTATGGCGCGCATTCGGGGGATCATGCTATTTACCCTGATTGCCGTCCTGAATTTGTGCAAAAAATGGATGATGTATGTCGTATTGCTAACTACGACGCTGTAGAAATTTTTAGCCCGTACTTAAATAACACCAAAATTGATATTTTAACCGATGGCATAAAAATGGGCTTAGACTACAGCCAAACATGGACTTGTTATAACGGACGCGAAAAAGCCTGTGGTAAATGTGGCGCCTGCCAAGAACGTTTAGAGGCATTTTCGCTTAATAACGTCACTGATCCAATCGAATACGAATAACCGCTAGTTACGGGGTTTTCAGTGAAAACACGGTTAATTTATTAGCGCTGAACGCAAAAAGGCTATCATCTCGATAGCCTTTTTTGTATTTGCTTGTAAATTACAACCAGCGTTTTACTTTGTTTTTATACTCTGTGAATTCTTGGCCAAATAATTTGCTAAGCGCCCGCTCCTCAGGAATTATTTGAAAAAACGTTAAATAAGCAATAAACCCAGCAACACATAAAAGTGCCCACAGCGAACTAAGCCAAATACCCCAGCCAGCTAAAATAAACGCAAAGCCTACATACATAGGGTTACGTGAAATTTTATATACGCCACTGGTTACCAACTTTGATGCTTGCTCAGGCTTATTTGGATTAACTGTGGTACGTGCAAGTTTAAAGCTTACCACTGCGGCTATACAAAATGCGCACCCCATAATGACTAAGCTTGCTGCTAAGTAGGCAATAAACGCTGTAAAATCAATCACACTGTAATGCGCTATTAACGCCATAATGCCTGCAAAAACGAGCACGACAATAACCGGAGGTATTTTATTATTTAACATAGCAACTCACTGTATTGATTATAAAATAAAGTTCTATAAGTCTGTAAACACTATACCCGTTTGCATTAATACACAATTAAATACAAGGTTAACGCTGGCATAGAGCGCGTTAAAACTGCAGATTAAAGCAACACAATAAAAATGTTGGCTTTAAAGTCACACGGTTTAATCTCAAATAGACTTATTAATTACGCCATTAGTTATTAAACAATAACGCAGGTGTATCAATGATGAACACAACTCCACGCTGCAATCGACAAATAAAGTTACAATTGTCAGGTTTAACCGCTGCTAAATATGGTTATACTTTATGCAACAGTTAAAACTATAAAAAGGAAGTGGTTATGTCAGGCACTACAATGATAGTACTTATTGTGCTTATATCGGTTGGCTCTGGGGTTATTTACGATATGTACAAAAAGCACCTTGAATTTAAACACAAAATGCAAGATAGCAACCAAGATGCAAATAAACAACTGGCCGAGGTAAGTGCGCAAGTGGTTGCTTTAAAAGAGCGCGTGCAAACGCTTGAGGCCATAGTGACAGACTCAAGCTACACCACAAAAGAAGAAATTAACCGCCTTTAAAAACGATATAAATGTGCATTTTCTGGCTGCTCTATACCGTGGGCAGCTAAAAACCCATCTATAGCTTGGCCGCAACCTTGTGGCGCACGCGAACTATCAATTTCAAAATTAAGCTTATTTGCATGTTGCTTGCCAAGCGAGCACAGCCCCAATACTTTTGGCGAGCGCATTGCCACACTTAGCGCACCTATTTTTTCTACGCAATTGTGTTTACTAAATCGGGCAAATCCTTGGTATTTAAATTGCTCACCCACATACTCATTACTAATATCAACCAGGGCATTAATAAAGCCATGTAAAAAGCTATTTGCGCTGCTATTACTGGTTAAAAATGCAAAGGTTTTATTATTAAATTCAGTAAGCTGGCAAGTATTGCAGTGTAATTTTAAGGTGTATAACCACTGCTGCGAGCTTATTTGCTGCATAGCACTTAGCGATATCTTATCACCTGCAAATACTACCCGTTTTAATAACTGCTCAATAGTATGACGCTCCTCATTGCCCTGCGGCGCGTGTGCAATAACAAGCTCTGCATTTTGTGCCATAACCGGTAAATCATGATGATTATTAAATGGCGTGCTGGTGGTATTATTGCTGTGAGTAAATTGAAACAGCTCTCTTACCTCGTGCTCTCGCGCTATTTTAAGCGCTAAAAACGCTGTTTGAATAAGCTCGGAGGTTGGTAAGTTTTCCTCTACTATCCAGCGTCTGCCAAACAGTAATTTTTTTGCTGTGCCCTCACCCGCGTAACTACTGGTTTTGTAATTATCGGGGCTGAGTACGGCAACTTGTAAATAAAGTTGCTGATCTTTTTGTGCAGCAAGCACTCTAAAGTGCGCTGAAAAATTAATATTTTCTAGTACTTGATTGACGCTTTGTAAGGTGTGTTTATAGCGTAAAAAGTGCTGTGGAACTATCCAGCTGTTATTAGCAAGTTGCACTAATGGAGCATACGAAATTGGCTGCTCGTAACTGTTTTGCCATTTTTGCTCTGCACTGAGCAGCGGCTCAATGCGACTTTTTTTATCTGACATACATAAACCAAATAAACTCGCGCAAGGCGATATAATCTATGTTGATGTTACGTTTTTGCGCCTTGCATTAGATCACACTATTAGCGCTAAATAAGCCATTTTTAAGCGTCGCTGAGTTTTTTATAATCTGTTATAACTTTTTGATAATAAAGCTCATCTTTATTAAGCATTTTATTATAATGAGTGAGTAATTGTTTAAAGTATTGCCTGTGCGATGCATTATTTAAATCCCACATGCTGTTACCGGTAGATGTGAGCAACGCTGTGCTACGTTGACTTACCTCTATAAGCTCATAATAGCGGTTGTTTTCAGTGATTAATTGCTCGCTCTCAAGGCCTAAGCCTAATTTGGCTAAACCACTGCGCAAATGATAAGTATGGTGTATAGGGCAAACTATAAAGCGGGTGCTTGCTACAGATGCAGCGCAATTGTTTTTAATAATGCCAGTAACAAGTTTTAGTAACAGCTCGCCGCCAACACCTGCAATAACTACAGTATTTAACGCATTTGGAACGAGCTTTATTTCTCTTACATCTTGGCAATGTACTTTATATTGCGCATCACTTGGCAGTGTTTGGCTAATATTTGTAAGATGCTCGCTCAGCTCGGCCATTATTTTATCTACCACATCGACAAAATTAACCTGTTTTGCAGCGCGGCGCTTTAATAGTGCAATGCCTAAGTAACCATGATCGCAGCAGCAATCCCAAATAACATCAGCGGGGTTAGTAATTAACGCATTAATTGCGTTTAAACGCTTACTCAGTTTCATTTAATACCAATTAGCTTAATTAAGTGATCTATTTTGAGGCTGGAAAAACGTGTTGATAGCTAGGCAAAAAATT
>BJUT01000091.1 GCA_007988745.1 Pseudoalteromonas atlantica
GCGCCCCTAGGTTGAACAAATTTCAATCCGCAAAGTTCAACACGCCCTAAATAACAGCCAACCCATTAGCGCATAGTTAAGCGCGGTATTAACACGCCTAAATTTTATACTTTTAGTAACGCGCTACAGCGGGTAGAATGTAGCTAACAACAATAAAAAAGCATCCATCATGCATGAATTTCATCAATTAACGGCTACTGCGTTAAACGGTAAAACAATTAATTTTAGCGACTTTGAAGGCAAGGTTGTGCTTATTGTTAATACCGCAAGTGAATGTGGTTTTACTAAGCAGTACGAGTCGCTACAAACTCTTCATAGTAAGTACGCGAAAAACGGATTGGTTATTATTGGTTTTCCATGTAATCAATTTGGTCAGCAAGAGCCAGGCGACGCGACGCAAATACAACAAGGCTGTTTAATTAATTACGGGGTAAGCTTTTTAATGGCCGCTAAAGTGGATGTAAACGGTCGTCACGCCCACCCTGTATTTAGGTATTTAAAATCGGCCTTACCCGGCTTTTTAACACGAAAAATAAAGTGGAACTTCACCAAGTTTTTAATAGCGCCCGATGGTACACCTATCAAGCGCTATGCGCCTTTTACAAAACCAGAAAAGCTAGAAACCACTATTCAACAAGCACTCGCTAAATTAAGTACATAATAAGTAATAAAGAGGCATAAAGCCTCTTTATTGCCAATGTTTAGCCTTTAAATATGCGTAAACGCACATTCAAACCCTAATAAAAAGGCGCATTATTTAACTAGCACAATTTAGTCTATGTAATCGTTTAAGTCGTCTTCACCTAGGTTTTTACGCAAACGTTTTTGCTCAAGGTAATCTTCCAACTTCTTTTTCACCTTTTGCTTTTTTTTGTCATGCTGATTGCGCCCGACCATTTCGTACTCGTCTTCAACAAAATCATCATCTAGCGCATCGTAACTAAATGTCTTACCCACAACCCACTCCATAAAGTGTTTGAGACCAACTCAGGTTTATTCCTGCACTTGGTAAATTAAAAATGTTTAGCGCTAAAATACGAACAAATTAGCACCAAAATAAAGCCACGTGACTATCGTAAATAGCCTTCATGTCAATATTGTGAATAAATAGCGCTAAATTAAGAAAGTGGAAAGTGAGAGTTTTTTATCGTTTCGACAAATAAAATTTATCATTTATTTATTTTTAGTGTTTTTGACTAAAAAGTAGTTTATTTATCAAAATTAAAAATCATTAAAAACACGAAAATTTACATAACCTGCTGTTTTAAAATAAAAATAAATAATGGCACCAAACTTGTTAATACTTAGCTGTCATCAACAATTATTAGAGAATAAACATGAAAAATTTACTATTAGTAAGCGCTTTAATTTGTACACCCGCTGCAATGGCACATAACGATAACAATGCGGGTATTTCGTTTAGCAATGAGCAGTGCAATGTAGAGTTTAAAAACGATGTACGCATTAAACCTAGCGAATTAGAAATTTTTACCGCATCTAATCAATTCATGCGCTTTAACAGCAATGGCAACTTAACTATAAATGGCGAACAAGTATCCATTAATAGCGAACAGCGCCAAGCGCTTACCCAGTATTCTGACAACTTACGTACGCAGCTACCTGAGGTCGCTAATATTGCCCTAGACGGAGTAAAAATAGCCGGTGTAGCACTAGAGGAAGTAGCTAACGCATTTAATATTGATGGCCTTGATGACTTATCTGGCCTGATGGACGATATAAGACTTGAAGTAGAAAACACCTTTTATCAACAAGGTACGTTTGTAATGGGCCAACAAAGCTTTAATCAATTTGGTGAAAACTTTGAACACCAATTTGAGGAGCAAATAGAAACCGTGGTTGAGTCTGCCGTTATGCAATCAATGGGCAGTATTTTAGTTGCTTTAGGCTCTGAGCTACTTGGTTCGGGTGGAGATATGGATGCATTTGAGCAACGCATGGAAAATATGGGCGCGCAAATAGAAGAAAAAGTAGAGCTACATGCCAGTGCGCTTGAAAAGCGTGCCAACTCTTTATGCGACAACTTTGCCAACATAGCACAGCAAGAAGAGCAATTAGTAGCGCAATTACCCCAGCTAAAAGGCTACGAGTTATTTACCATTAAACAAAATTAATACACCGCACCGTATTAAACATCCCTTTAGCAGCACTTGTATATTAGGTGCTGCTTTTTTATTCTTTTAGCGTGTGAGCCAGCGCACCTAACGTGGTAATAGCCTGCTCTATTTTTTCGCTCCACTGCACCCCGTAACTTAGCCTAATACAGCTTTTATACTTATTACTTGCTGAAAAAATAAGTCCAGGGGTTATGCTAATACCAGCTTCTAACGCCAGTAAAAATAACTTTTGACTGTCTACCCCTTGGCCTAAATCAAGCCAAATAACACACCCACCTTTAGGGTCACTAATACGCGTATTTTTAGGCATTGCGTTTAATAAGCACCACCGCATGCGTTCTTTGTTATTACGTAAGCGCTGCCTAAGTACTTTTAAATTACGGTCATACTCACCACTGGCTATAAACTCAGAAAGCGTCCACTGATTTATAAGTGAGGCAGAGCAACTTAATGCACGCTTATGCCGGCGCGCTTGACCTGCAAACTTGCCTGCTATTAACCAACCAACTCGATAACTTGGTGCAGCCGTTTTTGAAAACGAGGCGCAACTGATCACAAGCCCCTTTTTGGAATACGCTAAAGCGGGCGTGCCACGCTTGGCAGTAAAGTGCAGATCACCGTACACATCATCTTCTATAAGAACAACATTACGTGACTCTATTAAGTCCACCATTTGCATGCGGCTTTCATCGCTCATAAAGCTGCCAACCGGGTTATTTATGGCGGTCGAAAACAAGCATGCTTTTATATCATGTTGTTCAAGCGCTTGAGCTAGGTCGTTAAGCCAAATACCATTGTCGGGGCATAGCGGAATTTCAAGCGCCTTTAAACCTAAGCTCTCTATTAGTTCAATAATGCCGTGATAACACGGGGTTTCAATTGCAACCACATCGCCGGGCTTAGTGACACACTTAAGTGCGATAGCCAGCGCCTCTTGCGCGCCATTGGTGATCACCAGTTCATCTATATTTACACCAATACCAAAGCCTAAGTATCTATGCACTAATTGCTTTTTAAGCGCAGCAAAACCATCAATAGGGCCATAATTAATAACACTCGCCCCAGCAATTGTCATAACCCGGCGCATGGTACGGGCTAAAGCTTTATCGGTAGGCGCTGCAGCAACGGGATTGGCAATACCAAAGGCAATTACATTAGGTTGATGAATAGCGCTGTATACCTGCTCTATTAATGCTTGTTTATTTACAGTGACAGGCTCGCGGCTTAGTTTTACACGCTTTGGCAAACTGTAAACCGTATTAAGCACCGTTAAAAAGTAGCCCGATTTTTCACGTGCCTCTACTAACCCTTGATCTTCTAACGCTTGATACGCTTGCTTAACCGTCGGAATGCTAATATTTAAGTTACTGGCCATTTTACGAAGCGAAGGAAGCTTTTCCCCAGGTAGTAATACCTTTTGCGCTTGCATGTCTTTAATTAGCTCAATAACTTGTTGGTATAAAAACTCGACTTTTTGCTTATTGGCAGCTGGCTGCATATCTCGCCTCAAATCTGTATAGGTTACATTTATACTTTTCTGTATATGGTAAGTATACAGATAGACTCTAAAATAACCACTCAATCGGTTTTTTTAGAGGTTTGCCATGAAAAGCGCAGCGCTATATCTCACAACAGTGTTAATTTGGGGCTCTACGTGGCTCGCGATTTCGTTTCAGCTAGGCGATATTGCTGTGGAGCTTTCTTTGTTTTATCGCTTTGCCATTGCAGCTGCATGTATGTGGCTATTTGTGGCCTACAAAAAGCCTAATATGCGATTTTCGTTAATCGATCATGGCTTTTTTGCTTTATTGGCCATTTCTAACTTTGGCTTAAATTATTTGCTTTTGTATTGGGCACAAAACTACCTCTCATCGGCAATGGCCTCTATTGCATTTTCAATGTTGCTAATAATGAACATAGTCAACACCCGTTTATTTTTTGCAAAGCCCATTGCCAAACGTATTTACTGCGGCGCGTTAATCGGCGTGGTGGGTATTATTTGTCTGTTTTGGCCGCATTTACAGCAATTCGACTTGAGTAATGGGGCGTTGGTCGGGTTACTACTTGCCCTTGGGGGTACCTTTGTGGCTTCATTGGGCAATATGATTAGTGTACGTAATTCTAATCGTCAAATAGGTGTGCTGCAGGGTAACGCATGGGGCATGTTATATAGCGCAGTAGGTTTAGCCGTTTATGTATTAATAAATGGTATAACGGTCAGTTTTAGTGCCCCTACCAGCTATTGGTTGTCGCTATTGTATTTATCGGTTTTTGGCACTGTGATTGCGTTTGGCTGCTATTTTGCCTTGTTAAAAAACATTGGCCCCGAAAAAGCAAGCTACGCCATAGTGCTGTTTCCGTTAGTGGCCGTTGCATTAAGCAGCTTTTTTGAAGGCTTTGAATGGCATGCAAACACCTTTGCCGGCTTTAGTTTAGTACTACTGGGTAATGCAATTGTACTTACCCCCACAAAAAGAATTAACGCCTTTTTAGCAAGCCGCAGCGTTGCTAAAAATGGCTCCGTCCCCAGTTAGAGGCGTTTTTAACGCACTAACACAAAAGCGCCTACCCTACTGTAGGCGCTTTTTTATTGGTATATGAAAATTAATAGCCTGCTCATGAATAGCAATAACCGCGGGCGTAACACCTACTAGCTCGCCATCGGCCTCAATTAATAAGTTTTTAGTATTAATACGCGCCTGTTTGAGTTGGCTATAAGTAAGCTTTTTTAAAGTATGGTGGCGCTTAAAAATTAATTTAATAAAGCTATATAAATGATCAACAAGACTACCCGCTTGCATTTGGTAGCAATCAAGCAGTCCATCATCAATTTTAGCCCTAGGTGCTATTTTAATGCCGCCACCAAAATACTGAGAGTTCGCAAATACAGTTATTAAATTTTGATAGCTACATTGCTTATTTAAAAATGCTCCATTTAGTGTGCTTGCTTTGTAAGTAAAGAGCGATTTAAAACTCGTCCACTTATAGCGCCAAGCTGACATGCTTTGTAAATGACCCAACTGCTTAATTACATGAGCATCAAAACCAACACCAGCCACATTAATAAAGTAACGAGTATTAATTTTACCTACATCAATTAAGTGTGTGGGAGCATTAAAAATAGCGTTTTGCCATTGTTTAGCGGAGCAATGAAAGCGACGCGCAAAATCATTGCCCGTACCACAAGGTAATATTGCCAAGCTACATGCACTGTTAATCACGCCATTAAGTGCCAAATTAAGTGTGCCATCGCCTCCAATAGCCACTGCTATTTGGCTTTTTTGTGCATTCAATTTAACGTTTGCTAAGTCGTACTCAAAATTACCTGTCGTTTTAACCGTAATATAGAGAATATTTTTCTTCTGGCATGTTTTTTTAAGCCAATCAAAGTGTTCTAACACCACACTTTTTACGCTCGGTTTAACTATTATTAACAACTGCAAGTAATTTATCTCCCATTAGCCAGTACACCAGCATAAATAAGAATTAAGTTAAAATTAATTTATCTGAATAATTAATCATAAAAGTGCGTAAAAATTTACTAAAAACATTAACAAACAAAAAAATACTTACAAAACAAATTAAAAGCTTGTTCCCCTGGTTAAATAACTATGCAAAATGGGCACTTAGTAGTTTTAATTAAAAACAAAACAATGCAAATTCAGATAAAAATAACTAATAGCCAAGCCTTAGTTTATATTGTTGTATTTTTAAACAAAAAAGAGTCAAAATGCTCGCGATTTAAACACATACACCTTGGAGCAAAGACATGAACCCAATAAACACCCTAAACCAAAATGCAGCAGCCCACGTTGGCGTAAAACCAACTAACCGTAAAGCTAAAATGCTTGCTAAATTAAACCGTATGGGCAAAAAGTTAGCATTAAACAGCGCCGCGCAATACAAATAATCAATCTTGTTATGATTATTAAGCAGGGGCAGTAAACAACTAACCACTATTAAAAGCGCTTCTTTAGCTCCCTTAGTTTGCTGCCACCCTTTAATTTTTAGTTTAAATCCTTCTAATTTCCCTCTATTTACAAAAAAAACCGTAATTACGCCTACTTTTTAAGCAAACAGTTTATTTGCTATTTACACGACGGTATCACCTAAGTATTATTCTGCGTCA
>BJUT01000092.1 GCA_007988745.1 Pseudoalteromonas atlantica
TCGTTTATGATTGAAAAACTTGGCTCCCCCTCCCCGACTCGAACGGGGGACCTGCGGATTAACAGTCCGTCGCTCTAACCAACTGAGCTAAGGGGGAAGCGTCATGCCTTTCAACGGGGCGAAATATTAATGATGGAGCCGCAAAGTGTCAACATATAAAAGTCATAAATTTAAAAAAGAAGTTTATTCGTTGTTTTTATGTTCGATCTGCGCATTTTATAACTCTATTTATGCAAAACACGGCGGTAAATCTCTATTTAGACTCACACCAATACGAAAAAAACAGCGCCGATAAAATAGCCATTGTTTAATTTATGTGTAAAAAATGCCGCTGAGACAAAATTTATCGCGGCAAATCAGTAAATTTGTATTTAACCTGGTTGTCATAAAACCGAGTATAAATTTAGCTAGCAGATCTTTTTAAAAAATCCAGCAGGGTAGTTTTTTCGTATTACGGTATTTAAGAGGGGTTAAACTAATAAAGCCGTGGCTGAAAACTTTATTTCAAAAAGCTGTACAAAAACAAAACAATCAATAAGTTGCTAAATATTTGCGTTAACTAATTAAGTCACTTATAGCTGTATTAGGCACAAAGATTTGGCTTAGCTTAATTTTTTGTTTGCAAGCATTGATAAGTTTTTAACTTTAACTTTGAGTAAAGGTTGGACCTGAGCTGAATTTTAGCCAGCGCGCAAGCCTTTATTAATGCGGGCTCAGCTGAGTTATCCACGGTTTCTGTGGATAACTCTGTTTATGAAACTTTAAGAACACTGTCCCGACCAGAGTTTTAGGGCGCTACAACGATTTCAAGCTTTTAAAACGATTTTTTTATTACTATAAAAAACATAGGGTTATAAATGCATGCTGAATTACCATGCAACGATGAGTAAATTAATTCGTTACGATAAAGATTAATACCGCGCTGTGTAAAAATTCAGCGAATTTGCAGGGTTAAATGTTAAAAAAGTAATAAAAATGTTCACTTATTGTTTTTTGGCGCTCTAAGGGCGTATTTGTGCACAAATGCTTAAAAATTCAACTTTAGCTATTTTTTTAATTGTTGCTTTATTATTAGTATGAAATCCATTGATAAATCCGTGGCTTGAATTGCTATGATGCTTTAAAATGGCTCGCTCAGTAAAAGAGGCTTATTTATTCCATGCGCGAAACTTCACATTCTCAATCACGCCCAGATTTACTTAACGATCCCATCTTGCCTACATTGAAAAAAATGACCATTCCGATGATATTTGGCATGGTCACGCTAATGATGTTCAATATAGTCGATACATTTTTTATCAGTATGTTGGGCACAGAGCCCCTTGCGGCGGTAAGCTTTACGTTTCCGGTAACCTTTACGGTAATAAGCCTAGCCATAGGTTTAGGTATTGGCACATCAGCGGTGATAGCGAAAGCCTTAGGCAGTAATAAAATAGAAGAGGCGCGTTTTGATGCCAGTGTGTCGCTTATTGTGGCGCTACTATTAGTTATTTTACTTTCGTTTATTGGATATTTACTAATCGACCCAATATTCACTTTATTAGGGGCCGGACAATTAGTGCTGCCACTTATTCATGAATATATGAATATTTGGTTTATTGGCAGCGTATTTTTAATTACCCCCATGATAGGTAATTCGGTATTACGCGCCAGTGGCGATACTAAAACACCCAGTATAGTAATGGGTGGGGCAGGGCTGATTAATGCCATACTCGATCCTATTTTGATATTTGGCTGGGGCCCAGTACCGGCATTAGGCATTCAAGGTGCCGCTATTGCCAGTGTTATTGCCTGGGGCGTAGCGGTTATTATTATTTTATATGTGCTGGGCATTAAAAAGCGGCTATTAAGCTTAAAAGCCGGTAATCAAACTGCGGCAAGCGCAATTAAAAAAGTACTTAAAATAGGTTTACCCGCAGCGGGGGCTAACATGCTTACCCCAGTAGCAATGGCAGTGATGACCGCACTCGTTGCCAATCATGGACCCGAAGCGGTTGCCGCTTTTGGTGTGGGCAGCCGTATTGAATCAATTGCCAGTATCTTAGTGCTGGCCTTATCGATGACATTGCCTCCTTTTGTTAGCCAAAACTTTGGGGCGGGTAAATTAGGCCGCGTAAAAGAGGCGTACATTGGTACGCTTAAATTTGTGATGATATGGCAATTTGCTATTTATATTTTACTCATTGCGCTGTCAGGGGTAATAAGCCAATTATTTGGTAAAGAACAAGCTGTAATCGATGTTATTAAGCTCTTTATATACACCATACCGCTAAGTTATGGTTTTCAAGGGGTGATCATTTTATCAAATTCATCGTTTAATGCTTTACACAAACCTATGAATGCATTGTTTTTAAGTATTATTCGTTTGTTTGTTTTTTACCTGCCTTTTGCTTATGTAGGCAGTATGCTAGGTGGCTTGATTGGTTTATTTATTGGCGCTGCAATCGGTAATGTATTCACAGGTTTAGTCGCGTACAAATGGTTTGTAAAAGAGCTAGATGCAATATGCAGTAACACGGTAACGGAGTAAATGAATGAGTGATCACTTTGAGCTAAAGTCACAATTTAAACCCGCGGGCGATCAACCCACAGCGATTAAACAGCTTGAAGAAGGCTTAGAAGCCGGGCTTGCGCATCAAACCTTACTCGGTGCCACAGGTACAGGTAAAACATTTACCATGGCCAATATTATTAGCGATTTAAATCGCCCAACAATAATAATGGCGCATAATAAAACACTAGCCGCGCAGTTGTATGGAGAAATGAAAGAGTTTTTTCCTAATAATGCAGTTGAGTATTTTGTATCTTACTACGATTACTACCAGCCAGAAGCCTACGTGGTTGCCAGCGATACGTTTATAGAAAAAGACGCCTCTATTAATGAGCACATAGAGCAAATGCGTTTAAGTGCTACTAAAGCATTGCTTGAGCGCCGCGATACCATAATAGTGGCCTCTGTGTCGGCTATTTATGGTTTGGGCGACCCCGACTCATACATGAAAATGATGCTGCTTTTAAAAGTAGGCGAACAGGTCGACCAACGCGATATGCTGCGCCGCTTAGCGGAGCTGCAATATACCCGTAACGACATTGACTTTAGCCGTGGTACTTACCGTGTACGTGGCGAAGTTGTTGATATATTTCCTGCCGAGTCAGACACCTATGCAGTACGCGTAGAAATGTTTGATGACGAAATAGAGCGCCTTAGTATTTTTGATCCCCTTACTGGTGCGGTAGAAAAACACATAGTACGTGCCACTATTTACCCTAAAACGCACTACGTAACGCCTCGCGAAAAAATTCTTGATGCCATAGAAAAAATAAAAGCTGAGCTTAAAGAACGCAGAGCACAATTATTAAGTGCCAATAAATTAGTAGAAGAGCAGCGCATAGCGCAGCGTACACAATACGACATAGAAATGATGACCGAGCTTGGTTATTGCTCGGGCATAGAAAACTACAGCCGTTATTTGTCGGGGCGTACACCGGGCGATCCGCCACCCACATTACTCGATTATCTTCCTGATGATGCATTGATGATCATCGATGAATCGCACGTAACCGTATCGCAAATAGGTGCCATGTATAAAGGCGATAGAAGCCGTAAAGAAAACCTAGTTGAATATGGCTTTAGAATGCCATCGGCGATGGATAACCGCCCATTGCGCTTTGAAGAATTTGAAGCCATAGCACCGCAAACGATTTATGTATCGGCAACGCCGGGTGATTTTGAATTAGAGCGCAGCGCAGGCGAAGTAGCAGAGCAAGTTATACGCCCAACGGGCCTGTTAGACCCAGAAATAGAAATACGCCCTGTAGGCACTCAAGTAGATGATTTACTCTCAGAAATTTATAAATGTGTAGAAAAAGGTGAGCGGGTACTGGTAACCACCCTTACCAAGCGTATGTCGGAAGATTTAACCGATTACTTAAGCGAGCACAACGTAAAAGTGCGTTACCTGCACTCAGACATAGACACAGTAGAACGCGTTGAAATAATTCGTGATTTACGCGCCGGTGTGTTTGATGTGTTAGTGGGTATTAACTTATTACGAGAAGGCTTAGATATGCCCGAAGTGGCGCTAGTTGCCATTTTAGATGCCGATAAAGAAGGCTTTTTACGCTCAGCACGTTCGCTTATTCAAACCATTGGTCGTGCTGCACGTCACCTCGACGGGCGCGCCATTTTATACGCCGATAAAGTAACTAAATCGATGGAAAAAGCGATTAGCGAAACACAGCGCCGCCGCGAAATACAACACGCCTTTAATATAGAGCACGGCATTGAGCCGCAAGCCTTGGTTAAAAAGATCACCGATATTATGGATGTGGGCGAAGAAGCCGCACCACAAGATAACCTTAAGCTGGTGCGTAAAGAGTCTAAAAAAATACTCAGTGCCAAAGAAATTGCCACACAAATTAAACAGCTTGAAAGCAAAATGCATGCTTATGCCAGCGATCTTGAATTTGAAAAAGCTGCGTCTGTACGCGACGAAATACACGAACTACAACAACAGTTGATTAACTAAATGACACCCGATTTTTCGCCCCTAATAAGCGCGCTTGAAGATGCGCCATTACTACAAAACGAACTATGCCGCGTATTTCATGGCCGCGGCCATAGCGTGGCATCACTAAGCCATATTAATTTAGACTTTTATCCGCCAAGCTTGTTTTTAATTTCGTACGATGAAATTGACGAAGCTACGTTAAATACACTGACCAGTACCCTTTGGGCGTGGGCGCAGCAGCATCACCCTGAATTAATATCTGCATTGGTGTATCAACAGCGCGCGGGTGTACAAAGCAGTAATCGTTTAGTGCATGGTAATCTTCCCTCGCCACATGTGGTTAAAGAAAATGGCATTGGTTTTTTAGTGGATTTAGCAAGCCGCCAAAACACCGGAATATTCCCCGATATGCGAAGTGGGCGTGAGTTTGTCTCTGCTAATAGTAAACATGCAAAAGTACTTAATTTGTTTTCATACACGTGTGGTTTTTCGCTTGCGGCAATGCAAGGCGGGGCCGATCACGTTATGAACATGGATATGAGCAAAGGGGTACTCAAAGTAGGTAAGCAAAACCATCAACTTAATGGTTTTGAGCGCGGAGTGAGTTTTTTACCGCACGATATTTTAAAGTCGTTTGGTAAATTAAAAAAAGCAGCGCCGTTTGATCTAATTATTGTAGACCCGCCAAGCTTTCAAAAGGGCAGCTTTATTCTAACTAAAGATTACCAAAAGGTGCTGCGCAGATTACCCGAACTACTGTGCGATACCACACAGCTTTTATTATGCGCTAATAGCCCAGAGCTTAGCGAAGATGCGTTTAAAGCTTTAATAAACGAGCACACCCAAGGAGCAATAGAATTTGTTGAGCGCCTTGCACCAACGGCCCGTTTTGTAGAAGTAGACAGCAATAAAAGCTTAAAAGCGTTAGTGTATAAAACGGCGCATACCGCAACTTATACCAATTCGCAATAATACTTAATCATTTTAAGGGGCTAAACGTGTCGCTATCTGTGTTAAAAAACTCTCATTTAGAACAACTAAATAGCGAATTTTTTGCCTA
>BJUT01000093.1 GCA_007988745.1 Pseudoalteromonas atlantica
GGCGCGAAGCTTGCTTGCGCAAAATGCTAATTACTTCTCTAAAAGCGAAGCGCCTCTAAACCTCTTTGTGAATGCATTGGTTTTATTTACGAGCTATGGCGCATCTAACAATCTAAGGAACCTTCTTTTAAATTATTGGCGATAGTTTGAGAGGGGTTTTCACCAAATAACTGCGTGTAATCTTTAGTAAATTGCCCTGCGTGCCAAAACCCCCAATTGGCCGCTATGATTGATATAGGCTTAGTTTGTCCAACCACTTTAAGCTCGCGCCTTACGTTATTTAAACGGGTTAAACGTAAAAACCTAAGCGGGTTAATACCTAAAATGCTTTCAAAACTGTACTGCAACGTGCGCCTACTAACAAAAGTAAGCTCGCAAAGTTCGGTTATGGTTATTGTTTTTTGTGGATTGGCTACCACGTACTCTTTTACTTTATCGACCACTGCTTTACGGTGTTTGTAGCTTGGGGCTATGTTTTGCTGCGGGTTATCGGCTTGCAGTAAATGCAGTGCTAGCATACTAAGCATATCTTGCTGTGACTCTGGTTTAAGCCCAAAGCCTTTACAGGCAACCATACTATTAATTATTTGCCTTGCTGTTTGCAGCGATGAGTCACTTACCGTTAAACGAGCCGATTGTGCAGATAATAGGTTTTTAATAGTTACGCCTTGTAACTGCGCCATGTACTCAATGGAATGCCAATCAATAACCAAACCGTAAATATCAAATTGTTCAGGGGTAATTAGCTCAAAGTCGCTGCTGCTGGTACGGCACATGAATTGATTGCTCGCTACATCAAGGCCATTAATTTTACTTTGCTGCGACTGACTCGGTATGCCAAGCCAAATAGAGTTAGGCGCTATGTTGCATTGCTGGCGCAGCGCACGCTCGGTGTACTCTTTAAAAGCATGAATATCGTTGTAATTTACGCCTTCTATACAGCCATAAAAGCGGCCATCGCTTACTTGGTCGTACTTTTGCTGCCATTGAGTGAGGTTATGGGCTTGCTCGTCAATATCGTGCGTGTATACCTTGCTCTTTTGTGGTGCGTTGTTGCTGCCTTGCTGCGCCATATAGGTGATGCTCTTTTAAAGTAAACATATTTTTAGTTTAAGTGAATGCCAAATAAAGGCATTAACTTACTGAAATAAAATAATAAAAAACGATTTCCCAAAATTCGATAGCCACTTGGTACAAATTAAGCCTTCTTGTGACTATTCAAAATTGATTTATAGCTTATATGGAGCAAGACCTATACCAAGGTTTGTAATATTAGTTATGCGGAGTAAATCATGGGGCATACGTACAGTTATACTTTAGGAACACATACTTATCAATTCAAGAGCTTAGCGCAGTTAATGGCTAAAGCTACGCCGCAGCGCTCGGGTGATAGGTTAGCGGGAGTTATTGCACAATCGGCGCAAGAGCGCGCTGTAGCGCAGATGACATTGGCCGAAGTACCGCTAAAAACATTTTTAAACGATGTACTTATTCCCTACGAGCAAGACGAAATTACACGCCTTATTATTGACGAGCACGATGCAAACGCTTTTAAGCTTATATCGCACTTAACCGTGGGAGATTTTAGAAACTGGTTATTAAGTGATTTTGCAACGCCTGCGGTACTTGCAAGTGTTAGGCAAGCCATTACCCCTGAAATGGCCGCTGCGGTAAGTAAAATAATGCGTAATCAAGATCTCATACTTGTTGCTAAAAAGTGCCACGTAAAAAGCGCGTTTAGAAACACCATAGGTTTGCCTGGGCATTTATCAACCTGCTTGCAACCTAACCACCCAACCGATGACATAAATGGTATAGCTGCCTGCATGCTCGATGGCCTTTTATACGGCAATGGCGATGCGGTAATTGGCATTAATCCCGCCACCGACAACGTAGCGCAAGCCATTAAGTTAATGACACTGATGGATGATGTAATTCAAAAATACGAAATTCCGACACAAAGCTGCGTGCTTACCCATGTAACTAACACCATAGAATGCATAGAAGCAGGCGCGCCGGTTGATTTGGTGTTTCAGTCAATAGGCGGTACAGAAGCTACTAACTCAAGCTTTGGTTTTAATTTAAATACACTAGCTGAGGCGCAAGATGCTGCGCTGAGCTTAAAGCGTGGCACGGTTGGCAATAATGTAATGTATTTTGAAACCGGGCAAGGCAGCTCGCTTTCGGCTAATGCACACCATGGGCTTGACCAACAAACCTGTGAGGCGCGTGCTTATGCTGTAGCACGCAAGTTTAACCCTTTATTAGTTAATACCGTTGTAGGCTTTATTGGCCCCGAGTATTTATTTGATGGTAAAGAAATTACCCGCGCAGGGCTTGAAGATCACTTTTGTGCCAAGCTTTTAGGCATACCTATGGGGTGCGATGTGTGTTACACCAACCACGCCGAGGCCGACCAAAACGATATGGATAACTTACTCACCTTATTAGGCGTGGCGGGTTGCTCGTTTGTAATGGGGATTCCAGGCTCGGACGATATTATGCTTAATTACCAAACTACCTCATTTCATGATGCCTTATATGTGCGCCGAGTTTTAGGCTCGCGCCCAGCGCCCGAGTTTGAAGCGTGGCTTAGCAAAATGAAAATTATGGAAAATACCGCCGAGACTATTTTATCAAACACCTTACCAACTGCCTTTGCTAAGCCATTAAAAGCAGTACAAGGAGGGATGTAATGAAAGCGGTTAAAAGCATAAACACGCAAAGCAGCAACGATCACAATAATAGCAAAGTGGTTGAAAACCCATGGAGCGATTTACGTCGTTTTACCGATGCCCGTATAGGCCTTGGCCGGGCAGGCATTAGTTTACCTACATCTGAAATGTTAGCGTTTCAGTTATCGCATGCTCAGGCGCGCGATGCGGTTAACTTTCCGTTAGATATTAGCGAAATGACAAAAACTCTCAGTGCTATTGATGCGCTTAGCGTGGTTGAAAAACCGCTAAGTTTACAAAGTGAGGCTGTTGATCGTGTTACTTATTTACAGCGCCCCGATTTAGGCCGAAAGCTAAACCAAGCAGGGCGTACAACGCTTTTAAATACTATGCAAAGTAGGCAAAGCAGTACACAGGCGCAATACGATTTAGCCATTGTGGTAGTTGATGGGCTTTCGTCGTTGGCGGTACAAAAAAACGCAGCGCCATTTATAAGCGAGCTTTTAAAGCAGCTTCCTACTGGGCCCTCACCTTACAAAATTGCGCCAATTACCCTGGTAGAGCAAGGCCGCGTAGCGATTGGTGATGATATTGGCGAGCTTCTAAACGCACAAGTTGTAATGGTATTAATTGGTGAGCGCCCAGGGCTTAGCTCCCCTGACAGCCTTGGCCTTTATTTAACGTGGGAGCCAAAAACAGGGCTTAACGATGCGTGCCGTAATTGTATTTCTAATATTCGCCCTGCTGGGCTTAGTTACTTTGAGGCTGCCCGAAGAGCCGTATATTTACTGCAAGAGGCCAAAAAGTGCGGGCTTACTGGGGTTAACTTAAAAGACAGAACACAAGACGATGTAATAGAGCATCAGGTTCAAACCACAAATTTTTTAATCGCGGAATAAAACCATAAAAAGAGGTCAATATGTCTAATAACAATAAAGAGTATCTTGCACAAAGACAGTTAAAAAGTGGCACTGCGGGCTGGTTATTGCTTGCAGGGCTAGGGGTGTCGTATGTAATTTCGGGCGACTTTGCAGGCTGGAACTTTGGCATAGCCGAAGCCGGCTGGGGCGGATTTGCCATTGCTGCGGTGTTAATGGCAATAATGTATTTAACGCTGGTGTTATCGCTTGCTGAAATGTCGGCTGCAATTCCTGCTGCGGGTGGCGGTTACAGTTTTGCGCGTCAAGCAATGGGCCCTGCCGGGGGTTATTTAACTGGCCTTGCGGTATTAATTGAATATGCATTAGCCCCCGCCGCCATTGTTATATTTATTGGTTCGGCGGTTGAGGCGTTAACGGGTTTTAATGGCCCGTGGGTATATGCACTGTTTTATTTAACGTTTGTAGGTATTCATTTAGCGGGTGTGGGTGAAGCGCTAAAAGTAATGATGGTGATAAGTGGTTTAGCAGTATTGGCTATTATTGCCACCGCCGTGGCGTTAATTGCTAATTTTGACGCGGCTAATTTATTTGATGTTGCGGTAACTAATGCCGCAGGTGCAAATGAATTTTTACCACTTGGTTGGTATGGTGTGTGGGCTGCATTGCCTTTTGCTATGTGGTTATTTTTAGCAGTAGAAGGCGTGCCGCTTGCAGCCGAAGAAGCTAAAAACCCGGCTAAAGATGTACCTAAAGGCATTATTGGCGCTATGTTATTTTTACTGTTTACCGCTTTACTTGTTGTGGTATTAGTTCCCGCTGCCGGTGGTGCAAACGCAATGGGCGCCAGTGCAGTTCCTTTAGTTGATGCGCTTAACGCCACGGGCAATACAAGCTTAGCCACTGTGGTAAATATTTTAGGCTTAGCGGGGCTGGTCGCGTCGTTCTTTTCGATTATTTATGGTTATAGCCGTTTAGTGTTTGCGCTTTCGCGTGCGGGCTATTTACCGCGTTCGTTATCAATTACTACAGAGCGCAAAGTGCCCGCGCGAGCGTTAATTGTACCCGCTATTTTTGGTTTTATTGCCTCACTAAGTGGCGAGGGCGATTTAATGCTAGCCATGGCGGTGGTAGGTGCAACGGTATCGTATGCGTTAATGGCGCTGAGCCATATAATGTTACGTATTAAGCAACCTAATTTAGCTCGCCCGTATAAAACGCCAGGTGGCGTGGTTACATCGGGTATTGCGCTAGTGTTATCGCTTATTGCATTAACGGGTGTGTATGCGTTTGACCCTCGTGCATTTTTATACACAGTAGTGTTATTTGTTATTGGTGCAGCTTATTACTTTGGCTATAGCGCTAAGCATTTAGTCGCTAAAAGTGCAGATGAAGAGTTTGCCATGCTTGCCGATGCTGAAGCGGACTTAGCCGCCTCAAATTAAGGGGGTTAACACTAGGGTAAAAGCGATGCTTTTTAAACGCCAGCAAGCTGCGCTTCTACAAGGTAATTTACCTCTGTGTTAATTTTGTCGGTAGGCACGAAGCTTGCTCGCGCAAAATATTAGTTACTTCTCTAAAAGCGAAGCGCCTCTAAGCCTCTTTGTGATTGTATTGGTTTAATATTTACGCGCTATCGCTCATTATGCCAGCACGCTGAGGGTCTACAAGGTAAGGTATAGCTCCGGTGTTAATGTTAACATTGTGGGCACCAAGCTTGTTCAGGGTTGATGTACAGCTTTTCATTAATTGTAAATTAAATACCACCACCGAGGACACAGAGGCGCTTCGCGCTG
>BJUT01000094.1 GCA_007988745.1 Pseudoalteromonas atlantica
GAATTTAATAACTCTGCTTTTTCCAGATCGTCACCATCAAAATAACGCCGCTCTAGTAGAAATACAGGGACTATCTGAGGTTTTGTTGATGACTTACCGCTCTTTTTTGTAATAGTATTAAAGTTCCAAGACTTAGAATTAAAAAAAGTGTCAAGCGACTCCAAAACTGAGCTTTTTCCTATCCCATTGTCACCGACCAATCCACAAAATTTATCTTCATCAGTAATAGGTATGTAATTAATCCCTTGATAAGTTTTGTAATATCTTAAAAATGCTCCAATTATCATTATTATCCTTGTCAATTTTTAGAGAGGCTGATTTTTAGTCCAATCCAGCATTTGAACCTAGAAGACTTATAACCATTTAATAGTTCGGTCATCGCGAACATTTCTGCCTATTTAACATTCATTTATCTGCTTCATATAGTTTTAACAAATAACCTAAGGCATTACTATCATTAAGTTTTTTAAATTTTTTAAATTTTTTAAATTTTTTAAATAAAGTTAAATGAAACAATATGTGCTAGTTGCTCGTTTGCTGAAATATATGTGCAAATAACACCGTTTGACCAATCAGTTAACAACTATATTTTAGCCAACCCCAACAACAGCTTCTCCCTCTTGATCGCAATTAGGAAAAGTGCCAATAACGAACAATGAATTTAAGAAAAATAGTTTAAAGATGAACTTTGATGCCAAGGTTTGGACTTGCCAGATTAAGTAAAGTCGAAGACTTATCTGGCAAGCCTTCATAAAACTACAAATGTCGTGATTAACTAGAGAGCCCTATTTAACGACATACTCAGCTCTTCTTCTTAGATACTCATTATGCAACGCAAGGCTAGATTCTTTGCAAATTTCAGCAACTTGATCTAACCATTGAAAGTATTCTGTTTGCCGTTTTAATGTCCAAGCTGATGGTATTGCAGAAGCATTAGAGCACAAGTCTGCTAACTTGATACGTTTTACGGAGGAATGCTTCTTTGGAAGCACTTTAAGCACCTTTTCTCTTCGCTCCTCTAATGATAGCGATTTATCGTCAGAAAGTGCCTCTACTAACTCCAGAACACGATTACCACAGGTTTTATAGAGCTCCTCTCTAGTTACATCAGTATCCTCTAAAATGTCATGGAGTATTGCAGCACTTAGCTCATCTGCATCATCAATTTCAGCGATATCAGTGAGTAAGGCAGTCACTTCTATCAAGTGATTAATGTAAGGTGATCCATCTGACTTTCGCTTTTGCTGCGCATGATTTTTTGAAGCCAGCTCTAGTGATTTAATTAAAAGCTTATGAGAGCTCATATTAGTACCTTTTTTAAAATTTAATTACACTGCTGCTGGGGATATAAAAGTAAGCCTCAAACTTGGAATGCAGTGATCCGCTTATAGCCATCTATATCAGAGATGCTTTATGTACTCATCATATTGACGCTGAAGTTCCAACCAAGTAGCAGTACCAACTTTAGTCGCTCTGCTTAGCTGCTCAGCAAACACTAGGTCAACGGTCAAATTAGCTTCCATAAATAGTTCTAATACCTCCACCTTAATATTTAATAGAGCAGCTAGCTCTTGCATGCTGTTGTAGGTAAAGTTACTAAGGCAACGTCGCTTAAAAAACATGGAAGGGTGCTCTCTAAAGCCTCCATCTTTTCGTTTTTTAAGCTTTAAGTCACTGATGGGAATCCTAGCCGATGTCTTGATAAAGCTAAGTTTACTTATGTCGTTCATAACACCTCCATGGGGGAGCTATCTTGATCCCACGGTAAATTGGAAAACCTATTTTTCTGCTCGATTGGGAACTCATTTATGCTCATATACACTCTAAACCTTCCTTTAGTGGTCGATGATGCGTAAATAACTTCCTGTACAAATAACCACTTAGATTCAGTATCAAAAGCTGTATTAGACCAATCTAAATGCACGTCGTATCGATTAGCGAGCCGATTCCATGCCTTTGTTTGAGAACGAGCTTTCATTAAACCAATCCATGCCTCTATACGCTCGCCATTAGCATGAGCCTCTTTTAATAGCTGAGACAATCGGCGTTTATTCCTACGGCATTGTTTTCGCATTGTATTTATATCCTCTCAGCAGGATAATTCAGTTCAGGAACGGTAAGAATTTGATAAAGGTGGTAGAGCTCATAAGGCTTTAACTCCGCACACCCCTCTTCTAAAAGTTTATAAATCCTATAACTGTGAGGTTCTAGCCCATTACTGAGGGTATCCATAGCATTGGACACGAGCTGGGGGTAGCACTGACTTCTAAGTTTATCTATAGCTTTTGATTGGTACTGCTGTGGGGAAGTGTTGTACAACGTTTTACTGGTCATGCCTGCTCCTAGAGGTGAAGCGGCACGAACTTAGACGCTCCACCCAATGTTAATTGAGTGTAATCTTTATCTAAGTATCGATTTCGAATTGTGAGATTTTAAAGTACTACAGTAAAAACGATGAGGCAAGACACACGAAAAAAACTAATGGAAAAAACTACAGGTCAGTTTTTATATTTCGGTCTCCCTATAGTCCCCCAAGAACAACTTAACCTATTGATTATTAATGACAACACATCCAATCGAGCATGGGTGCAACAGAAAAACGTCTGTTTAACGTTGGATTATCTAATGTGCGTTTTTGCAATGTAAAAGCCTCGGGGATTATAAGTAAATGCGCCCATAAAAAGGCGCTATATTTTACACAAAAGCCTAATTAGCATCAATATTAGCTGTATATTTGTAAACCAAAATAATGCGCGATACCGTTGAGTATATTTGTAACTGCCACAGAGCTTAAAATTAACCCCATGATTCTACTTATAATACTTGCGCCACTGTCGCCTATTAATTTATGCACATGATTTGCGAGTAACAACAGCACAAGCACAACAACTAATACAACCAACATCATCGACGATGTAGTAACTTGCTCAACCCACGTGTATTCTTCGTTACGGGTCATCAGTACTGCGCCAAGCATGGCGCCTGGGCTTGCTATAGAGGGAATGGCTAGCGGAAAAATAGCGGTTTCTGTGCTGTCGCGCACACTTTTAATCTCAGACTCGGGCTTACTTTCACCAAAAATCATTGAAAGCGCAAAAATAAGCAGGACTATGCCCCCGGCTATTTGAAACGCCGACAGCGGTATTTCTATTGCATTTAATAGCTGCTCACCGGCAATAACAAAAAAGAGTAAAACCACAGCGGATACACCCACGGCTTTAAAAACAACTTTTCGTTTAAACTTTTCATCTTCCCCACGTGTCACAGCAATAAATACAGGCACTGTACCTATAGGGTCTATCACCGCAAAAAAGAAAATAAATATAGCTACCAGTTCATGCATTAATGGGGTTCCTAGATAAAAAGTGTTTAATAAAAACGCTGCAAGTACAACACAGTATGTTAGTATATCACGGTAGCGTAAGGATAAGAGAATGATGAATATAGAATCACTCGTAAGTAAAGCAAAACAAGTTTGTGACAACCGTGGTGCGCGTTTTACGCCTATCCGCGAAAAAGTATTTCGCCTATTAGCTAGCGCCCAAGGCGGCGTTGGGGCGTACGATTTACTTGAGCAATTAAAAGTAACAGAAACAGGCGCAAAACCTGCAACAATTTACCGTGCGCTAGACTTTTTATCAGAGCTGGGCTTTATTCACAAAATAGAAAGCACCAATGCATTTATGCTTTGCCATCACTTTGATCATATTCATCCTGTGCAGCTATTAATCTGTGACAGTTGTGGTTTTGTAAAAGAGCTGCACTCTACGGTTATTTCTCACGAGCTAAACAACTTAGCAGCAGAAAGCGGCTTTGTTGTATCAGGGCAAACTATTGAAGCACACGGTAAGTGTGAGTCTTGTAGAAGCTAAACCCAAAGTTTGTTTTAAAGCTATACTCATATTTAGATAGCCACTTTAGCACCAATTTTAAGAGTACCTAACATGAATGTTGAGTTCATTAATCCATTTTTATCTTCTTTGATCAATGTGTTATCTACAATGGCACAAACCGAGTTAAAACCAGGTAAGCCGCGTATAAAAACAGACGAAGTCGCCTGTGGCGATGTATCTGGTTTAATTGGCATGGTGGGCGCGCAAACTCGTGGCTCATTTTCAATTACCTTTGATGAAAACTTAGCTCTGACTATCATGGAACGCATGCTTGGTGAGCGCCCTGACAACATAGACGATGAAGTAACTGATATGGTTGGGGAAATTACTAATATGGTTACCGGTGGAGCTAAAAACTTACTCGGCGAAAAAGGCTATGACTTTGATATGGCTACGCCAATTGTAGTTGCAGGTAAAGGCCACACCATCACACATAAAAGTAAGGGCAAAAAAATAATTATGCCATTTAGCTGTGATGCAGGCGATGCAAATATAGAAGTTAGCTTTGATAAGTTATGAGCTGGCAACAAACTCAAATAACCTTAAAACCGCGTGCTCGAGGATTTCATTTAATTGATGATGAAATACTCGCGCAGCTGAGCGAGCTGGCCAATTATAAAGTTGGCCTATTACATTTGTTTATTCAGCACACATCGGCAAGTTTAACCATAAACGAAAACGCCGATCCAACAGTGCGCATGGATATGGAAAGCCACTTTAACCATTTTGTTCCCGAGCGCCAACCTTACTATCGTCACGATTACGAAGGTGATGATGATATGCCAGCCCATATAAAAACCAGTACGTTAGGGTGTGAATTAAGTATTCCTATAAGCAATGGGCGCTTAGCGCTAGGTACATGGCAAGGTATTTACTTAGGCGAGCATCGCGACGCTGGCGGTGCAAGACGTATTATAGCGACCTTGCAAGGCGAAACCTTTTAACTTGTATTGACCTCCCCTCCCTTGCTTTTACCCTCGTGACTTCGCATTATTTAAAACCCTTTATATCGCGCGGCGGCATGGGGCCACTCGTGCGTATAATATTTAACTAATTAGGCCTTTGAAAATGGCTTTATAGCAACTGACTTAAAGCAAGTAAGTTATTTTTAGCTAGGCAAAAAATTTGTTATTTAGTCGTTCTAAATGAGGATATTTTAACGCAGTTAGCGGCACGTTTAGCCCCGAAATAATTAAGTATTATTGCTCATTACCATCTTTAATTATTTTTGTACTGCTAGATTAAGAGCTCAGTGCAATATAACCATTATTTATAAATAATTTTCGTAGCTATAAATCAGATCAAGATATTGTTTTAAAGAGATGTTTATTTTAGTGGGGTATTTAGAGAGATTGGAGCGGCACACGAGGCTCGAACTCGTGACCTCGACCTTGGCAAGGTCGCGCTCTACCAACTGAGCTAGTGCCGCTTTA
>BJUT01000095.1 GCA_007988745.1 Pseudoalteromonas atlantica
CCGACCTTGAGACACATAGAGATTAAGACTGCAAAGATACGAAAGCGGAAGTTAGCTTTGGCCTGTTTAACGACAAATATTCCGACAAAGCAGTCATGACTATTAGTTTATTGTTAAATCTAATCTTTCTTTTCGTTCATCTACTCAATAACCCCACGCTAAACGTGACTTTAGCGTGGGGTTAGAGTTCACAGTAATTTTATCTGGATAGCTCTTTTATTTTTTTCTCTGAAAACCAGCGATATAAAACAGGTAAAACAAATAATGTTAACAGTGTTGCAGTTACCAAGCCGCCAACAATAACACTCGCTAATGGGCGCTGTATTTCTGCACCAACACCATTAGACATTAACATCGGTATCAAACCTAAAGCTGATGTTATAGCAGTCATAAGTACAGGTCTTAATCTTGAAGTAGCGCCTTCAAAAACGGCTTTAGATGCTTCTAGACCGTCTTTAATACGTTGGTTGATACTTTCTACCATAACGACCCCATTCAATACCGCTACACCAAATAAGGTAATAAAGCCAACGGAGCTTGGTACAGACAAGTATTGTCCAGATAAATATAAGGAGAAAACTCCGCCAATTACAGCAAGCGGCACGTTGACCAATATCAGCATAGCTTGACCAACAGAACCAAAGGCAAAGTAAAGTAGTAGTGCGATTAGTGCTAACGATAAAGGTACAACTATAGCTAACCTATTTTGAGCACGTTTTTGACTTTCGAACTGGCCGCCAATCGAAACAGAATAACCTGAAGGTAAGTCAACCTTTTCAGCAATTACCGTTCTGATATCGGCAACCACGCTTCCCATATCTCGATTTTGTACATTTGCTTGGATAACGACTCTTCGTTGTACATCATCGCGTCTAACTTGTGGTGGGCCTGACTCAAATGAGACTGAGGCTACGTCACCCAGTCGCACCCAAGCACCAGTAGGTGATTGAAGCCGAATATCAGCAATAGCTTCTTTGTTACTTCGGTACTCTTCCTCTATGCGAACGTAAATATCATAACGTTCATTACCATTGATTATTTGTCCGGCTGCAACACCACCAATACCATCACGCACAACCTCCATTATGTCACTCACAGACAATCCAAAGCGTGATAGTTCTTGCCTGTTAGGACTTATCACCAATTGCGCTTCACCAGCAATTTGCTCCAATGCAACATCCCTTGCACCTTCAATGTTTTTAATTGCTGTTTCTATTTCTTGACCTTTAGCCGCCAGTACCTCAAGTTCAGGCCCAAACAACTTTATCGCCAACTGAGCCTTAACACCAGATAGTAGCTCATCGACACGAGTCGCAATAGGTTGAGAAAAGTTGAGTAGCAACCCAGGGAATTCTTCTAAAGATCTCTCCATTTTTCCTTGAAGTTCATATCGATTAGATGCACTGGTCCACTCAGAAACAGGCTTCAACCCTATGTAAATTTCGATGTTATTCACTGGCTCTGGGTCTCCACCTATTTCTGCTCGACCAATTCGGCTTAATGCATAGGTTACTTCAGGAAAAGCCATTAGTTTTTCTTCTAGAATTGGTGCCACAGTGAGCGCGGTATCTAAACTGGAAGAAGGTGCAAGCGTTGCTCTTAAGTTTATCGTCCCTTCTTCTAACTCAGGTACAAATTCAGTACCAATTAATGGAACTAATGCAAAGGCAGAGAAAACTAATATAAGTGCGGCTGAAATGACTAATTTGGTGCGTTTTAGTGCGAATGTAAGCCCTTTTCTGTAGAGTTTGTCTAATGGCCTAAGAACAAAGCTTTCCCTCTCTTTTACACCTGACTTAAATAAATAAGTAGCTAAAGCGGGTACAAAAAACAACGCAACCACAATAGCAGATATAACAGCTAAAATGATGCTTATTGCCATAGGTTGAAATAACTTTGCCTCAACACCTTCAAAGCTAAATAAAGGCGTAAATACGACTAAAATAATAGAAGCTGCAAAAAATACGGGACGAGCCACTTCTTTACCCGCATTTTGAAGACGTAACTTAATACCATGCTCATCTTGTTCTACATCATGTGGATCAGTATCAGCACTAGGCACTCTTTCTTTTACAGTTTTTAAATGGGTAGAGTCTGGTCTATTTAAATGCTTAAACATGTTTTCAACCATCACGACTGAACCATCAACTAGCATACCAATGGCTACGGCAATGCCACCCAATGACATAAGGTTTGCAGAAATGCCCCACCAAGCCATGATCATTAACGCGATACCAATTGAAATTGGAATAGATATTAGGACAAGGAAGGTTGCACGTATATTCATTAAAAATAGTGCTAATACAATACAGATGAAAATAAATGCTAGTAATAGTGCATCAACTACTGTATCAACGGCTTTTTCAATCAAATCAGCCTGATCATAAAATGGTTCAAAGCGAACACCTTTAGGCAATGCTTGATTAATCAATGGGATTCTTGCATTGATACCATCAATGGTGGCTTTAGTATTAGACCCCATGCGTTTTAAGACAATGCCAGAGACAACTTCACCTAAATTTTCGACTTTACCGTCTTCGGTTTTGCGCGTCATTGTGACAGCACCTTGACGAATTTCACTGCCCATTTCAACTTTAGCAATATCCGAAACCGTCACAACTGTCCCATCAACTGTTTTGACGGGAACTTGTTTGATATTACTAATACCAGCGTCACCACTTTCAAACCAACCTGCACCTCTAATAACAAGCTGCTCTTGCCCACGGTTCATATACCATCCGCCAACATTGGCATTGTTGTTATCTAGGGCACCAACAACGTCTTCTTGCGTTAGGTTATAAGAAAGAAGCTTAGATGGATCTACATTTACTTGGTACTGCCTAACAATACCTCCAAAGGAGAGTACATCAGTAACACCATCGACAGGCATAACGAGTAATTTTACTACCCAATCATTGAGACTCCTGAGTGCCATAGCATCATAGCCTGCATCTTTATCTGAAATAAGAAGGTACTGAAATACTTGGCCTAGCCCTGAGGTGTTTGGCCCCATTTCGGGTGTGCCGACACCTTCTGGTATCAGTTCTTTTGCGGCTTGAAGACGCTCAAATACGAGTTGTCTTGCAAAGTAAATGTCGGTGCCTTCTTTGAAAACAACCGTGACGCCAGACAAGCCTGTTTTAGAAATTGAGCGCACTTGTTCTACATCAGGTAAGGCATACATGACCGCTTCAATGGGGTACGTAATGAGTTGTTCAACTTCTTCAGCAGCTAGTCCTGGCGCTTCAGTATTTACAGCAACTTGAACATTAGTAACATCAGGAAAGGCATCTAAATTTAGTTTTGGTATAACCATAATTGCGCCGACAATTGTGGCAAACAGCGCAATCAAAATCAGGAGTCTATTATTAACAGACCAATCTATTATTTTATTAAACATAGTCTTGCTCCTTAGTGGTTATGCGGATCAAATCCGCCTTTAGCGATTTCAGAAGCAACAAAAAATGCGCCTTTGGTTACAATTCGCGTCCCACTATCAAGGCCAATGATTTCCCTAAAATCACCTAAGGCTCGGCCTAGTTCTACTTCTACAGCTTTAAATTCTCCAGGGTGGTCTTCGACAAATACGGTCCAATCACCATCTGCGCTGCGGATCAATGCTTCTTCTGGCACAGCCATCACTTTCTGCTTTGTGGCAAACTGAAAGTAAACTTTTACAAACATACCTGAATGAAGGTTATCATCAGCATTCTGTACCCCCAATCTAATAATTCTTGTACGAGTTACGGGATCAATTGTATGGGCTTCTTGGATAACTTTGGCATTGTAACTCTGGCCTTCTAATTTAAGTACCGCAGGAGAATCAATTGATAAATTTAGCTTTTTATTTGGAGAAACTTTTGCTTCAACCCATAGTTGTTTTTCATCAGCTAACAACATGACTGAATCCCCAGCATCAACACGTTGCCCTTGGATAAAGTCGTCTTGAAGCACGACACCTTCACGGTGCGCCGTTAATGCATATTGTCCAAATGCTTTAATGTCTTTGTTAGAAATACCATTTATTGCTTTTTCAGTTAACCCTAAAGCAATGAGCTTGCCATAGCTCGCATTGTATGTTGTTTCAGCTTGTAATAATCGACTTTCACTCACCGTCTTATTACCCAGCTTTTTTACACGTTGCCATTCGGTTGAAGCGATTAAATAGTCAGCTTGTGCTTGTGCCATTGCTTCACTAAATAATGTAACTAACTTCTGACCTATTTCTACATACTCGCCAAGCGCTGCATGGCGACTGATAATTACTGACTCTGTACGTGGTGATACCACATAACTTTTATAGCCATTAGCTTTTATTTCGCCAGGTGCATATACGGAACTAAATTGATATTCAGGCTTAACACTTTCCACTTTAATGTTAGCAAGCGACATCTTCTTTGGATCAATAGTGATACCTTCTTCATGTTCTTCTTCTCCCTCTCTATTACCACCTTCATGGCCGTGCTCGTCATGGTCACCTTTATCTTCTTCATGTCCCTTTTCGTGTTCATGCTCATCTTGATGTTCTTTTTCTTCTTGTTTCGAAACGTTTGTGACAGAACCAGTTCCATCTGACGACTGTGCAAAAGCATCATGATTTGTACTAAACCCAACTAACAGGCTGCTAATTACTACGGCTAAAAATTTTTTACTAATTACTGTATTCATTTTTGTAACCTATATTTTTAATAAATTTAAGATTTCGTTTTTCGCTACTGAAAAAACAAAGCGCTCAAATCTCAAATTTGGATAACTGACCCATACTTAAAATGAAGGATATTTCTGCAAGCTTGAATTGATTTTCCAAACGTATTCCTGCATGAAGCCCTTCCGCACGTTGATTTAATGC
>BJUT01000096.1 GCA_007988745.1 Pseudoalteromonas atlantica
TAGCGCGAAGCGCCTCTGTGTCCTCGGTGGTGGTATTTAATTTACAATTAATGAAAAGCAGCACATCAACCCTGAGCAAGCCCTGTGCCTACAGGCCACGAACTAAAATTTAGATAATAAAAAGGGGAGCTATGTTGCTCCCCTTTGTGCCTATAATTTTGATTTATTTAAGATCAAATCTGTCGGCGTTCATTACTTTTACCCATGCATTTACGAAGTCATGTACAAAACGTTCATTGTTGTCGTCTTGTGCGTAAAATTCGCTTAGTGCACGTAATATAGAGTTTGAACCAAACACTAAATCTATACGTGTTGCAGTCCATTTTATGGTGCCTGTTTTACGTTCAACAATGTTGTAAACACCTGGCTCAGACGGTTTCCAGTTATTGGCCATGTCGGTTAAGTTTACAAAAAAGTCGGTAGAAAGCGCACCTACGTTGTCGGTAAATACGCCGTGTTTGCTGCCTGCGTAGTTTGTGCCTAACACGCGCATTCCGCCAAACAGTACGGTCATTTCTGGTGCGGTTAGGCCCATTAACTGGCTACGCTCTAAAAGTAGCTCTTCTGGCGATACGCTAAAGTCGCCTTTAAGGTAGTTTCTAAAGCCGTCGTGTACTGGCTCTAACGGTTCGAACGACTCGGCATCGGTCATTTCGTCGGTTGCATCGCCGCGCCCTGGCGCAAACGGTACTGTTACATCAACACCAGCTTGTTTTGCAGCTTGCTCTACAGCTGCTGTGCCACCTAATACGATTAAATCGGCAATACTGATAGGCTTAGCTAAGCCAGCTTTAAATTTTTCAAGGGCGCTAAGTACGCTTGCTAGGCGCTCTGGCTCATTGCCTTGCCAATCTTTTTGCGGAGCTAAACGAATACGCGCACCATTTGCACCACCACGGCGGTCTGAACCTCGGTACGTACGTGCGCTATCCCATGCTGTAGTAATTAAATCGGTTGCTCTTACGCCACAATCAAGAATTTGTGCTTTTAGCTCGCTAATTTCGTCATCAGATAGGGTGTAGTCAACCGCTGGAATTGGGTCTTGCCAAATTAGGTCTTCGCTTGGTACATCTTTACCTAAGTAACACGCTTTAGGACCTAAGTCGCGGTGCGTAAGTTTAAACCACGCGCGGGCAAACACATCAGAAAAATACTCAAAGTCGTTGTTAAAACGTTCAATAATTTTACGGTAGATTGGGTCTACCTTCATGGCCATATCGGCGTCGGTCATCATTGGGTTTAAACGAATTGAAGGGTCTTCTACATCTACCGGCTTGTCTTCTTCTTTAATGTTTACAGGCTCCCATTGGTGCGCGCCTGCTGGGCTTTTAGTTAGCTCCCACTCGTAATTTAATAGTAAGTGACAGTAGCCGTTATCCCATTTTGTTGGGTGGGTAGTCCACGCGCCTTCTAGCCCCGACGTTACGGTATTGCGACCAAAGCCGCCTTCTTTAGTGCTGTTCCAGCCTAGGCCTTGCTCGTGTACGTCGGCCGCTTCTGGCTCTGGGCCTAAGTGCTCGGCTTTACCGTTACCGTGGGTTTTACCTACCGTGTGGCCGCCTACAGTAAGCGCTGCGGTTTCTTCGTCGTTCATTGCCATGCGAGCAAATGTTTCACGTACGTGCTGCGCGGTTTTTTGCGGATCGGGTATCCCATTAACGCCTTCTGGGTTTACGTAAATTAAGCCCATTTGTACCGCAGCTAATGGGTTTTCCATGGTGTCGGGTTTTTCTACGTTGTCGTAACGCTCATCACTCGGTGCTAGCCATTCTTTTTCTGCGCCCCAGTAAATGTCTTTTTCTGGGTGCCAAATGTCTTCACGGCCGCCCGCAAAGCCATAAACTTTTAGGCCCATTGATTCATATGCCATGTTACCGGCTAAAATGTATAGGTCGGCCCACGATAATTTGTTACCGTATTTTTTCTTGATTGGCCACAATAGGCGGCGCGCTTTATCTAAGCTTGCGTTGTCTGGCCACGAATTTAGCGGCGAAAAACGCTGGTTGCCGGTGCTTGCGCCACCACGGCCGTCTGATAATCGGTACGTACCCGCAGAGTGCCATGCCATACGGATCATTAAGCCGCCGTAATGACCCCAATCGGCAGGCCACCAATCTTGGCTATCGGTCATAAAGGCTTTTAGGTCTGCTTTTACTGCGTCTAAATCGAGAGATTTGAATGCTTCGGCGTAGTCGAAGTCTGTGCCGTAGGGGTTTGATTTTGTGTCGTGCTGATGAAGAATGTCTAAATTTAGAGTATTTGGCCACCAATCTGTGTTTACTTTAGAAATAACTGAGTTACTACCGTGCATTACGGGACATTGACCCGATTTAGTGCTGCTCATTTTCAGCTCCTTACTTTAAATGAAGAGTTTAACTATTTTACTCAAGCCCCAGCGCTTACATTTAAAGTAGCACGCTAAGGTTTATTAATTTTGCGCATAATTTTTATTTACTGCTCAAACAATATAGACCCCTAATATTACATTCGCCAGCGTATTAACTTGAATTAAATCGATTGAAACCATTGGTTTAATGAATACAGTTTAAACACCACAATTAGTGTGATCGGATTAAATAGATAACGCGTAATGGTATGTGAAGGGTTTGAAAGTGGCTTTTAATTAAGCGCACATTGGAATACCCCCCTTCACCATGAAATTAAAGTTGTTTATAAAGGTGCATTACTAAGCCCAATGCACCTTTACTTTATAACTTATTGAAATCTATTTTGAATAATTAAGTAAATGTTCAGATTAACTTGATTATTATGACCACTCACTCCTGTTATTTCCCTGCGACAATTTATTGTTGTTTTAAGCAGTTTTGCCAGCCCACATTGGGCTGGCTTTTTTTTGCCTAAAATTTCGAATCCTTTGAGGCTGTGTGAGCAGTTGTATGGTTTTGTTAAGTTGTTTAATGTTCAAAGCCAACACGCCCTAGTGCCAATAAGCCTTGCATGTTAAAGTGCGATTAGTCACTAATAATTAACTAGGCGTACCCATGCGTTTTTATATAACTATTCTATTTGTTTGTTTTGTTTCGCTTTTAAATACTGTTAATGCCCAAGAATCTGCTGCACCAACAGAAGAGCAACAGCAACAAGCGTTAGCGCAATTAAATGAGCCCATGTATAAACCGCTTTTAGAACGCTATATTCTTGATGAGTTAAAAGCCGTTCGCCAAGACCAACAACAATTACGCGAAGATGTAACAAAACAAGTTACACACGCCCAATTAGACACCGCCGACAGAGCGCTTATTTACACCACCGACACTATTAATAATGTGTTTTTTATTATTACTGCTACGGCCTCTATTTTGGTTTTAGTAGGCTGGAACTCGCTGCGCGATGTTAAAAATAAAGTAGAAGACATAGTAAATACGCGTGTCAGTGTGATCACTGACGAGTACGAAGATCGCTTAAAAATTCTTGAAGAAAAACTGCGTGTACGCTCAGAAGAAATACTCAGTAACCAAGAGCGTATATCGGTCACTAACGAGGTGCACTCGTTATGGATGCGCGCAAACCTAGAAAGCGACTTTGCAAACAAAATAGAAATATTTGACGAAATTTTAAAACGTAAGCCAGAAGATGTAGAAGCCATTGCCTATAAAGCCGATGCATTATTAGAGCTAAACGAAACCGCCAAAGCCATTGAGTTATGTAACCAAGCCATTGATATAGATAGCGACTACGGCTATGCCTACTGGCAGCGTGCGTGTGCGTATGCACTTACACACAAACATGCCGATGCATTAGCCGATATAAAAATGGCCCTAGAATACTCGCCAAACTTACGTAATGAGCTACTACACGAAAGTGCATTTGCCAGCCTACACGACAACGACAGCTTTAATACCATAGTAGCGGGTAGCTAGAGTTTTGTAGGCGCGTTATTGGCGTAAAGTGCGAAGCCCACAATAGCAGTAGCAGCGGCTTTATGCCGCGAAAAAGTTTAATATAAAACGCGAGGTAAACTCGCTGCTACGCAGTTAGCTCGTGCTTTCGTTTAAAAGTGATTATGTCACCACCGAGAAGTAAAGGAGGAGAGCAGGAGAAAAACTGAAGAAATAAATCACCAATACCTGTGTTTTCTCTGTGTAGCGCGAAGCGCCTCTGTGGTGCAA
>BJUT01000097.1 GCA_007988745.1 Pseudoalteromonas atlantica
ACTAAAGTCCTTTTAGTAAATTAAATACTCCCTATTTTTAAATAAACATCCATTTTTTATATAACAATCACTTTGTTTATGTTTTTGCCTATTCCTTAAAGATTAATAGCAATTGGCTTAATCAAGTGACTAATTTTGAGGCAGACAATCGTGCTTAAAGCAAAGCATATGTATTGTTACACGTTAGCGTTAGTTGATTAAACCTACATTACTTTTCCTATATCCCTTTGCTGCTGCCGTCTAAATCCAATTCAGTTCATCAATCAATTTTGCATACATGCGCGACTACCTGATGATATAAACTTGATAGCTAAAGGTGTAACTAATAGCGCTTGGTTATTATGCGCTGATATGTGCGCTCTATTTATTTAAAACAACGTGTTTAAGAGGTGTATTGCCAAAGCTAAACAGCTTGATAATTAAATACGGTCGTTAATGTATTAGCTGAAGTGTAGGTAAGGGAGGAAATAAAGTGCAAAGCAAAGCGACACAAAGCCGCTTTGCTAAAGTACATAATGCTATAACTTTGTTTGTGCCTTATAAATAGGGTATTCGCTCATTAAACCTTGAATAAGCGCCACGCACATTAAAATAAGCACAATTGAGAAAGGTAACGCAGTGGTTACTACTCCAGATTGCAGAGCCTGCAAGGCTTGAGAGCCACCTACCCACAGTAATACGGCGGCTATTGCCCCTTCAATCGATGCCCAAAATATACGTTGTGGTACCGGCGCATCAATTTTTCCGCCAGCGGTTATGCCATCTATTACAAGTGAGCCAGAATCAGAAGAGGTAATAAAAAACACTAAAACAAGCACAATTGAGATCACACTAATAAGGCCACTAAGCGGAAGCTGCTCATAAACCTGAAATAGCGTCACAGAGATATCGGTTAACCCGTTTTGCCCAAGTGGGCCTACTTTATCAATAATTTGTGAAATCGCTAAATTACCAAATACCCCCATCCACACTAAGCTTAATAGTGTTGGCAGGCCAATGACGACTAATAAAAATTCTCGCACGGTACGGCCTCTAGAAACGCGGGCAATAAACATTCCTACAAACGGCGACCACGATATCCACCATGCCCAGTAAAATACTGTCCAGGCATGCATCCAGTCTTCATCTTCACGGCCAAACGGATTACTAAGCGGAACCATATGTTCTACATATGCACCAAAGGTAAACCATATTGCTGTGATTGAGTCACTAAAAGTAAGCGATATTATGGCTACAAGTAAAATAAATGCACATATAAGATTGATGTTACTAAGTACTTTCACACCCCCTTCAATGCCTTTAATAACAGAAACAATAGCAATACAGGTAACGAGTGCTATAACTGTAATTTGAAAAGCGGTGCCGTAGTCAGTGCCCATTAAATAATTAATACCACTTGTTGCTTGCTGTGCCCCTAAACCAAGAGACGTTGCTAAACCAAAAAGCGTAGAGAGTACAGCAAGTATATCAATAACATGACCCAGCCAACCCCAAGCACGATCGCCAAATAAGGGATAAAACACGGAGCGTATAGATAACGGAAGGCCTTTATTGTAAGCAAAAAACGCTAAGCTAAGTGCAACAATGGCATAAATTGCCCAACCATGTAAGCCCCAGTGATACATGGTGGCGCCCATGGCTAAAGAGTGCGCTTCTGGGGTATTTGGCTCTGCGTTCATTGGCATTAAGTACCAATCAGTATAATAGGCTGCGGGCTCTGCAACACCCCAAAACAGTAAACCTATCCCCATTCCTGCGGCAAATAACATTGCCAGCCATGAGAGATAACCATGTTCAGGTTTTGCATCAACACCCCCTAAGCGAATTTTACCAAGAGGGGAGAGCGCAAGTGCAAAGCAAAATAATACGAAACCATTAGCAATCAACATGAAGTAGCTATCAAATTTATTGATAATGGCATCTTTAGTTGAGGTAAGTGCTTCCCTGACCACTTCAGGGTCAAGCAATAAGGTAAGGGCAACAAATAATATGACTAAAAATGCGCTTATTCCAAACACTGGGTTATGAACATCAAACCCCCATTTTTGTACGTTATCTTGACCTACCTGATAATCGGTAGTGTCAATACTGTATTTGTTCAATTGGTCATCCATCATGACTCCTTTATATTATAGATAACAAACTTCAATTTTATAGTACTTAAGTAAATCAAAAAGCGCCTATTACTGATATTTAATTATGGTATATATCTCTGAAATACATTAATAAATTTTTATATAGTTTGAAAGGCAAAAAAAAGCGAGCTAATGCTCGCTTAATAATTTTTTAATTTAGCGTTACTTCCACGCGTTAGGATCAACCTCTTTAGCGAGCTTAGGGTGCTTGTCTTTGTCAAACGTAGGTAATACACCTTGCTTGTTTTGCGCGTTGTAATCTTTTGATAACCACACAACAACGCCTGAAAGCATAAACAGTGCAACCACGTTTACAATAGCCATAAGGCCCATAGAAATGTCAGCAAGTGTCCAAATAATACCTAGTTCACCAATGGCACCAAACATAACCATACCTAATACAAGTAATCTAAATATAAACATTCCTTTAGTAGAGTTGTGCTCTAAAAACATTAGGTTTGTTTCGGCATATGAGTAATTCGCGACAATAGAGGTAAATGCAAAAAACAAAATGGCAATGGCAATAAAGTAAGTACCCCAGTCACCTACGTGCTCTTGTAGTGCGGCTTGCGTTAACTCTATTCCTAATACACCCGATTCAGGCACAAGTTGATTAGACAGTAAGATTAATGAGGCAGTGGCTGTACAGATCACAATAGTATCTATAAATACACCTAGCATTTGCACATACCCTTGCGAGGCTGGGTGCGGTGGATAAGGTGTTGCCGTTGCTGCGGCATTGGCTGCGCTACCCATACCGGCTTCGTTTGAAAACAAACCGCGCTTAATACCTTGGATCATAGCTTGCGTTACACCATAGCCAATTGCACCGGCGCCTGCTTGCTCTAAACCAAAAGCACTTTTTATTATAAGTACAATAACATCAGGCAGGGCAGTAAAGTTAATCGCACATACATATATAGCAACTAGCAAATAGGCAAGCGCCATAAATGGAACAACCATTTCGGCAAAGCGTGATATTGTTTTTAATCCACCAAAAATAATGATGCCAGAGCCAATTACAAGTGCAATGCCTACTATATACTTAGGTACATCAAACGCTACTTCAAATGCGGCAGCAATAGAGTTTGACTGTACAGCATTAAATACCAGGCCAAAGGCTAAAATTAAGCATAATGAAAACAACACACCCATCCAGCGTTTGCCTAAACCTCGTTCCATATAATAAGCAGGGCCGCCTCTAAAGTTGCCATCAGCGTCTTTAGTTTTATAAGCTTGCGCTAACGTACTTTCTGCAAAGCTAGTTGCCATACCTATTAAAGCAATCAGCCACATCCAAAATATAGCGCCAGGGCCACCTAAATAAAGTGCCACGGCAACACCGGCCATATTACCTGTTCCAACCCGCGCCGCTAAAGAAGTACAAAAAGCCTGAAAAGAAGAAATCTCATCTCCACCACATTTACGTGAGCCAAACATAACTTTAAACATATGAGGGAATTGTACAAATTGAATAAAGCCTAACCGAATGGTAAAAAAGACACCTGCTGCTATTAATAAGTAGACGAGAACTTGGCCCCAAAGTAAGGCACTTATACTATTTATTATATCTGTCATGAATACTACCTAAGTACATGAGTTGAAAAAGTGCTGGCAACTTACCATAACAAATCAAAAGAGTTTAGTTTTAAAAGCAAAAAAGCAGTCTTATCCACAGGCTTTTGTGGGTAACATGTGTTTTTAATGTGGGGTTCTTATGGGTATAAAATAAATGCAATTTTATTCAATAAAACGCTTGCGTATAAAACGTTT
>BJUT01000098.1 GCA_007988745.1 Pseudoalteromonas atlantica
GTACTACCACTGTATATCACGTTGTGTTCGGCGTGCTTTTTTGTGTGGTGAAGACCATTTTACTGGTCAATCTTACGAGCACCGCAGAGGGTGGGTTGAAGATAAGCTGCTAGAGTTAGCCAAGATATTTTGTATTGACGTCTGTGCTTATGCTGTTATGAGCAATCATACGCACTTAGTCCTGTATGTTGATGATAAAAAGGCGAATAGACTGAATGATAAAGCGATTGTTATTCGCTGGCGCAAGCTGTGTAAAGGTACTGTCCTTACTCAAAAGTACATACAAGGTGAAAAGCTAAGTAAAGCTGAACTTATCTTTTTTAATCAAACGGTAAAGGAATATCGAGAGCGCCTGTCAAGTATTAGCTGGTTTATGCGGATGTTAAATGAATACATTGCGCGCAGGGCAAATAAAGAAGATAACTGCACTGGCAGGTTTTGGGAGGGACGTTTTAGTTCGCAAGCGTTATTAGATGAAGCTGCATTGGCGGCCTGCATGGCGTATGTGGATTTAAACCCTGTCAGAGCCAAAATGGCAAATACACCAGAAGAATCAGACCATACCAGTGCTCAAGTACGGCTAATATGCGCAAAAGAGGGCAAACAACCAAAAAAACTGCTCCGCTTTGCAGGCATGCCACGTCAAATTATGCCAAAAGGGCTACCGTTTGAACTTAAATCGTACCTTGAGCTTGTTGAGTTAACAGGGCGCTGTATACGAGAGGACAAACGAGGGTATATTGAGAGTACACAATTACTCTTGCTCGAAAGAGTCAATATTTCTCCAGAAAACTGGTTAAAACTCAGCACACAATTTACACGCGTATTTCACGGCGCAGTAGGCAGGCTTACCTCACAAGCAAGTTATTGTGAAAGCTTAAACAGAAAACGGCGCGCGAATATCAGTAACTGCAAAAAGCTTCTAGCATAAACTTAAACTGCTCAGTAAAACTATTCAGTAATAAATCACAACTGCACCATGCAGTTATTTTCATGCGTGTAATTTAGGTTTAATAGTGGTCATGTTTTTTTTAATGGGTTAAATGAAAAGAATCGATTAAGAAAGGTAAATTTTTAAGCTAAAAAGAAGATTTTATGACACAGTTTGGCTTGTATAATTAGAGTGGCTGTCTAGTTTAGTTCATCAAACTAATAGGCCAGATGACTTTATTGTATCTTATAAGGTCGCAGGGGAAAAATCCATAAAGTACAAATTTAAAAATCAGCAAGGTGGATAAATGAACGATAATATTCAAGAACTATTAATTATAGAAATAGCTCAAAATATTGATAGCGAATGGGATAAGTTGACTATTAATATCGAAATTGATGATATTGATGGGGAGCTTGTGAGTAGTGATGATAGTGAAATCTGGTTTAATGAAGAGGTTGAGGAGTTTGACTTAACTTTTGAAGCATCAGAGTATTTTGAGCAGTTGCGTGAAGTTATGGCTAAAAATGATCTAGAAAACAGATATTGGACAATATGTGATTTAGAAGTCGTTAGCGATGGTGCTTTCAAATATAACTTTTCATACGATGAACCACCAAGATTGAGTGCTTTAAAGAATAGTTAAAAATCACAGAGTGTATAAAAATAACAGAGACATATATGAACACTCCGCCTGAGTTAAATTTTTAGGTGGTTTTTATTCTATTACAGTACATTTTTGTTATTACATGATGCTCACCCTTCAGCGAGTTTTTTACTAGGGTAATAAAATAAACAAGACATATATGGACGCCCCCTTGAAGTCAAGACGAGCTAATGTATAAACATCAAAATTGATGCCTTTATTTTATTATCATGTATCCCATTTCACAGTAATGATGCGTCACAAGCTTGCTAAAAAGCAAAGGTACTGACATATATTCGAGCTATGGTGTCATGGTTATCATGCGCCATGCTCCTAATGAGCTTCGTACCAAGGGACCTAAAAAATATTCACCCAAGCGAGATTAAATCTCGAGTCTTTATCTGGTTAACCTTGGTTAGCGTGCGCTTTTTGTTTCATTATAAGTGAAGTACATACAGGATAAGCGTATGTTACGACTTAAGTGCCCAAACATCCACTCAGGTTTTAAAACCTACGTCTTCGGCGGGCTGTCTTAAGTCGTAAACTCGGGTGTGATTGGCATGTAAAATGCAAATAATTAAGCATCCTTCTGTGTATTTTGCACAAACTGAGGTGAGTAGAGAGTTTGCTTGGTCAGCAATATCCACATCAGTCGCGCCAATCTGTGTGCGGTGGCGACCACCACACAATTAAAGTGTTTTTTCTCGCGTAATTGCTTTATCCACTGACTTAACGCATCTGTTTTATGGTGGCTTCTGGCGATAATGGCGCGAGCACCGTGAATAAGTTGTTTTCGTAGATAACTGTTACCGCGTTTAGTAATACCAGACATTTTACTTTTATCACCTGACGCGTATTGTTTAGGTGTTAACCCTAGCCACACACCGAGTTCTTTTGCGCTCTTAAATGCCTGGCCGTTCCCGATTGACGCTGAATAAGCTGAGGCGTTGAGCACACCCACACCAGGAATGGAGTGAAGTATTTTAGCGTTTGTATCCCGTTCAACGTGTGCAGTAAGCATCGCTTCAATAGCTTTAATGCGTTTAACAAGGGTTTTGTACTCAGTGTAAATATCACTCACCATTAAGCGCAGCTGAGGGCGAAGCTCAGAATCACTTTCTAACGCAATTATCCCTTGCTCAAACGCCTTAATACCGACAGGAAATACATACCCAAAATCGACCAATAAACCGCGTAACTGGTTGGTTGCAGCAATCCTGTTTTGCAGAAGTCGCTCACGTATCTTATGGAGCATGAGTACTTCTTGCTGAGCTTCGGTTTTAATAGGAACGAATTTAATGTTAGGGCGTAAGCTTGCCTCATAAATAGTAAGCGCATCGTTACTGTCGTTTTTATTACCGCGTACAAAGGGGGTAACGTGTTGTGCAGGAATAAGGTCAACGGTATGACCGTAAGACGTAAATACTCTCCCCCAATAGTGGGAAGAGTAGCAGGCTTCCATCACCACGCGGCACGGAGGGGTATTCGCCAAGAAGGCGTTGAGTTTAGCCCTGTTTAAGCGTTTATTGCATTCTCTTTTATGGTTAGAATTAAAGCCAGCGACTTGGAATACATTTTTTGCCAAATCAATTGATAATGTGCTAATTTTCATGACGGACGTTCCCTTTTAACTGAGTGAGTTCAATTACCAGTTTGGCGCATTGACGCCGTTTTGGGGAGCGTCCATCTCATCACCCATCCTAAAAATAGGGATGAAAACGCTCTTTAAAAACATGGATGTTTGAAGACTTAAGCAGTTTTGCTTAAGACTTTTATTGCTATACGGCCGGTAATATTCAAACCGAGCAGTTTGGTAACAGCATTACCCTCAATCAACAGTTTGATGTATTTAACCGTTTAACGCAGCAGCAGCTTACACACCCAGCGCAAGCATTATTCGATACCTGTACGTACAACTACGACAGCGTCAACCAGCTCATTGCCCGCAAAAATGAAGGCGTAAGCAGCCAAAATATCAATTTTGTATACAACAGCTTAGGCCAGTTAATTCAACAAACATTGGCAAGCTCACGTGCTGATACAACCACGCACTACCAGTGGGATAGCTTTGGTAACCCGCAAAGTCAGACTGTGCAGTCACACTCAAGCGATA
>BJUT01000099.1 GCA_007988745.1 Pseudoalteromonas atlantica
CAAATTAGGTGCAAAGGATTAATGACAAGCACGTAGTGCTACTTTTTCCTTTGCGCAAGGTGCCTCAATGTTAACGCTACGCGCTAAGAGTCACCTCATAAATTTGGAAAATTCTGATAATATTTTTTAAGTCTAAGTATTTATCTACTTTAGCTATTAACTTCTGTCGCTTGTTTCTGTCACAAAACGCGTTTGGCGTTGTATGGTTAAGCCTCACGGGTAATTAGTACAAGTTAGCTTAATGGCTCACACCACTTCCACATCTTGCCTATCAACGTTGTAGTCTTCAACGGCCCTTCAGAGACTTTAAAAGTCTAGTGAGAAATCATCTCGAGGCCTGCTTCGCGCTTAGATGCTTTCAGCGCTTATCAGTTCCGAACGTAGCTACCGGGCAATGCCATTGGCATGACAACCCGAACACCAGCGGTTCGTTCACTCCGGTCCTCTCGTACTAGGAGCAACCCCTCTCAATTCTCAAACGCCCACGGCAGATAGGGACCGAACTGTCTCACGACGTTCTAAACCCAGCTCGCGTACCACTTTAAATGGCGAACAGCCATACCCTTGGGACCGACTTCAGCCCCAGGATGTGATGAGCCGACATCGAGGTGCCAAACACCGCCGTCGATATGAACTCTTGGGCGGTATCAGCCTGTTATCCCCGGAGTACCTTTTATCCGTTGAGCGATGGCCCTTCCATTCAGAACCACCGGATCACTATGACCTACTTTCGTACCTGCTCGACGTGTCTGTCTCGCAGTTAAGCTGGCTTCTACCATTACACTAACCGTACGATGTCCGACCGTACTTAGCCAACCTTCGTGCTCCTCCGTTACTCTTTGGGAGGAGACCGCCCCAGTCAAACTACCCACCAGGCACTGTCCGTAACCCCGATTCAGGGGCCAACGTTAGAACATCAAAACTACAAGGGTGGTATTTCAAGGACGACTCCACAACAACTAGCGTCGCTGCTTCAAAGTCTCCCACCTATCCTACACATGTAGGTTCAATGTTCAGTGCCAAGCTGTAGTAAAGGTTCACGGGGTCTTTCCGTCTAGCCGCGGGTACACAGCATCTTCACTGCGATTTCAATTTCACTGAGTCTCGGGTGGAGACAGCGTGGCCATGGTTACACCATTCGTGCAGGTCGGAACTTACCCGACAAGGAATTTCGCTACCTTAGGACCGTTATAGTTACGGCCGCCGTTTACCGGGGCTTCGATCAAGAGCTTCGTCCGAAAACTAACCCCATCAATTAACCTTCCGGCACCGGGCAGGTGTCACACCGTATACGTCATCTTGCGATTTTGCACAGTGCTGTGTTTTTAATAAACAGTCCCAGCCACCTGGTCACTGCGGCTCCCGTCCGCTTAGAGAGCAAGTCTCATCACAGATAGGAGCGTACCTTCTCCCGAAGTTACGGTACGATTTTGCCTAGTTCCTTCACCCGAGTTCTCTCAAGCGCCTTAGTATTCTCTACCTGACCACCTGTGTCGGTTTGGGGTACGATTCGGTATAATCTGAAGCTTAGAGGCTTTTCCTGGAAGTATGGCATCAGCAACTTCACACCCTTAGGTGCTCGTCTCGTGTCTCAGCCTAACAGCAACCCGGATTTACCTAAGTCGCTAGCCTACTCACTTTCACATGGACAACCATCGCCATGCTTGCTTAGCCTTCTCCGTCCCCCCATCGCAATTATACCAAGTACGGAAATATTAATCCGTTTCCCATCGACTACGCCTTTCGGCCTCGCCTTAGGGGTCGACTTACCCTACCCTGATTAACATGGGATAGGAACCCTTGGTCTTCCGGCGTGCGGGTTTTTCACCCGCATTATCGTTACTCATGTCAGCATTCGCACTTCTGATACGTCCAGCATACCTCCCGGTACACCTTCAACCGCTTACAGAACGCTCCCCTACCACTCATCCTAAGATGAATCCGCAGCTTCGGTGCATAGTTTAGCCCCGTTACATCTTCCGCGCAGACCGACTCGACCAGTGAGCTATTACGCTTTCTTTAAAGGATGGCTGCTTCTAAGCCAACCTCCTGGCTGTCTGGGCCTTTCCACATCGTTTCCCACTTAACTATGACTTTGGGACCTTAGCTGGCGGTCTGGGTTGTTTCCCTCTTCACGACGGACGTTAGCACCCGCCGTGTGTCTCCCGGATATTACTTTACGGTATTCGGAGTTTGCAAAGGGTTGGTAAGTCGGGATGACCCCCTAGCCTTAACAGTGCTCTACCCCCGTAAGTATTCGTCCGAGGCTCTACCTAAATAGATTTCGGGGAGAACCAGCTATCTCCCGGTTTGATTAGCCTTTCACTCCTAGCCACAGGTCATCCCCTAACTTTTCAACGTTAGTGGGTTCGGTCCTCCAGTTGATGTTACTCAACCTTCAACCTGCCCATGGCTAGATCACCGGGTTTCGGGTCTATACCTTGCAACTATTCGCCCAGTTAAGACTCGGTTTCCCTACGGCTACCCTAATCGGTTAACCTCGCTACAAAATATAAGTCGCTGACCCATTATACAAAAGGTACGCAGTCACCTAACAAGTAGGCTCCTACTGCTTGTACGTACACGGTTTCAGGTTCTATTTCACTCCCCTCACAGGGGTTCTTTTCGCCTTTCCCTCACGGTACTGGTTCACTATCGGTCAGTTGGGAGTATTTAGCCTTAGATGATGGTCCACCTATATTCAGTCAAAGTTTCACGTGCTCCGACCTACTCGATTTCACTTAAAATGTCTTTTCATGTACGGGACTATCACCCTGTATCGTGGCACTTTCCAGAGCCTTCCATTAACACATAATAAGCTTAAGGGCTGTTCCGATTTCGCTCGCCGCTACTATCGGAATCTCGGTTGATTTCTTTTCCTACGGGTACTTAGATGTTTCAGTTCTCCGCGTTCGCCTCGTTAACCTATGTATTCAGTTAACGATACCTGCAAGCAGGTGGGTTTCCCCATTCGGAAATCCTAGTCTCAAGCGCTTTTTACTAGCTTGACTAGGCTTATCGCAAGTTAATACGTCCTTCATCGCCTCCAACTGCCAAGGCATCCACCGTGTACGCTTAGTCACTTAACCATACAACCCAAACGGGTCTTTGTTATGTGACAGTTTAACTTCGCCAGAAGTTAATATTGAATACTAAAGTAGATACCAATTAATCACGAATGATTAAATTGGCACTGAATGATACTGCTATCATTCTTTTTTACTTTTGAAAACTCT
>BJUT01000100.1 GCA_007988745.1 Pseudoalteromonas atlantica
AAAAGATCAACAGACCCTAATCACTTATTAATACCGAAGGAGGCTATTATGCTTACTTGGAATGATGTTATAAATTTTGCCAATAATGGCAATCCTACGCCACGCGAAAAGGTTGTAAAAACAGACGCGCAATGGCAGGCAATGCTAAGTGATGAGCAATACTATGTGACACGTAAAAAGGGCACAGAACGCCCTCACAGCTCACAAAGTTGCACATTACTAGAACCGGGTAAATACGCGTGTGTATGCTGCGATAATTTACTTTTTGATGCCGATGAAAAGTTTGATAGCGGCACAGGTTGGCCATCATTCACGCAGCCTGCAACTGTCGATGCAATTGGTTATGTGAACGATTTAAGCCATGGTATGCAGCGCGTTGAAGTGGTGTGTAATGTGTGTGATGCACACTTAGGGCATATTTTTCCTGATGGGCCAGCACCGTCGGGTTTGCGCTATTGTGTAAATGCCGCTGCAATGAAAAAGCTTTAATTATATAGTTAGCTTTCAATCAAGATAAACAGCTATTTCTAGCCGCTAGTTAGCGCTAGGGGGATTGAATATCGAGTTTCATTTCTTTTGCCATATGCAAAATTTTATCTAATCGCTGCGACTGATCTGGCTGCAGTGTAGAGTTACTCAAAAGGGCGTAACACTTTTTAGCAATAACCAAGTTAAAAGTGCCGCCTTTTTGTTTTGTCGAATCAAACAAACACTGTAATAAATTAAGCGCAATGCTTGGGTTACGCGGCATTACTCTAAATGCTTGCGTAAACGCCTCTAACGCCGTATTTAATTGCCCTCTATTAAATTGAGTTACTGCATGGTTGTTAAGCTCTTTAGGGCCCATTTTAATGTCACGACGCTCACTTTGCTGCTGTTGAATGTAACGCAGGTAAGTTGTATCACTCATATTGGGGTGGCGCTCACAATGGCTAATTATTTGGCTAAATAATGTTTGTGCTTTTTGATGAAAACCCAGCTCGTGAAACGCTTTTGCTTTATCAAGCGCCCCATCTACAGAGCGTATTAATGTATCGTCATCGTCGAGTTGCTCTATCAAGCGCTTGGCTTTTTGGTGCTCGTCTTTTAAATAGTGCAAACGCGCATTAAGTACATCAATTTGAGATTGGTTTGCGTTGTTAGGAAACTGCTTTTTTAAATCATTTATGTATTTATTAGTTTGACGCGAAATACGTTGTATTTGGTCTGTTTGATCTGTGGTTAAAGCAAAGTCTATACCGGCACGGGCAGCATTGAGATAGATGTCGGGGCTGTCATGAATAGAATGACGCGCATAGCTGGCTATGTCTTTTTGGGTTAAATAGCTTTTTTCGTAATCGTGGTTTATTAACGAAACATTGCTTAACGACTTTTGTCTTTGGATGTTACGTGGCGCAATATTGACTGCTTGGCTTAAAAAATCTTGCGCCAATTCAAATTGGTTTAGTTTTATTTCTAATCGGCCGAGTAAATCCAGTGCAACTAAACGTGTTTCATGGCGTTCAAGCATGGTTTTTAACATGCGCTGAGCAAGAATATGCTCATTATTAGCAATCAGCGCTTCTACTAAACCAACTTTGGCCCAGGCAAATTTTTGTATGTCTAGCACCGAGGTAAAAAAGTCTTTAGCTTCTTCACTGCGGTTTAGCCTAAGCAATGCATCTCCTTTTAAGCGAAGGAGGATAGGGCTGTATATATTGTTTTTTTTATTTAAAGTGGCATCGATTACTTTTATTGCTTTAGAGTCGTTGCCATCATCTACTAAGGTATAAATGCTCTGTAGCTCATTTTTACGTTTTAGAATACGCTCAATCCGCGTTTTTAACTCTTGTACCGTAAATGGCTTTACCAAAAAGTCGTCGGGTTGAAGCTCTAAAACGCTATGCACTAGCGCACCGCTGGTTTCTGCAGAAATAAAAATAAACGCAGTGGAGTTTTTTATCAGTTGCTTAACACGGAGTTCTTCGTAGAGTTGGTAGCCGTCTTGGTGTTTGCTTAAATTAAACGAACATACAATTAAATCAAATTGCTCAGCCAAACATTGCTCTTTTGCTGCAATTGCATGATCGGTAAAGTGCAACTGCCGAAAGCCAAGCCTTTCTAGCGACTGTTTCATATAGCTTTGAGCGAGGGGCTGCTCTTCCACTATCAGTATTTTGGCTTTGGCGTAGATCTTAGTTGGCATTGGCTTACATGTTGTTTAATTTATCACAGACTATAATCAACAGTTTAGCTGCTTACAAGGGAATTTAACTATTAGCCGAGGTTATTAGAAGATTAAGTTATTTTCATACGTTTAGATGGCTTCATATTATCCTGCCTTAGCGATTTAGAACGATTGCTTAATTAATAGGTAAAAAGCAGCCCAAGTAAGCGATTAATTATATGTTTGCTTATGGCGCAGTTTATAACCCATATAGAACTCTACATGTTACAGATTAATCGTTTTGCAAAAGACAAATTAAGAGTGATATTTATGGAATTTTTTAACTTAGGTATTTTGAAGTGTTTACATGTGGTGAGTGACTACTTGGCTTGATACCGGTGACACTCGCCATTATTTGTAAAGGGCGGCGATGCTCTCTTTTGCTTATAACTGGGTTAATTACTCAAATAGGATTTTTATAATAATTATTCAGAGGAGTTTTGATGCTTTAGAAGTGTTTATATGTGGTAGGTGATTACTTGGCTTGATACCGGTAACCCTCGCCATTATTTGTAAAGGGCGGCGATGCTCTCTTTTTCTTATAACTGAGTTAATTACCTTTATATAATTTTATAGCGTATAGATTAATCGTTTTGCAAAAGACAAATCAAGAGTGATATTTATGGAAGTTTTTAACTTAGGTATTTTGAAGTGTTTATATGTGGTGGGTGATACTGGGCTGAACCAGTGACCCTCGCCATTATTTGTAAAAGGCGGCGATGCTCTCTTTTTCTTATAACTGAGTTAATTACCCAAATAGGATTTTATAATAATTATTAAGAAGTGTTTATATGTGGTGGGTGATACTGGACTTGAACCAGTGACCCTCGCCTTGTAAGGGCGATGCTCTCCCAACTGAGCTAATCACCCACATATAATAGATATGACTTTATAAATTTAACGTTTAGTATAATTTGGTGGGTGATACTGGACTTGAACCAGTGACCCTCGCCTTGTAAGGGCGATGCTCTCCCAACTGAGCTAATCACCCAAATTATATATTT
>BJUT01000101.1 GCA_007988745.1 Pseudoalteromonas atlantica
CAACTATCTAATGACTTGATAATGCCACAGACTTCAATTGTACCGTCAGACCCGCAAGAGCTTGCCATTAGTTTTAACTCTTTTTTGAGTGCATTCAATTCCTTCATTCGTTGATTAACTAAAGTTAGTTGCCGATCAATTAATGCATTTACACTAGAGCAACTCTCCTCTGGCTTGTTTTTTAATTCAATGAGTCGCTTAATATCATTAAGCGGAATATCTAAACTTCGACAATGCTTTACGAACTCTAGCTCTTTAAATGCCTTATTAGAATACAACCTGAAATTCCCTTCAGTGCGATCAGGATCTGACAGCAAGCCCTCCTTTTCATAATATCGGAAGGTTTGTACTGAATACCCCGATGTTTTCGATAACTCACCAATTTTCATAAAATTTCCAAATAAACTTGACCCTATAGTCACTATAGGATTTATAGTTAGAGCATACAAGTTAATCGGAGATGAAAATGAGCGATTGTGGGTGTGAAGTTGAGCTAAAAGATAACCAGCAAAAAACGGTGCTTTATTGGCTTCTGGCTATCAATGCCTCGATGTTTGTTTTTGAAATTGGCTTTGGTTGGTTATCAGAATCAACGGCTTTAATTGCAGATTCGTTAGACATGCTAGCGGATGCAATCGTCTATGCAATTGCACTATACGCGGTGGGAAAGTCAATCCAACATAAGGCTAATGCTGCTTTAGTGAGTGGCTATTTCCAACTGGGGTTAGGCGTGCTAATTCTAATGGATATTGCTAGAAGGCTGTATGGTGAAAGTGAGCCTCACTCTTGGTTTATGATTGGCGTAGGCATGGTTGCTTTAGTTGCAAATGTGATTTGTCTCATCCTTATTCGAAAGCACAACAACGATGAAGTACATATGAGAGCTAGCTGGATATTTTCAGCGAATGATGTAATTGCAAATCTTGGTGTCGTTATCGCAGGCATACTCGTTATGGTGCTGAAACAGCGTTGGCCTGATATCGTCATTGGTAGCATCATTTCAATGTTAATTCTTCGAGGCGCTTACCGAATACTAAGCGATGCTAAACAAGAATTAGCTGTTGCTGAGAAAACACGTTAAACACCAAATGAAGATAAACAATCAACCTTTGGTTGTTCAAAGTAAGGAAACATCAATGAATAGCAAATATCTAGAAAAAACCAAGATAGTAAATTTTGAACACTCTACAATTCAATCATTAATTTCTGAGCGTAATTGGCAAGAACTCGATGACTTCAACAAAATTGGTGCAGCCTACCAATTTGTTAAAGATGAAATATTATTTGGTTACAATGAGAGTGATGATATTTCAGCAAGCAGTGTTTTAGCCGATGGTTACGGACAATGCAATACCAAGGGTAACTTGCTGATGGCTTTGTTACGAGGATTAGGTATTCAATGTCGTTTTCACGGCTTTACTATTGAGCAGCGATTACAAAAAGGAGCTATTCCAACTTATGTATTTTGGTTAGCACCTAAATATATCATTCATAGTTGGATTGAAGTTTATTTCAAGGATCGTTGGATAAACTTAGAAGGCTTTATATTAGATGAACAATATTTAAGTTCACTACAGCACAAATTTAGTCAAATAAAAAACGAATTTTGTGGTTATGGTGTTGCAACAAAGTGTTTCTCTTCGCCAGATACAGATTGGCGTGGTCAAGATACCTATATACAAAAAGAAGGTATTCATGATGATTTTGGTGTTTATAATTCCCCTGATGAGTTTTATCTCGAAAAAGGAACTAACTTATCAGGAATCAAACGTTGGATGTATCAACGAGTGATCCGTCACTTTATCAATTTTAACGTAGTCAATGTAAGAAATTTAAAAGTTCTTGAGGTGGAAAATGCACAATCATAGCCATAGCCATTCGCATGGAAAAGACGACCGTATAGGTTGGACATTTTTCCTTAATGTTTCATTTACTATTATCGAATTTATTGGTGGTTGGCTAACCAACAGTACCGCTATTATGGCTGATGCTGTACATGACCTGGGTGACAGTTTATCTATAGGATTCGCTTGGATACTGAGTCGTTTCTCGGATAAAGAAGCATCCGATAGATTTAGCTATGGCTATCGTCGTCTTACCCTGTTTGGCGCATTAATTAACAGTATTGTATTAGTTATTGGTTCTGTCTGGGTGCTATTTGAAGCAATACCAAGATTATCTAATCCTGAAATGCCAATGGCTGAAGGAATGTTGGGTCTTGCATTACTTGGGGTTGCTGTTAATGGGTATGCAGTATTTAAACTAAAAGCGGGTAAAACGCTGAACGAAAAAGTACTTACGTGGCATTTGCTTGAAGACGTACTTGGCTGGGTTGCAGTCCTAATTGTTTCTATCGTGCTGCTTTTTGTAGATCTACCAATATTAGATCCTTTGCTTTCTATAGGCTTTACACTGTTTATATTGTTTAACGTTTTGAAAAACCTGAAAACAACATTGGCACTATTTCTTCAAGCTACACCTGATGAAGAAGTGCAGAATAATATTGAAAAAGCGATAAAGGCTATACCTGAAATTAATGGGATTCATCATATGCACTTTTGGTCATTAGACGGGGAAAGTCACGTATTAACTGCTCACCTAGAGTTAGCCCATAACTTTGAGGTTGATAAATTAATTAGGCTAAAACAACAAGTGGCTAAGGAACTTTCTTCTTATAATTTATCTCATACAACCATTGAGTTTGAGTTTCCTCAAGAAACTTGCCGTGACGAGCATGAAAAACATGCGCATGGCTAGTTTAGAAAACCTTTTTTTGATATTATAATTTTTCATATTTAAGTAGGTGTTTATTTTGAAATTCAATGTTGCGTTAAAAATACTATTAGTCGTTTCGATTGTTTTGCAATCGTTAACTGCTGTTGTATCCGCAACACCTGAGAATCACCAGATAGATATAGAGCACCTTCAAATTCAACATGATCATGCAGATGATCGAAATGTTTTAAATGATAATACAGATGATGAACAGCACGATGTAAAGGATTGTCATCACTGCGGACATTGCAGTGGCAGCCATTTATCTTGGATTTTAGTCAGTAATTCAAATGTCGATGGTAAGCTAAATATTATCAATAAAACTCCTTATCAAATTGATCAAACAAGTACCTTTC
>BJUT01000102.1 GCA_007988745.1 Pseudoalteromonas atlantica
ATTGGTATAAAAGGACGTTTTATGAAGATGTTACTGTTAGCGTTTATAGTTTTGGTTGCGCAATTTAATGTGCTGGCATGCACTAAAACATTAAAAATGGGCACCAACGAAACCAACTGGGCGCCCTATTTAATTAAACAAGGCAATGCCTTTGTAGGCACAGAGGTAGATACGGTTAACGCTGTTTTTAAAAATTCGCCTTTTTGTATTGAGTGGGTTTATTTTCCGAGCTTATCACGGGTTCAGCAAGAGCTAAAAACAGGCCATATTGATATTACCTTTGCAGCAAGTTATACAAAAGAGCGCGCCGAGTACTCTTATTTTACTGATGTATATCGCGATGAAGTTATGCTGCTTTATAAGCATGAAAACGCCAAAGATGTAATTAACTTAGCGGCGCTTTTTGAACGTGGCTTTATTGTTGGCGTTAACAGAGGCAGCTTTTTTGGCGCTGAGTTTGAAAAAATAAGAAAACACTACCCCAACCAAATAGTACTTACCGCAGATGCAAACACCCGCTTTGGTATGCTTAACAAAAAGCGAGTTGATTACGTGATTGACGACTCTGTTGTCGCAAAATATTTTGCTAAGCGCTACAGCACCATTTTGCCGGTAAAAACGGCGCCAGCTATTAATGTTAATGGCGTACATTTTATGATGAGTAAACAATCGGTCACGCTTGACGAAGTAGCTGTAATTAATCGCCTTATTAAAAATAATAAAGCGGCCATAGAGCGCATTTACAAACCCTATTAACCCGCTGTTTTACACTTATATAGATTCATAACCTAACGTGCTGCCATTTTAGGTATGTATCTTTTACCTTTCATTACCATGGGGGGATCTGTATAATTCGCCAGCTAATTTACCCTATTGCTTGGTCTTGTTTGTGGCGCTTTGCTGCAGTTGGCCCCTGTCAGTACTCATTCTAGGACTAACTTTTTGATCTCCACCGCAAATATTACGATGCAGTTTGGCGCAGAGCCGTTGTTTGAAAACATTTCAGCTAAATTTGGTAACGGCAACCGTTACGGTTTAATTGGCGCTAACGGCTGTGGTAAGTCGACCTTCATGAAAATTTTAAGCGGTGCGCTTGTGCCAAGTGCGGGTAATGTGTCGATTACACCGGGGCTTAAAGTAGGTAACCTAAGCCAAGACCAGTTTGCGTTTGAACAATACAGCGTTGTAGATGCCGTAATTATGGGCGACGTAGAGCTTTGGAAAGTAAAACAAGAGCGCGACCGTATTTACTCATTACCCGAAATGAGCGAAGAAGACGGCATGAAAGTAGCCGACCTTGAAAGCGTTTTTGCCGAAATGGATGGTTACACAGCCGAAAGCCGCGCTGAAGAAATACTATTAGAAGCGGGTATAGATAAAGAGTTTCATTATGGGTTAATGGCAAACGTTGCCCCAGGTTGGAAATTACGTGTGCTTTTAGCGCAGGCGCTGTTTGCAAATCCAGACATACTGCTACTCGATGAGCCAACCAATAACTTGGATATTCATACCATTACGTGGTTAGCTAATGAGCTTAATAAACGTAAATGCACCATGATTATTATTTCGCATGACCGCCACTTTTTAAATTCGGTATGTACTCACATGGCTGACATTGATTACGGTGAGCTGCGTATTTACCCAGGTAACTACGAGAAGTTTTTAGAAGCGGCAAGCTTACAGCGAGAACAATTATTAGCCGAAAACGCTAAAAAAAGCGCTGAGATTGACGAGCTTCAAGACTTTGTTAACCGTTTTGGTGCTAACGCCTCTAAAGCTAAACAAGCCAGTTCGCGTGCTAAAAAAATGGATAAAATTAAGCTTGATGAAGTTAAAGCGTCAAGCCGTATGAGCCCATCGTTAAGTTTTGACGAAGGCAAAAAAATGTACCGCCAAGCGCTTGAAGTTAATAAACTTGGCCACGGTTTTGATGGCGAAACACTATTTAGCGGCGGCGACTTTTTACTAGAAGCTGGCGCGAAGCTTGCGGTTATTGGCGAAAACGGTGTGGGTAAAACTACCTTTTTACGCTGTTTAGTAAACGAGCTTAAAAGTAATGAAGGCGAAATTAAATGGTCAGAAAATGCGACCTTTGGCTACTGCCCGCAAGACAGCACAAAAGATTTTGATAACGATTTAACGCTATTTGATTGGATGTCGCAATGGCGTACAGCCAAGCATAACGATTTAATGGTACGCGGCATGTTAGGGCGTTTGTTGTTTACCGCCGACGATTCAAACAAAAAAGCGCGTAACTGTTCAGGTGGTGAAAAAAACCGTTTGTTGTTTGGTAAGTTAATGATGCAAGACGTAAACGTACTTGTAATGGACGAGCCAACCAACCACATGGATATGGAAGCCATTGAAGCGCTAAACAATGCACTTAAAGACTTTGCGGGTACGCTTATTTTTGTAAGCCACGACCGCGAGTTTGTATCATCTTTAGCAACACGTATTATTGATATTAAAGACAAGCAGGTCATTGATTTTCAGGGTACGTTTGACGAATACCTAGCAAGCATAGAAGAGAAAAAAATCGCTTAAGTTGTAGCAGCGATTTTATATCGCGTCTGTTTTAGGTTTAAGTTTTTAGGTTTCAAAAACTAAAAATAGAGCCTAAACCATTTTAAAAAGGTGCTGTTTAGCGCCTTTTTTTGTGGGTGTTTGAATATGCGGGTGTGCATTGTTTTTGTTTAAAAGTGATTATGTCACCACCGAGAAGTGAAGGAGAAGAGCAGGAGAAATGGCTCACCAATCACCGTGTTTTCTCTGTGTAGCGCAAAGCGCATTTATGTCCTCGGTGGTGGTATTTAATTTACAATTAATGTAAAGCAGCACATCAGCCCTGAGCCCACAATGTTAACATTAACACCGGAGCTATACCTTACCTTGTAGACCCACAGCTTGCTGGCATAATGAGCGATAGTTCGTAAATATTAAACCAATACAATTACAAAGAGGTGTAGAGGCGCTTCGCTTTAGAGAAGTAACAAGCAACTTGCGCGGGCAAGCTTCGCGCCTACAACTTTCACTCCTCATTTCTTTCTCTTTGTGCAATACA
>BJUT01000103.1 GCA_007988745.1 Pseudoalteromonas atlantica
ATGCAGTCGTAAATGAGAGTTTTTTAACGCAGATAGCGACACGTTTAGCCCCTAAAAATGATTAAGTATTATTGCTGATTGGTATTATACGTAACCTTAAACTAGTTTAATAAAGCATGCTTGAGTAACCACCCATTTATTGATTTAGAATAATTAAGCGCCTTTTAATGCATTAAAGTTGGGTATTATTTTTGCGTTATTTAAGTTATTAGCGTTTAGTGCGCTAGGTAAGTTTGCCTCAATGACCTGTTTAAGCGTTTCGGGCTTGGTGCGCGGCGCATAACGTGCAACGAGCTGACCTTGTGGGTTAATTAAAAACTTGGTGAAGTTCCACTTTACTGCGCGGTTTTGCGAAATACCACGGGTATGCGACTTTAAATAATTAAACAGCGGATGCGCCTCGGGCCCATTTACCATGACCTTACCAAACACTTTGAACGACACGTCAAATTGCCCTTGATAAAAGTCTTTGATCGCGAGGTTATCAAGCGGCTCGTTTTGGCCAAATTGATGACACGGAAACGCTAAAATAGTGAAACCGCTATTTTTATATTCTTGATAGAGCTTTTCTAGCGAACTTAATTGCACCGAAAAATTACACTTACTTGCTGTATTAACAATAAGTACTGTTTTGCCTTTTAGCTGGCTAAGCGCAAAGCTTTCGCTGTTGTACAAAGGGGCACTAAATTGATAAATACTATCCATGGTTACCTACTTATTTCCTTACGTTGGAAATTTATAAAGACTTAATTCGCTTTTTAAGCAGCCGATTGACATAATCGGGCATAGTTTCTAAGTTAGCAGGAAAATAAGGCACTTTTATGTCAATCAATGTTGCATTTATAGGTTTAGGGGTAATGGGTTACCCAATGGCAGGGCATTTAGCAAAAGCGGGCTTTAATGTGTGTGTATATAACCGCACTCAAGCAAAAGCGCAAAGCTGGGTAGATGAGTATGCAGGAAGCTTTGCTACCACGCCGCGAGAAGCTGCTAATAATGCTGATATTGTATTTATGTGTGTAGGTAATGATGATGACTTACGTGCGGTTGTTTATGGTGAAAATGGTGTTTTAGCGGGGATGGCCGTTAATAGCATTTTGGTTGACCATACAACGACATCGGTCGAAGTAGCCCGTGAAGTAGCAGAAAAAGCAGCCTTGCAAAATATCGATTTTATAGACGCGCCCGTATCAGGTGGACAAGCAGGTGCTGAAAACGGCGTGCTTACAGTCATGGCAGGCGGTAACGAAGCTGTTTTCACTAAAGTGCAACCCGTAATGGCGGCATATAGCCGTTTTAGCCAGTTATTAGGCGATGTGGGCGCAGGGCAGTTATGTAAAATGGTTAATCAAATTTGTATTGCCGGCGTAGTGCAAGGCTTAGCCGAGGGCTTACATTTTGCTAAACAAGCAGGGCTTGATGGTGAAAAAGTAATTGAAACCATTTCAAAAGGGGCTGCGGGTTCGTGGCAAATGGAAAACCGCTACAAAACAATGTGGGCAGGTGAGTACGAGTTTGGTTTTGCCGTAGATTGGATGCGCAAAGATTTAGGCATCGCGCTTGATGAAGCTAAAAACAACGGCGCTACGTTACCTATGACCGCAACGGTTGATCAATATTACGCCGACGTACAAGCGCTTGGTGGCGGCCGATACGATACATCAAGCTTACTAGCACGCATTGAAGCACTGCACAAAAAATAACGTTTACATTGAGTATATCAATGTAGACGCGCAGCTTGCTGGCGTGCCGAGCAAAGCCCGTAAAGTGATTTATTCACAAAGAGGATAAGAGGCGCTGCGCTTTAGAGGAAGAGATAGCTCTAAAAAGGTTTATGTTTTTATGTCTTCTCATTTATTCCTCACTCGCTTCTCTTTGTGAGTAGTGGTTTATTTAAGCATTTAAAAGCTGCGCTTTTCACGTGAGCAAGCTCTAGGTCTACTGCGCTGGTGTACATATGGGCTTTACTTGTAGACGCGAAGCTTGCTGGCGTGATGGGCAAAGCCCGTAAAGTGATTTATTCACAAAGAGGGTAAGAGGCGCTGCGCTTTTAGAGGCAGTGATAGTTCTAAAAAGATTGTTGTTGGTCTTTATGTTTTCTCATTTTTTCCTCATTCGCTTCTCTTTGTGGATTATTTTTTATTTAAAAAGCTGCGCTTTTCACGTGAGCAAGCTCTACGTCTTGTAGCTATCATTTATCACATCGAAGTCAGTGAGCTTGCCTCGACGTCTACAGCGAAGGTGTAGATATGGGTTTTACTTGTAAACGCGCAGCTTGCTGGCGTGCCGGGCAAAGCCCGTAAAGTGATTTATTCACAAAGAGGATAAGAAGCGCTGCGCTTTTAGAGGCAGTAATAGTTCTAAAAAGGTTTATGTTTTTATGCCCTCTCATTTATTCCTCATTCGCTTCTCTTTGTGAGTAGTGGTTTATTTAAGCATTTAAAAGCTGCGCTTTTCACGTGAGCAAGCTCTACATCTACCGCGAAGTTGTACATATGGGTTTTACTTGTAGATGCGGTGCTTGCTGGCGTGATGAGCAAAGCCCGTAAAGTGATTTATTCACAAAGAGGGTAAGAGGCGCTGCGCTTTTAGAGGTAGTGATAGTGCTAAAAAGATTATTGTTGGTCTGTATGTTTTCTCATTTATTCCTCATCCGCTCCACTTTGTGGTTTATTTTTTATTTAAAAAGCTGCGCTTTTCACGTGAGCAAGCTCTACGTCTATTGCGCTGGTGTAGACATGGGTTTTACTTGTAGACGCGCAGCTTGCTGGCGTGCCGGGCAAAGCCCGTAAAGTGATTTATTCACAAAGAGGATAAGAGGCGCTGCGCTTTTAGAGGAATAGATAGTTCTAAAAAGGTTTATGTTTTTATATCTTCTCATTTACTCCTCATTCGCTTCTCTTTGTGGATTATTTTATATTTAAAAAACTGCGCTTTTCACGTGAGCAAGTTCTACGTCTACTGCGCTGGTGTACATATGGGTTTTACTTG
>BJUT01000104.1 GCA_007988745.1 Pseudoalteromonas atlantica
TTTAAAGATTCAAATTATGAATTATCGGAGCATTATTCTTTTCATGCTGAAAACTTTCTATTAAGACTAACCAGTGTTGTTGACAGGTGCCACCTATTAGCAGGTACAACAGTGCTTTTGGATAAAAGTAAAATGGAGAGAGCGGGAGGAAATAGATATGTTTTAGACCTCCTAAAAAAAGATTATCCGCAGGCGGCTGAAACAATAAAGAAGTTAAATGATTCGGTATCGCAATTAAGGTGTTCGCGAAATAAAGTAGCCCATCAAGAGGGCTATTCGAACAAAAATCTTATTGTTATTCAAGCTATGGAAGGTCCTTCAGATGAATTTTCATCCGAAATAGAAAAAGTGATGTCAATGGAAAACATAAAAAAGATAGTGCGTGAAGACATAGCTTCTAATTTTCAGCCAATAGTACCAGTCATGAATAATTTAGTGACAAACCTAATTAACAGCTTTGCAGTTATTTATAAAAGCATAGTGAAAGACAGATAACATGCACGTGCAAGCGACTGTATTTTACGCCGCTTGATGAGGGCGTTGAGGCTGTAGAATTACTATTTTTAAAGAAAATCAGTCCGTTTTATGGGTTCCAAATGCATTACCTAATGCTTTAAAAACGCTTAGAGTTAATTATAGGAGCTCGTTTTTAATTGAATTTGGCTGTTGGAGTTATTCTACAGTCTCGTTACCTGCACCTGTTTATTCACATAGAAGACTCTCAATTCTAATTGACAATTGTGAATGTCAATCTCTTTTTAAATCAATTGCTTGGTTTTTTTTGAAGGTTAGAGCTTATTACTTTATCAATATGGTTTTGCATAACTTGTTTGAACTCTTTAAAAATGATAATAGCAGCTAAACAGAAATCTAAAATCATACCTATCTAACTGCTATTTATTTGAATCTTAAAACTAATTCTTAAAACTAGTTATGACACACTAATTGGTATGTATGAATTTCTTTTTTGCTGGTACCCCATTTTAATGACCATAGCTCGCTGTTATCAACTGGGCAACTTGAAATGTAGTTGACGATGTCATTAGCCTTCTTTGTACTGTCACGGACATCTGATGCAATTGATAAGATCGTAACTTCGGAATGCTTTAAAGCGTATTCAACCTCTCTTCCACTAACTGCACTTCCTTCTCCGGTCGTAAGAATTACAGCTGTATAATGTGATTTTGCAATAGTCTTTTTTAAAGTATCAATTTCTGAGTACATCCAATCGTAGTATGTATTTGCAAGTGAAATTTCGGAGTTTGGAATATCTTCAGCAGAAATAAGCTTTCCAAATTTGAAAGATGAATTTAACATTGAATTTTTCAGCGCTTGCATGATTTCCATTGGCACATTTGGAGTGGTGTCGTAACCACGCACCTTGTGGCCATATTTCTGGGCTTTTTGAGATGTAACAATTAACACTTTATGGTGTATTTGCGAAAGTTTATCTGCTAGCTCTTGGACAACACGTGATTCACCTGATCCCCCTTTGGTTCTTAGGACACTCATATATATAACTGGTGCAAGATCGGTAAATTTATTTGCTAAGGTTTTGAGATTAGGTAATTTTTGTTTTGGTGTAGGCATGAAATCCTCTTTATTAATTTAAAGACAGGATACAAGAGCCTAGAATTGATACTAAAAAGTAGCTACCCCTTTAAAAAAAGGAGTCCTAGGTCTCTTTAGTATCGAAATCTGAATTGTAAGTTACTACAAGCTATTAGAGCTTGAGTTTATACATTAATTGAAAGAGGCCTTTTCATCAAGGTTTATTTGGCTTGTGCTCCTAGTCCAGTGTTAAATAAAACTCGGTATAGCTAATAAAAAATAGTTGTACAACGATTTCAACACACATAGCTTGGTGGCAAACAGTGGGATTTGGTAGTAAGTGGATGCAGGTTAGCTTTGGGTGTACCAAAAACATTTGATTTATGCCACGATACTTACTGTAAGGCATGTTGGTAGTAACTTAGTAAACTTAATTGTTAGTAACGCCTATCTGCGATGCCTCATTTACTAAAAGTCTATATCCAAACTGGAGGGAGATTATTAACATTGCCCAATCAGATCCAACTTTTTATTGCGACTCATCTCACTGCTGCTGTAGGTAGATCCCCTTGTTGATATTCAATGCTCGAATATCAGCTGCTTTAAGCAGCACAGCATTTGCACTCTCATGGGCAAGCGTCTCTTATCCTACCATCCCCATGACAGCCCGTTTGTTCTGAGACGTATCTGGCTCAGAACCGGAAGGCTAAATATTATGAGGTTATTTTTCTCAAATCTCATTCTTGCTTTTGATTATACGAATATAAGCATAGAGCTCAAGGGGTTAATTTGCTTAAAAATATGTTGTTATTTGTTTTTCCCTGTTACGCAGGAGATTTTGCAAAATTAAAAATATTGGTTAGTTTTTTAATTTAAGTAGTTTAAGAGTTGTTGTATCTGATGGACTAATACTTACTAGTATAGTCAGCCACCTAAAAGGTAGCTGACTTACAATCTGGCTATGTATTTACTCTAGACCATTCTTCCTTAGCTTTAGCCCTCTGAGCATCAAT
>BJUT01000105.1 GCA_007988745.1 Pseudoalteromonas atlantica
ATTAAAAATAATTTTCAGTTAACTAATTGTTTACAGGTGTTTATTTGATGGTTAAGATAAATGCGTTGTAATATATGGACATTTGTCGGTTTATAAAACGACAAATGTCGTAGACAAAATTGTTAGCTGCCTTTGGAAAGATTCATGGATGTAATAGATATAAAAACATTTGTTCCAAGTAAGGATTACGAGATTTCTAAATCTTTCTACTCGGAAATTGGATTCAAATCAGAATACGTAACCGATGACCTCACGCTTTTTGAAAACGGAGATTGCCTTTTCTTTTTGCAGCGCTTTTACAATGAGGACATGGCCAAGAACTTCATGTTGCAAATCTGCGTTTCAGACATATACGATGCGTATGAGATATGTTCTAAGTCGGAAAACAAATCCAAGATTATGCCAATACAACAAGAATCTTGGGGCAAAGTTTTTTATTTATGGGGGCCAGTAGGTGAACTGTTGCACATTACGCAGTTGGGCAGCTAACAAAACGCTCAAGCCACTCCCTTCGGTCGCTGGGACGCCAATACGCGGGGCGGCTGCGCCATTATGCCCCACGTATCTGCGCCCCTTAGCTTAAAGTTAGAGCTACAAGGAAATTATGAGTATATCTAAACTATTTTTTATTCTATTAACTTTAGGACTTATGGGATGTGTTAACCCTCATGTTAAGCCTAATTTATCAGCTACCGAATTAACTAATGGCGGCATCGCTTATTTTTCAACTGCTTCAATTGAAGAATGTACAGTACATAGTGTTTATTTAGCTCTTAAAAAAGAATCGGATGAAAAAATATTAAACTTAGCTAAATCACAGTTTTTTGTAACGAATCGATATGTAGAAAAAGATTACCCTGAATCAAGAGGTTTATTTCAAATAGTATCATTGCCTGCTGGCTCATATGATTTTTGGTTCGAGCAGAGGCATCCAATGCTAGATGTAGATTACGAAGAGGTTTTATCTCCATTTAAAATCGAAAAAGGAGAGGTTAAATACCTCGGTGAAATACGAGTGGATGGTTGCCTCGATATAGCAGTAAATATTGGTGATGAATACGACAGAGATACAAGTAAATTAAAGTTGCTTTATCCTGAGATAGGTCAATTAAAACCATCAAAAGAGCTTATAAAGCTAAAGTAGTAATGTAGCTCTAACAAGTTGCTTAAACGGACAAAAAACAGTTGGCTTTTGCTCGTTCCTCGCTGATTTTAGCCAACTATTTTATTGCCTCTTAACGAGGCGTTAACTCTCTGAGGAAGTCATGGAAGAAGCTGGAAGTTCTCTTAGTCCAATCATAAGCGGTTTGATTGGTGGTGTTATTGCCACTTTAATGGTGGTATTCGCAAAAAACAAAAGCGAAAGAGTCGGCGATGCTCGTCAATTAACCTTTGGAATACTTTTTAAAGCATTCGCTTTTCTATTGGTTCCTTTTACTTTTTTTGTTTTATACGCTATTTCACAATCCTATGAAGGACAAGAAATAGCTGCGAGTCTTGTTGGATTAGGTTTTCTCTTAGGTTCAATTTTCTTCCCGTATCAAGCATTCTTTATCGAATTTAGTTATGACGATAAAAATGTTTATTTTAAAAGCCCCATAGCAGGAAACAAAAAAGTTAGTTGGAATGGGTTGCGAAAAGTTGGTTACTCTTGGTTATTGCAAGCTGATTATATTGTTGTCGATGGGATAGGAAGGATATGGTGTTCTAATATGCTTCAAGGCTATGGCGAGCTAATGGAGTTTTTAGCTGAGATTGATAAGAACAACGAGAGTTAACAAGCTGTTAAACAAGGACAAAATACAGTTGGCATTTGCTCCTTCGTCGCTTAATTGTAGCCAACCATATTTTGCCTATTAACAGGGCGTTATGTGTAATTTGAATTTGAAGGATTAGGATGGACGCAAAACAGGGATTAATCATTGCCAAGCGAAAAAACGAAGATCGCAAAGCCCAAGCTGACTTAGAGAGAAAGAAAAAGGATTTAGCTCTGAAGGAGGAGGCAAATAAAATATCTTCCAGAAACACTTTTTTGGCTCTTGGTGCGTTAGTAATTTCTTTCGCTAGTTTGCTACTTTCAATAGTTGCCCTCTTAAAAAATGGTTAAACATGGCATTACACATAAAACCAATAAACTAGACACCCATCTTAAATTTTGCACTTAACGCAATTAGAGGCTAGCTTTAATTTAGTGAAAAAGAAATAAACAAGACACCCATCTTAAATTTTGCACTTAACTCAATTAGAGGCTAGCTTTTGTTTAGTGCAAAAAAAA
>BJUT01000106.1 GCA_007988745.1 Pseudoalteromonas atlantica
AATAAACCATTATCAATATGCGCCAAATCCGGTGAATTGGGTTGATCCGTTTGGGTTGTTGTGTAAAGAAGGTGAAAAAAGATTAAAGAGAATGCTGGATACCTTGGTAGATAATGGCTTTGAAAAAGAAGTAATTGATGCCATTTTTAAAGTAGCAATAGCATGTACTCCAATTGACAATCAAGATATATCTACGATTAAATATTCACCTGGGAAAGATAACTATCGTAAAGAACACATATATGACATAACGGGTCTTAATGAAGAAAATAATCTCATTACACTGAATAAAGTTAATAAGTCAGGTGAAATGACCCCTGTAACTATAAGTATTGATAAATTTGCAGAGCAACACAGAGTAAACGGCGAAAAGGTCAAGATTAACCCTGATTCAAAACCAACTAAGTACCATAAACGTACAGTTGGAGAAGTTGATGAGGCAAGAAAGGCATTTCCAGTTCAGCGAAAAGAATATATCAAAAAGTATGCTTCAGATGCACTGAATGATGATAACCATGAAGCGCATAATCACTTTACACCAAAGCAATTAAATCGTATGAAAGTAACAGGTCAAGTACCTAAAAAGTACAATGTTCACCATAAAAAGCCTATTTTTAGGTGTGATCCAAATGAAAACCCAAATGATTTGGATAACTTAGAACTATTAACGGAAGACTTCCATAGTAGAGAAAACAAAAAACTTCATTGGTATGAGGAAGGTGATGAACCGTACGACGAAAACGGTTTAGGACCTAATCTAGGTTTAGAAATAGTTTAATCGTTTTATATTTAAATACAAAATTAAAAGTTTGAGGAATAAGATGAGTAACGAAATAACTAACATAATGGCACAGGCTCAACAAATAGAAAACTTTAGTTGTAGAAAAGGCGGTGCACCTCGGGAACAGATTAAGGGTTTAGAAGAGAAGTTTAAAATAACTTTACCTGAACCTTATAGATTTTTTTTAGAACAATATGGATTTTGTTTTTGGTTTGGAGACAGTGTACAGGGTCTTGTTCCTTTGGATGAAGATTATGAAGATTATGAAGAGGATGATGTGATTGGAGCAACTGAATATTATCATCAGACGTATGATAACAAAGATGAATATCAATCAGTACCCGATCATGGGGTGGTTATTAACTCTTATGATGGTGGTGGCTATTATTTTTTATTTTCGCAAGAGTCGGATCGTGCTGGTGAAGTTGGGCTATTTTTAACAGAAACTTACGGACAGGAAGTGTCTAAATTTAATACTTTCACTGACTTTTTATCTTTTTTAGTTACGGGTACACCTGATCCAGAGCTCGTTGATGTCGATTACGATGAAATAATGGACATAATTGAAGACTAATTTTAGGCTTCAATTATAAAAACAGAGGTTTAAAGCCACTATGTTTGGTTTAATAAAAAAGTACAGTGTACACATGTGCTCTGAAGTTAAAGGGGTTATTACTTTAAACGGCAACCCAGTTGCAGGTGTTTTAATAAATCGCAGCCTTAAATTTGTACATAATGTAATTAAAAATAAACAAGACACCCATCCTAAATTTTGCTCTTTAAGTAGTGGCTACTGTTTAATTATTGTGAATAAATAAACTAGACACCCATTCTAATTTTGCAGTTTGGCTAACTAAGAAAATAACAATGACACCCACTTGAATTGTGGGTGTTAATTTACTGATAACACGTTGTAATAAAACAATATAATACTAAAAAGTAACGAAATAATATAATGCAGTCATTGTAAATCTATATTACAAATATGCTCTTTAACAACATGGATGTTATAAGGGCTTAGGTTTTTAGCCTAAGCCCTTATCGTTTATACCCGCCAAACAGCGGCTCAGCGGGTAAAAAATCAGCGAAAAAGGGCGCGTCTCCCGCGTCTGGAAAAAGCGCCGCGCAAGCGCCTAAATCTAACTCAGGCAGTGCCAGTAATGCGACCGCAAGTGAAGAGCCCATTACAAATCAAGAGTGCCGTTCAGATCCAGTTTCAATGCTCTCTGGCGAAGAAATTCTCCCGCTTATCGACTTTACCCTAGCAGGGAGTCGCCAATTAGTGTGGCGACGTTTGTATCGCTCATCTCATGCTGATGTGTGCACAACAATGGGTAATGGTTGGCGCCACGA
>BJUT01000107.1 GCA_007988745.1 Pseudoalteromonas atlantica
AAATACATCAAACTGTTGAGTAAGGGTTATGCTGTTACCAAACTGCTGGGTTTTAATATTACCTTGGCTATCGTAACTTAAGGTTACAAGCGCCTTCGCAAGTTCAGCCTCTTTGCTATTGGTTTGTAGTAAATTAATGCCGCTTAGCTGGCCAAACTGGTTGTAGCTGTATTTAAGCATAGTTGAATCTGGCAGGGTAAGGGTTTGCCTTCTGCCATATTCGTCGTAGCTGTACTTTAGGGTATGCGCTTGTTGCTGGTTATTAACTTGCTCAGCACACAATAATCGCCCGCCTTTATCAAAGCGTTGTTTAAGTGTTGATTGTGCGTTATGTGCACGCGCAATGTTACCTTGCTTTGTGTAGCTGTAGTAATTGGCGTTATTAATGATATGTGAGTCACTGGCAAGGCTTGCATGCTGCGCAGTTACACGGCCAAGGCTGTCGCGCTCTATTTTTACGTGGCGTTTGTTGCTTTGCGTTACTGAGGCTAAGCGGTTACAGGCATCGTACTTATATTGCTGTACCGTACCATCAAACCCGGTTATTTGTGTTGGGTTTTCGTTCGCGTCGTAACTTATGCGGTATACGTGACCATCGCTTCGCTCGATGGCTGTTAAGTTGCGCTCTTTGTCGTACGTTAAATGCAGGGCGCTGCCATCGGGCTGAATAACACAATGCGGTTGGCTTAGCCCTTCAAAGTGTTGCTCGGTGGTGTCGCCTTTGCTGTTTTGCGAGCTAATTAACCGCCCTGCTTCGTCGTAGCTAAAGTATTGATGCTGTTTATGTTCAGGCTCGTTTTCATCAAAGGCAATTGTTTGTGTAAGCTGGCCGTGCTCATTGTATTTATATTGGGTGAGTAAGCCTGCGTTATTCAGTGTGGCATTTACGCGGCCTAGGCTGTCGTAGCTGTAACGTATTAACTCATCGTTAAGATGCTTTGCTAAAAGCTCGCCTTGCTCGTTCCAAATAAACTTGGTGATTTGACCATTTTTATTAATATGCTGGGTTAACTGGCCGAGCTTATCGTAGCTGTATAACGTGGTACGGCCATCTCCAAAGGTTTCGCTTTGTAATAAGCCAGCCACACTGTATTTACGCGTAATGGTTTGGCCATCAGGTAAGGTAGTTAATACACGTTGCCCAAGTTGGTTGTAAGCAAAATGGGTTTGGCTACCATCTGGCTGCGTTATTGTTTCTAATTGGCCGAAAGGTGTGTAGCTATAGCGCATTGTGCTGCTATCGGGCTTTATTTCACTGAGTTTTTGGCCTTGTGCATTGTATGTATATTGCCAAACATTGCCGTTAGGGTCGGTATGTTTTACCAATTTACCTTGTGCGTTATGTACAAAGTGTTCTTTGTGGCCGCGAGAGTCTATACAGGTTGTTTCACCGCGCTCAAGGTTGTATTCAAACTGGTAGGTATAGGTATTGTTATCGCCCCACTGCTTTATACATTTAGCGCTGGGTGAGTAGCTATCCCACTCAAAATGATAGCTAAAGCCACTGGCTCGGGTACGCTTTGTTAATAAATTAGCGGCGTTATACGCGTAGCGCTCAGTTTCGTTTTGCTGATTAGTAGACTGAACAAGGTTTTTGTTTTCGTCGTACTCGTAGCTTGCAAGTAATGGCGATAGCAATTGCTGTTTGTTGTTTTTATCGGTGTAGTACGCTGCTATTTTGCTTAACAAACCTTGCGTGTTGTAGCTAATAATACAGCCGCGCACTCTGTTTACTTCTATACGGTGTAGGCGCTCTTTTGCATCGTAATAAAACGCGATGCTTTGGCCTTTTTCGTTAATTATTTTTTCAAGCAGCCACGCGCTTTCGCCTGGTTTAAACGTAAGGTGTTGGTCATCTGGTGTTACAAGTACTTGCTTACCATTTGTTTGGTAATGTAGCGCAAGGTTACTACTTAACTGATAGCTTGATTGGCCAGGCTTCACCTTTTCAAATTTATGTTTAGCGCCGTGCTCGTCTTGGTACTCTAGCCAGTAAGTGCCTTTTTGCTTAGGGCCCACTTTTGGGGGCGGCAAATAATGCTCGGTAAGGCTTGCCATAAAG
>BJUT01000108.1 GCA_007988745.1 Pseudoalteromonas atlantica
TAGCCCCTAGTTTGAACAAATTTTAATCCGCAAAGGTCAACAGACCCTTAGAACATTAAACAGGATTGTGCATGCTTCGCTTATTACAAACACTACTTGCCACCAGCTTACTATTTTCAGGTTTTATGGCGCAAAGTTACGAAATTGAAGATTTAGGCGATGGCCTCCACCGCTTTATTGACGACAGACACCGCTCGGTATTTTTAATCACCCCACAAGGTGCAATAGTTACCGACCCACTTAATAAAAAAGCTGCCACGTGGTTAAAGGAGCAAATTAAAACCCGCTATAACGTACCGGTAAAATACGTTGTATATAGCCATAATCACAGCGACCATATTTACGGCGCAGAGGTATTTAAAAGCCCGCACACAACCTTTGTTGCGCACAAACTTACCGCCCAAGATATTAAAAACACAAAAATAAAAACGGTTATGCCTAACCTTACTTTTGATGATGAACTAATACTTAGCCTTGGCGGCTCAACCTTAAAACTTAACTACCACGGCCCTAACGATGGCCGAGGCTCGGTAAGTATGCTGTTCGAAAAGCAAAAAACACTATTTGTGGTCGATTGGATAGTCATTGGCAGAATGCCATGGCAAAAACTATGGAGCTACGATATTCAAGGTATGATTAATTCAACCCAAGCGGTTTTAAATTACGACTTTAATACCTTTGTGGGCGGCCATGCCGATATGGGTAATAAAGCCGATGTTGCACGTTATTTAAGTTATATAGAGCAACTGTACAACAAAGTAACCGCAGCAGCGCTTGCAGGGCAAAGCCTAGAGCAAATAAAACAAAACGTTAAGCTCGATGAATTTTCAGATTTAAAGCAATACAAAGCATGGCTGCCACTTAATATTGAGGGCGTATACGAGCGCCTTATGGAAGAGTCGGGCATGGGCTGGCGCAGCGATTTATAAATTGTATGCGTGTGCATTTGTAGCTTAAATGCAAGTGCATACGTATTCACATTGAATTAACAATGCAAGCTTGTGATAGTGCACTTTTTGTATGCTAAGGTGCCACCATGAAATTAGTTGCTTTACTGTTTAGCTTATCAATATTTGTAGTGCATACCAGCTATGCAAACACGCCCACCGTGCAAGTAAGCAAGGGCCATATTGAGGTGATCGACAATATAGAATCACAGTTTTTAAAAAACCGTTTTTTAAATGTATGGCTACCGCCAGGTTACAACAAAAACACCACCTACGATGTACTTTACATGCACGATGGCCGCATGCTGTTTGATGCCAATAGCACATGGAACAAGCAAGAATGGCGCGTAGATGAAGTAGCCGGCTCATTAATAGAGCAAGGCAAAGTACGCCCATTTATTGTGGTAGGCATTCCAAACGCCGTTGAAAACCGCCACAGCGAATACTACCCACAACAACCGTTTGAAGCCTTAAGCAAACAAAAACAAAACGCCCTATACCAGTTAGAAAAATACCCAGGCCACAAATTATTTGCCTCTAAGGTGAACTCAGACAACTACTCACGCTTTTTAGTTAAAGAAGTTATTCCTTACATAGAGTCTAACTACAACGTAAACAAAGGCGCGCAGCACCGCTATATTGGTGGCTCTAGCATGGGTGGGCTTATATCGTGGTATACACTACTTAATTACCCTAACGAATTTGCCGGCGCTATTTGTATGTCGACCCACTGGCCGGGTATTTTTAGCCACGACGACGAGGTATTTGCCGAGTTTAAAAATTACATTGCCAACAACATCGCCAAGCTAAGTAACCAAAAAGTGTATTTTGATTATGGCGACAGCACTTTAGATGCCATGTACCCTAAGCTACAAGCGCAAATTGATGATTTATTTATGGCGCAACAATACCCAGCAAAGCTATGGCAAAGCCAGTATTTCCCGGGGGAAGATCACACCGAAAACGCATGGGCAAAGCGCCTACACATTCCCCTTGAGTTTATGTTTAGAAAAACCAAACAAGCTGCGGCCGAGTAATCATTTATACCAATTCGTTTGATTAAGTGATCTATTTTGGATGATGGAAAAACGTGTTGATAGCTAGGCAAAAAATT
>BJUT01000109.1 GCA_007988745.1 Pseudoalteromonas atlantica
ACGGCCACTACCACAGGGGAGGTTGATACAACTGCGCCGGTTGTGAACATAAATGCGCTAGGTGATACAAGTGATACTACACCAACTCTATCAGGTACGGTAAGCGGGGAACCTACAGGCTCAACTGTTACTTTAACTGTAACGGACGCAAATGGTGCAGTGCAAACAATCACTGCACAAGTCATTGCAGATGGAAGTTGGACAGTAGAAGTACCCGTAGCTTTAGCTGAAGGTAGCTATACTGTTGATGCTACTATTAGCGATAACGCTGGCAATGAAGGTACTGCAAGCGCCTCTGGTACTATTGATACAAGTGCGTTAACTATCACTATTGATGTGATTGGTGAAACCAACGATCAAACCCCACAAATAAGCGGTGATACATTTAATGCAGAAGTAGGTTCGTCTGTTGAAGTTCAGATCACTGACTCTACAGGTGCGACTATTACCTTAACTACGGTTGTTGATGCAAACGGACAGTGGAGTGTTACTCCGCCAGCCGATTTACCTGAGGGAAGTGTATCAATCAGTGCAACAGTAACTGATTTAGGCGGTGGTTCAGCCATAGCAGAACTTGATGCTGTAATTGATATTACGCCGCCAACTATACAAATTAACGATCTAGAAACTAGTAATGATACAACACCAATTATTGCTGGTAATACTACAGGCGTTGTTTCTGGCACTGTTATAAGCTTGACTGTTACAGATTCGCAAGGAGTTGTTCGCTCGTTTAATACGACAACAGATGCACAAGGGAATTGGAGTGTAGAGCTTTCTCAAGAGTTGGCTTCAGGGGATTACACTGTACAGGCAGAGGTTTCTGATGCTGCAGGCAATAGTGCTTTAGATACAGCAACCGGTAATATTGATACTGCGGGGCCAAGTTTAACCGTTGATTTTGATGCTGTAACCAATGATACAACACCGACTATTTCAGGCACGAGTGATGCCGATGTAGGTACAACGATTACTGTAGTGATCACTGATGAAAACGGTGTTGAACAAACACTAACAACCACAGTAGATGCCAATGGAAGTTGGGAAGTAACCCCTCAAACAGACTTGAATGAAGGTGATAACACCATCGAAGTGAGCGTGTCTGATGAAGCAAGAAACACAACAACAGTAACCGATACAATTACTTTAGATACACAAGCACCCACATTAACCATGCAAACCGTGGGTGATGTAAACGACTTAACCCCTACATTACAAGGCACCAGTAACGAAATTGGCGGCACGGTAACACTCACCGTGACCGACAGTGATGGCGCTGTGCAAACCATTACCACCACCGTTGGTATGGATGGGCATTGGGATATTGAAATCCCAAGTGCCCTGGCACAAGGCGACTTTACTGTCAGCGCGAGTATTACTGATGCCGCAGGCAATGAGAGCACCGCCAACAGCAGTGGCAATGTAGATACCATTACCCCAGTTGTAACCGTGGATGCACTGGGACTTGGTAACGACAGTACTCCACTTATTAGTGGTACTTCAACTGAGCCAGAAGGCACAGTTGTAAACATTGTAATTACCGACAGTAATGGCGATGAAACACCGCTCACCGCCACCGTGGATGTCAACGGCAATTGGCAAGCAACCAGCCCTGAATTACCAGAAGGCAGCTACAGTGTGCAAGCCAGCATTACCGATGCGGCGGGCAATACAGGCGGCGCTACGCAATCGGGCACCATAGATAGCCTCGCGCCAACACTTGTGCTTGATACCGTCGGCGCGACCAACGACAGCACGCCAACTATTAGTGGTTCCACGAATGCACCAGCGGGCACGGTAATTAGCATCAGCGTTAGCGATGGCATTACCACCGAAACCTTTACAACCACAGTGCAAGCGGGTGGCAGCTGGTCAGCCGATGTACCAAATGCACTGGTTGATGGTGAGCTGACCATTGAAGCCAGCGTGAGCGACAACGCCGGTAACACCACCACGG
>BJUT01000110.1 GCA_007988745.1 Pseudoalteromonas atlantica
TAGCGATGGTTTTTAAAAGTGTACGTTTCATGATTATCTTCCTGTTTGGTTAGTCGTGCTTGTTGGTGACAACTTAACTTTAGATAATTCTGAGCGCAGCGACAAACGATAAAAACAAACCTAATAAATGAGAAATACTAACTTATATACTTAGCCTACCCTTCTTTTACAGGCGAAGGTTGGCCGACTAAAAGCTATAAATAAACTTAAATAAACTCAACAATTTACACAATGGTTACCTATTGCCAAAAAAGCATTAGTGTTGTAACTTTGTTAATTAACCCAGTATTTACAAGGATTGTCATGATTAAAAAAACAAAAAATATAATTTTATCTAGCTCAATTTTATTACTCTGTGCATGTGGCGGCTCCTCAGAGAACGAAGGCGATATTATAAGTTCCGACCCTGCAGTATGTGCTAGTCAAACAGCACAAAACGAAGCCCTTTGGGACTACCTTCAAACAGATTACCTTTGGAGTGAACAGCTAAATACCTCAACAAACCCATCTACATTTGACTCATTAAGCGATTTAATGACCGAAGTTAAATCGCAAGTAGAATTAGATAAATACAGTTATGTAGTCACTGCACAAGAATATGAAGACCGATACCTTAACGCGAGTTATTTTGGTTATGGTTTAGCAAACAAAATAGAATCTAACGGTCTTCTTGTAAAGTATGTATTTGACGATGGTAATGCAGCAGCTATGGGGTTAACCAGAGGCTCATTAATCACCAAAATGAATGGTGTAAATATTGAAGAAGCAATAACCAACAATACGTTTGACTACGATGCCTTATTGGGGCCTGAAGAAGAAGGTTATACAGTAGACGTAACGTGGATAGATTTAAACGGTGAAGAACAAACCGGCACTATGGCACGCGCAACGGTTAGCACAAACACTATTCTAGACGCCCGCATATTAGAATCTAGTACAGGTAAGGTTGGCTACCTGGCCTTTAATAGTTTTATTGAACGCAGTGCACAAGACTTAGATGACGCATTTTCGTTATTCGAGCAAGAGGACGTTTCAGAGCTAGTACTTGATTTACGCTATAACGGGGGCGGTTACCTTAATGTAGCTAAACAACTAGCAAGCCAAATTGCTGCTGAGAACGTGCTTGGCAAGCCTATGTTTAATTACGAATATAATAAAAACCGTGAAACTAACAGCGTAGATTTCGAGTTAAATAATAATCAACCACGCCTAAATTTACCTCGTGTAGTAATACTTACCACTGAACAAACATTGTCTGCCAGCGAAGTGGTAATAAATGCGCTAGAACCTTACATTGATGTTCAAGTAGTTGGCACAAGCACAGGAGGAAAGCCTGTTGGCATGGATATTAATCAACTTTGTGACCACGTTGTGTTTGCCATAAACTTTAAAATGACTAACTCAGCTGGCTATGGTGATTACTTTGATGGTTTACCTGCAGATTGTTACGCCGAAGATACCATTAATTCTGATTGGGGCGATACCAAAGATCCTCTTCTAAGCGAGGCTCTATACTTGTTAACTAATAATAGTTGCTCAACAACTCAAACAAGCCAGTTACCTAAACAAAAATCGCTTTATAACAATTTTGGTCTATTCGATAAAAACACGATATAACCCGTTTAATTGCATACAAAAAAGCCGATGCAGGGTTATCCCTTCATCGGCTTTTTTATCGCGTTATAAAACGTTTTTATAAAGATAAATCTTCTTTAGCACGCGTTAAATTATGAGATACCAGTGAGTTTTTAGAGATTTGATACGCTTCGTATAAATCTGAAAGGCCTGCGGTGTCTTTTTTAGCCATCATGCGGGCTACACCACGGTTACTTAATGCAAACGATGTAAGTTCG
>BJUT01000112.1 GCA_007988745.1 Pseudoalteromonas atlantica
TTGACGCTGTCGTAGTTGTACGTACAGGTATCGAATAATGCTTGCGCAGGATGGGTTAATTGCTGCTTTAAGATGTATTGTGCATTATGCGCACGGGTAATTTTACCTTGCAGATTATAGCTGTAGTAATTGGCGTTATAAGCGATAACAGGTAAGGACTTAGGCTAAAAACCTAAGCCCTTACAACATCCATGTTGTTAAAGAGCAAATTTAAATGGTAGTTATAATTATGAAAAAGCTTTTCGGATCAGCGCATCATGGTCAAGCACTTCGATTTGTCCAAACTGTGCCAAAATTGATAGATGTACAAAGATATTGACCTTATTTATATTCTCAAGAATAGTTTCCCCACCAACAATTAAGCTAGGCTCAAAACCATACATTTCGTCTGGCTCTAATTCACCAAACTTTTCGATACATGATTCAAATAGATATTCTCCATTGTCATCTTCAATATCATACTCTTCTACATCTGCTAAACCAAAAAACCTTTCTATTGCTATATTATGATTATTCTTAGGTTTTCCATCTTGCTCAATAATCCATCCATTAGCGGTATTAAGTTCATATTTATACCCTGTTTCTTCACCCCAAATAAATAAATCACCAAAAGCACTTCGCGCAAAAACATGATAAATATCATCATCCGGGATATTCGTTTGCTCTAACCATTCGTCAAGGATATCTTCATAATCATCAGGGTTAACAATCCAAAACAGTCCTTGCTTAAAACTACAAAACCCATATTCATGCCAATATTCTAGTAAGCGCTCTGGGAGCTTATTTTTAAATTTTTCTAGTGTTACGTCTGAGCACCTTACTTGTTGCTCTGGCCTACCAAAATCTTCTAAAAAGCCTTCAAACATTTCATCTAATTTAAACTTACTCATATTAAAACCTTATTTACAACGTGATAATTCAACATTCATTTTTGAATCTGGGCCATGTAAATCCATTGCTTGTTGGGCAGCCCTGTCCATCCCCGTAACACGATCAGCTTTAGCCCATTGTGATCCGAGTGATGAGTTAACATTAGCATTTCCTAATCGTGATATTTTATCATGACCACCGGCTATCATATCAGGGTCATGCAGAGCTGCTAATTCTTTTAACGTTTCCTCAGCTTTTAAGCTAGCGAGTGTTTTTGCTTCTTGTCTGGATTTACCTTGATCAAGCAAAGAATCTGATACTGACTTTTTAATTTTATTTAAAAGCTTTTTCCTAGCTTTGTTCTGTTCTGCACTATTATTAGTTAAAACCTTTCTTGCTTTTGAATGTCCGTGTTCTTTCACTAGATCAGTAAGTGTTTCCCTATTTTGTAAATATTCACCCACCGACATTTTATTAATACCCTCTTGTTGAGCTTTTAATTGTTTATAAAACTCTTTCTCTAGTTTCTCTTTATTACCACCAAAAGTTTTAGCTTTAAGTAATGTATTACTTGGTTTAAAACACGGAGGGTTATATTTTTTCATAATTGGTGCTTTCAATACTTTTTTCTTAGCATTTTCAAGCGGCTTGGTAGCTGAATCGGGTACTTTATCTAAAACCTTATCAATCACTTTAAATGGCTTCACAACAGCAAGTGCAATACTTGCTAATGCGGCTGTGTAGTCACCTGAAATTACTTGATTTGTTGCATTTATACTATCTTCAGCAAGTAAACTCCAAACCTCGGCTTCCCAGCCTCCCTCTTCACTTATTTGTTTATTTGCATCATTTAAAAGCCAAACCCCAAAGCTTTTATCACTACTCTCCTTACAACTCAACCCAAACGGATCCACCCAATTAACCGGATTTGGC
>BJUT01000113.1 GCA_007988745.1 Pseudoalteromonas atlantica
ACCCCACGCTTTGTAACCAATAACAAATCAGAAGTCGTATGGGAAAACCAAGCCGATGTGTATGGGTATGAAGAACCAGAAGACGAGTCTGACACGAATAAAGAACATAGCTTCACTCAGCCAATACGCTTTCAGGGGCAATATTTAGATGAAAAGAGTGGCTTACATTACAACCGCTACCGCTACTACAGCCCCAAACAACAACGCTTTATAAACCAAGATCCAATTGGTTTGATAGGTGGCATAAACCACTATCAATATGCGCCGAATCCGGTTAATTGGGTGGATCCGTTTGGGTTGAGTTGTAAAGAGAATACATGGAATACCTTTCAGAAAAATACTAAAGGACATTTTAAAAATAGTTCTGAAGCTGCCGCATCGTATCAAGTCATGAAAGATGTTCGCAAATTAGATAACAAACTACGACCTAATGTTTCGGATTACTTACCTCAATCATATATTGATGCTCATGAGGCAAAATTTGCTGAAGGTGCTGCATATTTTACTCCTAAGTGGGCGTTAGATGAATTCGGGCGCAGTGTTGTTGGTCGTCCTGATGGGCAATTTGTTATGACGAAAACTCAGATGGATGGTATTCTTACTCGAAGTAGTGGTGATATGGGATTAATAGAGGAAGAGCTTGGTATTCCTGCAGGTGACTGGCAAAAAAATGAAATGGTTATCATCGAGGTATTTGATCCCAACAAACATAATGTTCGAATTCCAACAGGTCGAGAGGATGGAGCAAATGAACTGTGGCTACCAGGAGGTAAATTGCCGACAGGCCATGATGAGGCTGTTATTGATGCAATCCCTGAAGGCTCATATAAAGAATTGAGTATTGCTGAGGCAGTTAACTCTACTAAAAACGCGAAGGAAAAAAAATGAGTGTAGTATTTCAAAAACCTTATTCTTATACTTTATATGTCTACGATAATGTTTGGTATGTAACATACCTGTCAGGTGGACCGCTTGAATCCGGTGTCTCTATAAAGCTGAACCCTGAAGAGGTCTGTTCAGTACATAATAATCAAGCAGAACTTGAAAAGTTAATAAAGAAATTTAAACAAGATCGCTCTTCATATGAAGGGCGTGAAATCTCACCGGTGGTAACTTCTAATGGTCCACCAGCAAAAAATAACTGAAGAAATAACAACAAAGACACCCACCTAAAAACTGGGATGAAAGCGTTCTTTAACAACATGGATGTTATAAAGGCTTAGCAATTTGATTAAACCTTTCTGATGATATATTACAGCAATATAAATACGATGCCTGTAACCGCTTAGCCTCAGTAACACAAAGCAACAAACGCCATGTAAAAATAGAGCGCGACAGCCTTGGCCGCGTAACTGCGCAGCATGCAAGCCTTGCAAGCGACTCACATATCATTAATAACGCCAATTACTACAGCTATAACCTGCAAGGTAAAATTACTCGTGCGCATAATGCACAATCAACACTTAAGCAACGCTTTGATAAAGGCGGCAGGCTATTGTGCGCCGAGCAAGTTAATAACCAGCAACAAGCGCATACCCTAGAGTACAGCTACGATGAATACGGCAGAAGACAAACTCTTACCCTGCCAGATTCAACCACGCTTAAATACAGCTACAACCAGTTTGGCCAGCTTAGCGGTATTAACTTACAGCAAACCAACAGTAAAGAGATTGAGCTAGCTGAGCCGCTTGTAACATTAAGTTACGACAGCCAAGGTAATATTAAAGCCCAGCAGTTTGGTAACAGCATAACCCTTACCCAACAGTTTGATGTATTC
>BJUT01000114.1 GCA_007988745.1 Pseudoalteromonas atlantica
GCGAATGCCATAAAACACCCTGCTAATTTTTCACAATAATTAAACAGTAGTCACTACTTAAAGAGCAAAATTTAGGATGGGTGTCTTGTTTATTTTTAATTACAATGTGTTAGTAGTAAATCGACACCTACTATTTAAAGTGGGTTGTTATTATTTATTCTGCTATTAAAGTGCGTTGTTATTCTATTCATATAAAACGGAATATGCTCCATCATCACCTAAAACTAGAGCCCCAAATTCATCGAGCATACCCGTTCCGTTAAAGATAAGCCCTTCTAATTCACTAACAAATTTTAAAATAAATTTATAACTAAAATCAGAGTATTCGGTAGATGATTTGATACTAATTGAAGAATTACTCTCTGATAAATGTTGCTGTATAAACTCTTTATTGGAGATTGCATCTGTTTCTATTCTCCTAAAAAAATTATAAGCACCTATAATAGATTTGGAGACTTTATCTCCCCCCTGCTTTCTAATTAAAACATAAAAATCTATATATTCTTGTGAGTGAGTAATTCTGTATCTTTCACCTAAACTGGAATCATTATCCAATTTCTCTAAACTTACAACATCACTAACAGTACTGTCTAAGTAATTAGCAACCACATCGTAATTATCCAACTTACAAAAAACACTACATTGATTTGTCTCTAAAAAAGCATTCATTTTTTTCTACCTCCAGTTTCAGCTCTACCGCCATGATGACCTGTTTTAGCATGAATATCCTCGTCAACCAACTGTAATGTATCTTCACCATGATGATGCCAAGTATAATCACTTATTTTAGGTGATTCAGTATCAATTTCAGTCAACTGTTCTTCTGTAAAGTTATCTCTAAGTAAAGGATTGCCTTTTAATTCATTCTTTAATTGTTTAGTTGCTTCTCTAAACTGCTTATCATCACTAGTTTCTGGTCCGACCATATTCTGAGGCAACTTAGCATCATACATTGAATCAAAAATAGGCTGGGCATCTGCATCAAATTTGACTCCTGTCACTTCATGTGACTCACCAGTGATAGCATATTTTGATCCTCGTTTAAGCCTTCCATTATGGAATAAGTGGGGGTGTGTTTCTTGTGTTATTTCGGAACGTTTAAACTTTTTCTTTTTAAGACTTTTATCTGGCATTCCTTGCGATAGCCAATCTTGGAGTGTTCCTTCTCCACCAGTAGCTTTCCACATTCTAAATTGTATATCTTGCTGAGGATCAGTAGTACTCCACTCATCACCATCTACTCCAACTGCTTTATAATAAACCTCATCGCTATATTTGGAGTAGGTAGTTCCATCAGGCGCAGGCAGTTCCTCTAAAGCTCCACCCGTTGATGAGCTATATGCTAGCAAGGATACTGTACCTACGGCCTTTGCTAACCAAGGTGCAACTGTCGCTAACAATGATCTTTCAGCAACAAATGAAGCATCATTAGCAGCTGTTTGAGTTGCTATTCGTACTACGTTAGTCGTCGTTTGATTAACTATCGGCTGAACAGGAGCAACCTTAGCTACTGCTAAAGCAGCTAATCCATGTTTAATTTCTTTAGGTGTTAAATTACCATCCTGAGCAGCTAAGTATAGTTTATCTGAAAGTTCAGGGCTAATTACTCCTGATTGAGTACAGTTGTTTAACGCCTGTTTCAGTGAGGCTTCACCCTCCTTACACATTAACCCAAACGGATCCACCCAATTAACTGGATTAGGCGCATATTGATAGTGGTTTATGCCACCTACCAAACCGATTGGATCTTGGTTTATAAAACGCT
>BJUT01000115.1 GCA_007988745.1 Pseudoalteromonas atlantica
CATAAACCACTATCAATATGCGCCAAACCCGGTGAATTGGGTAGATCCGTTTGGATTGATGTGTGAAGAGGGTGAGAAGAGCTTAAAAGAAGCGTTAGATACAAGAGTAGCTTCTGGGTGCATAAGTCCAAAACTATCTGAAAAATTATTTAAAGCAGCTCAAGATGGGCAATTAACGCCTAAGGAGATTAAGGATAATCTGAATTCAATACCACAAGAGGAAGGTTTAAAACCAGTAAGTATTTTTCCGATAGAATGGGCTGTTGAAGGCGTCGCTGATATTTTCGATGCTGTAATTACTATGGTTGATGAAGGTGTAACTGCCGCCGGTGCTGCAACATTAGCGGTAGCAGCTATTCCAGGTAAGTTTGCAGATGAAGCAATTGAACCAATTGTTAAAAAGCTTGGTAGCGGAACTGGAGCTTTAAAAGTTGGTGAAGCAACCACATACAGTAATCATAATAAGAGAGCAAAAGTAGGCGACGATCTTGAAGGTAATCATATTCCAGCTATTAAGCAGATTATAAAAGCTGAAGAGATAAAAAGGGAAAGAAAGCTAACGAAAGCTGAAAAATCTGAACTAAAGAGGTTAACTGGTGTTTTAGTGGAGCCTAAAGAAGTTCACGCTGCAGGAGCGACATTTAGAGGGAGAAATACAAAAGTAAGGATTAGTGAAGATGCCTCTGATTTAGAAAAAGCGGCTTTTAGAGATACTGAAACAACAAAGGGTGAGCTGCTCAAGCGAGGTTATAGTGAAAATGAGATTAATAATGAAATAACTAAACTGCATAACTATAATAAGTCTATAAATGATTATGATAAAAAAGAACCTATTAAATTGAGTACCGATAATGATTGATTTTAATGTGATTAGTGAGATTGTAGAATCGACTTTAAAGAGTGGTATCGAAGAGCTATGCCATTCTATTTTTAAGGAAAAGCCGGAGTTTCATCACGATGATGATTTGGATGAGACTTACCTAATTATGAAAGATAGCGGAGTTTCGATCTTATATAATGAAGATGAAATTTTTGAATGTTTATTTTTTCATTTTGAAGGTGACTCAGATACTAAGGCGTGTCAATTAGAAGTTGTTTACCTTAATCAATTCTTTAGCCCATACAAAGTGAAAGAAACACTATTAGGGGCAAATTATAATTATATTAAAGAAATAATGATGTCTTCTGGTAAATATTTAAAAGTTAAAAGTGCTCTGGTTTTTGAAAAAGATAAGATTTACTTCAATGCGGAGTTTAATGAAGATAATGGACTTTCTTTATTAAGCGTTATGAGTGAAAAAAGCTTTCCTGGTTGATTTTGATTCAAAAAGATATCCTAGATAACAAAGACACATATCTTAATTTTGAAGCAAGTACTTGGTCTTATCAGTGTGAAAAACAAGCAGGGTGTTTAATGGTATTCGCAAGTAAGCGTCAAGTAAGTTTGTTTGATACAAAATATTACCACTGTATCTAGCGTTGTGTTCGGCGTGCATTTTTATGTGGAGAAGAACATTTTACTGGCAATTCTTACGTGCATCGAAGAGGCTGGGTTGAAGAAAAGTTACTTATGCTTGCCATG
>BJUT01000116.1 GCA_007988745.1 Pseudoalteromonas atlantica
CCTTTGCTTTGGCTTTATTCATCGATTTGATTAAGTTCTATTAGTCTAACCTGAAAGATCAAGTTAAGACTAATTCACATTACTTAAAATCGTTGTACAACGATGTATATGGATTAGAACCAAAGCGACAGTCTGACACGGTGTCAGACTGCTAGTTTATGGTTCAACTTATAACTACGATAACTCTTATTAGTCCCCAATGTTGTTGTGATTGGAAAGTGTTGGTAATTCTGTAATTGAGCTGGCGCTTTATTTTGAACCGAGAATTGAAATCAATTTTAAATTCAAGGCATTACTGTTGACTAAAATCGTTGTACAACGATTTTAGTCAAGTTAAAACTGAGGTTACAGTCTGACACGTTGTCAGACTATTAGTTAATGATTCAACTTGTAACTTCGATAACACTTATTAGTTCACATTGGGTTGCATGTTTAGTGGTTATCATTAACTAAAGTCATTATGCAACGACATGTAGTTAAGTTAGAACTGAGGCTACAGTCTGACACGGTGTCAGACTGTTAGTTTATGATTCAACTTATAACTTCGATAACACTTGTTAGTTCACAGTGGTTTTTGAAAAGCGTTGGTGATTTTAGAATTGAGACTGATCTTGATTGTGAACCGCGAATTTAAAGCAAGTTTGTATACCCAAGAGGTTATCATTATTGGATCCAATAGTTGTTACTAATTAGATCTTCGTGAACAAAACAGTAGGATTAGGTAGTAAAAACCGTGTTCAACGTCCACGTTTAGCTTAAAACTGTCAAGATTAGGTAGTAAAAACCGTGGTCAGCACGCATATTCAGCTTAAAAAGGACTGGATTAGGTAGTATAAACCGTGTTCAGCGACTACGTTTAGTTTAAATGGGTGGGATTAGGTAGTAAAAACCAAGAGCAAAGTATGGGATAATCTCCAAAAAGGTGGGGTTAGGTAGTAAAAATCCAATACCAAAGAGTTATCTGCTACCAAAACAGTGGGGTTTGGTAGTAACTTAGCAAACTTACTTATTAGCAGATCCTATCTGTGATGCCTCACTTCTAAAAGTCTATATCCAAACTGGAGGGAGATTATTAACATTGCCAGTCAGATCCAACTTCTTATTGCGACTAATTTCACAGCTGTTGTAGATGGGATTTAAGTAGCACTACATTTGCACTTTCATGGGTAAGTACCTTCTGCCTTATCACATAGGAGGTTATGAAACAGTAATAGTCATTTGTTATTACTATTGCTTGGATTTAGCCAGTGTAAGAATCGTTGTATCTGATGGGCTAATGCTTACTGCATAGTCAGCTACCTAAAAGGTAGCTGACTTACAATCTGGCTATGTATTTACTCTAAACCACTCTTCCTTAGCTTTAGCTCTTTGAGCATCAAT
>BJUT01000117.1 GCA_007988745.1 Pseudoalteromonas atlantica
TTGATAAGTTTAACTCATATCATGAGGTGCTAAGGTAATACGTTTAATACACATAAAGACTCGAGCTTTAAGTGTTACGCTATTCTCTTGGTAAAACCACGCCTAACTATTTGTTAGATGGCGTCCCCAAGGGGATTCGAACCCCTGTTACCGCCGTGAAAGGGCGGTGTCCTAGGCCTCTAGACGATGGGGACACAGAAAACTGCTACCCTAGGACATGCACAAAGATTTGGTGGAGCTATGCGGGATCGAACCGCAGACCTCTTCGCTGCCAGCGAAGCGCTCTCCCAGCTGAGCTATAGCCCCAAACCTTTTAATACCTAACGTGTTTAACACGTTGTGTATCGCTGAGTGCGGGGCGCATTCTATGCACCCCCCAAAATAAAGTCAACAGTTTTTTATGCCACTTTATTTAAATGGTTTAATTTTCAACAAACTGGCTATCAGACATGCAAAAAAATACAATTTCGACAAAATTTGGCCTGTACTTCATCTCACAGTACTATAAACAGGTTAATTATCTATTTATACCTCGTTGATGAAGTAATAATGTTTAACATAAAAGGTATACATTTATATGCAAATTGAGTTGGGGTTAAAAAAGTACTAAAACCAAGGCTAAACCCCGCATTTAAGTGTGTTATTAAAATGCGAGGGCTCTATTCGATAACCTTATTATTAAATGCTCAACCCTTCCCTTTTTAAGTTGCTTGTACACACATATAAAAATTGAAGTGAATTAGGCCGTCGTTAAAAGTGCTAGCAAATAATTCGTGCTGTTTTTAAACACTATGTTCCAGTTTGGGTAATAGGCTCTTTTTTGTTGTCATTGTGCCAAAACCCATGGCGTTAATTAAAGTTTATTCGTACTAATGGCAATACAGATAACTGCTTATGCCCTTTAACGTGTTCGTACCTTTTAAAAAGTACCCTAAACCAGTTCAATAATTTAAAACCTTATATAGTCATAAATCTTCTTTTTGATAAAACGTCACGCTTACTGTATCAATTTCAACATCGCCTTTTATTAGCTTATTTAAGTAATGCTTTTTATTGTAAGTAAAAATAAGGCAGTCACTTAGTTCAGATTCAGCTGTTAATTTACCCTAACAACTTAAATTTGATGATAAAGTAAACGCCAACCACCCTGCGCTGTTTATAAAACCTTCATTCAGCACATTTTTATCATTCAAGTGTTGACACATTTGCAACTCTATCTATAATAGCGCCCCACAACAACGCAGCAATGTAATGTTGTTTAGATGTGGGTGA
>BJUT01000118.1 GCA_007988745.1 Pseudoalteromonas atlantica
TGGACTTCCCATAGTTTGCTAGACACCCAATGAGTTACATTGTAACTTCTAATTAGAGGTGTTTTATGAGCAAAGGCAAACGGTATACCCAAGAATTTAAAATAGAAGCAGTTAAACAAATAACTGAACGTGGTTATTCAGTTGCTGAAGTATCAGAACGATTAGATATTTGTACCAAAACGTTATATCACTGGCGAAGCCAGTTATCAGAGAAACCCAAACAAACCAAATCATCAGATGAACAACTAAGGATAGCCAAACTTGAGGCCGAGCTAAAACGTGTCACGGAGGAACGCGACATTCTAAAAAAGGCCGCAAGGTACTTTGCCAGCAACCCCGAGTAAAGTACGCTTTTATTCGTGAGCATCAAAATGAGTTTTCTATTGTTGTGATGTGTAAACTATTTAAGCTACACCGCAGTGGCTTTTATGCGTGGTTAAAGAAGCCATTGAGTGACAGAGCAATCGAAGATAATCGTTTGCTTAAGCTTATTAGAGAGTTTTACGTTGCCAGTGGTTGCACTTACGGTAGTCCTTGGATACACGCAGATTTACGTGAAGCTGGTGAGCAATGTAGTGTTAATCGCGTAGCTAAGATCATGCGCCAACATAAACTCAAAGCGCAAATAGGGTATAAACGTCGCCATATTAAAGGCGGTAAAACATCGCGCATTGCAGATAACTTGCTAGCTCGTCAGTTTAATCCTCCTGCGCCGAATCAAACTTGGGTAAGTGATATTACTTATGTGAGAACCTATGAAGGCTTCTTGTATGTAGCAACTGTCATGGATTTATTCTCTAGGCGCATCGTAGGCTGGTCGATGGATAAAAACATGGACAAGTACTTAGTAATTAAAGCATTGCTCATGGCAGTTTATCAGCGCCAACCCAAAGCTGACGTAATGGTACATAGTGATCAAGGAAGCCAGTATGGTAGCGCTGATTACTTAGCCTTTATGAAAGAACATAACCTTGTACCCTCAATGAGTCGAGCTGGGAATTGTCACGATAATGCAGTTGCTGAAAGCTTTTTTGCGACGATTAAAAAGCGAATAGTTAAGCGTAAGATATATTCGACAAGGGAAGATGCGAAAGCTGAGATATTCAATTTTATAGAAATGTTCTACAATCCCAAAAAACGCCATTCACACACAGGCGGTGTTTCACCTGCTAAGTTTGAGGAAGCGTATTTTTCTGAGTTAGAAACTGTCTAGTGAAAGCTGGGAAGTCCAC
>BJUT01000119.1 GCA_007988745.1 Pseudoalteromonas atlantica
GAAAACCAGTCATTGTAGTTCGAGCAATTTTACTTCGTATTGATATACTAATGTCATGATTAAAGTTGATTTTATGGTTGGACGATGAAAACAATAGGCAAGTTGGCTAAAGAACTTGATATAGGCGTAGAAACTATACGGTTTTATGAGCGGGAAGGCTTGATAAAACAGCCTCAAAAACCTCAAAATGGTTATCGTGTCTATGACGACTCAATCACCAAACAATTACAATTCATCTGTAAGGCCAAAGCACTTGGCTTTACTCTAAAAGAAGTGGCTTCATTGATGTCAATGGATGGCGATTGTGCCAAAGTAGAATCCCTAGGCTTGCTGAAATTGAACGTAATTCAAAATAAGATAGCTGACCTTCAACGCTTAGAAGTCGTCATAAAAGAAATGACTAATTCATGCCGCAACAATAACGATCAATCCCACTGCCCAATAATCGATTCGCTAAAATAGTATTGACTCCGTACCTACCTACGGAGTTCATACTCAAATCATTCAAATAATGTTAGACGTTAAAAATGATTAATAAGATTTTAGATAAAGTTAGCTCAGGTGGTGTTTGGCTTGCGGCTCTTAGTTGTACGGGGTGCTTCCCCGCACTCGGCTCGTTAGCATCAGCATTAGGATTAGGCTTTCTCTCTCACTTTGAGGGAATTGCTGTAAATACCTTGTTACCTATATTTGCAACTCTGGCATTGTTGGTAAATTTGTATAACTGGTATAAAAACCAAAATCATGCGAGAGGTATTCTTGGGGTTATTGGCCCTATAGCGGTTTTGTTAACCCTCTATCCACTATGGCAATACGAATGGAGCACTTATTTGTTTTATGTAGGTATTTGTTTGATGATTGTAATGTCCGTATTAGACATTTTTAAACCTTTGAAGGAGCAAACATGCAAAGTATAGAGTTAAATTCTACCATTACTTGCCCTGAGTGTGGCTTCAGTAAAACTGAAGAAATGCCAACCAACGCTTGCCAGTGGTATTATGAATGTGAATCTTGCAAAGTTCTCCTAAAGCCTTTGAAAGGCGATTGTTGCGTATATTGCTCTTATGGAACAGTGAAATGCCCGCCAATTCAAGAAGGTCAAAGTTGTTGCGATAGCTAAATGACAGTCTATTAATGGCAATGAGAAGGCATAAAAAGAAATAGTGAAATGTCAGCAATCGTATCATTGCAGCCTTTATCACTAAGTCACTCAAGGGCTGCTTTTGGCACA
>BJUT01000120.1 GCA_007988745.1 Pseudoalteromonas atlantica
TAGATACCATCTCTCATTTTAAGCTTCAAGGTCGTACTTAACTTTCTTGGAGCTTAAACTCTTCTTGGTTTTTTATTACACCAAAACATATATGAATGAGCTTTCTCATATTCGCACATACAGCTTGCATCGGTGTTTTACCGTTATTTATTAATGTTAACTTGTGTCGTTTTATTCTTTTATTCCATTGCCCAGCGACAATGGCTGCCATGTAGAGTTTACAGCGAATTCTGGCTGGCCCAAGTTTACTGATTGTTGTTCGCCCTTTTAATTTACCCGATTCATTGTGCCGTGGGATTAATCCACAATAAGCTGCTGCTTCTTTGGCTTTATTAAACTTTTTAGCCGCAAACAAATATGTCAGCTCTCTCGATAATACATGCCCAATGCCAGGTATAGACTCTAGTAGTTTCCTGTTTCTTTTTAAACCAGGCTCATTATCTATGTGATCATCAATGTCAGATTTAAGCTGTTTAATTTCGTCATCTAAAAATGCGATAGTCACTTTTATCGATTGGCGAACACGTGCTGAAACGTTGCTGAATTCACTTGCTTCTAATCGGTTAGCTTCTCGTTGCCGGTTACTCTCAAGCGCATCTAAACGACGGATAAGAGCTTTAAGCTCTCTAACTTCTAACGCTTCAGGTTGCCAATAATCAACGACTGCGTGCTTTGCACAGCCGTAGTGGGCAAGCATCGTTGCATCAGATTTGTCTGTTTTATGAATTATGTTTAACGCGTCAGCATACTTTTTCGCTTTGCCTGTATTCGCTAAAATAATATTAAAGCCTTGCTCATGTAAAAAATACATCAGTGCTTCATGATAAACACCCGTTGGTTCGAGGGTGATAACGAGCTCACTAGCAACGCTTTTAGTTGTATTTAAAAGCCACTTTTCTATTTTCTCAAAGTCTTGATGCTTGTTTTTAAAGACTTTTGTTTTAATCTTGTTTGTAGGCTGGTCTCTCAACCACGATAAATCAACTTTCTCTTTACTAATATCAATGCCGATAAACATCATCTCTACTTACTCCCCTTGTACATACAGCATCTACTTAAATAAAAGTGTGCTTGGATACCATTCAGTTTGTGAGAATAGAAAGTCAGGGCTTTATCTACGGAGCAGTATTAAATACTAGGCGCAAAGGCAAGCTCACTGACTTCGATGTGATAAATGATAGCTAATCATTTATCAACGAGAGATACAA
>BJUT01000121.1 GCA_007988745.1 Pseudoalteromonas atlantica
ATGGCAAAAGAAAAGTTTGAACGCGTAAAACCGCACGTAAACGTTGGTACAATCGGCCACGTTGACCACGGTAAAACTACACTAACTGCAGCAATCACTAACGTACTTGCAAAAGTATACGGCGGTGTTGCTAAAGATTTCGCATCAATCGATAACGCTCCAGAAGAGCGCGAGCGTGGTATCACAATCTCAACTTCTCACGTTGAGTACGATACACCAACTCGTCACTACGCACACGTAGATTGTCCTGGACACGCCGATTATGTTAAAAACATGATCACTGGTGCTGCTCAAATGGACGGCGCTATCTTAGTAGTAGCTGCGACTGACGGCCCTATGCCACAAACGCGTGAGCACATCCTACTTTCTCGTCAGGTTGGCGTACCTTACATCGTTGTATTCATGAACAAATGTGACATGGTTGACGACGAAGAGCTACTTGAGCTAGTAGAAATGGAAGTTCGTGAACTTCTTTCTGAGTACGACTTCCCAGGTGATGACTTACCACTAATTCAAGGTTCTGCTCTTAAAGCACTTGAAGGCGAAAAGCAGTGGGAAGACAAGATCGTTGAGCTTGCAGAAGCACTAGATTCTTACATCCCAGAGCCAGAGCGTGACATCGATAAGCCATTCATCATGCCTATCGAAGACGTTTTCTCAATCCAAGGCCGTGGTACAGTAGTAACTGGTCGTGTTGAAGCTGGTATCATCAACGTGAACGACGAAGTTGAAATCGTTGGTATCAAAGAGACTACTAAGTCTACTTGTACTGGTGTTGAAATGTTCCGTAAGCTTCTTGACGAAGGTCGTGCTGGTGAGAACATTGGTGCACTTCTACGTGGTACTAAGCGTGAAGACGTTGAACGTGGTCAAGTACTAGCTAAGCCTGGTTCAATCAAACCTCACACTACATTCACTTCAGAAGTATACGTACTTTCTAAAGATGAAGGTGGTCGTCATACTCCTTTCTTCAAAGGTTACCGTCCACAGTTTTACTTCCGTACAACTGACGTAACAGGTGACGTACAGTTACCAGAAGGCGTAGAAATGGTAATGCCTGGTGATAACGTTAAGATGACAGTAACTCTAATCGCGCCAATCGCGATGGACGAAGGTCTTCGTTTCGCTATCCGTGAAGGTGGCCGTACTGTAGGTGCTGGTGTTGTAGCAACTATCG
>BJUT01000122.1 GCA_007988745.1 Pseudoalteromonas atlantica
TTTAACACCTATCTATGTTCCCGAGCCTGAAGATGAAGCTGTACGCGATTTATCTCGTGCACGCGAAGTGGCAATGAAGGACTTAAAAGATGCCAAATATCAATTAAAGGCGCTGTTGCTTCGCAATAATATCAATTATAAAGGCACTGCGAATTGGTCACAAAAACATTTACGTTGGCTCACTGAGATTGTGCTGCCACACCCCGCTCAGCACATCGTCTTACAAGAATTTTTACACACAATTACCGAACGAATAAGCCGACTTGAACGGCTAGACAATGAACTAACACACCACGTTCACCAGTGGCGTTATTATCCTGTTGTCAAAGCAATACAAGCTATGCGTGGTGTCCGTTTGTTGGTCGCCACTGGCGTTGTTGCTGAGCTTGGCGATTTATCGCGTTTCGACCATCCCCGTAAATTAATGAGTTATCTCGGTCTTGTACCCAGTGAACACTCGAGTGGTGGCAAACGCCATATTGGCGCCATCACAAAATGCGGAAATGGCCGAGCAAGACGCCTTCTTGTGGAAGGTGCACACACTTATCGGTATGCGGCAAATATATCAACAGATATGCAAAAACGACAAGAAGGCTTACCAAAGGACATTATTGATATTGCGTGGAAAGCACAGATTAGGCTCTGCAAACGCTATAAAAAAATGATAGCCAAAGGGAAACACTACAATCTGGTTGTTACCGCCATTGCCCGAGAAATGATTGCGTACATATGGGCTATTGCAAAAGAAGTGGTGCTTACGCCAGTGAATACAAAACTTAGATTGGCAAGAGTACCCGCATGATAAACGTATTAGAGTTAATGCATGGGATCAAGCATCGGGTGTGGCACAACCACCGACGGCGTTAGGATGGCAGTGCAGCTAACGCTGCATTGAACCACGAACATAGACTGAAGACAGGTGCCACGACGAAATAAGTAAGGTCTGCTCTGTTACTAGAAATAGTAATAACCAACGAATATCAGCAAGATAACCGACGACATTACTTGCTTCATCCTATGTATTAACTCGCTCTAATTCGAGCTAAAGTAATTATGGCTTAAAAAGTTAGGCAGGGATCAGTGCGTTTAACTTGACAGTGGGAGTCATACC
>BJUT01000123.1 GCA_007988745.1 Pseudoalteromonas atlantica
TTCTAACTATTAGAGCAACAGGGGTGGATGGCATTGACATGACGGATGGTTCTACTGGAGCTACATCAATGGGGCCAGTGGGCGGTACTCTCGTTACTAGTACTGCAACTTCTTCTAGTTTTGGCGCTAAGGTTGTAATGACGTCTAATAGTGAGTTTTCTACTGCTGGTGGTGCTGAGGCTATTAGTGGAGTTAGCTCGTTGGTTGCTACATCTTCGATAGATGTATCTACAGCCTTTTCATCACAGGATGCTATTAGTACTATTGATGCTGCGTTGTCGCAAATTGATAACTCTAGGGCTGGGCTAGGGGCTGTTCAAAACCGCTTTGGTCATACCATTAGTAACCTTGCCAATATTCAGGAAAACGTATCTGCATCACGCAGTCGTATTCAAGATACAGACTTTGCAACTGAAACAGCAGAAATGACGAAAAACCAAATCTTGCAACAAGCAGGTACATCAATACTTTCTCAGGCAAACCAAATACCTCAGGCGGCAATTAGCTTGTTAGGTGGTTAATGAGCTTGATAGTGTTCTTAACTAAAAACGCACCTTTAAAGGTGCGTTTTTGCTATTTAGCTATAGGAAATATAGCTATAAGGTAATAATTAAATTAAGGTAAGCTTTTTTTTATCAATAAGTTAATGCATTAATAAAAGAAAAATTAAAAAATAAATTAAAATAATACTAAAGATAAAATTTCTCCTGCCGTTAACTTAACCAGTACAGAGCTTGAGCATACAATTGTGAAAGCTCTTGGTTAAATCTAAACAGTCACATTACGAAAGTAATCAGGAGTTTTATTATGATTTCAGTAAATACAAATGTATCTTCATTAAACGCTCAACGTAACCTATCTCAATCAGGTTCCGACTTAGCTACTTCAATGGAACGTTTATCATCAGGTATGCGTATCAATAGTGCAAAAGATGATGCAGCAGGTCTACAAATTTCAAACCGTTTAACATCTCAAGTTAATGGTCTAGCGGTAGCACAACGTAACGCTAACGATGGTATTTCAATGGCGCAGACTGCCGAAGGCGCGATGCAAGAATCGACCAATATTTTACAACGTATGCGCGAATTAGCA
>BJUT01000124.1 GCA_007988745.1 Pseudoalteromonas atlantica
GAGCTTGGTTTATTGGTTACCCTCAGTGGTACGTCTGACCTGCCAGCAGGCAGTGAAATCACCATCACCGAGCAACTTATTGGCGGAGGAGTGGGTGTAACTTACACCACTACCACCGATGCCAACGGTAATTGGTCTTTGGTGGGGCTTGATGTATCACTACTGGATGTAGGCTCTGTGATTGCCACAGCCACAGATGCAGCAGGGAACACACGCACAATCAGCTCAGATGACTTTGATAACACACCCCCTACACTCACGGTTGAGGTGGATGCACAAAGCAATAGCAACACGCCTATAATCAGCGGCACAAGTGACGCAGGCGAAGGCGCACAAGTGACGATTGTGGTGACCGACAGTGACGGTAACCCACAAACCATTACCGCCCTTGTTGATGCCAACGGCGAGTGGAGCGCCATCCCAGCGACACCACTCAGTGAAGGTGAAAGCACGATTGAAGTGAGCGTACGCGACAGCGTAGGCAACGAAACCACCGTGAGTGAAACCACGACTATCGACACGCAAGCGCCAACGCTTACGATACAAAATGTAGGCGATATAAACGACTTAACCCCGACATTACAAGGCACCAGTAACGAAATTGGCGGCACGGTCACACTCACCGTGACCGACAGTGATGGCGTTGTGCAAACCATTACCACCACCGTTGGTACGGATGGGCATTGGGATATTGAAGTGCCCAGTGCCCTGGCACAAGGTGACTTTACTGTAACAGCCAGTATTACTGATGCTGCAGGCAATGAGAGCACCGCCAACAGCAGTGGCAATGTAGATACCATTACCCCGGTTGTAACTGTGGATGCACTGGGGCTTGGTAACGACAGCACCCCACTTATTAGTGGTACTTCAACTGAGCCAGAAGGCACAGTTGTAAACATTGTAATCACCGACAGTAATGGCGATGAAACACCGCTCACCGCCACCGTGGATGTCAACGGCAACTGGCAAGCAATCAGTCCAGAATTACCTGATGGCAGCTACAGTGTACAAGCCAGCATTACGGATGCGGCGGGCAATACAGGAGGCGCTACGCAATCGGGCGCCCT
>BJUT01000125.1 GCA_007988745.1 Pseudoalteromonas atlantica
AAAGGTCGGTGTAAAGGCAAGGGTTGGTGGCGTCACATCCACTTCGCCCGTATCACTGCCTGTACCGGTATTACCAGCGGCATCAGTGATGCTGGCACTAACACTGTAGTTGCCTTCTGCTAAGTCGCTGGTTGGTGTCGCACTCCAATTACCATTGGCATCAGTTTGTACATCAATAGTTTGTACGGCATTGGCTGCATCGGTAAAGGTTATCGTAACGGTGCTGTTTGGAGCATCACTGGTGCCCGTAACCGTTGGTGAGCTGTCGTTGGTGAGCGCTGGTGCATCCACACTCACACTTGGCGCGGTGGTATCGATGTTACCGCTGCCAGAGATATCAGTGCTGTTACCCGCCGCATCACTAATAGTCGCTTCAATGCTGTAAGGGCCTTCAGCCAATGCGTTTGGCACTTCGATTGAGAAGTTGCCGCTCGCATCCACAGTCGTCGTAAAGGTTTGCTCTGCCCCTAAATCATCGGTAACGGTAAAGGTGATCACAGTGCCTTCTAGTGCATCACTGGTGCCGCTTAGCGTTGGGGTTACGTCGTTACTTGAACCTGGGCTGGTTAAATCAAGCGTTGGCGCAATGGTATCAACCTCCCCTGCGCCTGTGGCGGTCGCTGTGTTACCCGCTGCATCGCTTACGCTTGCACTTACGGTAAAGTTGCCCTCAGCAACTACTTGTGAGGCAGCCACACTCCACGTGCCATTAGCTCCTAGGGTCGTTGTAACCGTATGGGTCACATTATTACTATCGGTGATTTCAACCGTTACGGTGCTGCCTTGCGGTGCATTCGAGGTGCCGGTGATCGTTGGGGTTGTATCATTGGTAACAACTAGCTCATTCACTTCAATCGCTGGGATAGTGGTGTCGATTAAGCCTATTTCAGTTACAGAACTTGTATTACCACCGCTATCCGTCACACTGGCGGTAACTTCATAGTTACCTTCTGCTAACGCATCTGGAGCTTCAACGCTCCAGACACCACCGGTTACGGTGGTATCAATAGACGTAATATTCCCCGCGCTATCTTCAAACGTTAAGCTAATGGTGGTGCCATCTG
>BJUT01000126.1 GCA_007988745.1 Pseudoalteromonas atlantica
CGACTTTGTATTGTCATTTCGCTACGACTCAGTTCATTTAGATTACTCATCCATTCTTTTTTGTACTGAGCAAAAAAACTTTCTGAACAGGCATTATCCCAGCAGTTCCCCTTTCTCGACATGCTAATCGTTACACCTCGCTTGTTCAACCACGATATAGTCTCTTTAGCTCGATACTGGCTCCCTTGATCTGAATGAAACAGTAAACGTTGCCCGTTCGGCTTGCGCACATTCCAAGCCTTCTTTAGTGTTTTAATCACTAAAACCGCATTATTAATTCGACTTGTTGCCCAGCCCACAACTTTGCGTGAGTATAAATCTAAAATGACACATAAGTACTGCCAGCCTTCTTTACAGCGCACCTGAGTTATATCCGATACCCATACACTATTAGGCTCTTCAACATCAAATTGACGAGCAAGTAGATTCTCTGTCGTTATAAAACCCTGCTTTTTATTACCACTGGTGTAGCGACGCTTACCTGATTTAGAGCGATAACCTACGCTTTGTAATAAACGCTGCACTCGGCCTTTACTGCAATCATACCCGTCGGCTATGGCGGCTTGCCACAATTTTCTGTAACCAGGTATGCAGTGCTCTTCATTACTTCTTTTTATTAAAAACTGAAGTAAAAAATCATTTTTTCTTTCAACTGGATTCGACGACTGTTTCAACCATTTGTAATACCCAGCCTTAGAAACAGATAATAACTTACATAACTTGCTTACTGTTTTCTTCACCGTCGTGGTCTTATGAATATATTGAAACCTTATTCTTTTAGACTGTCGAAGTAGGCCCTCGCCTTTTTTAGTACGTCGTTCTCCAACTGTACGTCCTCAAGCTGCTTTTCAAGGTTACGAACTTGACGTTCAAGGTCTTTATATGACTTTTCTGGACCATGGTTTTTAAGTGGCTTAGGCTCTTTTCTTGAGGTCATTTTACTTCTCCAACTTGACAGCATATCGGGATGAATACCGTATTTATTAGCGGTCATTTTAACGGTACCGTGTGAGTCTAGTGACTCTTGCACCACTTTTCTTTTAAATTCCTCTG
>BJUT01000127.1 GCA_007988745.1 Pseudoalteromonas atlantica
GAGCGAAAAGCAGACATTGACCGTTAATCGTTTCAACGACGGCAATTAGCCATACGTTGCATGTTTGCTCCCTTACTGGTTTTACGATATCCAAAACCGACATAACGACCATTAAGCAAATACCAAAGTAAAATAGGTATGTGCTCCAATCATATAGCCAAAGAGGATAAAGCGTTAATAGCACTGCTACAGGCCCTAGAATGCTGAAGACAGCTCTGGTATGGTTTTTATTTTGTGCCAGTTGTATAAGTTTACCAATAGTTCCAAAGATGCAAAAATAGGTAAAAGCGTATTTACAGCTATTCCTTCGAAGTGAGAGAAGAAGCCTAGTCCTAATGCCGATGCAAGTGACCTTAATGCAGGGAGGCAGGCCGTGCCGCTAGCCAAACGCCACTAGAGCCTACTCTGTCTAATATTTTATTTATCATTTGAAAGTCTATTGGTTGATATTACCATCATTCTAAACTCCGTATATAAGTACGGAGTCAATCATTTTAATGAGTCAATTATGGGGCAATGTGTTGGATCTTCGTTTTGCATACAGGTATTTGTCATACCCACAATTACTTTCTCTAAACGTTGAAGGTCATTAATTTTGTCTCGAATGATTGCTAACTTTTGTCGGCTTAATAGCTCAACTTGAGTGCAGTTGCTGTCCATAGACATTAGCGATTTTATTTCTCTTAACGTAAAGCCGAGCGCTTTGGCTTTTGTGATAAACCTAAGTTGTCCTGCTATTGATTCGTCATATTGTCTATAACCAGATATTGGTTTTTCAGGTTGTGTAATCAGTCCTTCTCGTTCATAAAAACGAATGGTTTCTACATTTAAATTTAATGATTGTGCTAATTTGCCAATGGTTTTCATTATTGCCTTTGTGAATACTACTAATCTAAAGTTATATTTAGTT
>BJUT01000128.1 GCA_007988745.1 Pseudoalteromonas atlantica
TAGACGATGGTCTGGGTAATATCGGCAGCGCGAGCGAAACCGGTGAGATTGATTTAACCCCACCGAGCCTTGTTATTACAGATAACGGCGTTAGCAACGACACAACACCGACGATCTCCGGCACAAGTGATGCGCCACAAGGCAGTGAAGTGACAATTATTGTGACAGACAATGCCGGTGCACAGCAAACCATTACCGCCACAGTGGGCGCAAGTGGCACATGGTCAGTGCCGGTTACAACAGCCCTTGCTGAGGGCAACTTTACCGTAAGTGCAAGCGTAAGCGATGCAGCGGGTAACACAGCGACCGCCACAGGTGCAGGGGAGGTTGATACCATTGCGCCAACACTTGATTTAACCAGCCCAGGTTCAAGTAACGATGCTACACCGACCCTAAGCGGCACCAGTGATGCGGTTGAAGGCACCGTGATCACCTTTACGGTTATCGATGATTTAGGGGCAGAGCAAACCTTTACCACCACCGTGGATGCGAGCGGCAATTTCTCAGTGGAAGTACCGACGGCACTTGCAGAAGGGCCTTACAGCATTGAGGCCAGCATTAGCGATGATGCAGGTAACAGCACTGATATCAGCAGCAGCGGTAACATCGATACCACCGCGCCAAGTGTGAGTGTGGATGCACCAGCGCTCACCAACGACAGCTCGCCAACAGTTACGGGCACCAGTGATGCACCAAACAGCACCGTTACGATAACCTTTACCGATGCAGCCAATGCCGTACAAACTATTGATGTACAAACCGACGCCAATGGTAATTGGAGTGCCACCCCAGCGACTGATTTAGCTGAAGGTAACTACAGCGTCAGCGCGAGCATCACGGATGCAGCGGGCAACACGGGCACAGGGACAGACAGCGGTGAAGTGGATGTAAC
>BJUT01000129.1 GCA_007988745.1 Pseudoalteromonas atlantica
TTTTTTGCACTAAACAAAAGCTAGCCTCTAATTGCGTTAAGTGCAAAATTTAAGATGGGTGTCTTGTTTATTTACTGTATAACCTATAAAAATTATATTCAACTTTATAAGACTGCTGCTTTCTCTTTAATGCAAATTCGCTTTGCTTAATTTTTGGATGGTTTATGTAGCTTGGTATTTTAATCGCTTTAATAACACATGGCTCGGCATCAAGCATGCACTCGACAATACAGCCACACCCGCTCCAAAGCGATGTTAGCGTATCGCCCATTTCAATGTGTTTAAAATGAGGCTGTAAAAGAGGAAGATAAAATGCCATAGCTATATTAAGTCATTAAGTTTTTTATAGTTTAACATTAGAAGGTATTTTTAATAAAACGATAGCATTCATAGCCCCTTTCTTTTTAAAGTGACACCCACCTTAATTTCTACAAAGTGAATTACAAAAAGTTAAAGTTAACTAATGAATTTATGTTTTTTAACTGTCCAAAAATAATTTGAGTTTTAAAATAGAGGTATTACTAAATAAAGCTCAAATGCCAGCCACAAAAAAACCTACATTATGTAGTTGGAGTGCTCAAAAAGTGATTTGGCTCTAAGCGAATAACTTTGCGCAGTTACTGATATTAGCTCGCCGCTTTCGGTTTAAGTTTTCGCAATACCCTTCTTGTGAGGCTGGCCTGCCCACTGCACCATGAAATATGCGCGTAAATTGTGTGGTGAGTTTTAACCAGTTTTCTGATGATATATTAAGCCTTTCTAACAAAGGAAGGGTCATATTATCTATATACCCGTGCTTATCCTCTCGCATTACTCGCCCTGTTAGCTCAACGAGTTCAAGGTACGATTTAAGCTCAAACGGCAGCCCTTTAGGCATTACTT
>BJUT01000130.1 GCA_007988745.1 Pseudoalteromonas atlantica
TTGAAGCGATACTTCGCCCACCCATTTCTTAATTAGATTGATTTTTAATGACCTATTTGTCCATGAGAAGGATAAAGGGTTCGTGTTTATAAATTAAAAAATTAAGAAGTTTTATGTATATATTTTTAAAAAATGCAGGTTTAACCCTGTCTTTATGCATGGCTGTGAGTTTTTCAGTTGCCACTTATGGCAAACAGAAAAGTATTTCATGGCTAGATAGTCAAATAAATAAAGATCCCGAAGTTGTTGCGGCTAAAGAGTTACTTAATGCAAGTAATCATAGAGCCAAAAGCTTAACTCAAGCCGTATATAACCCAGAGCTTGAAGCAAGCTATGAAAAAGAAGGTGATTTTGATAATTACTCTATTGGTATCAGTCAAACGATAGATTTTTGGGATAAGCAATCAACAAATAAAACCATTGGTGAAATTGATGTTTATGCAAACCAGCAACAATTGTTATCTCTACTCGATTCTAAAAAGGCTAATGCCTTAACTGCATTAGTTAATTGGCAAGCAGCAAAAAAGGTGGCTCAGTTACTTTCAGAAAGAGAAGAGCAATTGCAAACGCTCGTTGGAATTGTTGAAGACAAACGAAAAGCTGGACTTCTAGAGCCACTTGACGCTGAGCTAGTCTATTTAAACTTGTCGCAAATTTTTAGTGAAATATCTGAGTCTCAAATTGCTTTGAAAAATGCAGAGGTAAAGGTTCAGGAGTTATTGCCTGATTGGACGCCTAATACTACCAATTTGTTTTCATTTACTTTTGGAGCAAC
>BJUT01000131.1 GCA_007988745.1 Pseudoalteromonas atlantica
CAGGCAGAGTGTCTTATGGCAATTGCAAGAAAGCGACAAGTAAGTTTGGTTGATACAAAATACTATCACTGTATTTCACGGTGTGTTCGTCGTGCATTTTTATGTGGCGAAGACCGTTTCACTGGTCAATCTTACGAGCATCGACGAGGATGGGTTGAAGATAAGCTGGGTGAATTAGCTAAGGTATTTTGTATTGATGTGTGCGCTTATGCCGTAATGAGCAATCATACCCATTTAGTACTGTATGTAGATGATAAAAAAGCAAATAGGCTGAATGATAAAGCGATTGTTATTCGCTGGCATAAACTCTGTAAAGGCACATTACTAACGCAAAAATACATACAAGGCGAGAAGCTAAGTAAAGTTGAACTCACCTTTTTCAATCAAACGGTAAAACAATACCGAGAACGTTTAGCAAGTATCAGCTGGTTTATGCGCCTGTTAAATGAAGATATAGCGCGAAGAGCAAATAAAGAAGATAATTGCACAGGGAGGTTCTGGGAGGGGAGATTCAAATCGCAAGCTTTACTTGATGAAGCCGCAATTGCAGCGTGTATGGCCTATGTAGATTTAAACCCCATTAGAGCCAAGATGGCTAACACGCCAGAAGAGTCAGACCATACCAGCGCTCAAGTACGCTTAATATGCGCAAAAGAAGGCAAGCAGCCAAAACAACTACTTCGCTTTGCAGGTTTGCCACGTC
>BJUT01000132.1 GCA_007988745.1 Pseudoalteromonas atlantica
CTGCAATCGGCAAATGGGTCAAACTCTACGGAAGATCGCGAGTCACTTCAAAAGGAGGTTTCAGCTTTACAAACAGAACTTACAAGGATAGCTGATACAACAAGCTTCGGTGGTGTAAACCTTCTTGATGGAAGTTTCGGAGGTAAAAAGTTCCAGATAGGTGCGGATGCTAACCAAACTATATCGGTATCTCTAACTAGTGTTGCAGCAGAAGATATAGGCAATTACAAACAAAACGGGGCAGGCTCTGTTTTAGGCGCTTCTAACGCTGGTGCAGCTTTAGGTACAATTGCTAACTCAGAAAATATCACAGTTACAAACTCTGATGGAGACTCAGGAATTTATGCTACTGCGGTGGGTGATACTGCAGTTGATGTTGCAAAAGGTATTGCTGACTTAAATTTAGGAGTAGAGGCTGAAGCTGTTTTAGAGGTTGATATAAAAATAGAAAATGCTGCTAACGCGGGCTCGTTTGATATGGGTGGTAAAACCTATGATCTAACAGACGGAGACCTTGATCGTGTTGCAGCAGAAATAACAACAAATGGTCATGAGGCATCTGTTGCTGGTGGAG
>BJUT01000133.1 GCA_007988745.1 Pseudoalteromonas atlantica
AGACGCCCGCATAAGGGGCTGATAATTGTTTGCTAAAATGTGAAGCGTAGCGGAACCAAGCAAACTGTTAGCAGTCCCGTGCTTAATGCGCTTGTTATGTGTAAATTTTCTCCACACAATTAAAATCTGCAAATGTAACTTTAAATGTAGAACCTGAGCGTAACTCAATGATATGCTGAAATCCATTGCCTGTAATCGATACTTCATGGGTTAAAACATCACCATGAAAAGTATCACCATAATTAAATGGATTCTCAGTACCTATAAGTTCATATGATTTTACTTTTAAATAATTCAGAACAATATCACGGTCATGTTGTTGGCCAAGTAAATTTAATGAAATTGATAAAGAGGGTTCAAATGGACGAACCTTATTTCTATTTTCTGCAATAGTTATCGATGTAACCCATGCATCATGAAGTGATTTTGGGTGGTTTAATTCATACCTTTCAGTGTTTGCAGCAAACTCAAATAATTCACTCGGAAAATTATTCCTATTTGAATTTAGATTAGAAATATATTCATCAAAGCTAGAATTCATTTACCAAACTTCCATTTACACATA
>BJUT01000134.1 GCA_007988745.1 Pseudoalteromonas atlantica
GTTTTGTTTTTTACACTGACAAAAGCCTAGTACTTAGTTAGCCAAACTGCAAAAATTAGGGTGGGTGTCTAGTTTATTCTGTTTAAGGTGGGTGTCTTTATTATTTTATTTTTAATACATGCAAGTAAAATTAATTTCTTCGTCATTTTGAACTTAAAAATAAGCATTACATTAAGTAGTATATCTCTTTTAGGTCAACTCAATAACCGCTTTATAACGTAACATACCTTGTAAAAAGTAAACCACATACCCAACTTAACCAAACAAAAATTAAGATGGGTGTCATTGTTATATTTTATAGTTTGTATCAAGCAAACCTACTTGACACTTACTTGCGAATGCCATAAAACACCCTGCTAATTTTTCACAATAATTAAACAGTAGTCACTACTTAAAGAGCAAAATTTAGGATGGGTGTCTTGTTTATTTTTATTTTTAATACATGCAAGTAAAATTAATTTCTTCGTCATTTTGAACTTAAAAATAAGCATTACATTAAGTAGTATATCTCTTTTAGGTCAACTC
>BJUT01000135.1 GCA_007988745.1 Pseudoalteromonas atlantica
AAATTATAATGACACCCACTATAAATTTTGAGTTGGCAGTTCAAAAAATTAACATGACACCCACTTCAAATATGTAATTAGTAGTTAAATTAAGCGCTTTTAATGAGGATTTATTAGCTGTAATTATAAAAAGTGCAGGAATATGGATAAATTTAAAATTTATTGGGTTGGCATATTTATGATTTATTAATTTTAGGCATGCTTAAACCTGCATCTAGGCAGTTTTAAAACTATTAAGGAGGTTTTAGGCTAGTAGCTTTTTACAATTACTATAATTTACTCGTCTTTTTTTATTTAAATGCTCGCAGTAACTTACATGTGATTGCGGCTTACCTACAGCGCCGTGAAATACGCGGGTAAAGTCTTTAGTGAGTTTTAACCAGTTCTCTGGTGCTATGTTTATTCTTTCTAATAAAGGGAGCTGAGTGTTTTCAATAAACCCAGGTTTATCATTGCGAATAATACGCCCCGTCAGCTCAACTAATTCGAGGTAACATTTAAGCTCAAACGGTAAACC